>CAYQQM010000034.1:0-42083 GCA_964419605.1 uncultured Kofleriaceae bacterium | reverse complement strand
GGCGCCCCGAAGGAAGTCCCCTTGGGGGGCGCCCCGAAGGAAGTCCCCTTGGGGGACGCGCCCAGAGCTTCTTCTCCCTGGTCGTCGGTTTCGCTGTCTTCAAACAACTTGTGTGCATCTCCTGAACCGAGCACGTCAGCGACGTATAGGAACGCCGCGCGCTCGACCCCTTTGCCGAGATCGACAAAGGCGGCCTGCATGCCAGGAAGGACGCGGGACACTTTGCCCCGATAGATATTGCCGACCATTCCGCGGTCGCGCTTGCGCTCCACGAAAAACTCGGCGAGGGAACCGTCTTCGACGACCGCGACGCGGGTCTCGGGTCCCTCGGCATTGACCACGAGCATGTTTTGCATTGGACTTCCGCTGTGCAATTCGTTGCAGTGCTCCGGTTCGGTGCGACATGGATGTCGCGGCATGGACGTAGCCCGGAGCGAAATTCGACGCCGTCGGTAACACGGTACCCTTGAGAAAACAAGTGATTGGGTGACCTAAGCCCTCCTGGCCCAGGCTTTGCTTTTGGATTGTGGTGCCCGAGCAATCGAGCAATCGCGATTCGGTTACTGATAAATCCCGCTTCGCGGCCAATTAATTCTAGTTTGGTTACGGTCGTAAGATCGTGAAAATGCCCGGGAAGTCATCCCGGGCGTTTTCGCTCCCGGGGATCGCGCAGCGTCCGTTGCGGTGATGCGTCGTTGGCTTCGTCGCTGTGGTACTCGCGTACAGGAAGTACGCTGCGTTCCGCGCTCGTCGCCGCCTCGCCTCACCGCAACGGACGGCGCGCTACGAGCGCTGGGGGATTCGGCTCATTTTGTCACCGTGACGTACCGCACACGGATGTGGAACACTGAAACCGACTCCGACTCCGATTCCGATTCCGACTCCGACTCCGACAACACAACCCGAACCGGCGGTGGCTATCGCGAGAGCCGGAAGGTCATGGCACAGATTCGATCGGCGAGCTCGAGCGCGGCGACGACCTCGCATCGCTCGACATACTCGAACGCAACGGCCACCTCTAGCGAGCCCTTGACCTCGGCCGCCTCACCGCCCGCGATGCGGAACCGATTCGCCCGATCCCGATTCACGCGCTTGTTGGCCTCGCAGATGTTTTGCAGCGTGCTGCTCGCCGCCCGCCGCAGTTGCCGCGCCAGGTCGGTCTCGCGGGCCTCGATGCGCTTCAAGACCGGACGCAATGCGTGAATGAGCTCTATCGTGACGTTGTACGCTTGAAATGCCATAGCAACCTGCCTTTCACGATCCGCCGCGCCCACGCGCCGGAACCGTGACGCGCGCTACTCACTAGCCAATCGCATTCTCCAAACCCTCCGCGCGCGCGGCGCGGTTCTGGCGCGAAAGCGCGGCGCGTGAAGGCAGGTGCTATGGCATTTCAAGCGCAACCGGCGATAGTGGCCATGGATTCGGTTCCCCGCAATCGGGTGCGGCCTCGGCCTCGCAGTCGGGTACGGGCCTCGCAGTCGGGTACGGGCCTCGCAGTCGGGTACGGCCTCGGAGTCGGGTACGGGCCTCGCAGTCGGGTACGGCCTCCGAGTCGGGTACGGCCACGGCCTCGGAGTCGGGTACGGCCACGGCCTCGGAGTCGGGTACGGCCTCGGAGTCGGAGTCGGGTACGGCCTCGGAGTCGGAGTCGGGTACGGCCTCGGAGTCGGAGTCGGGTCCGGCCTCGGCCCTTACGAACTATGGGAATGCCCGGGAACGTCGCAATCGCACGCGAGCACCCCCGGCGACGGGTCGTCGAGATCCACGCCTTTGTGGATCCCCTCAAGATCGTCACCCCCGCCGTCCCGGTCGCTTCCGCCGGCGGCGATTAGCGCTGCCAGCCGATCCTCGGCAACGTTTGGCACCAGGCGATGTCGCGCCAGGTGGGCGACATAGTACGCATCTTCGCGACGCGGCTCGAGTTCACCGCGCTCGATCGCGCCCTCGAGCAGCCGCTTCAGGTCGCCGATGAGTCTGCTCGGCGGCAGACGAAAAGCATCCATAATCGCATTGCCTACGCCTGCCGGAAGCGGAGGAAGTTTGGCGTCGGCCTTAGCCAGCACATCGACCCGCTCCGCGAGTGCTGAGATTTGCTCGAGCAGCATTTTTCGTCGGCCGGGGCGCTTCGACGTGATATCGGCGCGCGACAAATCGAGAAGGTCGATCATATGGGGTCCCATCTCGCGATGAAACCGACGAACCGCGCTGTCGGTCCACTTCGCACTGTATTGGTTGGTGCGGAGGTGGTGCCTGATGAGAAAGCGGATCGTTTGCCGCTCGTCGCGCGCAAATCCGAACGTACCGTGAATCTTGTCGAACATGCGCGCTCCCACCTCCGCGTGGCCGTGGAAGTGCACGCCGTCTTCGGTGAACGTCCGCGTTGGAACTTTGCCGATGTCGTGGAGTAGCGCTGCCCAGCGCACCAGCGGGCGTCGGACGGTCTGTTTAACTACTTGCTTGGTGTGCGCCCACACGTCTTTGTGTTGCCGGCCCTCTTCTTGTACGAGGTCAACCGTCGCTTCGAGTTCGGGAAACAAGACGCGCACAATCCCCGCTTGCTGCATCCATTCGAGCGCTACGTCGACGTCTCGTCCCATCAGCGCTTGCTCGAGTGCTAGGCGCAATCGATTCCGGTCCGCCTCGGTCAGGCGGGGAGCATGCTCTTGGGCGACGGCCGTAACATCGTCTGGCGGAACCCGGGCTTCCGACGCAATTGCGCCGGCGATTTCAATAAGTACGACCGGATCGGCCTCCACAAGATCGCGGATGCGACCAGCTGCTGACATGAGTCACCTGTAGCACATACTGATTGGTACGGACTGTGCTCCTGCCGCGACGCAGTGCAGGGTCGAATCACAAAACATCATCTGCCAGAAGCGGAGCGGTCGATGCCCGGCATCACGCGCTTCTATGACGAACTCGACCGCAAGCCAGCGACCTTCTTGGATCTTCTGTGGGCCTATGAGGGACGTCTCCGACCCTGTAAGAATTCGCCGAAGCGTAGTCCGGCGTAGGAGTTTCGCGTAGATTCTCGCCACGCCTCACATCGGAGCGTGACAACGTGTCACAATCCGGAACCTACATGGGGCAAGAATCGACGATGACCAGCCGGCGACCGATCGGGGTGTTCGACTCGGGTGTAGGGGGCCTTACAGTCGTTCGGGCGCTCCGCGCGGCGCTTCCAGGCGAGGATATCGTTTACCTTGGCGACACGGCTCGCGTTCCCTATGGCAGCAGGAGCCCTCGCACTGTCGAGCGATACGCGCTCGCCTGTCAGAGGTTTTTGCTCGACCGCGGCGTAAAGCTGGTGCTAATCGCTTGTAACACCGCGTCTGCAAACGCGCTCCCGGCGCTAACCGCGCAGTCCAGCGTTTCCGTCATTGGGGCAGTGGAGCCCGGCGTCACAAGCGCACTGGCAGCGACCCGGTCGGGTCACCTAGGAGTCATCGGCACCCTGGCGACAATTCGCTCGCGGGCCTACCCCAACGCGATTGCGCAGAGGGCACCCCATGCCTCGATGGTATCGCTCGCATGTCCTTTGCTCGTACCCTTGGCGGAGGAGGGCTGGACCGACGGCGACATCGCGATGTTAGTGGCGAGGCGCTACTTGACCGAGTTATTCGCCCAAGATCCGGAGATCGATACGCTGGTCCTCGGGTGCACGCATTACCCGTTGCTTCGCGATGTGCTGGAACGAGTCGCCACCGAGCTGGCCGGTCGCGACCTTGCGATTGTCGATTCTGCCTCGGCGATGGCCGCCGCCGCCCGCAACGCGCTATCGAGCGGAGCCAATCACCGCGAACGAGCCCCCGAAGGGGACTTGCTTCGGGGCGCCCCCCAAGGGGACTTGCTTCGGGGCGCCGGACGCCTAGACTGCTTCGCAACCGATATTTCGCGCATCGACGAACTCGCTCAGCGCTTTCTCGGCGAGTCTCCGACGGGTTTTGAGCTCGTGGACCTGTAGCCGGGACACGACACGCCCCCAGAGCCGTGGATCCTGTGCGGCGATGATATTGAAGATCGCCGTTGACCGGTCGAAAAGACGTTATCGTCCTTTGGACCGCAAATCGATGTGCAGCGTTCGGCCATCGAGCTCTGGCCCGATGTCTACGCACGCAGCCGGACCGCTGGGGGAGTAAAAGTCGTCGTCTTCGCAGGCGAACAGCGCTTCAAAATGGCAGGATTTCCAACGGAGATTGTCCCAGCTAATCGGCTGCAGACAAGCGGACTTCACTTCGGAGTCGTCGAAGACCGGAGAGGACCAGGCAAACGTCCGTTTTCCCGCGCTGCAAAGCGTGTGTTTGGGGTCGGGCGCTTCGTCGTACCGCTCGTGGCGAGCAAATGCATCGACATTTGTCGTTGTACATGCGGCAGGATCCCATTCGAGCTCAACGGTATGTGTGGACGTCAAGCAGCCCGCGGTGGCCGCCGCGCACCCAGCCAATAAAATCCATTGCATGGTTCACGTAAAATGCAACGGCGATACCAATGGTCCAACCTCTTGAACCCTGCGCCATCGCAACCGTAATGCGCGGTCATTTCGGCGCGCAGCGATGGAACCCTGGACATGATGCGTCGGCGAGCTGACAGCCGTGTCGAACCCTCGGCAGCATGCTCAACATTCGCCACCTGCAGCTGTCGCGGCCACAACAACTGTTCGACGTGATCGAGCACTACTATCCGAAGCGGCAAATCCCACCCAAGACGCAGTTCTTTATCCAGGAAGCGTTGGAATGATCGGAAGCGCGTTCGATAACGTTCTATGGGCTGTGGCAGGTGTGAAGAATCGACGATGCGATCGAAGTCACAACAGACCTATCGGCGTTATGTCGAACGTTTTCTTGCTTGATTTCGCTCAAGGGGGGGGTACGCTGCTGCTCTCATGGCGACGCCAAATCCAAATCCATTTGTTACCCAAGAGGCTGCCAAGCAATGCAAGCCCTCGAACGTCATTAATGAGGTGGGGTATGGAATCGACCCGCTTCAGGAGGCATGGCTCGACTGTAAATATCCTTTCCACAATAGACCCGCGGCCTCCCCCCTCCCGACCCCCGAGCAATTATGCGCCTGGGTGAAGGAGCAACCCATGCCGGATGGCGCATGGGAGAAATTAGACCGGGCCTGGATGGGCACGTATAAAGAATATTGTGGAGCTGTCTCGTCGAATCGTCGTCGGGATCCGTCGAGGCGCCGGTAGGAATGTAACTCGCAAAAATTGCGCGACCATGACCGATTGCCCAGCCTCCGGGAGTTGCGTCGGCAGCCGGACGAGACGCTTCGGCCCCGCTAACGCAAACGCTGCACTTAGCTCGCGGCGATGCCTTTGGCGCGCGCTTCATCGGCGCGGGTGCGTTTCATCGCGTCGATGACCGTCGCAGCCCTTTTGAGCTTGTCGCCGATGGTGGTCTCATCGACGGGATATTCGGTCCGGAACACGAGCCCGTCGTCGAACAGTTGTTCGCGCGATTCGTCGTCGTCCAGATAGGTCGCAAGCTTCTTGCCCTTGTAGCTAGTCGTCTTGAGGGCGAGCGTTGCGATCTTTGATTCGAGCCACATCATCAGCTCGCCCATCACCGAGCGGCACAGCGCGAGGTTGTCATCGAGGTTGTCGAACAGCTCGGGGAACCGATCGCGAAACGCTTGCTCATCCTCGGTCTTACCGAGAGCCCGCTGGAACACCAGCCGCAGTAGAACGGCGTCCTCCGCAAAGCTGACCACCGCGTCGTTGCGGTCCGCCATCGAATCTTTGGGCGACACGATGTACACGGCAACGCCGGCCGCGAGCTCGCGCGCCGGTCGCGGCAGGTTCTCGTCGTCCATTGCATCGAACGCGATCTTTAAATCATGGGGAAGCGACACTAACCACGAACGAACAAGCTCGACGAATTTCGACTCCGATTGGATAACCACGAGATTTGCTTACCCCGCGATGCGGGGCCCTCCAGAACCGGCTTCTCGATTGAAGCCCAGAAAGGGTGAGTACCGGGTTCCGCGGCGAATTACAAGCCCCTGACGGTCGTGGTACCCTCGAAGGCGGTGGCTAAGCGTTCGCCCATACTTGGGTATAACCACAACGTCCGATACAGGGGCTTGGTTTTCCATGTCCAGACAGAGGACTCGGGTGTTCTGAGCCCGCATTTATTTACCCACCTGTTCCACGGTGGCGTAATCGTTTCGACCCGAAAACTGGTCTACGACGCGGGTGCCTCCCCGGAGGCGATCAAGGCCCTGATGCAGGCCCAACACAAGGCCGTGCTTAAGGATCTGAACAAAGGCGCGTTTGACCAAAAGATCGATCAGTACCTCGGTGGAACCCCGGGACTCGAGCCCCGCAATCCGGCGTTGGGCCCCGCGGCGGTAGCCGCACCCGAGCCGGAAGGGGCTGCAGATGTCCCCGAAGTACCTGCGGCGGCAACCGTGCCCAAAGCAGCAGTGGCGGCGGCAGTGCCTGAGGTCGTCGAGGAGGGCAACGATACGCAGGTTCGCCGCCGCATGCCGCGCGACACGATCGACGATCCAACGATTGCGTCCCGGCTGGGTAGCGAGCCAGCGATTGAATTGACCAAAGTTCGGGTCCCCGCGCCAAGCGCTCCGCCCCAAATTGCGCCCGCGGCTCCGCTGCCATCGAAGCCCCCGCAATCGGCGGCGACCCTTGGAGCTTCTGCCTCGCGTCCCGGTGGCCCCGGAAGGTCCCGCAACGACTCCGACCCCGCACAGATCTACTCTCCGCCCCCGGTGGCAGATGAGCAGGCGCCGGCGCAGCGGATTCACATTGCGGGGCAATATTCGCCGAAGCGCCCAAGTGGAAACATTCCGGTAGCGCTACATGAAACCCGATCGCAAAGCGGCGCACAGTTGAGCTCTCCCACCGTGCGCGGCGTCGAGCCGGCCTCAAAGCCTTCCGGGGGCGCTCCCGCCGTTGCGCCGCCCCCAGCGAGCCCTGGTCTCTCAGTCTCACGCACAGCCACTCTGCCGGCCAGGTCGCCCCTTGCGAAGTCGTTCACAAATCCTGTGCCCCCGGTCCGGGACTCCCAAGGTTCCCCGGCGAAAAGTCCTGTCGCAGCAGCCCCACAGCACCCCCCTCAGAAGTCCATTCCGCCTTCTACTCAAACGAAGGCCGGCTCGCCTGGTGGTGGTTCTCCCGGCGGTGCACCCGGTGCTGCCTCGAACGTGGTAATGACCCGACCGGCAGTTGTCGTCGGAGGGTCGCCGCCTGCGGGCCGCAAGTTATCTGCAACACCCGCTCCGGGTGCCGGCGCGATCCAGGGTTTGATTTCCGAAAAGAGCCTCGACGAAGTGATTCACGCTTACTTATCCGACGACGGCGAAGAGACGTAACGCACGGCGAATCCGGCCTGAAATTCCATTCGATACTGGGCCCAAGCGAAAGTCTACGACTGCCCGGATCACCGATTGATTTGTTTTGGTCCGGGCCCTAAGGTGCGCCCCTACATGTCGGAGACGTCGTTTCCCAAGTCCGCTATCAAGGTTTTGTTGCTCGAGAACATTCACGCTGCGGCGGTAGAGGCGTTCGCAGCAGAAGGTTTCCAGGTTGAAACGACCAAAGGCGCGTTGTCAGAAGACGAGCTGGCAGCGCGCGTGCGCGATATTCATGTGCTCGGGATTCGCTCGAAAACGCAAGTTACGCCGAGGATCGTCGAGGAGGCTCGGCGGCTGCTCACGATTGGGGCATTTTGCATTGGAACCAACCAGATTTCGACCGAACATGCCAACCGGCGCGGTATTCCCGTATTCAACGCGCCGTTTTCAAACACCCGTTCGGTAGCCGAACTCATCCTGGCTGAGATCGTGATGCTGTCGCGCCACCTGGGCGACCGGGTTCGGGAAGTTCACGCCGGTCAGTGGCGCAAGGTCGCAGTTGGGAGTCACGAGGTACGCGGTCGGACCATTGGCATCGTGGGTTATGGTCACATTGGGCGGCAGGTCGGAGTGTTGGCCGAGTCGTTCGGGATGCGCGTGGTGTTCTACGACGTGGCCGCAAAGCTTCCGATGGGCAACAATCGCGCGTGCGCCTCCTTGAAGGAGGTGCTGGAGCAATCCGATTTCGTGACGCTTCACGTGCCGGAGACCCCGCAGACCAAAAACATGATCGGACCCGCAGAACTCGCCGCCATGAACCCCGGAGCGTGTTTGCTGAACGCAAGCCGCGGCACGGTGGTCCAGATCGATGCGCTTGCAGCCGCAATCAAGCGCGGTCACGTCGGCGGCGCCGCTATCGATGTGTACCCGGCAGAACCCGAGACCAACAGCGACGGCTTTGAATCCGAGTTGCGCGGGCTACCCAACGTGATTCTAACGCCGCATATCGGCGGTTCAACGGAGGAAGCCCAGGAGGCAATCGGCAAAGAGGTGTCGGCCGCCCTGACCAAGTTTGTGAACACCGGCGCAACCACCGGAGCCGTGAACTTTCCGATGATCGAGCTGCCGATGAGTACGGGCGCCCCGAACGAAGTCCCCTTGGGGGGTGCTCATCGCATTCTCAATATTCACCGCAATGTCCCTGGCGTGCTGCGCGATATCAACAAGATTGTGTCGGACATGGCGGCGAACATCCGGGCTCAGGTGTTAGCGACGGACCCCGACATTGGCTACTTGATCATGGACCTCGATCAGGACGTGTCGCAGGCCGTGAAAAAGGCGATCTCGGAGCTCCCGACAAGCATTAAAACGCGCATCTTGTTTTAGAACGCATCCAAAACGGCTGCGGGCTCGGCTCGCTTTGTTGCCGCTGCGCTTCCGGTTCTCATTTACTCGAGTAAACTCCGATCCGGTTCTCGCGGCGCCTCGCGAGCCGGGCTCCTCGCTCGTTTTGAGATGGTTCTAACTTTAGTCTCCCGTGCAGTTCATCGACGAAGCCATCATTGAGGTCAAAGCCGGAGACGGAGGCAATGGCTCGGCGGCATTTCGCCGCGAGGACGGGGTTCCGCATGGTGGGCCGTCGGGCGGTGACGGCGGCGACGGAGGTAGCGTGATCCTGGTGACCGATCCCAGCCTTTCTTCGCTGCTCGATTTCAAATACAAGCGCCACTACAAAGCGAAGTCCGGCGAACCCGGTCGCAACAAGGACCAATACGGCGCTGCCGGGGAAGATCTGGTCATCCGCGTGCCCGTGGGAACCGTGGTTTACGAGCGGAGAATGCTCACCGAATCGGCGGAAGGCGCGGAACGAGACGAGGCGTTGCTCGCCGATTTGGATGCCGCCGAGATGCAATTCGTTTTGGCCCAAGGTGGAATCGGTGGCAAAGGCAACATTCACTTCGCCACCCCGTGGAACCAAGCGCCGCGGCACGCCGAACCCGGGACCCCCGGTGAACACCGCACGGTTCGGCTGGAGCTAAAGCTTCTTGCCGATGTTGGCCTGCTCGGCTATCCGAGCGTCGGCAAGTCTACCTTTATTAGTGTGGTGTCGCGGTCGCGGCCGAAAATCGCGGCCTATCCGTTCACCACTCTCGTGCCGAACTTGGGTGTCGTGCGCTTGAGCGGAGATCGGACATTTGTCATAGCCGACATCCCGGGCCTAATCGAGGGTGCCGCGGAGGGAGCGGGATTGGGGCATCAATTCTTGCGCCACGTCGAGCGCTGTCGCGCATTGGTTCACATCGTCGAGGCCACATTCACCACCGGTCCCGATCGCTCGCCCCTCAGCGACTACCGCGTCATCAATCGCGAGCTGACTCGATACGCGCCGTCCCTGGCGGACAAACCGCAGATTGTGGTCTTAAATAAGATCGATGCCATGACCCCGGAGGAGGTCGTGGCGATTCAGCGCGCGTTTGCAGCCGAGGGAGTCGATCTGCTCGCGATGTCGGCAGCTACGCACATCGGAGTTCCTCAGGTGCTTGAAGCCGTATCGGCGAAACTGGCTTCGTCCCGAACTTGATGCACTCGTGGCCCGATGTTACAACCGCTTCATTCCACAAGGAATTGCGTCAGGAGAACCGGGCGCAGCAGGCAGTTGTAGGGCACGGCAAGAGGGCCGGCTGGAGATTCCATGCGAGTACGTACGAATGTCGTCGTTGTCTTATCGCTACTTGGTGCGGCCGCTGCGGTAGCTAGCGCGGGTGATCAGCAGACCCCAACGCCGACGCCTGCGCCTACAGCGGCAGGAACGCCCGCTACCCCCGCTAGCAGTCCTGGACCGGCAGCGCCAGTCGGTGCAGGAACCGAAGCAAGTGGGACCGTGGCAGCACCGGCTCCGAGCCCAGAAGACACGCCGACGCCGGTCCGCACCCGGCGGCTTGAGCAGCGAGCGCAGGCGCTCAAGGAGCGGGCCTGGCAGCTCAAGGCCCGGGTTCAGATGCTGAAGGAGCAGATGCTAGGCGGCGGTGTGGGAGCGCAATCGCTCATCAGCCATAGCAATGACATGGGCGCCTCGTTTCGGCTGACCAAGCTCGCATACACGCTCGACGGTACACAGATTTTTGTTCGAACCGACGACAGCGCCGAAACGCTGCACAAAACCAAGGCGTTCGACATTTTCACCGGTCCTATTTCTCCGGGCAATCACACGCTCGCCATCGTCGCTACATATCGCGGCCATGGCTACGGGGTGTTTGAGTACCTGTCGAAGTTTACATTTACGGCCCAGGGGCAAACATCATTTACGGCTACTGAAGGCCGGATCGCCCGCGTTGAATGCAGAGGGTACGAAAAGGGGGGACCTGCGACCCCAATGGAAAAGCGCGCGGCCATTGATTGCAAGGCTGTGGAGCAGGCGCCGGATCGACCCGTTGGAGACAAGCCCGTCGAGGGTGGAGCTCCCGTCACCCCGGGAACCACTCCGCTTCCGCCGCCGACGCCCGCTCCTTCTTCCAGCCCGGGAAAGTGATCCATGAGGCGGACCCAACTCGCGGTAGCGCTCCTGCTCGGGGCTACGCCTGCAGCTGCGGATGACATCGGCAGTAGGCTGTCGAGCTACGAGCAAGAGGTTTCCGGATTTGGTGCGGATGCGATTGCTCCTGTCAACCGTCCGTCTGCACAGAGCGCAAACCGCTTAGCCGAGGCTCAAGTCGCTTTTTCTCTGGGAGATTACGATCGCGCCGCGCTGATGCTTTTTGACCTCGCCGACAAGAGCAGTTCGAGCGGGGCATCGCCGGAGGCAAGGGAGACCGCGACCTACTACCTCGGTGAGGCCCTCTTCCAGAAAGGCGACATTGGGGCTGCGCACCAATATTTTACGGATCTCGCAGCCACATCCAGCAGCAAGTATTACGAGAAGGCGCTTGTCCGGCTGGTAGAGATTGCCGTTGTTCAACGCGACGCATCCGGCGGCGCGGAGGCGCTCGGAAAGTTGGAGTCCGCTCCTGGCCGCTCCGCCGCGGTGCCATACGTAAAGGGCAAGTTCGCATTTTCGCAAGGCAGGACCGACGATGCCCTCAGCGCGTTTGCCGAGGTTCCTAAAGGTTCGCAGTGGGAGCTTCAAGCGTTGTACTTCGCCGGTGCTTCGCACGTTGCCAAAAAAGACCTGGCCAAAGCCACGGATGTTTTCACCGACCTCATCACTCGCAAACCCCGAACCATTGCCGACCGGCGCGTGCTCGAACTAGGGGCACTGGCACTGGGCCGCGTGTACTACGAGCGCGAGCAACCGATAAAGTCGGTCGACGCGTACCTGCTGACCGATCGGCATAGCGATCTGTTTTCCGATGCCGTCTATGAGGTCGCCTGGGTGTACGTAAAGGGAAAGCAATACGACAAAGCGCTGCAGGCGCTGCAGCTTCTCAACCAGTCCGATGCCGCCTCAAGCAAGACCTCGACCACGCGAATTCTCGAGGGAAATCTACGAATTCGAAAAGCGCAGTCGATTCGCCTTGCACAGATCAACGGGCAACCTCTGCCGGCGGGTTCATCGGACCCAGCGACGGAATACGAAAAAGCCGCGCAAGCGTTTCAGGAAACCCACAACGTGTATTTGCCCTCGTATCAAGCGCTGTCTGCTCTAGCCAGTGGCAATTTAGATGCGGCGGCGTTTGTCGAACAAATTGCCGGCAGATCTCCGCACGTATTTGCCGCTACGGCGCCGATCCCAGATGCAGCTGCTCAAGCGCTACGGGAGCAGCCCGACGTGCAGCAAGTCGTCAGTATCGAAACCGATCTCGGAGCGGTGAAGTCCGACATTTCAGAAGCGGAAGATGTGGTCGCTCGGTTGGAGGGGGTGCTCGCGAGCGGCGATCGAACCACTGTATATCCTCAACTGGCGGCACGCCGTCATCGCATCGCTGCCATTAGCGACGACGTTATCGCAATCCGCAGCCTGCTGGCCGATCGCGCGCTGCGGAACGTAGATAGCAACGGCTCGGTCGCTCAGCTCACGGCCGCCCGCAAGCAGCTCGAACTTCGGCATGCTGGGGGCCGCAACGCGGAAAAATCATATGCCGATCGCATCAGCGCAGCGCACGGTGAATACAACCGAATCGACGCCGAGACGACCGAAATTTCGACCGCGATCGATAGCGCGCAGGCAATCGCTGTGGCTTTGCGCAAGTACGCTGCGAGTCCAGACGCGCGTCCTCCGCTCGCCGATTCCATGAAGGCCCAGATCGAGAGCTCCCTGTTGGCGGCGGCAAAAGATGCCGCTTCGATCGAGGACGAACTCGCGGCGATCCGGCGCGAGATCGTGTTGGGAAAAGACCTGGCTGGCGTTGCCGACCAAGGAATTGCCCAGGCGCGCGAACTGCGAAAGCAGCTCAAGGCTGCGCAAGACGCAGAACACCGTGCACTTGCAGCGATGGTTGGGACCAGTCGCAATCGCACCGAGTCAGCCTCGCTTGCGGGTCTCGGAGATCGCGCAGCGCGCTTGGCGGACAACCTCGCAGGCTCCGACCTGGCCATCGATCAAGTGGTGGCCAAAGGGCTCGATCAGGTGAAGGCTCAACTGGCGCAGGAGCGGCAGAACCTGATCACATACCGTCGCGAGCTTTCGGACTACGAGGCGGAGGGGCGCACCGTTGCCGCCGCTGCCCTCGCCGGATCGGTCAACGACGTACGAGTCAAGTATTATGACGTGTTGGTCCGAGCAGACGTTGGCCAGGTCGATGTCGCGTGGTCGCAAAAACAAGATACGGACGACGATCTCAAGCGCCTAAACCTTGCGCGCAATCGCGAGCTGCGACAACTCCAAGACGAATTCAAGGGCGTTCTCAACGAGAAGCCCAAAAAGCCGATCCCCGCAAAGCCGGCAGATTCTGCGCCGGTAGAAAGTCCTTCCCGACTTACAAGTCCCGACAAGGCGTCAGGGGCATCTGCCGACGAGCGGATTCGGCCAGTTGAGGCGCAAAAACCCGATGCACCCTCAGACGAAAAGCCTGCGGTAAAGCCAGGCGGATCGAGCGCGTCCAAGACCGGAGGCAAGAAGTGAAACGCGTCGTTCTGGGAGTTAGTTCGCTCGCGCTATCGATCGGATGGTCGATGGCATATGCCCAACCATCGAATACACCTGCGCCCCCGAGCGCCACGGCAAATCCTGTAACCGACGCGACCCCGAGTGGGCCAGGCTCGGGAACCGCTCGCCCGCTCGCGCGACCTCCGGTAACGCTGAACAACAAAGAGTTAGCCGAACTAAAGGACGTCGAAGCGGACTTTGAGGCATTCGCCAAGGCCGCAGAAGAGCACGATAAGCGGATGCGGTCAGTGGCCAGGCGCGAATACGACACGCGTACGGCTGATCTGGAGCGCCGCTATGCGGAGCGGATCGCCAAGTCGGAAACCGACCTGGTGAAGCGGCGAGGCGATACGGTTACGCTGTTGGAAAATTTCCTTATCAGTCATCCCAACCACGAGACGTTCACTCCGGACGCCATGTTTAGGCTTGCCGATCTCTATCTCGATCAAGCCAACGAAGAAGTTGATCGGCGGCTAGCTGCGCAAGAGGCGAGCGGGGCCGTGCCCGCCCAAGACCAGGCGGCGATCATGGCCGACTACAGCAAGTCGCTGGACCTGTGGGAGCAGGTGCTGAAGAAGTTTCCTACCTATCGTCAAACGCCATCGACGATGTATTTGCTCGCGTACTACACGAAGACGAAGAACGATCGCAAATCGCTGCAGATCTTTCTCGCGCTTGCGTGTGCAAACAAGTTCAAATGGGATGGCACGCCACCCGCCATCCCTACGAAGCAAGAAGCGATTCGAAGGGTTGAGGCGAAAACCTTGCGCGACGCATATAGCGATTGCAAAGGCTATCCCAACGCCGATGTCGAGCTGCTGCGCCACGCATGGGTTCGAGGCATTGCGGACGAACACTTCGCCGTGGCGGGTGAGCTCGACGACGCCATCGCGGCCTACAACAAGGTCGCGAACGGCGGAAACGATTCGAAGCTATACGCTGAGGCGGTCTACAAGCTGGCGTGGAGTTACTACAAGCGCGACTTTCTCCGCGATGCGATCGTCGCGTTTGATGCAAGCGTCAAACTGTACGACGAAACCGTCGCAGCGGGTGCGGCGCCACCGCTTGAACTTCGTGACGAGTCGATTCAGTACATCGCGGTGGCATTCACGGATCCGTGGAACGGCGAGGCCGACAGTGACCCGGCACGCGCCTTCCAGCGAACCAGCGAATTCTACAAAGGCCGCGAAAGCGAAAAGCACGTTCGCGACGTTTGGGTGGCGATGGGGCATGCCTTCGCGGATCTGCAGGCGTGGGACCAGGCAGTCGATTCGTACCGCAAGGCGATTGGCCCACCGTGGGATCTCGACCCGCGCAACCCGATCGTACATCAAGAAATTGTTAACGTCTTTGAAGCCAAGGGCGACAAGTTTGCCGCCGACCAAGCTGCGGCGGAACTCGCCACAAAGTATGCCCCGGGAACCGCGTGGTACACGGCGAACGAAAAAGACCGCGAGGCCATGGAGTCCCAACGTCGACTGGCTGAGCGGGCACTCTACGCAGCGGCTCGCAACACGCACGCCGCCGCAACGACCCTGCGCAAAGAGTACGAGTCGGCCGGCCAAAAGGACCCGGGTGCACAAGAAGAATATTTGGGCCTGTACGCCAAGGCAGTCGACCTGTATCGCCAGTTCATAGCGACATATCCAGACAGCGACTACATTTACGAATTCAATTTCCTGCTGGGCGAAGCGCTGTTCTACAGCAAGCGCTACCCCGAAGCGATTGCACAGTACCGTTGGGTCCGCGATCACCGAGACCTTGGTACGGCGTACTACCTCGACGCTGCGCGATCGATCTTGCAAGCTTTGGAAGCGCAGGCGCAGGAAGAAGTGGCCGCGGGTAAGATTCAGCCATTGAAGGTGCCCACGGTTGCCGAGCTGCAAGCTCTGCCACAGCCGTGGCAGTCTCAGCCCATACCGCCGACGTACGTTGCACTCCAAGCGGAGTACGACACGTATCAAACGGTTGTCCAGGATCCCGCGGCGGCGCCGCAACAAGGCATCAACGCGGCGCTGATCAGTTTGGCGTACTTGCACGTCGACGACGCAATTGCGCGATTTGAAAAAGTTGAGGAGACGTTTTGTCACACACCGCCACCGGATCCGCGGGACCCCAAGTCCATCGCGCCCGCTTCGAAAGCAAAGGACGGGATCCTTGCGATTTACCAAGCACAGAACAAGTTCGATGCGATTCAAGCGGCTAACAACAAGTTCATTCAGCTCGGCTGTGGCGACAAGGCAGCTGTTGACCTCGCGATTAGCCAGAATCGATCCCTGAACTTCCAACGCGCGGCCAAGCTCTACAGCGACAAGCAGTACATTCCCGCCGCGGAGGCGTTCTACCGCTTCTACAAGAACGCGCCCCAGGCAGACCCGGACTTGCCAGTCGCCCTGTACAACGCCGCAGTAGCGTACAAACTTGCCGATCGGCCCAAGACAGCTATTGGGCTGTTTAAGGAATTCACCGCCAAGCCCGACAAACGGTTCAAGGAAAGTCCGTACTTCCTTGACGCCATGCGGCTCACCGCCGCGAGCCAGCAGGCATCGTTCCAGTACGACGAAGCGATCAACACCTATCTAGAACTTGCTGACGTCGCAAAGCGCGCCAAGAAGCTCGGCATCAAGCCGCCAGATCCGATTCCCGGTGAGCAGCCCAAGACACTGGACCAGATCGGCCTCGATGCTGTCTATAACGCCGCGTACGCCGCCGAGGTAAATCGCGATTTTAAGCGAGCCATCGAACTCTACAGCCAATACACCAGCATTGAACCGGATCGCCGTAAACAAGATCGGGCGCTTTGGTCCATCGCCGGCATGCAACGTCAGCAGGGCGATGTGGCTCGACTGACGACTACTCTCGATCGGTGGCGCGCCAAATACGGAAAGGATTCAGGCAACGCCGACGACTATACAAAGTCGTACTACGACACGGCGAAATTGCTTCATGCCAAGGGCCAGACTGCCAAAGCCAAGGTAGCGGAACGAGCCACGATCGATTCTTGGAAGCGAATGGGCGCCGCCAAGAACACCCCTGGGGCGAAATACGCAGCCGAGTTTGCTCTCGACGACGCAGAGGAATTCTACGCAAAGCAGTGGACGCCATTTGCGATCAAAACCGCGGCAACGTCGACCAACATCAATGCGGCAAAGAAGCAAATCCAAGCACAACGCGATGCAATTGAAGGTCTGCGCAAGAAGGCGGAGGACAAGTACATCGCGCTCGACCAGTTCGGCGTGCTGGAGGCTTCGATGGCCGCCAAAGTCAGGTTCGGCGATATCCAGTACGACCGCGCCCAGAAAATCGCAGATATTCCGGTGCCGAAGATCATTGCCGGAAATCCGGATGTGGTCGCCCAGTTTGAGAGTCAGCGCGACGCGGCGCTCAAGAAAGACCTCGACGAGGCGAAGACCGATTGGTCGGAGGTGGTCGATCTCGCCAAGAAGGGCGGGGTGTCGAACAAGTGGAGCCAGCATGCCAACGAGAGCCTGGCCCGCGAATTTCCAGAGGAATTCCGAACACTTCGGCAAGAGATCATCCAGGGGACGGACGCGCCATGAACAGAGCAGTCGCAGTCGCAGTCGCGCTGTTTGCCGCCGGGTGTGGCGGTGGGACGAAAGCGGGTAATACGACGCCTCAGGCCAACCCGGCCAACGGGCAGTCGATGAATGACAGTGGAGATCCAACGTTCAACGGCGGAAACAGCGGCAACGCCGTTGGCGATGGATCGGGTGCTGGCGGGGCCGACCCTATGCTGGGCGAAGGCCCCGTGATGTTCCCGAATCTCGACCCAGATCCTGGTCAGGCCAAGTCACAGGTCGACCACCATCTTGCAATCGCCCGCCAAGCCCTGTCACTGCCGACTCCAGACGCCGATGCGGCGCTGCGCGAGGCGAAGGAGGCGCTTAAGATCGACGCGACTTCCGTCGACGCGGCTGCGTACTATGCGTTCGCCTATTACCACAAGAAACAATACGACACGGCCGAGCTGGTGCTCGACGACGTATTCAAGCGCGAGACCGCGAAAAAGAACGCTGGCATCTACTATGTCTACGGCCTTGTCTACGATCAGACCAAGCGTCCAGAGCAGGCGGTGCTCGCGTACTCCAAAGCGATTGAACTCAACCCGAACTTTCCCAGTGCACTCGTGAACGTTGGAGCGCACCAGCTTCGCAACAAGCAGTACGCGGAAGCGCAAAGTACGTTTGAACGGTTGACCAAGGAGTTTCGGCGTAACGATGCCGTAGTGTTGACGTCGCTTGGTTCAGCGTACCGCGGCCGATCCGGTGAGTACCCGGCAGGCTCGGGCGATCGCAACCAGCTTGTTACTTCATCCGAACAGGCGTACCGGCGAGCGCTCTTGGCGAACCCGAATTACGGCCCCGCTTATTACAATTTAGCACTACTCTATCTCGATGCCGACCCGTTTCCTTCAGGTGGGGGTACGCTGGATACGATGCAACGCCTTAGCGCTGCCAAGGGGTTTTTGGACAAGTACAAAGACATGCCGGGCGTGGATATGAAGATGTACGACGAACGGATGAAAGATGTTACCAAGGCGGTAAAGCACGAAGAGAAGCGTCGTAAGAAGGCTGGCAAGGGAGGCGCAAGTAACCCATGATCAGGTATATGCGACCGTCGTCACAGCGCAGTTCATTTGCTGCGATGCTTCGCCGGGCAAATCAATTTGCACTGCCGTCAGTCCGATTGAGATCCTCTATCGTCTCCATGGCTATGGTACTTGGGGCAGCGTTTTCAAACCCCAGCTACGCGGGGCCAACGGATCAGTGTTCCGATGACGCGAGCGGCGGCGAAAAGAAGCAGGGCAAGTTTCATATCGAATATGTCAACGGCAAGCCCGTGACGGTGATCGACACGGTGGTTGCCGTGTGCGGTAAGGTTCCGCGGCCTAGCGTTATTGTTCTTACCACGGCGAAAAACCTTGAGTACGAGTGGGAGAGTCTGAAGCAAGACTTCATGCCGCTGATCATTGCATCGGTAAAAAAGGCGCCGTTCTGATGGCCGCTCCGCAATCGCAACGCCAACCAGAAGTCCCGGGGTCTCGCGGCCGCATTTTGCGCATCGGCATCTTGCTCGGCGGCAAGATTGTTGAGGAGCGACTCATTCGCGAACGGGCAAATGTTTCGATTGGCCAGTCGATGAAGAATACGTTCTCGATTCCCGTCGAAGGCCTGCCGCTGGAGTTCACGCTGTTTGCGCTCGATCACGGAACCTACTCGCTTCGTTTTTTGCAGAACATGGATGGTCGGGTCTCAGACGGGGGTAACGTGCGAACCCTCGATGCGCTCAAGAGCCAGGGCGCGCGTCGTGCGGATGGCCATTGGGAGATGGCGCTAACCCCTACGTCGCGCGGCAAGCTGTCTTTGGGAGATCTGACGATCTTGTTTCAGTTTGTTACTGAGCCCCCGCAGCAGCCCAAGCCCATGCTGCCAGTTTCGGTACGCGGAACCCTCGCGGATCGATTTGATCCACGGCTTTCGGCGATTCTGGGTGCGTCGCTCCTTTTTCACTTCACGATTGTCGTGATTGCGATGCTCACCGATGTGGAAAACAACAACAGCATCGCCGACCGCGCGTATAATCTTACGTTTGCGCCTGAGCAGTACACCGTTGACGTAGAGCAGCCCAAGCCTGACAAGCCGTCGGATGGAGCAGGCTCCGCTTCGAAGGCGCCCGACAAGCCGAAACCGAAGGCTTCGGATTCCAAGCCATCGCAGAAGCCTTCCGACTCGGGACGCAATGCGAAATCCGATGTAGCGCTGCAAGAACAGCAGGCTGCTGCGATGGCGGCGCTGCTGACGGGGGAAGGGCCGAACGGGTCGAGCGAAGGCGACATGAGCAAACGTCGGCCCGGTGCTGACCTTGGCCAACAAATCAGCGATGTACGCGACGGCGGCAAAGCGATCGCTGTTGGCGGAGGCTCGGGCCGAGGTTCGCGCGGCGATGGCGATGCTCGGGTCGGCACAGGCAAAGGCCCGAATATCAATGCGCCCGGAGGGACGGAAACCGCCGGCGGCCCCAAAACGGAGCGCGGTCCAAGTGGACGAATTCAGGTGTCTGATAAACAGAGCTTTGATGAATCGTCGCTGACGCCCGATATCGTATTGTCGAAGATCCAGTCGGTCTATATGGCGCAGATCAAGCGCTGCTACACCAACTACCTAAAGAAAGACGCGTCGGCTCGCGGCAAGATTCAGCTGAAGTTGACCGTGAATGAAACCGGTCGGGCGGTGAAAACGAGCGCGAGCGGACTCGCGAGTGAAGTCGATGATTGCATTGCCAACCTGATGGTGAGCTGGCGATTCCCGGTTCCCAAAGACAAGGACAACGAGCCAACAGAAGCGAGCTTCTCGATCGCGCTGCAGCTGATCCCGGAATAGCCGGTACCGAGGGTGCGCTCCACTAGGTCGTGTGACCGTTAACTCCTTAGTACAGTTTCCCGTAAGTTGGTGGCCACCCCGGTCGCCGAGGCGACCGGATGGCGAGGCGCGACGAGGGAGCGTACCCGAAGGTACGTGACCGAGGAGCAACGAAGACAGCCGGGATGGATCGGCGGCCCGGGTGGTCACGAACTTGCGGGGGCCTGTACTTAGTGTGGCAGAATGTGCGCTTCGACGGGAAACGTTCGCTCGATTTGATCGAGCTCTGCGGTGAGAACCCCATGCAGAGTCATCGGTTGTGTCGAGTCGGATTCCAACGGAACTTCGACTACTACGGCGGAGCCGGCTGGAATATCTCGCTGCAGGGGCATCGCGCCGGTTGCAACAGTGCCTTCTTTGGCGGCGAACGAGTACTCCAGCTTAGTGAGTCGCATGGCTTGATTGGCGCGATTACTTACCTGAACGAACACGACCTCGTGCGGTACCGCATTGTGCACACCCAGCACGCGAAGCTCCGGCTTTTTCGCAGCGTGGCAACCAGCTGCGAGAAGCGCGACGAGTAGGGCCTTGGCAATCTGCATGGACGAGAATTCGCTGGTGCGCTTTTTGTGCCAGACTTGGCCAAAAACGCAAGTCGTCGACATGCCGAACGAGCTGATTTGGGGTGGCACCGGCCGTTCACGGTGGCGTGGCATTTCGCTAAGCTGGGCGGGTGAAGATCGCCAAGGGCTGCCGGGTCACCCTCAAGGTCGAACTAGCGGTAGCCGGTGGGCAACCCCTGGAAAAGAGTACCGTGGAGTATGTTCAGGGCTCAGGTACGATGCTGTCTGGCCTGGAATCGGTGCTCGAGGGGCTGGAAAAGGGAGCAAAGCAGGAGGGGATTCTGCCCGCCGCCTCGGCGTTTGGTAACCCGGCCATGCATCCGACGAAGAAGATGAAGCGGGCGGACTTTCCCAAGGACGCACCACTTGCGGTCGGCGACAGGCTTGTCGCAGCAAGTGCTGACAAAGCGAACATGAACGTTATTCTCCAAGTTGAGCGTGTTTCGGGTGAGAACGTGGATGTGAGGCTTGTTCACCCGTTGTCGGACAAAAATATCCGCTACTCGGTGGAAGTCATACAGGTTACGGATCCGCGACCACCACCGCTTCCGGTCTCTGCACTCGAAATTGAAGACGACTCATGATGATGGAGGCCCCCAAGGGGACCTCCATCGGGGCGCCGATGTGAATCCGCGGCGGCTGTATGCGCATCGCGGGGCTTCAGCGGAGTACCCGGAGAACACCCTACCTGCTTTTCAACGGGCGGTGGATGTCGGCGTTGATGCGCTGGAAATGGATGTGCACCTGACTCGGGACGGGCATTTGATTGTCGCTCACGATCCGACCAGTACGCGTACCACCGGCGTGCCGCGGCGTTGGTCGGACCTCGATTTGGACGAGGTGCAGCGCCTTGACGCGGGATGGGGATTCGTTACCTCGCGCGGGACTCGCCCGTTCGCTCATGCCGGCATCCACGTGCCGACATTCGACGAGGTGGTGACGACGTTTTCGCGAGTACACATCAACGTCGACATCAAAAGTGAAGGGGGCATAGCCGAAATGCTCGCGCTAGTGCGTCGGCGAAAGGCGGCAGACCGGGTCACGCTCGCCAGCTTCCGTCTGCGCACGGCGCTGGAGGTCCGGCGGAGTGGCTACAGCGGGGAGACTGCGTTGTCCCAGGCCGAGGTACTGTGCTTGCTGGCTTTACCGGGATTGGCGTGGCGCCAGCTGCCGTGGACTGGTACTGCGGCTCAGGTGCCGATCCGGCACGGGCCGCTGCATTTTGATCGCGAACCGTTTGTCGCAAAGTGCCACAGCCTTGGGCTACGCGTCGACTACTGGGTAGTGGACGATGCGGCCGAGGTTACGCGGCTACTGAAACTGGGCGCCGACGGCATTATTACGAACGATCCGGCGGCGATTCGGCCGGTTTTTTCCGCAGTTTGACCCCCAGAAACCGCCGGCCGACGGATGAAATCCAGCTGGCCTGCCCCTACCTGGAGGCGCCGGCCAACGCGGGCTTTACCTGGGCCGCCCGCGAACGCGCTTGGGGCGAGGATGATGGAGATTGCCGTTATGTGCCGTACTGTTCCGCTTGAAAGGGGACGGTGAAAGGTGCAATTTCCCCCCTTCACTAGCGATACGGAGTTCCCATGGCCCTCAAGAAAAGCGTCGAGGTCAAGCCCGCAGAAGGTAAGCTCGGCATCCTATTGCCCGGAATGGGCGCGGTGGCAACCACGTTCATCGCGGGAGTTCAGGCGATCCGGCGCGGCCTCGGCAAACCGATCGGCTCGTTGACTCAACTCGGGCATATTCGCATCGGCAAGCGCACAGAAAGTAGGTCGCCCTCGATCAGCGACTACATCTCTCTCGCCAAACTCGACGACATCGTATTCGGCGGTTGGGACATTTTTCCCGACAACGCCTATCAGGCCGCCGTGCGGGCCGGCGTTCTCGATGCCAAGCACCTCGACCCACTAAAGCATGAGCTGGAGCGGATTCAGCCGATGTCTGCAGTATTCGAGCAGGCGTACGTCAAAAAGCTGAACGGCCCCAACGTAAAGACGGGGACGTCCAAGATGCACCTGGCCGAGCAGCTGATGGACGATATCGAAAAGTTCAAGACTGCGAATGGATGTACGCGTCTGGTAGCGGTTTGGTGCGGGTCGACTGAGGTGTACCGCAAGCCGACGGAGGTCCATTCTTCGATCGAGCGGTTCGAAGCCGGTCTCAGAGCTTCGCACGATGACATTGCGCCATCGCAGATCTACGCCTATGCATGCCTCAAGATGGGAGTTCCATATGCCAATGGAGCCCCCAATCTGTCGGTGGACACGCCTGCGCTCCTCGAGCTGGCTCGCAAACAAGGGCTGCCGATTGCGGGCAAGGACTTCAAGACCGGCCAAACGCTGATGAAGACGATTCTCGCCCCCGGATTTAAGGCCCGGATGTTGGGACTTGAGGGCTGGTACTCGACCAACATCCTTGGCAATCGGGATGGCGAGGTCCTGGATGACCCCGAATCGTTCAAGAGCAAAGAAGTCTCAAAACTTGGGGTGATCGATTCCATTCTGCAGCCGGATCTCTACCCGGAACTTTATGGAAACGTCTCGCACGTCGTCCGCATCAACTACTACCCTCCCCGCGGAGACAACAAGGAAGGCTGGGACAACATCGATATCGTCGGGTGGCTCGGTTATCCGATGCAGATCAAGGTGAACTTTCTGTGCCGCGACTCGATATTGGCAGCTCCGATTGTTCTCGACCTGGCGTTGTTCATGGATTTTGCCAAGCGCGCTGGGATGAGCGGAATTCAAGAGTGGTTGAGTTTCTACTGGAAATCGCCAATGACTCCGGACGGGCTGTACCCCGAGCACGATTTGTTCATCCAGTTGATGAAGCTCAAGAATACGCTCCGCTACACCAAAGGGGATGAGCTGATCACCCATCTCGGCGCCGAATACTACGACTAGGCAAAAACGGCTGCGGGCTCGGCTCGCTTCGTTGCCGCTCCGCTCCGGTGCTCACGTACAGACGTACGCTCCGCTCCGGTGCTCGCGTCGCCTCGCGAGCCGAGCTCCTCGCTCCTTTTTGCCGCGCGTTCCAGAAAATTCGTTGTTGGACTGACCAGAGCGCAAAGCCATTTGCGGTGAGGCGAGGCGGCTAGGAGTGAGGAGCGGAGCGTACTTCAGTACGTGAGCACCGGAGCGACGACGCCAACGACGCATCGCCGCAAATGGCTTTGCGCGCTCGCTAGTTGACGCCGGCGCCGACAAATAGATCGGCAGGGTTGATACCGAGCGAGCGCATGGCGGCATTCCACATGTCGTCGGCTGAGGTCTCGAATACAAGTTTGGGATCTGCTGCGGTGTGGAGCCACGAGCCGCGAGCCATCTCTGCGGCCAGCTGGCCTGGGCCCCAGCCGGAGTAACCGAGCAACAATCTGACATTGCGAGGCGGCTGGCTGGCAATCGTGCGTAGCCTGTCCGGCGAGGTGGTTAGTGAGATCGTCGATGTAATCTCTATCGTTCCACCCGTGTCGGGCGCTGCGCCAGCTACCGGCTCGTGTAGCACCCACCCGGTACTAGGGCTTACTGGGCCGCCCGCCCACACGACGGCCGACGGTTCGCCGCGCCAGCTCATCTCGAGGCTTTCGAGGAGATCATTCGCTTTGATGGCCGAAGGCTGGTTAATCACGAGTCCAAAGGATCCGAGGTCCCCGTGTTCGATCATCAACACGACCGAGCGCGAAAAGTTGGGATCTGCCAGCTGTGGCATGGCGAGCAGTAACCCGGGAGCCAAGTTGGCCGACTGCACGGCTTCCATGGGCCGGACTTTAGCCTGGCTGGGCCTGAATGCCACCCTCTTTGTCGACCGGAGGTGGAGTGGGCGCATTGGGTGGAGGTTCGAGATTTAGCTTCGCCGATAGCTTGCGAAACACGAACGCCCCGACGCTGAGGCCAAACCCTGTAACGATTGCCCGGACGAGAACCTTCATATGTCCATTGTAGCAGCGATTGTATAGTGCCGCACCACGCCTCGTAGAGGTGGAGGGGACTCGCGCGTTCCACGGGGCTAACGCCGGGGCGCGGATGGCGGTTACGCCGGCGAGACCGCGCCATCCGGAACGGGAGGGGAATGTCGCGGCGAGAGCGGCGAAGTTGGCTCTTGTTGTGTGGTGCAGTGGAAGCCGCCACCACCGACGACCACGTCCTTGCATGGCAGCGGAACAATCCTGCGATGGGGAAACATCGCCTCGATCGCGCGCGCCGCGGGCTCATCCGAAGCACATTGGTAGGTTGGCACCACGACCACGGTGTTTGCGATGTAGAAGTTCATGTAGCTAGCGGGCAACAAGTTGCCTGCGGCGTCGTGCACTGCACCGGGGGAGGGGACCGAGAGGATCTCGAATCGGGAGCCACGCGCGCCGCGCGCCGCGCGCAGGTCGGCAAGGATTGTGTCGAGAGCCTCGCGATTTGGGTCGCCTGAGATGGGTTCCATGCACGCGATCACGCCCGGTGCAACAAACCTCGCGAGCGTGTCGATGTGGCCATCGGTGTGATCGTTTGCGAGCCCGCGGTCGAGCCAGACGACGTTTTCGACCCCAAGAGCCCAGCACAAGCGCGCCTCGAGCGCGGCGGCGTTGAGGATTGGATTGCGCTGGCCATGCAGCAAGCACTGCTTGGTCGTCAGTAGGGTCCCGGCGCCATCCACCTCGATAGCACCTCCCTCGAGCACGAAATCAAAAGCGGCCCCGCCCAAACCCGTGAACCTCGCGATCTGGGCGGCCGCGTCGGCGTCGCCTGCCATGACGTACTTGCCGCCCCATCCGTCGAATGCAAATCGCGCCACTGCTACTTCGCCGTCGCGGACCACAAAAATCGGACCTGTATCGCGCAGCCACACGTCGCCATAGGTGGCGTAGTGAAACGAGACGTGGTTTGCCGCCTCGCCGAGCAGCGATCTAGCTGCTGCTTCATCGTTGGCGTCGCGAACGAGAAGCTCGACGAGCTCACCGCGTCCTCCATCGACAATCGCTGCAACCATCGCCATCAGAGCGCGCTGCGGAGCCTCGAGGCCTTCGGCCCACTGCGCCCGATCATGTGGCCATGCCGTCCAAACGGCTCGGTGGGGGGCCCACTCGGCTGGCATACGAAAACGGGTTGTCATAGAAGGAACCGCCACCATCGCATCGGGGCGCGAATCGTATCAACACAGGCGCGCAATGCGCTAGAGCCCCGACATGACCTGACAAGATTCTCGATTCGCTATTGGCGAGAGGACGCCGCTTCCGGCCGAATAGGGAATGGGGAAGCGGGGCAGGGAACCTGAACTTGTTAGTGCTAGAGTACAGCCCGTGACAATCGTGATCACCGGTGGAACCGGAGCACTGGGAGCGAGTGTGGTCGCAGGATGCCTCGAGCGAGGACTTGAAGTTCACCTCCCGATGGTGGAGGCGGAGCTGCCACCCCATTTGCCGTGGCGCGGGGACAAGCGGGTTCACGCCCAGCGGGTGTCGCTCGATGACGAAGCTCAGGTCGTCGAATTTTATCGCCAGCTACCCGAGCTATGGGCGTCGATCCATCTCGTCGGCGGATTTGCGATGGCGCCGATTGTCGCGACCTCCTTGGCTGCATTTGAAACGCAATGGCGCCTCAACGCCGTGACCTGTTTCTTGGCCTGTCGGGAAGCCGTCCGAACGATGCAACGAGGCAAGCGTGGTGGGCGCATCGTCAATGTTGCCGCTCGCCCGGTGCTGTCGCCGGTGGAGCACATGACCGCCTACACTGCGTCCAAAGCCGCCGTTGCGGCGCTGACGCAGTCGCTTGCGACCGAGGTGCTAGCTGATGGGATCCTGGTCAACGCAGTTGTGCCTTCGATTATCGATACGCCGGCAAATCGGAAGTCGATGCCGGACGCAAACCATGCGTTGTGGCCTAAGCCGGAACAGCTTGCGGACGCGATTTTGTTTCTCGCTTCGCAACAAAACGCGCTCACCACGGGTGCGCTCATTCCGGTCTACGGTCGGGGCTAGCCGCTTCCTGGGCCTGAGTTCGTTATTGTAAGCCGCATTGGACTGATCTACTTGTGTTCCTCGGTCGTACCATCTGCACCTTGTTCACGTGCGTTAGACCAAGGCATCGCCATGAAAAAACCCGATCTTGAACGCTATCCGCATCTGGCCGCGAATCTGGAGCGTCGCAGCTTCATGAAATCCGCGGCTGCTGGGACGATGTTTGTTGCGTTCGGCGGCGTATTGGTCCGGTTGGCTGCGAAAGACCTCACCCGAGCGGCCCGCGCGGAGCAGCGCCCAGACGGTCGACCGCGCCTGCCCCCCGGGCAACGCGTGCTCGAGTACTTGCGTCCCATGGGGGGCGATGAAGGCGACGGCAAGGTCGAGACGTTTCGGCTCAAAGTTTACGGCTTGTGCAAGAAGCCGTTTGAAGTGGACTATGCGAATTTGCTCAAGCTGCCGCAGGTAGAGCGGACGGCCGATGTTCACTGCGTGACTGGCTGGTCGATGCTCGGCGGTTTGTGGAAGGGCGTGCAGATCGCCCATCTCGCCGAGCTTGCCGAGGTCAAGCCAGAAGCGCGCTACGTGATTTTCGAAGCTGCGCACGGGTATACCGCTAACGTTCCGATTCGCTACGCGCTTGCTCACAATGCGCTGATCACGTACCGCCTCAATGGCAAGCCGTTATCGATAGACCACGGCGCGCCGGTGCGTGGCCTCGTGCCGGATCTGTATTTTTGGAAGAGCGCTAAGTGGATTACCGGTGTCAAATTCGTGAAGGACGACCGACCCGGATTTTGGGAGCAGCGCGGCTACCACAATCAGGGCGATCCGTGGAAACAGGAGCGGTATGGCTGATCGCGGACCCAAATTCCGATGGCGGGCCTGGCTGCGCGCCATTCACCGCGATATCGGCTACCTCGCGATCGGGTTCACTGTGATTTACGCGGTGTCGGGTATCGCGCAGAATCACATCGAGGATTGGGGCGAAGTCAGTTTCAAACCTACAGAACGAAGATTGACGATCGAGGGAGTATCCCCAGAAATGCCCGATGCAGTTGCGATCGCCCGCATTGCGGCCGCAGCAGGGCTCGGCTCCCCTACGTCATCGCTGCGCGCAGGAGACGAAATTCGGCTCGAGTACGCAGACGGTTCCAAGTCGATCGCCGTCGGCAGTCAACTCACGATTCAAACTCGCGAGCGCCGAGCGTTGATCGGCGTTGCGAATTGGCTGCACACAGCCCGCGGCAAGCCTGTCTGGAAATATCTCTCTGATATGTACGCGGTGCTTCTGCTCTACTTGGCGGTGAGCGGAATTTTCATGATCAAAGGGAAGCTGGGCTTCGCGTGGCGAGGTGCGACATTGATTTCCCTCGGGGTTGCAATACCTGTGATCTATGTTGCGCTTTGTGGTGGCCCAGGGCGCAAAAGTTTAGGGCGCGCTCAAACTTCGCAGGTCGCCGCTCCAGCGCTTCCACCGCGCGTGGAGCCAGACTCGCCCCAGGCTGGGGGCGCCGTGCTAACGCCGTTGCCACCTGAGAGCGACTAAAGCCGGACTAAAGCCTGACAGCGCAGTTCACTCGGACTGATCATATGCCGAGCGGGTGTCATACCGTCCAGTGCGGAACGCATCGCTGCTAAGTACACGGAGGTGCATCGGGATCGTCGTAGGGACTCCCTCGACGTGAAATCTGGAGAGCGCAGCGATCATTTTCTCGATGGCGGCATCGCGGCTCGGGGCATGCACGATGACCTTTGCCAACAGCGAATCGTAATACGGGGGCACCACGTATCCGGACTCCACGTGGCTGTCGACGCGGATCGCTTCCCCGGTTGGCGGGGCCCACGCGGTGATCGTGCCCGGGGCCGGGGCGAAATGGTTGTCGGGATCTTCGGCGTTAATGCGGCACTCGATCGCGTGACCGGCGAGCTGCAGGTCGGATTGCGTCCACTGAAGCGGATGACCGGCAGCGACCAAGATCTGGGCAACGACCAAGTCTTTTCCAGAGCGCATCTCCGTGACGGTGTGTTCAACCTGGAGTCGACAGTTCATCTCCATAAAGCGTAGCGTTCCCCCACTGTCGAGCAGCATCTCGATCGTGCCGGCGCCGACATAGCCGATTTGCGCAGCCGCGCGCGCGGCAGATTCAGCGACGTGGGTTCGCTGTGCGTCGGTAAGTGCGGGCGACGGACTTTCTTCGATGAGCTTTTGGTGGTTTCGCTGAACCGTGCAGTCGCGTTCGCCGAAATGAACTGCGTGGCCGTAGCGATCGGCCAATACCTGAATTTCGATATGACGGCCACCTTCGATCAGTTTTTCGAGGTAGATCCGGTCGGCCCCAAATGCCGCTCGGGCTTCGCTTTGCGCGGCGGCGTACATCGCATCGACTTCATCGATGCCGCGCACGACGCGCATACCGCGGCCCCCCCCGCCGTTGTCGGCTTTAAACAGCACTGGAAAGCCGATTTCGGAGGCACAACGGCGCGCTTCCTCGACCGAGGCAAGCACTCCGTCGCTGCCCGGGATCGTTGCTAGTCCCGCCGCTCGCATCGCGGCTTTGGCACGGGTTTTGGCTCCCATCATTGCGGTCACGTGCGGCGGTGGTCCGATGAACGCGATACCGTGCTGCGCGCTCAGCGTCGCTAGTAACGGGTTTTCTGATAGGAATCCCCAGCCCGGATGAAGCGCTGAGCAGTGCGACTGAACAGCCGCCTGAACGATCCGTTCGACGTCGAGATAGCTGTGTTCAGCCCGGCCCGGTCCGATCACTACGGCTTCACGACCGCGGGTGTAAGGCGCGGTCTTATCGGCCTCGCTAACCGCAAACACAGGCACCACGCCCAATTGGTCGCAGGCTCGCGCAATGCGAACGGCAACTTCGCCGCGATTGGCGACCAGGAGGCGATGGAATAACGCCGGTGCTTTCAACCCGCTAGGCCGCGATGGTCGAGCTTGTGCATGCAGGATTCGACGTTGGATACCTCAAATTTGCCCGCTGCTTCCATGTCGATCGAGGTGACCGTTCCGTCTTCGATCATGAGCAGACCGCGTCCACAGCGGATGCCCATGTGAGCTTTGGTGAGATCGACGTCGATGCCAAGCGCTTTCGAAAACGCAGCGCTGCCGTCGGCAAGCATCACGACTTTGCCGAACGCATCGTGTTGTTCCGCCCACGCTTTCATGACCCAAATGTCGTTCACCGACAAACAGACGACCAGGTCGATGCCCTTTGCCTTGAGCTGGGGCTGCTCTTTGACATATCCCGGAAGGTGCTTCTGGGTGCATGTTGGCGTGAATGCACCGGGAAGCGTGAACATCACGACATTTTTGCCCGCAAATAGAGCCGCGGGGTCGACGTCGACGCCGCCTTCCGGCGTGGCCTGTTTGATAGTGACAGAGGGAATTTTTTGGCCGACTGTGATCATGATGTTGGGTTACCACATTCTGACCGGTTTAGAATGTTCCAATGGCGCAATGGGGGGTCTGGCACGCGTGGTTTCGCACGAATGATTCCGCTGTGGTGCGGTGGGTGCGCGCGGCCAGTGGGGCGTTGCTTGGCGAAATGCCGATTTTGGCTGCCGGGACGGCGTTATTCGCAATCGTTGCCATGGTCCCAACGTTAGCCGCGGTCGTTTCCATCTACGGCATCGTTTCCGATCCGGTGGAAATTGAGGCGCATCTGCTCAGTTTGGAGACCGTGATGCCCCACGACGTGATTCGTTTTGTCGGCGATCAGCTCGTGCGCCAAGCCACTCGGTCGCACGGGACGCTCGGATTGCAGGTGGCGATTTCGATCGCTGTGGCTACGTTCTCGGCTCGCACCTCGGCGCAGGCGCTCATTAACGCACTCAATCGCGCATATCGCGTACCGGAACACCGAACTCCGGTGCATAGGTTGGCGCTGTCGGTCGCGGTGGCGCTCGCTACACTGGTGGGGCTTATGGTGCTGTTTACAACGGTAGTGGCTCTTCCGGGCCTCGTTGAGGCAGCCGGACTGAGCGGTTACGACGTGGTTCGCGTTGTTCGCTGGCCGTCGTTGCTCGGAGTGGTTTTGTGCACACTTGGACTCATGTATCGCTATGCGCCATCGCCGCGTCCTATCGGAACCGATCGCCATGTTTGGCCCGGCGCAGTCGTCGCCACGTTTTCGCTGGTCGTGGTGTCGTGGGGGTTATCGCTGTGGGTCGATCACGCAGCGAACTACGAGGCATTCTACGGCGCGTTTGGTAGCGTGATCGTTGTGATCTTGTGGTTCTATTTCTCGACGATCGCGCTCGTGATCGGCGGATTTGTCAACGCCGAACTCGAGCGGCAGGCCGGTGCGCCGTCACCCGAACGAGCGTAACCCCCCCTACCAACCGCACGCCTTGCCCTTGTTTTGAGCCTCGAGCCACATTCGGAGTGGCGCGAAGTAGTCGAGGATGGCGCTGGCATCCATTTCTCTGGCACCGGTGAGTTGCTCGAGCGCGTCTTGCCACGGTTTGGAGGCGCCAAGAGCGAGCATCTTCATGTACGCCGCGCCAGCTGCCTTGTTGTTGTAAATGCTGCATTCGTGGAGTGGGCCGGAAATGCCAGCCGCTTTGCACAGTGCGCGATGGAACTGGAATTGCAAAATATGAGCAAGGAAATAGCGCATGTACGGAACGTTTCCCGCGACGTGGAATTTGGCACCAGGGTCAAAATCGGTTGCGGCGCGGGCGACGGGGGAAGAGACTCCCTGATAGCGCTTCTTTAGGTCCCACCAGTGCTGATTGTACTGTGCTGGTTTTATGGCGCCGGAAAACACGTCCCAACGCCACTTGTCGATGAGCAGGCCAAACGGGAGGAACGCGATTTTTCCCAGTGCCACGCGCATCTGTTGGTTGATGGTGGCTTTGTTGTTCTTAACCACCTTGTCGAGCAAGCCCTTTTGCTTCAGATAGTCCGGGGTTATCGAGAGCTCAATCGCGTCGCCGATCGCTTCGTGAAAGCCATCGTTGGCTCCGCTTTGGTAAAGCATCTGCAAGCGGAAATAGGAGTGATAATAATAGAGGTGTCCGAGCTCGTGATGAATCGTAAATAGATCTTCCTGCGTGGGGTTAATGCACATCTTAATCCGGAGGTCGTTGTCGTACTGAACGTCCCAGGCGCTCGCGTGGCACACTACGTCTTTGTTGGCCGGTTTGGTGAACATCGAGCGCTCCCAGAACGTTTTGGGTAGCGGGTCCATGCCGAGAGAGGTGTAGAAACCCTCGCCCATTTCGACCATTTTCTTGGCGTCGTATTTTTTCGCGAGCACAGGCGTGACATCGATAGCTGCTACGCCTTTGTATGGCTCGAGCTCTGGATAGAGATACTCCCACGACTGTGCCCACATGTTGCCCAGCAGGTGCGCTGGGATGGGGCCTTGAGGTGGAACGATTTTGCTTCCATACATCGCGTGAAGTTTGCGGCGGGTGTAGCAGTGCAGCTGCTCGTATAGCGGTTTGACCTGGCCCCAAAGCCGGTCGACTTCAGGAGCAAATTTTTCGACTGGCATGTCGTAGTTTGATTGCCACAATGTGGCGACGTTCGCGAAGCCGATCGCTTTTGCGCCAGCATTCGCAAGGTCGACGTACCTCGTGAACAGATCGCGCTCGGCTCGGCCGACGGAATCGTGCCAGGTCGTCCAGGTTTTCAGCAGGTCTGCGGGTTTGCGCGCTTTTTGCAATTGCTTGGACCAATGCTCGATATCGAGGCAGGTTTCCTTGCGCTTTGTTGTTGTGCATACACCCTTGCCGTAGATCGACGTCATTTCAGCCGCGGTTTGCGCGAGCTCAGAGGCTTGTTTTGGGTCGTCCGGCGATGGCTGGACTCCAAAATTCGGAAACGTTGCCGACTTTAGGAGCAGTAGTTGCCGGCTGGTGCCAGGGTCGAGGGTATTGATGACGGAGTCGAACTTGCGCGCCTCTTTCACGAGTTTGGTGGTCTCAACGCTCAGGGCTTCGTTGGCTTTGGCCGCGGCCGCCTCATGTTCCTTTGTAATATTGGTTTCGTTCGCCCACTGTGCCATCGCCGCTTGGACGGCCAACTTGCGAAGCGTTGGATCGATGTCCCTGACAAACGCTTGCGCTTCAGAGACCAGTCGAACGATTGAATCTTCCGCATCGATAGGAATGGACACTGGAGGTGGTGGCGCCGGGGCACGCCGTTCGTTGCACGCTACAAGTACGAGAGTGACGAGCGTCGTGTGGAAAGTGATCCGAAGGATGCGCACTGTCTGCACGCTAGCACTACTGTGTCAGGTTAGGGCCGAGCGAGACCGAGCAAAGCGAGCCTTACAGGTTGTTGGGACTGGAGTGCAGTGGAGCGGCTTGGCAGCGTAGATGTTGCTGTTGACGCAGCGCTTCAGCAGGTATGGCAATTGAGGCTGAGCGCGGTGCAACCAAGCGGTTGCGTGGTTGTGCACTGCGCCGGGTAGCATTGCAGCGATTCGCAACTTCGAGAGCCACCACATTTGACGTTGCAGGCGCACGAGCTATTGCAGCGGACCGCTCGGCAAGCGCGATCGCCGCTGCAGTTCACCGAGCACTTTCCTGTGCCGCAGGCAACGTCTGAGCAAGTATTTTTCGTTGTGCAGTCGACCGAGCACGAGGTGGTTCCTGCGCACGTAACCCCGTTGCCACATGCGCCATCGACGTTGCATTTAACCGCGCAGGCCCAGCCAGCAGGACATGCGACTCTGGCGGCGCAGTTCGTCGCAGCGCAATCGATGGTACACGTGTGGGTCGCCATATTGCACGACGTACATCTACCCGGGCAACCATCGACGGATGCGTCGATCGATCCGGGCACGATGCAAAATCCGTTTACGCATTCTCGGCCGGAGTTGCAGTCTCGCTGCGAGCTGCACGCGTAATCGCCGCTCCTGTGATCGATCGAGCATCCGAATAGCAGGGTCATGACGGCGATTGCGAGGAGTGTGCGGTTCACGGGACACCTCCGAAACTCACAGCGATTCCGCCGCCACGCTCGAACACGGTCGGTATAACGCGCGCGTGTCGAGTAGACGAGAAGCGGTCGCGGAAGAAAAAGTAGCTGCTAACGCCTGCGACAACGGCACCAGCGATGAAAAACGCATTGCCGAAATTCGCGTAGGCATCGCCTCGGGACTCCAAATCCTGCAAGCGTTTAAAATCGGCGGGCGAGTTGGTCGCAGCGCCATGGATATCCGATTGCACTCCACTGGCTTGCGTCCACAGGATCACCGCCACGGTCATCAGGCCGCCGCCCACCGCCATCCCGGCGATCGCACGGCCATTGGTTCGCCCCTCTTCGGAAATCGGGGCAATCGGGGCAATCGGTTCGCTGGGTTGCTGTGGAGGGGGCGGGGGCTGTTTGGCGGGGGGGTTGGCGCCGTCGTTCACGGGATCCGGCTCTCCGAACGCGGACCTCGGCGGTTCTTCGGCGACCGGCCCGGGGGAGTGCTCCAATTCCGGCAGTGGCGAGGGGCTAGCGTCGGGTACCGGTTTGGGTTTGACGCCGAACAGCGGCCCGATTCCCACGCCTATTTTAGCGTCGATCGACTGGCCTGCGGGAATGAGTGCGTTCGCCTCGCGAATTGCGCCGGTCCTACCAATGCGGTGCACCGCTACGCGGATGTCTCCGTTCGGCACTCCGGTGACCGTGAGCGATACCACCTCGTCGACTCCCATCGTGCTCAGCACTTCGGCGCGACATTTCGCCTCGGTGCCGCTACAGCCGACCGCAGTCGCCGCATCGGCGAATGTTACCTCGCCCGGTTCGACTGTGGCATCGGTAGACTTCGCGAGCCGTAGCACCTGAGCATCGACGCGTACTTTGATTTCGATAGACGCGTTGCCGTCAGCTTTCAAGACGAGGATGCGGCGTCCCGCCGAAGCGATCGACGTTACGCACATCGCCCATACGCCGATTACAAGCGCGATCCGGTTACGCGATTGCGCGGCTATTGTTTGCCTCATGACCCAAGCTTCTCCAATCGGTTGCGGATCTGCTGCGCATCGTTAGCACTTGGCGCGAGCTGCAGGTACCGCTTGAACGCGGTGCGCGCCTGGTCGGTGTCTCCAGTCTTTTCAAATACCAGACCAAGCGCGCGCCATGCAGGGGCGTAATTGGGACTCGCCCCCAGGGAGGTTCGCAAGGCTCTGGCTGCACCTGAAGTGTCGCCGCGCATGAAGAGTTGCAGGCCTTGTCGATACGCTTGCTCGGCGCCAGATTTTGCGGCTGCATCTGCTTTCGCCGACCGGGCGGTTGGTTTGGCGGTGGGCTTTGGATCGACCTTGGCGTTGGGTTTCGCCTCGATCTTGGCGTCCGGTTTCGCCTCGATCTTGGCCTCCGATTTCTCGCTGCGCTTCGCCGGCAACTCCGATGGAACCGGTTTTTCTTGGGTGGGTTGGGGCTTGCTGTCGAGAGGAGGTGCAGCCGCGTCGGCGGTGGCGGCATCTGCTGCCGTTGCATCGACGGGCGCCGAGGCGGTTGCAGCGTCCGAACGGTCTGGGGTGGTCGGGGGCGGAGCGATGCCAGGGTTTGCCAAATCCGCCGGTGCTGCATCGTGCGGAGCATTGACACTGTGCGGATCGGCGCTGCTCCCGGCTGCAGCAGCTCCCGATTTTTTGGCCGGTTTTTTTGCGCCGCCGAAGGCGACCATGATGGTCAAAATGGCACCGGCAAATACAAGTCCGGCGCCAACGATGTACGGCACGGGACTGCGGGGCCTGGGCGAATCGTCGATTTCGTCGTCGGGTTGGTACACGGGCTGCGCCCCGGTCTGCCAGCTCCATTTTTCAAGCAATTCGGGCTCGCGAGTATTCGGAGAGGGCAGCGAAACCGCAGCTGCGGGATGCGGTGCAGCGCGATTCGGCGTTCGGGCGAGTGAGGCCTCGGGCACCGAGTCAGGGATGCGTGGCGCTGGCACCTGGGGGGCGGAGGTTGCCGCATTAGGGGGGGTTGTCGAGGGCAGAGGATCGGCAGCGGTTGACGGAACCGCGTGGGGCGCGGGGTGGCTGGGCCGGCCCGACGTCGGAGGGATGGCGGGTTGGGGAACTGGCGAGGCTGCGACCATGGGAACGGGGCTGGGTGGCGACCCAAGCAGCGTGGGTGGTAAGCCAGCGGGAGAATTCGCGGTTGCGGTAACCGAAGATGCGTTGGGCGCCGCGGCAAACCCCGGGGCGGTTCCCGACGCACTCGAGCTTTCCAGCGTCGTGGGGTGAGCCGGGGCGGTGGAGGGGACTGGCGCGGGCACGGCTGTGGTGGCGGCCGGTGCAGAGGGTCGTGGCGACACGCGCGGAATGGCCGGCAGCGCAGGTACGGCGGAAGGTGAGGGCGGGCGCGTTGCGGCAAATCCCGCGTGCGTCGCGGCAGTTGCGCCGACCGAACTTCCGAGTCTTGCCATGTGCGCGGCAATCTTGTCGTCGTTGTCGACGTATCCGGCGTGTTCGAGCACCGCCTCGATTTCTGCCGCCATCACTTTCGCGCTCTGGTAGCGGTCGGCCGGATTTCGTGCGAGCGCTTTCATGCAGATCGCTCCGAGTTCGGCCGGAACATTGGCGTTAAACGTCGACGGCGACGTCACTTCGCGCTCAGCGACCGCGGCTCGTGTCGCTGCATCGGAGCCGCCGTCGAACAGCGGCCGATGGGTCAGCGCTTCCCACATGATGACGCCGAGGGAAAACACGTCGCTGCGGCGGTCGCCCTCGCCGCCGGCTGCCTGTTCAGGTGCGCAGTACGCGAAAGCTGTGGGCTCGGCCAATCCCAACTTCACCGCGCCTGCGGTATCGATGGCGATTCCCGCTGGGGTGATTGGACCCACGGCTTTACTCGCGCCGGCTCGCTGTTGAGCTTGGTGAATTTGTTCCGCAATTTTCCCGATCACGCGCGCGGTGCTGAGCTCATCGAGCCGCTGTGCAACGCGCCCCGCGTCGATCACTGCGCGTAGCGTATCGGTGGACCTCACTGGACCATCGTAACGTAGAGTTGGCCCAAACGCCGCTATTGAAGTCGCGAACCCGCCGGCGGCTCGATCAGGGCCCTGGGTACTCGAGCTGGTCCAATCGGGTCCAATTCGCTTCGATGATCTTGCGCAGCTCCGCGAGGTTTTCGTGGCGGAACCGGTTCTTATGGTCTGGGTTCATCGCGAGCCGGTTCACCTGAACCGGAAACTCGCGCTGAAAAATTGGCGTCAATCCGCTGCGATCCCATACGTACATCCAGGCGATGGGCCTTCCCAGCGTGCGAACTTCGACGATCGGAAACCCCTCGATGACGTGAACGTAGCTGTTCAGTGCTTGCTCGGCCTCCCGCAGAGCCTTACTGTCCGTGAGCAATTCGTTGCGCCGGGCTGCGGTTTCCGCGGGCGTCCATGAACGTCGAGTAGTTTCAAGCGATTCCTGAGGCGACGAATGGGAGCGCGACTCGCGTTTCACGACGCTCAGCGGAGCATTCGAGGTGCCGGTTTCGATGAGCGGATTTTCGAACACTCGAAGCAACCGAAGCTCCGCGGCGATGCCACCTGCTCGCTCCGCTTCGGCTTCGAGCTTGCACGCCGGCAACCACGGATACTGGAGTTGCAGCTTTATGGACACCGGCGAGCACTCGGGGTACTCGACGAACGGATCGGCTTTGAGCCCGGGCGGGCCAAATACGAGTGGAATCCGGTGAAGCTGACGTGGGCGGGGCGATCCGAAGACCTGCGGCCCGAGATCCGGCGAACGGTTGAGCTCAGGCTGCTCTACGACGACCCGCTTCGCGAACTCGGGACTGCCCATGCCCGATACATACTACGTTTATTGGGCTACTTGCAGTAGCGAATATCGAGGTGGTCGGTCTCGGTTGCGCCACCGACGGCGTTCCTCCAAGTTACGAACACGCGGTCCCGGCCGATGTCGCGGTTTCCGGGGTGGTCGCAGTCGTCTTGGGTCACGATGAACGGCGTACCGGCTTGCAGCTCGGCGAGGCGCCACGATCCGCCTTCCATCGTCACGGAAACGATCGCAGCTGGCGCCGCTCCTTTTGACGCAAATGCGTCGGCGATGGGGGCGGTGGTTGCGCCGAGTTGCGGCCGAATGTCGTAGGGATGATCGGAGGAGTCATCGTCTTCGCCGTTGTGTTCGTCGCAGTCGTCGGCGTCGGGGATTCCGTCGCCGTCGCTGTCATTGCTGTCATCGCTGTCATCGCCGACGCCGGTGTCATCACTGCCGTCTTTCGGCGCAAACATCAGCGGCGTTTCCACGGGCGCTTTGGGATTGTCATCGTCTGCGTCGTGGGGCTCTCCATCGCCGTCTTCATCGATGTCGCGACACGTGTTCGCGCTCGAGCCGCTGCCTGGTCCCGGCGCGCATTCGAGAACCGCGCCGGTGTCGGGGTTTGTGGTGCACGTGATCTGCTGGCCCTTTGTCGACGTAGTGTCGGCACATCCAGGAACGAGTGCCGGAACCGACAGCATCGCGAGCAACATAGGCAGGCTATTGGTGAATCGACGCATTGGGTAACCTCCGTTCTTGGCGATATAGCGAAGGCTGTGCCAAGGAGCCCTGCGCGTGATTTCAATGGCTTGTCGCGCAAAAACGTGCATCAGCGCACGATCGTTGCACAGGGGATGATTTCGAATTTGCACACGCGGGCAGCACCTTTGGCACCGCGGGAACTCGTTGACTGGACCCTCCGGGTACTATGGGCCGACTTGTGAGCGCTGTGTTTCATCTGATTTTGCGGTTGGTCGGCGCGCGATCCCTGAACACGTTTGGTCGCGCCGTAATCAGCGCGACGGTGTTGTGGGAGCTGTACGACCGGACGCATTCCAAACTGGTCATTGCCCTCGTCGGCACGGTGCAAGTAATTCCAGTCATCGCGCTATTTGTTCCCTCCGGCGCGCTTGTCGACCGCAGCGATCGCAGAACGCTGACCGCGTTCGCCGCTTTCGGCACAGGGTTGATCGGCGTGGGTCTGGCGGTGGCGTCTTCCATCGATGCGCCTGTACCGATGTATCTTGCGCTATTGTTTTTGCAAGGATGTCTGACGGCGATCCACGCGCCGGCCAGCTCATCGCTCATCCCGCTGATCTTGCCGCGCAGCGAGCTGGAGCGGACCAATCGCATCAGCGCCAGTGTGCAAGAGACTGCGCAGATTGGCGCGCCTGCGCTGGTCGGCCTCGCGCTCGCGATCGTACAGCCAGCTGCGATCTACGGCTTTGTCGCACTGACCGGGGTCGCCAGCGGGTCATTTTACCGCTCGCTGCCACCGCCGCGCGTGGCTACGACCGGGTCGAACACCGGCGATGGGCGACCCGATTGGCGCGTGGGCCTTCGTTTTATTTTTCGGTCGCCGCTGCTCTTGCCAGCGATGACGCTCGACATGTTGGCAGTACTGTTCGCAGGGGTTACGGCGCTGCTACCGGCGGTCGCCGTGGACGTCTTGCACGTTGGGCCGATCGGCTACGGCGTACTGCGCTCAGCACAGTCGATCGGAGCCGTTGGGATGGCGGTGATCGGCGGTCATCTCTTGCCGTGGCGTCGACCGGGGCGGGTGCTTCTCATCGTGGTCGCGCTGTTTGGCGCCGCCACCATCGCATTCGGATTGTCGACTTCCTTTCCTCTATCGGTTGGACTCCTTGTCGTGATGGGAGCTCTCGACAACATCAGCGTGGTGATCCGACTTACCGCCGAGCAGATGATCGTCCCCGATGCCATCCGCGGCCGCGTTAGCGCGGTTCATTACGTTTTCATCGGCATGTCGAATGAGCTCGGCGCCGCGGAGTCAGGTGTTGCCGCCGCGTTGATCGGCACGGTGCCGGCGATTGTTGTTGGCGGCGGTCTGGCGATTGTGGTGGTCCTCGGCGTGGCATGGCGCTTTCGCGGCCTTGCGAGGATGCCGCCGCTATCTGAGCTCCGGGCCCATGAATGACGTCCGAAGATTTCCCGCGAACTCTTCTGGATAACGAACCCACGGTTGATGGTACGGTACGCCGCTGTGGGTCGAGCTTTTGAAAAACGTAAACACACCATCTTCGCGCGCATGGACCGCGTTGCGAAACAATTCTCGAAGATTAGTAAAGACATCGCGATCGCGGTGAAAAGTGGGGGAGGAAGTCCGGAGGGTAATCCCGCACTGCGGAGAGCATTGCAAAATGCCCGAGCGCTCAATATGCCAAAGGACAAGGTCGAAGCGGCGATCAAGAAAGCGAGTGGTCAGGGCGCAACCGACTACGATATTATTCTTTACGAAGGCTACGCACCCCACGGTATCGCTCTGATTGCCGAGGCAGCTACAGACAACGTTACCCGCACTGTAGCAAACGTGCGCCACGCATTTAAGGCGCATGGCGGCAACATGGGAACGACCGGGAGTGTGGCCTTCATGTTCCAGCGCCAGGGCGTGTTTCGGCTCAGCCCCGACGGACTCGATGCGGACGCGCTGGAACTCGACTTGATCGACCATGGCTTGCTAGCGCTCGAGCACGGTGAAAGCGAAAAGGGTGAGAAACAGTTGCTTGTTCGCTGTGCGTTCGCGGATTTCGGTGGAATGCAGGCAGCGATCGAGAGCCGTGGTCTCACGCCGATGTCCTCGGAATCCGAGTACGTAGCCCAGACACTGACCGAGTTGCCGGACGACAAAGCCAACGAAGTTATGGAGCTCGTAGCCGCGCTTGAGTCCGACGACGACATACAGAATGTCTATACGGCACTAGGATAAAGGTCGAGTGAACGACGTCGATGTGGTGGTGATCGGGGCGGGTGCGGTGGGGCTGGCATGCGCTGCGGCTCTGTCCCGATCGGGCCGCTCGGTGCTCGTTGTCGAGCGCCACGCGCGCGTGGGCCAGGAGACTTCCAGTCGCAACAGCGGTGTGATTCACGCTGGGCTTTACTATCCGACCGGAAGCGCGAAGGCACGTCTATGTGTGGCAGGGCGCGAGCTTCTGTACAGGCGTTGTGAACGCGAGGGGATCCCGTATCGCCGGTGTGGGAAACTCGTGTTGGCTGCTGCGGACAGCGAACGCAGCACTCTCGAGAAGATTTGCGTTCAAGCCACGACCAACGGCGCCGAGGCCTGGCTGATCGACAACGAGGAGGTTGCGCGCCGCGCACCCGCTGTGCGCGCGGTGGCTGCGTTGTGGTCTCCGGCGACCGGGATCGTCGATGTTCACGCATTGATGGACAGCTATCGCCGCGACGCGGAGACGGCAGGGGCCGCGATCGCATTGGGCCACGATGTGATCGGATTGGATCTGGAACAACGGGGTTGGCGCGTTCGCGCTCGCAGTGGTTCAGGCGGAATTCACGAAGTGTGGGCGCAGTGGGTGGTCAATGCGGCAGGGCTGGGGGCAACGCACATCGCTGCGCTAGCTGGAGTAACGCGCGATCGACTCGGCTATCAACTACGCCCCTGCAAAGGCGACTATTTTCGCCTTGGGGCGCGACACTCTAAGCTCGCCGGTGGGCCGCTTCTGTACCCGGTACCCGTTCACGCAGGGCTCGGTATCCACATTACCTTTGACCTTAGCGGCAAGGTGACCGCGGGCCCGGATGCCGAATACATCGAGGAACTTCGCTACGACGTCGATCCCCAAAAGGCCACACGCTTCGGCGCGGCACTGCGCAGATATTTGCCCGACGTTGCGGATACCGATCTTGAGCCCGACTATGCGGGCATTCGTCCCAAGCTATACGGCCCTGGTGAGCCCGCTGCAGACTTTGTCATTGCGGAGTCCACTGCATTGGGTGCGCCTCGTCTGGTGAACCTGCTGGGAATCGAGTCGCCGGGCCTCACGGCCAGTGAAGCCATCGCCGGTATCGTTACCGGCTTTGTGGAATAGCCATCCATACAGTAGCGAAGGACTAGCCGCCTACATGTAGGCGAGTAGCTTCCTGCCGGTGGTCGCCAATGCAACCGCTGCTACATCCCGGTGAGTTCGCGAGATCATCAACAGTGTCGCCTCGAAGCGCCCGAAACGCTTTGAACTATTGCACCAGAGCAGGCAAGTATGTATGCTTAAGCATATGCGCACGAGCATTGATATGCCTGACTCACTATTGGAGCGCGCGCGGAAGGTCGCGGAGTCGCGAAAGATCACCCTGCGCGACCTGTTTGAGGAAGCTTTGCGCGCCATGCTTGAGAAATATCAGCAGCAGCGATCGTTCAAACTGCGAGACGGCAGTTTCAAAGGAGACGGCCTCCGCCCCGGCGTCGATCTGGAAAACTGGAATGCCGTTCGCGAACTTATTTATGAGGGCCGCGGTGGATGATTCTCGTTGACACCAACATTCTAGTGTACGCGCATCGAGTTGAGTCACCGTTTCATGAACGCGCCCAAGCTTTCATCGTGGCAACAGCCGAAGCAAAGAGTCCATGGGCAATCACTTGGAACGCTGTCCACGAATTCCTCGCGGTCGTCACGCATCCCAAGATTTTCTCGCCGCCGACACCCCTCGGCGCTGCGATTGAGCAAATCCACATTTGGTTTGAATCCCCAACGCTTCAAGTCATCGGGGAATCAACGATGTCGTACTGGCCAACCTTGGCGGACCTGCTTAGCGAAGCAAAGGTCACTGGTGCCAAGATCCACGACGCCCGTGTTGCCGCAATCGCTCTACATCATGCCTGCACCACTCTCTATAGTGCCGATCGCGACTTCAACCGGTTTCCAGGCGTGCCAGTCAAAAATCCGCTGGTTGGTACCTAGTACCTCGCGTGCGCCAGGAAAGCCTGATTGAGGAGGAAGCATGTAGCAGCT
>CAYQQM010000033.1:0-46032 GCA_964419605.1 uncultured Kofleriaceae bacterium | reverse complement strand
AGCCGCCGGCGAAGATGTGCGCGAACTCGACTGCAACGTATCCAGCGCCGAGAATTGCGATGGAGCGCGGAAGCTCTGGGAGGTGAAATGCATCGTCGGAGGTGATCCACGAGCCGGCCGGCTTCTTTGGCGCTCCTCCGGTAGCGATCAGCACGTGCGCTGCGGTAATGCGCTCGCCCGCCGCCTCGACCGTGTGCGGATCCACCAGGTGCGCTCGGCCTTCGATGAGGCGCGCATTGGCGCGTTGCAGCCGCCGCACATACACGCCCGACAAGCGCGCGATCTCGCGATCTTTGGCCGCGATCAACTCCGGCCACGAAAAATTCGCAGCGCCGATGGTCCAACCATAGCCGCGCGCGTCTTCGAGATAATGTTGGACTTCGCTGGCATACACCAGGAGCTTTTTGGGGACGCAACCCCGGATGACACACGTGCCTCCCCAGCGATTCTCCTCGGCGATCGCGACGCGGGCACCGTATTCCGCCGCGACCCGCGCTGCCCGAACTCCGCCCGATCCACCGCCGATTACGAACAAATCCACATCGAACTCAGCCATTTCCTGGTGACTTTACGCGCAATTATTCTGTTAGACAGCTTCGCCGTAGCCATGCTACCTATTTGCCATGCGGTATTCGGCTAGTGCTTTGATTTTGTTCGTCGCTGCGTGTGGCACAGATTCGTCCGACAACGCTCCAGCCTTTAAGGTGAAGAGTTCGGACGTGACGATCATGCCTAACGAGGAAGTGACCAAGTGTTTCTACTTCCGCACCACGAACACCAAGCCGGTCGCCATCAATCGCTGGGTCTCCGACATGACGTCCGGCAGCCACCACATGATCTTTTACGTCGGCGGACCCGAACACGCAGAAGGACCCGCTGGTGACGATTGCAGTTTTAGTCTCGAGAAGGGGTTGAACCAACCCTCGTGGGTTTTCGCGTCACAGACCTCGCACTCCGAACAACAGCTGCCGACGGATGACGGCGCTGGCAAGCCGCTTGCGCAAGTGATTCAACCCAATTCGCTCGGCGCATTTCAGATGCACTATCTGAACAGGTCGGACAAGCCGCTCGTCGCCAGCGTCGATCTCGAAGCGTACGCTTTGCCGGACGCAACTGAATATACCGAAACCGCCCCGTACATTACATACAACTACGACATCTCGATTCCGCCTGGCGCAGTCGGCACAAAGGCTGAGGCCAATTGCCCTGCTCCTGCGGGAAAGTTCTGGCAAATGTCGACTCACGCGCACAAACAAGCCGTGCTAACCGAGGTTAAGGACGGCCAGACAATGATGTTCCAGAGCAACGAGTGGGAGCACCCGGGCAGGGCATTGTGGGACTCGTCGCCGTTCTACACCGTGGAATCCGGCAAGGTGTCGTGGACCTGTACCTACAACAACAACAACGAACTTGATCCGAATTCGAAGACGACGGTGTTTCAAGGATCGAGTGCTGCCACCAACGAGATGTGCATGGCAGTCGGGTACTCCTTTCCAGCTGTAGGTCCCACGCTTTGCTTGGCAAACTTCGTCAATCCGATTACCAAAAAACACGTCGACTGCTTCTGTCCGATCGCGAACGGAGAACCGCAGCTTCCTGGGCCCACGTAATTTCTCAAAGGGTCGCCGGCCGCCTGCCGATGGTCTGACTCCACTTCCCAACAACCGAGAATGTCGGGGTGACCTATCGTGTCGTGAGCGCACCGTGCGTCGGGTTTGGCGAGAAGACTCCCGAGCCACGTTGACCACCGGGCGCGGTATTGATCCGAACGCGACCGACGCCGCCTCCGCCGTTACCTCCGAACACCAGGGCGTTGCCGAAGAAGGCGTCGCCCCCATTCGTAGCTTCGATGTTCAGAGCAGCGCCGTTTCCTCCGCTACCCGTGAGAAGGATGAATTGGCCACACGAGGGACTTCCCAACGCAGGCTGCGCGTCCAGTCGGCCGTTTTGTCCCGGCTTGCAGTCGCCGCTGTTCTCGATGCCGGCAGAAGCCCCGTTGGCGACCACACGTCCTGCAACGTCGACGATCGGCGCTTCGAGCAAAATGCCGCCTCCCGAGCCCGCAGTAAAGTACGAACTCCCGTTTGTAGCGATGATACCGCCGACGACGATCTGAGAGCGGCTTACCAGTTGAAGTGCGCCACCTCCTCGGCCGCCGGACGCTCCGCCTCCACTACAACCTCCACGCAAAGGGGTGAGCTGCGGAATGCCGCTCGGAGTGCCACCAGCGCCTCCATCGTCGTGTCCTTGAGAAGTTCGGCCTTCTCCGCCGCGACCACCTGGGGAGCCGAAGCCGCCACCTCCCGTGCCTCCGCGGTACTGCCTGTTGGGAACTATAGCTGTCGCTTTACCTACGCAGGTGCCGTCGTCAAATGCCCCTGAGCCCGCCGTGGTACCTTTCGCCGACAGATCAAATAGGTCATTGAGCCGGATCTCGCCGTTGCTGACGATCGCGAGCGCGTTCGTTCCGGTGACGCTCACTTTGTCTGCCGTGAGACTGCGAACCATGAAGACGCGAATCGTCGGTGCACCTGATTGAGCTCGAGTGTCGCTTTTCACGTTGACAGCCGCACCACCGACGGTCACAGCGCCGGTGTCGGTATTGATGGTCGCTACGTCGCCAAGGTTTAGATCTGGCTGGCCACTCGTCTGGTCCAAGAACACGCCTAGATCAACCGCGTGAACCTTTTTACCGTTCGGCAGTCGGAATTGCGTCGCTACGTGACTACGTTGGACGACGAAAAAATGAGTGCGGTGTGCCGCGCGCTTGCGATTGCCACCGGCTGCGCTTAACCGCGGGGCTAGGCGGCCCGGCCTCGTTTGGCGCGGCTCAAGCTTGTCGAAAGGCGCGAGGTTTTTTCAGTGAGCCGACCCGTTACGAACTTGTGCAGGACACTCGCGATCAACGTTTGATAGGGAATTCCTTCCTCGGCAGCTCGGGCCTGGATGTCCATTAAATCGGGTGAGGACAACCTCACATTGACCCTTCGGTCCTTGATGAAGGTCGTCCGAGCCGCCGTTCTGAAACGGTCGAGCTCTGCACTCGAGCGAACCACCGACTTAAATCGGCCTTTTGCATATTCAGTGACGAGTTGGTCTTCATACGAAGGTCGACGCTTTTTCATGCGAGGTCACCTCTTAGGTAGCTACGGGTAGCTTTCCTGCTTGGAATCACGGTTTTTAGAAAGTAGAAGCCTTCTTGTTCAACGAAGGGAACCAAATAGGCATAGTTCTCAACTTTGACAATCAATACTCGCTGATGAGGATATTTGTTCGGGTTGGTGTGCTCAACGACATCCAGCAGTCCGTCCGCCTCAATGGCAAGCACGATTTCCTCGAAGGAGATGCCTCGTCGTGCTTTCAAGAGTTCATTTTTCTGGTGGCTCCAGCGGAACGACTTCACATCGTGTGACAGCTTAGCGTAATGTGTGCCTTTTGTCATCACCCTCGACGAGCTGGGGCGCCGTCATGCATAATAAATACAATAGATTGCCTATCCGTTCATTGTCGAAATCATTGTCGAGCGCTTCGTTTCATCTCGGTCGTGACAGCTATTGGCGACGGGCGGGGCGCTCGGGGACTCGCGCTGTGATATCGAACGCGTGGTGCGCCGTACGCGCCTGAGTGACGATACCGAGGGCGATTCGGTCAAGTACTGGCTGTCGCAACCGATCGAGCAACGCATTCTGGAAGTGGAGGCGTTGCGCCGCATGTGGATCGAGCAGTTTGGCGACCCCGATCAGCCGATGGTGAGGGTCGTCGTGCGGCGAAGGCTAGGCGACTCGGCGTGAGGCGCAGGAAAGCGCCATGACAAGATAACGGAGGACCCTCCTTTTTACGAGACAGGTCATCCGTTATAGTAGACTGATGTCTACCCCGCAGGAGTCAGCAGCTTGGACGGACTGGGTCGATTGGGCCGTTGCACAATTTGGTGCGGGCCTTCGCGTGGCCTGCAGCTTGAGCGTTGAGGACAGCCTGCTCATCGACGCGGTGGCGGCCAGCGCACAGGCTCTGGCGCCACAGGCTCGTCCGTCGGTATTTGTGCTCGACACGGGCCGCCTGCACGAGGAGTCGTATCGCCTGCTGGCGTCGCTGCGCGAGCGCTATGCACTGGAGTTCGCGGTGGTCGTTCCCGATCCTGCGCGGCTTGAGCCGATGCTGCGAACCAAGGGGCCGCTGTCGTTCTACGATTCGATCGAAAATCGCCGCGAGTGTTGCGGAATTCGCAAAGTGGAACCGCTGCGGCGCGCGTTGAGCGGCGCGGCGGCATGGATGACCGGGCAGCGGCGCGCCCAGTCGGTTACGCGCGTGAGCTTGTCGCCGCTTGAGCACGATGCCGATCATGGCGGCATCGCCAAGCTCAACCCGCTCGCGCTCGTCGGCGACGAAACGCTGTGGGCTGAGGTCGAGCGTCGCAATGTGCTCGTCAACGTGCTGCATCGCCGCGGTTATCCGTCGATCGGCTGTGCGCCGTGTACGCGCGCGGTGGCCGAAGGCGCAGATCCGCGTTCGGGCCGGTGGTGGTGGGAAGATCCGGAGAACAAGGAGTGCGGGTTACACGTTGCTCCGACTGCGAGCCGCGAGAGCGCGGGATGATACCGCCTGTGAGCGAAGGAGTTTCCCGTTGAGCTCCAGCGTTGTACTCATCGCGATCGGCGCGTGGTTTGCCGTCAACATGGGGGCGAGCGGGGTAGCACCGGCGTTTGGTCCAGCGCTCGGAGCGCGCGTGGTGTCGCCGCGAATGGCCACGGTGGCCTTCGGGGTCTTTGTCATCCTCGGCGCCACGTTGCTCGGCTCCCATGTCGCCAAGACCCTGGCGTCGGGCATTGTTCCCGCCACCAGTTTTGCACCCACGACGACCCTGATCGTCCTCGTGGCGACGAACGCGTCGTTGCTCATCGCCAACCTCGTAGGGATTCCGCAGTCGACCTCATGGGTAACGGTCGCCGCCATTGTCGCGCTCGGCGCGTTTCACGGCAATCTCGCCACAGACACGCTGACTCACCGCTTGATTCCGGCGTGGATCTTTCTGCCGCTTGCGAGCTTTGTGTTGTGCGCAGCTGCTGTTCGCCTGTTGTATCCGCTGTACGGTGGGGGACGCATTCATTCACTGATCCACCATCACGAGCGCTGGTTGCGCGGCTTACTCGTCGCTAGCGCGTGTTACGTCTCGCTCGCAATCGGAGCCAATAATGTTGCAAATGCAGCCGGGCCTCTCGCGGCCGCCGGGGCACTCGATGTTGCCACGGGCCTGTTGGTGTTGTCGCCGCTGTTCGGTATCGGCGCGGCGCTGTTCCGCGGTCCGGCGCGGACCATCGCCCGCGATGTGGTCCCGATGGGACTTTTGACAGCGACGATCTGCAACCTTGTCGTGGCGTCGCTGCTCATCGTTGCTTCGCGCCTCGGACTGCCCCAGTCGCTGGTGCAGCTCAACGCAGCTGCTGTGCTCGGCGTTGCGCTGGTGAAGGAAGGGCGCGCCGGTATTTTTGGCGGCCGCGGCACGCAGCGCATGCTGTGGTTGTGGTTGGTGACCCCTGTGCTCGCGGCTCTGTTAACCCTCCTTGGACTCGCGGTGGTGCGATGAACGACATCGCTCGGAAAGCCGGCCGGCAGATCGCCGACAGCGTGCTCGATCTGCTCGGAAACACGCCCCTGGTTCGCCTCGGTCGGCTTGCTCCTGCCTCTGGCGCCGAAGTCTTAGCCAAGTTGGAGTCGTTCAGCCCGGGAGGGAGCATCAAGGACCGAGTCGCCGCTCATATGATCGAAATGGCGGAGCGCAATGGCCTGATCCATCCCGGCACGACGATCATCGAACCGACGAGCGGCAACACCGGAATCGGCCTGGCCATGGTGTGCGCGGCCAAGGGGTACCGCTGCATCATCGTCATGCCGGATTCGATGAGCACCGAGCGCATCTACCTTCTCAAGCGATTCGGGGCGGAGGTGGTGCTAACGCCGGCCAAAGCCGACCTCGCGGGGGCCGTGCGCAAGGCCGACGAGCTCGCAAAGAAAACGCCGAACTGCTTTGTTCCCCGACAGTTCGAAAACACCGCCAACCCCGCCGTACACCAAGCCACCACGGCGCAGGAACTATTGGCGGCAACCGAGGGCCGCATCGACGCCTTTATCGCTGGCGTTGGGACCGGCGGCACGATCGCTGGCGTGGGTGCGGCACTGAAGGCCTCCTGTCCAGGCATTCGCATCGTTGCGGTCGAGCCGGATAGTTCACCCGTGCTATCCGGCGGGTGTGCCGGGCGCCACAAGATTCAGGGCATTGGTGCCGGATTCGTACCCAGTCTATTCAAGGCGAGCATCATCGATGAGATCGTTCGGATCAGCGACGCAGATGCCTTTGAGGGCATGCAGCGGCTGGCTGCGCGCGAAGGGATCAGTGCGGGCGTGTCGTCGGGAGCGGCGATCCATGCGGCCTTGGCCTACGCGGCGCGGCTTGAGCCGGGGCAACGCATCGTCGTCATGCTCCCCGACACCGGCGAGCGCTACCTTAGCTTGCAGCACTACTACCAATTCTAAGCTGATGGTCGAAGGAGGTGACCAGAATGACTTAGATGCAATGCCGATCTGAGAAGCGTAATTTAGTACCTCGCCACAGTGAATCTGACCGGTTGAGGACGCGCGATCCATCGCCGATCGCCTCGCTGCTCGGCCTTGCGTTACCTCTAGTAGCGCTGCGACCTCGCGCCTTGCGCTCGGCGCGGCTCGTCGGCCTCAACCGATCATCTTCACTGTGGCGAGGTGCTAGTTAGTTTGAAACGATTTGCAGATCGAGGTGCAATGAGTTTGACCTTGACGATGACCCGACCATTGACCTTGACGGCAACGTTCGACTTCGACCCGACCGTGAACCTCGGCCTTGACGTCGTCGAGGGGTGCAGCGGGGTGGTGTAGGTCAATAGTGGAGTCATCGTTATACGTCGCCGTCGACCTCAACGGTGGAGTCAAGGATCAAGTCAAGGTCAACGAATTGATACTATTGATGTTTTCCTTAACTTACTGGCATTGGACTTAGATGTCACTTTGGTCGCGACCCATATATCTCCGATGATCCTGAGTATTTTTTTGGGCAACCGAGCTGAATAACACCGCTTCGTTGAATGTGGTATGCCGACAGCATGAATCCCAAATATGGTGTCATTTCGTGGATCATCATTGGCGCACTCGCTGGTTGGATCGGATCCAAGATTGTTGGCACCGATGCCATCCAAGGCGGCTGGGCCAACATCGTTACCGGTGTCCTGGGCGGTGTCGTCGGCGGCAAGCTCACGACGTTTTTTCTTCGCGACGACAAATCCAACAACGGCTTTCTCACCAGCTTGGCGACTGCCGTGGTCGGAGCGTGCGTCGTGATCTTTGCGTGGATGAAGATCCGCGGCATGTAAGTTCGCGGGACTTCCGAATTCGCACCGCCAAAATGTGGAGTCGACATCCAAGATGTGCTGCATTCCCTGGAATGCACAAACACCTGTGGCTAGCTTTTGCTTTCGTTGCATGCGGCGCGCGGGCCTCGACTTCGACGGGGTCGGGCTCGTACCCGATAAAGGATTTGAAGGCGCTCGAGGCGCAGGGGGCTTATGGAGAGTTGGTTCAGCGCATGGGGGATGTTGCTCCCTCTGACCGCAATGATGAGTGGAAGCAGATTACGGAACGCGGGGCCGGCTCCTATCTCGAAACCTATGAGCTCAAAGATGGTGGCGATGGTGAGGAAATGCTGGCGATCTCGCTGGAGTTGATGAAGCGCTATCCCCACCTCAAGGCGTCGAAGATCTTCCTCGCCAAACGAGCCGAGGCCGCGATCAAAGCGTTCCCGTTGGTCTACAGTTCTGGGTCGCGTTCGCCTTCGAATGACTCGTGGATCGACCAGGTCATCGCGTTTGCCCAAACCGACGCGGTAACGCCAAAGTTGGCAGAGCGCCTGGCCAAAGAAGTCGTATTGGGCCGACTGATCCCGCGGACGGCCTTTCCGCTGCTGAAGTTGGCCAGCGAGCGCACCGGCAAAGCGGTTTGCGCCGACACAGCCTTGCATCCCGTTCTGGTCGAGACGCTCGAAGACGGTTCGTGGCCCGCTGAGGTAAAGGTGCTGTTGGGAACCTGCTGGTCGGACGTAAAACCACAGGTGCTGGCCAAGTTCGCTGCCGCCGACAACGCGGACTTCGTCAAAAAGGCCTGCACTGCACTCTCCAACTCCCCGAAAGCCGCGGGCGATATCAAGGGGAAGTGTCCCAAGCCGTAGCTTCATCGCAGTCCGGGAATGGGGCTGAGATCGCGTCCAAAATATAGCAATAACAACCACTTAAAAGAAATGTGCGCGTTGCTAGCAACCGCGGCGGGGCAGTGCCGATACCCCCGGCATGAACGACATCCCCCTATCCGTTGGAAGGGCACTGGAAGATTCGGGAAAGCGCTGCGCGTGGTGCGTCGTCGCGTGGCTTCTCGGCGCAAGCTGCGTGAGCTGCGCAAGGCGGGACGACCCGGTTTCTCCGCCTAACGGGCATTTCGTCGACCCCGGGCCGGTGAATGCGGTGGTTTCGGATCGGTTGGAGCCGTTGCTTAGATTCGAGTCTCGCGACATCGTCAGCGACACAGGCACTCTACGGGTCAGATACACGTTGCCCGTGCCGAAATCGTGGCCAGGATCCGATCGATTTATCACCCCCATCGACAAACTTCACCACGGCAATTCTTCGGTTCTCGTCGAGCCGAGCTGTGGCCAGCTGTATTGCGTTCCCGAAGATCCAAACAACGCTATGGATCGCGAATTTGGACTCGGTCGATGGAAAACAACTCCTCGCTTAGTCGATTCGCCGGACATCCTTCGAGACGAGCGCCGAGACCACCAACGCGTGATTGTGTTCAAGAACCGCGACCGCAATCACGGTGGCGCCAATGAAGACGACTCCACGAGCGTCTTTGTGGCAACGTGGAACAAAACTGCCCTGCGCTACCATCGCTGCATCGTCGAACTAGCCGCGGAGATCCAGGAAGCCGTACCGGCCTTCGAAAAGGCGTGCGAACTCATGGTCGTGCACGAATAAGCGGCTCGGAGGCCTTGAGTCGAAGCGCCGACGGGGCCGAAAATTGTTCCCCGCTGACATGTCAGGCGATGTATGCTTGGAAGATGGTGCGTGGTCTTGCGCCTCTGTTAGCCCTCGCGGCGTGCGCAAAAGCCAGTGCGGCGCTTGACGCAATGCCTGGCGATACGGCGCCGCTGCCCGATGGGCCGGTTGCCGACGCGCCGGTCGTCGATGCGCCGCCGGAGCTCCCCGCGGGTTCCAAGGTGTTTGCCGCGGATCGGCTGCACCGCATTGAGATCACCGTGGCCGAGCAGTATCTCGATAAACTGGAGTGGGACGTCGTCAATCGCGTGCCATGTACCTTTACGTTTGATGGCGAGCGAATCGACAACGTAGGAATTCGAAAAAAGGGCGGCTTCGGCTCTGTCGCGAGCATCGAGAAGAAAACGGGGTTCAGCATCAAATTTGATCAGTTCGTATCCGCGCAAAAGCTCGATGGTCTCAAGCGGTTCGTGCTCAACAGCGCGGTGGAAGATCGAACCTTTCTCAGCGAGACCGTCGGCTACCTGTCACATCGTGCGTTTGGTCTCGTTGCTCCACTCACGTCGCATGCGCAATTGACTTTTAACGGCGTCGATAAAGGCATTTTTGTCATCAAAGAGGCGATCGCCGGCGACTTTCTCAAGCGCGTGTTCGGCAAGAACTTCGATCATGGCAACGTGTACGAGGGGTTTCGCCATCAGGCGGAACCTTTGCTTGGAGATTTTGTCACGCACCCTGAAGAGCTCGACCTTAAAGACGAGGTTTCCGAGGGGCGGAGTCGCGCCGACGTCAACGCGCTCGCGCAAGCGATTCGCGAAACGCCCGACAATGACTTTGCCGCTGTGGTTGCGACAAAACTCGAATTCGACGCCTATATGAAGGCCATCGCCCTCGATACGATCCTTGGATTTTGGGATAGCTACGGCTATTTCCTGAACAACTATTATCTCTATCACTCCCCCGCGTCCGATAAATTCGTCTACATCCCGCAGGGCATGGATCAGCTGCGGTATGCGGAGCCGGGAATGGCGCAAGGCCGACTCGTGCAGCGTATTCTCGAGATTCCTGCTATGCGCGATCGCTTCGAGCGTGAAAAGACCGCTCTGCGCAGCAATTGGCCGGTTGCCGTACTCGTCGCGCGGATCGACCAAGTTGCGGTGGTGCTTGCGATGGCCACCCCCGGACCACAAACCAACGTGGATCTGGAATATTTTCAAAGCAACTTCGATCAAGTGCGTGCGACCGTTGCCAATCTTGGCCAGTAGGAGGAAGCAGGATTTTGCGACTGCGGACCAGCGCTAACTTCTTGAAACTCCGGGAATCACCAGTGAACACGCGAGCATATTTGACCGGGTGCGATCCAAAGTAGTTGATCAATTCACCGTCGTGGCAAGCGGCCGAATTCGTTTATGATTTGCTGATCGGTCAGCCCAAAACTCATCCCACCAGTCATTTTGGCGAATGACGCGAAGCGCGAGCATGGGGTTAACGTTGCATTCGCTCCACCACGCACCTGGAAGCTTCATTCGTTTCTGGCTCAGGGTGCGATGTAGCGATTCACCTTCGCCATCGCCGATGGGATATCCCATTTCTCAAACGCGCCGTAGGATTCGGACTCTAACTCTAACTCATTGATTCAATTCGTCGCGATCACACCCTATTTGACCAGGTATGTTGACCCGATCATAGTTGGGGCATGTGCCTTAGGCACTGTCCCTAAATAAGCTGTCGAGCGAGGCATAGCAGCCCGGAGCAGATCGCGAGTGCGCTCGGAGCGACCGACCGAGCCCCCCGTCGGGGACTTCCCCCCCGACGGGGACTTCCAAGGGTCGCATCGGTCGCCGTACCCGATGGTACGGCGACCGAGGGAGAGAGGACGCAAGCCGCGAGCTGCCCGGGATGCGAAGCCGCAGCCGATCAGCTTATTTGGGGACAGTGCCTTACCTACGAGGCCGGTCTAGCCGGCGCGGACAGAAAAGTCGCGGGCAGATATCACTTGCTTGGTTTCCAAATCGGCCAGAAAGCTGCGGCCGGAGCCAATGCGGCCGTCAAACGCCAGCAGATACCACACATCAATCGTCCAGCGCTCGTGGTCCGACTCGCACGGCGGGGTCCAGGACACGGACTCTAGGTCCCCGAGGTATGCAGGCCGGGACGGCGATGCTGCAACGAGTCGCTGGTACTCGTCGCACGCTAGCACCAAGTCGACCGCCGCCTGTGCATCGTTCGATGCTACGGTACGCCGCCACGCCGAGGTGAGGCGGCAGCGCCCAACCTCGCCTTGCGGCGAAATCTCGACTTCATACGACTCGTCGGCAACGATTCCATCCAAGTCGGGGACGTCGAATTCTGGGTACTTGTCGCGTTCGGCGATCATCTCAAGCCGACCCTCGTAGGCCTCCAGGCCTGACTCCAGCGTATCGGCACCATAGTAGCCATAAATGCGAAGGATTAGGTTCTGCGACGGCAGGCGGTGGTCCCAGTCCACAACCGAAATCGCGCCGTGGTAGTCATTGCGAAACCTGCGCAGAGGTGGCAATGCCTCGGCGATGCGCGATAAAGCGCCTTCCGCGGATAACACGCCTTGGTAGGCGACACGAGGATGTAGTCGGATCTCCTCGGCTACGAACGTGCGCAGGTCGGACGACACTTGCCCGATACTACCCGACTGCGCGCTCGAGTGCGGCAATCATCGCGCCGATCCTATCGCCGTTAAGTTTGAGCCGAGCCGGGTTCACTACCAGTCGACTAGATACCTGTCCGACCGTATCGACCTCGACCAGCCCATTTTGGCGCAGCGTCTCGCCGGTCTGGGTAATGTCGACGATGCGTTCGCAAAGCCCTGTTAGCGGACCGAGCTCGATGGCGCCGGACAATTTGATGACCTCGGCAGTGAGCCCGCGGCGGACTAGATAGGCTCGCGCCGTGTTTACATATTTGGTGGCAACGCGAATGTGCGCCTGGGCGCGCTCGTCGATACGAGCATCGCTGCGCTCGGCCACGATCATGCGACAGCGCCCGATGCCGAGGTCGAGCGGCTCGAGGAGTTCATAACCTTCCTCATCCAGGACATCGCTGCCTGCGACTCCCACGTCGGCCGCGCCGTGCGCCACGTAGGTGGCGATATCGGAGTTGCGCAATACCAGGATCCGCAGCGCGCCGCAGCTGTGGACCAACTTACGGCTATCGCCGAATACCGGTGACAGGTCGTATCCCGCGCGGGCAAAGACGGTCGCCGCCTCGTCGAGAATCCGTCCCTTCGGTAGCGCGACTACGATCGTCCCGTCCCGATCATGTGGAGGTGGAGCGCTGGGGGGGGTCATTGTTGCATCCGTTTGATTTTTGCGCCGACGGCCAGCAGTTTGTTCTCGATCGCCTCGTAGCCTCGATCGAGGTGGTAGACGCGCAGCACTTCGGTCGTGCCGGATGCGATCAATCCCGCCAGAACCAGGCTCGCTGAGGCTCGCAGATCTGTTGCCATCACCGATGCGCCGGTGAGTTGCCGACCACCGCGTACGATCGCGGCTCTCCCCGATGTTTGGATCTCGGCCCCCATCCGATTCAGCTCTGCGACGTGTTGAAATCGATTCTCGAAGATCATTTCTTTAATGACCGTCTGTCCATTGGCAATGCATGCCATGACCATAAACTGGGCCTGCATGTCGGTTGGAAACCCGGGATGGGGTTGGGTGGTGATATCCACGGCTCGGATCTCGCGCTGTCCCTTGACGCGGATGCCTTGAGCCTCCACCTGGACGTGGGCTCCCGTGGCTCGCAGTTTTGCGATGATCGCATCCATGTGCTCTGCACGTGCGCCCTCGAGCAAAACATCGCCCTCGGTCATCGCAGCCGCTACGGCAAAGGTACCCGCTTCGATGCGATCGGGGATGATGGAATGTTCGATCGGGTGCAGCTCATCGACGCCCTCGATCGTCACAACCGGAGTCCCAGCACCTTGAATCTTAGCGCCCATTTTGTTGAGCACCAGTGCGAGCTCTTCGACCTCGGGCTCTCGCGCTGCGTTCTCCATGATGGTGCGGCCACGAGCGAGCGCGGCTGCCATCATGATGTTCTCACACCCTGTTACGGTCGGCATGTCGAATACGATTGTGGCTCCGCGCAGCCGGTTGCACTCGACGTCGACGTAACCGTGGTCCAACGAGACGTGGGCGCCCATCGCCTCTAGCGCCTTGAGATGCTGATCGATCGGCCGAGCGCCGATGTTGCAGCCACCAGGCATTGATACGCGAGCCTTGCCAAATCGGGCCACAAGCGGCCCCAGTACCAACACACTGGCCCGCATCGTTCGCACCAAATCATACGGTGCTTCGAGCTTCGCCTGACCCAGATCGGCGGGTGGGGCGATGACAAGTGCGTCGTCCGTTTGCTCGGGCTCGACGCTCCATCCGAGCATTCGCAGCAGCTTCGCCATGGTCCGAATGTCCGCGAGGCGCGGCACGTTGGTAAATTTCGAGGCTCCCGACGGAAGCAGGGCCGCAGCTAACAGCGGCAATGCGGCGTTTTTTGCGCCCCCAATTCGGATTGCGCCGACCAAACGGTTACCACCTTCTACAACGATCTTGTCCATACTCCTACATGCCCCGGTACTCGGCGACGATGTCGAGCTTAGGGCCCGCGAATGGCCAAATCAATCGCTGTCGCGGCCGATCCATGCCTGTTCGGTGGGTTACGGATGTGCCTGTTGAGTCATGACGGCGATCTCTCCATCGCGCATGACCACGTGGACCGCTCCTCCCCGGTCGGTGCCGAACGATGCGAATGCAACATTTTCCAGATTGCGAGTTAGCGTCGATGCGAGACCGCGTGCTCCGGTTTCCCGTTGCAGTGCGTCGCCAACGATGTGGTCAAGCACGGATTCGTCGATCGAGAGCTCAAAGCCCTCGAGCTTGAATTCCCGGGTCATCCGAGCGACGACATCGCTGTGCAGAATCTCTTTTAGCGTTTGGGCGGCCAGGGCTTCAAACGGAACGACCCGGGTGAATCGGGCCACCAACTCAGGCAGAAAACCGTAGGCTTGAAAATTCGACACGTTCTCTACTTGCTCGGCCGTGAAGTCGACCGCAATGGCATCCGGATCTGCCATCGCGTCGAGCTGATCGCGTCCGAACCCGATCGAGTCGCGCATCGCCCGCCGATGCGCGATCTGCTGAAACCCGGAAAACGCCCCAGCAGCGATGAACGCGATGTCGGCCGTCGACATCATTACGTGGTCGGCATACGAACTGTGCGTGAGGTCGAGGGGAACCACCACTTCACTCGACTCCAGCATCTTCAGGAGTTCGCGCTGAACTCCCATCCCGGTGACGTCCTTTGTGGTCCCAGCTCCCGCGAAGATGGCGTTGTTTTGTCCCGATGCAACTTTGTCGAACTCATCGAGGCACACGATTCCGACCGATGCCAGCATCGGGTTCTCATCGGCGGTGTGAAGCAGGCGGGTGAGAATCGTCGAGGGGTCCTGGCCGACATAGCCGGTTTCTGAATAGGTTGTGATGTCGACGAGCGCGGTCGGCAGTTTCAAGATTTTGCCAAACAAGCTCTCAACCAAAAACGTTTTTCCCGAACCCGTTGGTCCGATGCAAAGAATGTTCGATTTGCGGGGCAGCTCAGCGCGATCGATGCCCTCGATGTAGATGCGCTTGATCCGCCGCACGTGGCGGTATGCCATCAAACACAGTGCGCGCCGCGCCCGTTCCTGCCCTCGGTAGCCGAGTTCGTGTAGTGCCTGGAACATCGCCTGTGGCGACGGGCATGGCAATTCGCGAACAAATTTGATGAAGTGCTCGAGCCCCTGCTTGCGGATCTTACGACTGGGCTCCATCCGTCCCCCCAGTGTACCCCGACCGCGCACATTTGACCAAATGCTTTCGATGAGGCCTAATCTGCGGTAATGGGCCGCAACGACCGGGTACGAGTCGCTGAGCTCGCAGTCGCCGTTCTCGTGATCGCAGTGATTGCGATGCTGATCGTGCCGGTGCCGCGTCCGTTGCTCGACGGCATGCTCATTCTCAATATCGCGCTATCGGTTGCGCTGCTGATGGCGGCCGTGTTTTCGCCGCGTCCGCGAGGCTTTACCTCGTTTCCTACCGTGCTTGTGGTGTCGACGTTGTTCCGGGTGGGGTTGGAGGTATCGACGACCCGTCTGGTACTCGCGGATGGAGACGCCGGATCGGTCGTTCGAGCATTCGGCAGCTCCGTGGTAGCGGAAAATTTGGTCGTTGGACTGGTCGTGTTTTGTGTGATTACGGTCGTTCAACTGGTCGTGGTTGCTCGTGGTGCGGAGCGAGTCGCTGAAGTCGCAGCGCGGTTCGCACTCGACGCGATGCCCGGCAAGCAGATGGCAATCGATGCCGAGTTGCGGGCAGGATCGATCGATGCGGAAACTGCGCGGGCGCGGCGGGCTGCTTTGGAGCGCGAGTCGCAGCTCTACGGCGCAATGGATGGCGCGATGCGGTTCGTCAAAGGAGATGCAATCGCGGCTATCGTAATCGTCGTTGTGAATCTCATCGGTGGGTTGATCGTGGGCACGGCCAATCGTGGAATGCCGATCGCGGAGGCAGCCCGCGCGTACTCCTTGTTGTCGATTGGTGGGGGTCTGGTGGCACAGATTCCATCGCTGGTAGTCGCAGTTGCATCCGGTCTGCTGGTCACGCGGGTCGCCTCGGCCGGCGATCGCGCACTCGGCGACGACCTCGGAGCGCAGCTCGCGGGTTCGCCGCGCGCGCTGGCGGGCGTTGCCGTATTGCTGCTGGGGCTTGGCTGGGTTCCAGGCTTGCCGCTTGGCCCTTTCTTGGCACTCGGACTACTCGCTGGGGTGGGTGCTGCGCTTGCGCATCGCACTCGGAAGGTGGCACCGATAACGCTCGACGAGCCGGGCGCGGGTGTGGTTGGTGCTCCCCAGGTCGAGCTGCGGTTGTCGTCATCGCTTCACACTATCCTGGCCGGGCGGCCGGCCGACCTGCACGCAGTGCTTGCGCGCGCGCGGCCGGTTCACGTGCCGCCGCTTGCGGTCGCGCATGATACCTCTCTCGCCCCAGCAGAAATCGCGCTCGCGATCGATGGGACTCCCGTATCGTGGCTGTCGATTCACGGCGATCCACTCGCGCGCCTGGCGGAGCGATTGCCCGAGGAACTGGCTGCGCTCGTACCCGAGTTGCTACGCGTGGATCGCGTAGCTGCTCTGGTCGAAAAAGCCACTGTCCGCTCGCCGGTGCTCGTGCGCGAAGTGGTTCCGCGCGCTATCGCCCTGCCAGCCTTGGCGGAGGTAGTGCGGCAACTCGCGCGCGAACAAGTTCCGGTCGATGATCTGACGCCGATCCTGGAAGCGATTGCGCTTGCACCGCGCCCAACCGAGGGATTCGGACCGGCGAACTTGTCCGCGCTCGTCGAGCATGTCCGCGGACAGCTGCGCCGCCAAATCACCGCGCGCTGGGCGCCTCGAGGCCAGCTCGCAGTCTATACCGTCGACGGAATGATCGAGGAAGCCGTGCGCAGTGCAATCGATCGCCGCGAAACCGGCACGGTACTTGCCCTGGAACCCGCGATTGCACAGGACATTATCGCGGCGGTGCGCAGCAAACTGGGCAGCGGACCCGCGGTGCTTTTGGTTTCCAGCGATGTACGGCGCTATCTGCGCGGCCTTCTTGAGCCCGAGCTTCCCGCGATTGCGATCGTTGCCGCGCACGAACTGAGCCCCGGAACAGCGGTAACCACCGCTGGTCGGATCGACGTGGGGTAGCGCAGGCCCTGCGCTACGATTGATTGGTTTAGCTGGAGTCCGCCCCTGCTGGCTGTCGCGAGGCCTGCGTAGCGATCAGCTCGGCGCTGTCGCAGCAATCACTTTGATGACTTTGGCGGCAAAAAGTCCCTTTGGGCCGTTTGCCTCCTCGTATTCGACCGTCGCACCTTGGCTAAGCGTACGAAATCCTTCGCCGCCAATAGACGAGTAATGGACAAACACGTCTCGGCCATCATCCTCTCGACAGATAAAGCCATAGCCCTTCGCATCGTTGAACCACTTCACGGTACCTAACGCCATACTTTCCTCCCGACGTTTGCGACCTCCAAACCCAGTCGCACCTTTCCGTTAGAACGTAAGCCGTGCGATCAGACAACGCAATTTTGTACGAAAACGATCGCGCGTTGCAATTCTTCACTGCTAGCGAAACACCTCTGTTTTTGTAGGTAACGCCCCATACCGAATAGATAGCGCGGTAGGTCTATTGATTACATCGCGCGGCTCGCACGGGGCGGGACCCCGGCTATTGATCGTCTATAGCTCCTTTGCCACCGTCATCGGGAACTTGGTTGAGAATATAGGGCTCCACGTTGAACGTCCCGCATTGTCGCCAGTTGCGATAGAAGCCCCAGTGAAGGTAGATACGACCGTCGACGGAGCGAATCGCTTCCGGTGTTGGATCGTATGGAGCCGCCGCAATCACCGTGTGAATCGCGGCTACGTCGAACTCGGTTTTTCCCGATGTCTTGGCGATCGTCACCTTATGGATGGTGCCGTCAGAATTGACGGAGACCTCCAGATTGACCCACAGGTCGGGATTGTTGAGGGGGTAGGTCGCGGCTTTGCTATCCAAGTCTTCGAGGAAACCGAATCCCCAAAGCTCGTGAATGCGACGATGCATGCGCGCGACGTAGAGGGCGAATGGATGGGCGCGCGTCTTAAGTGCCGTTTGGTTTCCCGGCCGAACATCGGGGACAAAGTTTTCAAGTGAGCTCCGAATCGCAGCTAGGTTTCTGTCCCACTTTCCCTTGGTCGTGGAGCTCTTTCGCGCTGCGACCTGACGTTCTTCATCCACGCGTTCTTTCCCCAGGATGCGTTCGTAGTCGGAGAACGACAGTGCAGAATTCACGCCGGGCAGTCCGCGTTTGCCGCGTTTTTTCCCATCCCCGAGGACGTCGACGATCGATCCTCGCCCGCCAACGCCCCGCATCGAGAGCGCTCCAGGGCTCTGGTCGCCGGCGCCGTCTTCACCCCGACTCCCACCGTCGCCGCGGATCTCACCCGCCGCGGTCTCCTTGTTGCCAGAGTGATCCGTCGCCTTCATGCGTTGGTCCGTGGTCGGGGCGGTCTCTTCCAGCTGGCGTATCTTGTCGTCTGGCCCGCCGACCTCCGGGCTGGTTGTATCCGGACTTTGTTTGGAGGCCGCGGCTTCACCCGTGGACTCCTTTTCGAGGTTGGTTTTCTCCGCACGCGATTCTTGCGCTACGTCGCGATTTTTGTCGGACAGGAATTTTGCGTCTTCCGGAGCTTTGTCTACGACCTGATCGCTATTGGGTACTTCCACCATCGTCATGTTGGGCGGCGGTTGTTTGGACGGCTCCGGGGGAGGTTTGGGCTGCTCTGGCGGCACCGGTTCCGCCTGTGGGGCCTTGGAAGGAGGAACCATCGCCACTGTTGGTGGAGGTTGCGGGGCTCGCGGTTGTGCGGCGAGACGCTTTCGTGCGTCGGGCGTCGTTAGAGGCTTGATGACAGCGTCTAGCTGAGAATCGGTGAAAGCCACCTCGATCGCAGTGGGTTTGGCTGAGAATTCGGCGAGAACTTCGGTATTCGAACGGAGCGAAAACGCGCAATCAAAAATGCCGCCCGATGTTGCCGCTTTCACCGGGTCGGCGACCTCGCACGATGCGAGAGGGTCGCCGAGCCATGGTCTCAGGCCCTCGGGCGTGCGCATTGGGTACTGGTGAAATCCGCCGAAGACCGCGTCACGCGCAAGGACGGCGGTGAGGGTCACAGCGGTGTTGGGGGGCAGCTTTAGCGTGCAACGAGGGCGCGTACAGCGCAGCAGCGGCGCTGAATCGCCGGACCGCGTTACTAACACCTGGCCCTGCGCCGGAGCGTATTCGATCGTAAGAACCGTTTCGGTGTGCCGCTTGATGTCGACTGTTTTCAGCCATACGGAGCCGTCTGGAGCTACCAGGATGATTCGCGCTCGAGCATCTCTATCGGGCAATTCGAGTCGCTGCGGCGCCATGCCGACGCTCTGAAAGCCCGGCATTGCGACCGCGACGGCGATTCCGGCTTCGGCTGCAGCGCTTGCCGACACAACTTGTAGCGAGGTTGCGGTCCGCGTCTCACTCGTTCGACTCGTTGCGATCCAGCGCGCGGCCGCGTCATCCAGACGGACGGTTAGGAATCGCTGCGGCGGTTCTTGGCAGTAGCTGAACACGGCCAAGACCGCGCTCTGCACAACCGCTGACACCGCGACCGCAACAATGCCCAGCCAACGACGGCGATATGCGCGCTTGCGGGCCACGGGTCCTCTAGTTTGACACACTCAAACACAACGCCGTTGCCCGATCCGCTGGAGGGATCGAGTACCCCGGCTTGGCCCTCGTGCCCCGCGAAGCTACAATTTGCGATAGACCCCAACCACGATGCCGATAATATCGACCGACTTGAAGTCGGATCGGAGAACATAGATCGGCGCCATATTGTGGTTGGCAGGTTGAAACCGAATCCGGTCCCCCTCCGGGAAGTATCGCTTGACTGTGGCTTCGCCTTCGATCATCGCAACAACGATGTCGCCAGCGTGTGCGGTCGGCGTTTTTTTCACGAACACGTAGTCGCCGCTAAAGATGCCGTCTTCGATCATCGACTCCCCGACGATGCGAAGGCCGAACACTTCGCGATGCCCACCGACGAGAACTTTGTCGATTCGAACGGTATCGGTAGCTTCTTCCACCGCGAGGAGAGGCGCACCGGCAGCGACATTGCCCAAAATTGGGATCTCCATCATCTCGCCGTCCCCAGAATCGAAGCTGGTCGCCTTCGCATGGTTCGGGTCGGCGCTTAACCTCCGAGCGCCATCGAGAGCGACCAGCTCGCCGGAGCCGTCTGGCAGGATGGGGCGCATCGCCCTCGATTTGAGGTCTTCGCGCCGCAAATGTCCCTTCTTTTCGAGAGCTTTGAGGTGATCGTTCACCCCGTTTGTCGATCGAATTTGAAAGTGCACTCCGATTTCGCGCAGCGTCGGGGGAAACCCGCGCTCCACGATAGAAGCTGAAATGAATTCGAGGATTTCGCGTTGCCGGTGAGTTAATGTTTCCGCCATACTGAACGGACTTACGGTACTGAACACATCATCACCTTGTCAAATTTCGGTGGTACGTCGCCACGTTGACCTGGGTCAGCGGGCGATGACTTGCACTGCTTGGAGCTCTACGATGGCGCCATGAACGTTCTGTTTTGGGCTGCCGGGGTGGCCGCGATGGCTGCCGCGTTTTCCGGCGGTGACCTCGACGAAGCGATTCGTCTGGGAACCCTAGCGGGCCCGGTTGCAGTCGAAACCGCGCTCGCCTCCCGCGAACGAGCTATTCAGCTCGCCGCGGTTGCGGCCGCACCAGCGGTGGAGGATCGAGTGGAATTGCTGCCTGCGCTTGCGCGTGTTGCCGCCGCTCGGGACCGCCGCGTCGCGATACCAGCTGCACGAGCGGGTCTCGCGATCGCTAGCGAGCTCGCGGGCCGCGAGCGTGCCGACGACATCGCGCCCGGAGACCTCGAGGTTTGGCGAGCGCTATTCGAAGCACTCGCGTTTAGCGACGAGCACCCGATTGAGGTCCGCATCCTTGCGCTGGATACGTGCCACGCGCTGGCGAGTGCCGTCCAGGGTCGCAGTCCGCAGGTAGTACCTCGCCACAGTGGTTTTGGCAGGTTCCGGTCGCCGAGGCGCGCCGAGCGCGAGGCTTGCGGAGTAAGCGCTACTGGCGGTAACGCGACGGAGCATAACGAAGCGATCGGCGATGGATCGGCGGCCCGAACCGATCAAAACCACTGTGGCGAGGTACTAGGCTTCGACGTCGAGGCGGCCAAGCGCGATCGCGACCCGGCGATTCGCGCTGCGGTGGCGGAAATGCTCGAGTCTCGATGATCGCGTTGGCGCTACGCTGGGCTCTTGCCGAGAGCGGCAAGTAGCTGGCGGTACGCCGCAACCCGGAACGCGGCCGGGTCACCCGCCAGTGACAGCTCGGCGAGCGTTCGGTCGTTTGTGGCGGGAACAAATAATCTGTCCCATCCGAGCTGCAGCGGGCCTGCGGGTCGATCGGCGATTCGCCCATCGCACGATGCGGCAACGATGGCAATCTCGGATGCCCCAGCCAGGCGATACGCAATTCGCAACAGCATTTTGGCGGGTGTCTCGCGCCACCACTTGGTGAAGCGATTTGCGTTTTCGGAATCCAATTCCAGCCGAAGGCTCGTTCCATCGATCGTGGTGATATCGACCGCCTCGGCAAAACAACTGCCGATCACCGGATGTGCGAGCACTTTGTCGCGCGCCCGCTGTTCGGGATCGGGCGAACTCGTTGCGAACCCTGTCGGCAGCGATTCGACGATGAGATCCAGCTGCGGATTCATCCGACGAATCTCTTCGGCCCGCAGTTCGCTGCCATCGATGAAGATCACAGCAAGCAGAGTATCAAACATTCCCCGTTATCGCAGACCATGGCGCGTGTCACCGCAAAGGCGCGCGATAGCGAATCAGAAGGGAGCCGCGACGCCTAGATGAAAGGCGACATCGCTGGGAAAGTCGCTGAACCGGTAGTATTCGAGACTCGATTTGACCCGAATGCCGCGCTGCAATCGAAGCGCGAGCGCCGCCGTATATCGGTACACCGAAGCAGATGAGGATAGGGCATTCCCGGCGAGCACATTGCCCTTGCGACGCAGCCCGTCCCATCGCGCGACCATACTGATCGGCCCCACGGGAAGCTCGAACTCTCCGTAAAAACCGTCCTTGGTAAAGTATCGCGCGTACGAGCCGTTGGATCCGGGGCCATATTTCCAACGCGCGTCAGGATCGTCGCCAATGGCTACCTCGGTGGCCCGAATGAGGTACTCGCTGCGCAGGTAAACGCCGTGGAGTTGCAACGTGGCATCGGCGCCTGCGATCGCGAATCCGAGCTTGCGCTCGGGATCGTAGCGGCCAGCCATCGTCGACGCGCCGATGTTGAGCACAGCATTTGAATCCAGATCCACCGATCCCGCGAGGCGCGCACCTACCGTCGGCTGAGAATTGTTGTCGACGTAATAAGCTTCCGGCGAGCGCGACAGCTGAAAGTCAAAGTCCGCGGCATTGGAAGCGGCCTTGGGACCGCTAACCGCGTAGATGGCGTAGTCGAGCTGTCCACCGTTCCAGTAGTACGTGCCTCCCAGCTCAGCACCGTTGTCGACCCAAGGGGCGGGCAAGATTCCCTCGTTCCATTCGCTGCGGTGGACCATTCGGCCCATGTCGTAGGGCAGCGGTTTGTCGCTAGTTATGTGATTGGCTGGGTCATGGCGCACCGGAAATCCGCCGAATGCTGGGATCATTCGCCCGACCCGAAGGCGCAACGCATCAGACGCACGCATTTCCACGAACGCCATGCCTACTTCGAACCCGTGGCAGGCGAAGCACACTTTCACGTTCGCCGAGATGTTCCGGGAGAACTCTTTGGTCATCTTCAGCGACAGCTCGACTGTGGCGCCATCGAGCGTGTGTTCGCGCGCCTGCCGGTTGGTGGGAACCGCGAGAAAATCCAGTTGGATCGAACCGGCGAACATTGGGGCAGCTGTCTCGGAACGCGCGGTAGCGATCACCGCGAGCGTCGCGGCCAGCGCGATACCGCTGGTAAGAATCGCTTTAGTTGTCACGCGCGCCCTCGGCGATCCAATCTCTTACCAGCTGAATGTCGGCCGGCGATAAAAACGGCGGGCCATTGTACGGCATGCGCCTGCCGAACGGGGGGGAGGGCTCGATCTTCAACACGAGTACGCTTGAGCACGGCGTACCGGGGATGACGATATCGGGACCCGAGCGGCGCCCCCCATTGCGCAACAGTTGATAGCTTGCCATCGACAAGTTGCTTTGCGACCAGCCTTGTCCCCCTGGCATGTGGCAGGAGATGCATTTGCCGCGGACAAACACTCCATCTGCCAGGTCGGCACTGTAGCTGACGTCGATTGCGTCATTGGAGTCGTCGTTGCAACTCGCAACTCTTGCGTCGCTGGGGACGTGAAGCGCACCTACCTCGGGTCCGGGCAAGCACCCAGTGGCGATCATGCTAGCGACCAGGGTTAGCACCGAAGGTGGCGTCATGGTTTTGCAACAAATCGGATGTTCACCTCGACCTCGGCGTCGCCCACGTCGGGAACGGTGTCCACCCGAACTCCGCCGAGTGCGGCGACAACGCATTCCGAAGGGCCTCGCACATTCTGAGCCCGGCGTGACTCGTCGATCGTGAAATGCGATCGTATGGTCTTGGGAGCCGATAAGACGCACTGGTGTAGCGCGGGCATCACGCGCTCCACGGCATTTCGCACCGATGACCGAGACAAGGCACCGGTGACATCGATGGTGGCAATTTCCGGAACGAGAACTGGTTTCGGGGGGAGAGCAGCGAGTACAACCGCGGAGTTCGGGCGAGGTGCGACAGCGACGGGCTGCGACTGCGGGGGAGAGCCGGCAAGTGTTGCAACATTCGCTTCGGAACGAACCCCAAGGATCGTCGGAGATTTCGCCCGGGGCGACCGTCGTTCTTTGCGAGGACGCGAATCAGTTGGTTGCGATTCGACGGGCGCTGTCGGGAGCCGCTTGGACGCTGACGGAGAATCCATTTCGATAGCCGTCGGATCAACGGGTTCTGCAGGTTTCAGAGGACGCGACTCCGATCGAGGGGTGGCTGCAGCCTGCGCAGTTCGTTCAAGCGCCGCAGGCTCTGGAACACTCGCGGCCGGGGCGAGCCTAGCGGTCTGCAGAAAGTGGCGAAGCGCATCTCGGCGGTGGTACCCCCAGCCCAGGCCCCCGCCCAGCACGAGGCCGGCTGCCATCAACCCGGGCCACATCCGCGGCTTTCGCCGAACGCCTAAGGTCACCGCAAGCTGATGGGGCGGGCGCATGTCTTCACGTTCGGAACGAAACACCGCGGCTCCCGGCCGGACCACCGCTTCGCCGTGTACGATACGGTCCAGCTCCGCCATCACCTGGCGAGCGCTGGCGGGACGGTCTGCGTATTTCCGTCGAATCAGCTGAGCAATCAGTTCTTCGAGCCCCGGAGGCACGGCGATCGTCGGCGCAATTTCGGAAAGCCGCGGCGCTTCTTTGTGCGCCTTTGCGGTCATCATTTCCATGGGATGGCCCTCAAACGGCAGCTTGCCACCGGTGAGCATCTCAAACATCGTCATGCCCAAGGAGTACAAATCGGCTCGCCGATCGACGCGCTTGCCAGCCATCTGTTCTGGGGCCGCATACGCCGGTGTTCCCATCGCCATGCCCGTGGTCGTGATCCGCGACGCGTTGTCCGGATCGATCGTCGTGGCGAGGCCAAAATCGGCGATTCGCGGCACCTCGCTCCCATCGGAGCCAATGACCACGATGATGTTGTCCGGCTTGAGGTCGCGATGAACCACGCCAGCGTCGTGCGCGTAGGCCAGGCCTTCGCACACCGCGCGGGCGATGCGGATCACTCGCGCTGGCTCCATCGCGCAGCCTTCGAACAGCGTGGTCAAGGCAACGCCGTCGAGATAATCCATCACGATGTATGGCAAGCCGCTCGCCATCTCACCGAAGTCTTGTACGTGCACAATATTGGGGTGATCGAGCTTGCTAGCGCTTTCTGCTTCCTTGGCGAATCGCCGCCGCATCGACGACGTGGCGGCAACGTCGCCGAGCAGCACCTTGATGGCATAGCGTTTTGCCGGCAGCGTGGCGTGATGCGCAGCGTACACTCGCCCCATTCCACCTTCGCCGACTAAACGGTCGATCACATAGTGACCGATGCTCTGATCGAGAAGCGGATCGCGCTGGGCAAGTTGCACCTCGGCACCATCGTTTGGACAGCGCGGAAAGTCTTTGTGATACACAGCTCCGCAGCTCGTACAACACCAAACTGCGGACTCGACAGACACACTCCCATCGTACGCCTGAAGGCTGCCTCTGCCTACCTTCGGATCGCTGTGCACCGATAGCCTCGGCTTCGCCCCCCCTTCGGGGACTTCCTCCCCCGTCGGGACTTCCCCCCCGTCGGGGACATCCCCCCGTCGGGGACTTCCCCCCCGTCGGGGACTTCCCCCCCGTCGGGGACTTCCAAGGGTCGCAAGGGTCGCAAGGGTCGCAAAGGTCGCCGGGGTGCTCCGCACTCCCACCCAGGGAGTGCGGAGTGAGATAGATCGTACGCTGCGTGTCGTACCTCACAGTCGATCGGGCATGGTTCCGACTTCTGGCATTCTGGCTACTTACTGATGACGATCTCAACGACGCCGTCGCGACGAACGAGCTGGACTCCTACATCGTCGCCGTGGCCGCGAAACATCAGGTCAACGCTCGCGGAGCCCACGCGAAGATTTTGGATCGACAGCTCAGCAACGCTGGATGGCAAGCGCGGTCGTTCGACCAAAATGCGCTTTCGCGGTGCGTCGATCGATAGGCCCAAACATGCTTGCAACAGCCAAAATACGGAACCAGCAGCCCACGCTTGCGGCGAACATGCGACTGGATATGCCGTGGGACCTTGCGAGGGCAGTCGCGGGAAACCGCAAAAAAGCTCCGGTGTACGCCCAGCCTCAAAATAATGGCTTGCATCGAACAACGCAGTGAGTAGCGCTGTGCATTCGGCTTTGAAACCGTAGCGGGCTAGGCCCATCGCAATCACGGCGTTGTCGTGCGGCCACACCGAACCGTTATGATACGAAATCGGATTGAATCGGGCTGCGCTGGCGTCCAGCGTGCGTATCCCCCAACCGGTAAAGGTCGAGGGTGCAAACAGGGTCTCGACGACGCGGGTCGCTCGCGTTGGCTCCACGATGCCGCTCCATAACAGGTGGCCCGCATTCGAGGCGCGAACTTCGCACCGCTGTTTTTTTCCATCCAAAGCAAGCGCGTAGCTCCCGAGTCGTTCCGACCAAAACACTTGCTCGAATCGCGTGCGCAGCTCTTCGGCTTCGGTCTCGAGTCGAGCTGCGTACTCGTCGTGGCCGAGCACCCGCGCAAGCTCGGCGGCAGCGCGTCGCGCCGCAAACACGTAGCCCTGGGCCTCGCACAGTGCCACCGGTCCCTCGACCAGGACGCCATCCGCGTGCGAAACCGAGTCGTGCGAGTCCTTCCACCCTTGGGCTACCAGGCCGCGATTGGCACGCGTGGTGTATTCGACAAAGCCATCGCCATCTACGTCGCCATGTCGATCGATCCAATCGAGGGCGCGCACCACGTGTGGCCACAGCGCTTCGATCGCGGCGCGATCCGCTGTGCGCCGCCAGTAGTCGCCCACGAGCACCACAAACAGAGGCGTTGCGTCGACCGAGCCAAAGTAGTGGCCAAACGGTATTTCCCCTAGCGATGCCATTTCGCCGCGACGCACCTCGTGAATGATCTTTCCCGGTTCTGCATCGCGAGTCGGATCATCGACAGTCGATTGCGTGTCGGCGAGGTAGCGCAACACGCCCTGCGCGAGGTCTGGGTCGAGCCACAACATCTCGCTGGCCGTGAGGATACCGTCGCGGCCGAACGGGGTCGAAAACCAGGGCACGCCGGCGTACGGATAGGGTCCGTGCGGCGTTTGCGTAGTCATCATTTGCAAGTCCGAGCCCGAGCGTTCGACCCAGTTGTCGAAGCGCTCGTTCGACGACGAAATCCGCGCTCCGTGGCCTTTGCGGACGATGGTCTCCGCCGCAACTCGTGCAATCGCTGCGTCGAAATGCAGCAGTTGTGGCGAACGGTCGATTCCAAAAGAAGCCCGCACGGCGACATCTGTGGCGTCGCCGGCGGCGAGCGCCAGCACGTACTCGGCTCGTGTCGCGGTCAAGTGGGCGGGAGCAGGTGACAGCTCGATCCGCGTGATACGGGTATGGTCGTCAAGTCCGCGGTAGCTGAGGGTGAGGACATCGCGATCCACCACGGGCGGCTGAATCGCGCCCCGCCGTTCGCGCCGCATGCCGCGTACCTCGAATACGTCGAAGTAGTCGGCCCCGAAGGTCATCGCGAAATCCAGCTCGATCGAGCGTCGAGAAAAATTGTGAATGCGAAACTTTGCGTACCACGCACCGTCCCACAAACACATCGTCGCCCCGACGTGAATCAAGTCGCGATCGAGAGGTCCGCCAGGAAAGTCGAGCATGTCGGGATTCGCCAGGTCGACCACGAGTACGCCGTCGTTGCGCACCGTCGATCCAAGCAACATCGGACGCCTTCGCGCTAACGCGATTTCAAACGTCGAGAGAAACCGCGTGCCCTCGTGATAGATGCCGAGCTCGCCTACGCCGGCGCGGCGGATCGTACCCGCGGGATCGAATACGCCAAAACTATCGCCATGCTTTACGACACGGGTGCGGTCGTCAGCGCGCGAGCTTGTTGCCAGGATGTGGTAGTCCTGGGCGTCCTGAGCGTCCTGAGCCGGTTCTTGCATCGATCGTTCCAAGGCAGGTGAACAGTTTAAGGTAATCCATGGCCATTCGCTTGGCCGTAAACCGCGCTTCGAACCGTTGGCGAATCGCTGCACGCGACAGGTGCGCGGTTCGCTCGACAGCGCGCACCGCTTCATCGATGGAACCAACGACAAAACCGGTTAGCCCGTCATCGATGACCTCCGGAACCGACCCGCTGCGGTAGGCGACCACCGGGGTGCCGGACGCCATCGCCTCGATCATGACCAGTCCGAACGGCTCGGGCCAATCAATGGGGAATAGCAGCGCGCGCGCATTGCGCAGCAGTTCGCCTTTGTCTGACTCGCCTACCTCGCCGAGATATTCGACATGGGGTTTTGCGAGCAGGGGGCGAATCACGGTTTCGAAGTGGTCTTGTTCTGTCGGATCGATCTTGGCCGCGATCTTCAGCGGCAAACCCGCGCGTTCGGCGATCTCGATCGCGCGATCCACTCGTTTCTCTGCCGATAGCCGGCCGACAAATGCCAGGTAGTTGCCGCCATCACCAAGCCGATGCAGCTCTGCGGGTAGTCCATGGGAAACGTTGGCCACCCAGTTCGCCGCTGGCAGCGGAGTTCGCTGCTGCATCGAAATGGACACCAAGGGCATGTCGGAAAATTGGCCGTGCAGCGGCACTAAGCAGGGAACATCCAATCGGCCGTGTAGCGTGGTCGCGTGAAGGAATGGGTGACGCGGCGGTGAGCCGAAGTGGAGAAAATCGAGGTGGAAATGAACGACGTCAAATTCGTGACGCCGGCGATAGACGTCATCTAACATTTTGAAATGATTAACAATTGGATCGGGACTTTCCGTCTGCCACAATGCGACGGGGCACTGCGCAATTAGGCGAGCCTGCGTCTGCGAGTCGCCGCTGGCAAACAGAGTGACCTCGTGGCCTTGGTCAACGAGCTCCTCAGTTAGATAGGAAACGATGCGTTCCGTGCCCCCATAGAGCTTCGGCGGCACGCTCTCATAGAGAGGTGCTACCTGAGCAATGCGGAGTTTGCGGGGCACGTTCATCATCGAACCCAAACGGGGCAACCGTAGAACCAATTGTAGCGATTCTCACTAGGGCTCGCAGACCATAGCATACGCACTTCGAATCAAGAAACCCTGATTCGCCGCTGGCACTGCTAGACTGGGGTCGTGACTCGTCCACCGCTCATTGCCTACGCGCTGTTCCACCTCTGCTTCGGTTGTTCCGCGAAGACGGCACCGTCGTCGTTACAACCAGAAGCGCCTCCCGGAGTCGTCGCGCCCAACCCCGCCAGTAGTCCAGGGGCTGATCCTCGCGAAGTCCGGTTGGCAAAGGCGATTGCGTTGCTGCTCGAAAAGCGCCATCTGCTCGGCAAGCCCATTGACGACGCGATGTCCAAGGTCGCGTTTGCCACCTATCTGACTCGCCTCGATAGCAGCAAGCTTTTTCTCCGAGTGTCGGATCGCGACAAGCTCAGTCGGTTTGAAGACAAGATCGACGATGCGCTTCGCTCAGGAAATCTCGAACTTGCGCACGAGGGCCAGAAGATCTTTGTCGAGCGAGTCGGGGTCGTTGAAGCGATGGTATCTACACTGCTCGCCGCGCCGATGAACCACTCCGACGAGGAGTTCGTTGAGCTCGATCCGAAGAAGCTCGCTCCCGCCGCCTCCGATGAAGAACTTGAAACGCGATGGCGACAGAGATTGGAACTCGAAGTCTTGGAGCGCTTGGCAGTGCTGGAAGAGCGGCTTACCAAGGCGGCAAAGCCGGGTGCGGCTGCACCGGCAGCCGGGTCGGGGGCCGATAGCGCAAGTGCGGCGGGCGGCATCAAAGACATTCCCGCAACGCCTGAACTTCGCGATGCCAAAGTCCGCGCTGACCTGGCGAAAACCTATGCATCCCGATTTACGCGGTTAAAGAGTCCCGGGAACCTCGACGCGGCGGCGGACTTACTAAACGCGATCACCGCGACATTTGACCCCCACACCGACTACCTACCACCCGCGGACAAGGCCAACTTCGACATTGCGATGACCGGCTCGCTGGAGGGCATCGGCGCTTCGTTGCGCGAACGGGATGATTTCATCGAGGTTAGCGAACTGATTCCGGGGGGCGCGGCATTCCGACAGGGCAAACTCGCACCGGGAGACCTGATCTTGGCCGTTCAGCAACCCGACCAGGACCCGGTCGACATTATGGATATGCGGCTCGATGAAGCGGTGCAGTTGATCCGAGGGCCCAAGGGCACGCTCGTGCGGTTGCGGGTCCGCAAGCCCGATGGCCACGAAGAGGTCATCGAGATCAAGCGAGACGTGATTGCGATAGAGGAGGCTTACGCGCGAGGCGCCGTCATCCAGCGCAAGGGTGGCCCCTCCTACGGCTACATCTACTTGCCGAGCTTTTACGGTGGGGACAGCACGCCGCGCAGGGCATCTAGCGACGTCCACAAACTCCTCGGCGCCCTATCGCAGAAGAAGGTCGCCGGCATCGTGCTCGACCTGCGCGGCAACGGCGGCGGATTGTTGCGGGACTCGGTTCAGCTCGCCGGCGAGTTGATCGATCAGGGGCCGATCGTACAAGTGCGCGACCATGAGGGAGAGATCGAAGTGTTGCGAGATACGCGCCCCGGCGTTGATACAAGCGCGCCCATGCTGATCCTTGTCGACGCGTTTAGCGCCTCAGCATCCGAAATTTTGGCGGGCGCGATGCAGGACTATCGCCGCGCCGTCATCGTTGGGTTGGGGCCGACGCACGGTAAAGGCACAGTACAGGCCGTGATGGGGCTTGATCGCGATCCCAGTGCGACCGAACTCGGGGTGCTCAAGATCACGGTGGAGCAATTCTTCCGGATCAGCGGCTCGTCGACCCAACGCGAAGGCGTCACACCTGATATTTCGCTGCCCAACCCGACCTCGTACATCAAGAGTGGTGAGCGCGAGCTCGAGCACGCCATCGAATGGACAAAGATCGCCCCGGCGGCGTACACGGCGTGGAAGCCCAATTGGGACCTCGAGCGGCTGCGCAAACAGAGCGCCGATCGAGTGGCGAAGAACCCGGTGTTTGCCAAGATCACCGCAACCGCGGAGCTCCGAGGCAAGATTCGCGATCACACGCGTTTCCCCCTTGCTCGCGCGGCGTGGGAAGCCGGCGAACGCCAGGAAAAGGCGGCGCTCGCGGCAGTTGCGCCTGAGCTCGATAAGGCCCCGCCTAAACTCAGCGTAAGACCCGTCGCGGAAGTGCTCGCCAAGCAACCCGATGCGCGACTCAATCGCTGGACCGAAACCCTCAGCCGCGACCCATGGCTCGATGAGTGCGTATCGATCCTTTCCGAGATGAAGTAGTTGCGTCGGGTTGGGCCTGCGCACTAGCTGAATGTCGCGGTACCATGTCGGCGATGGCGGAGCGGACGCTCGTTGTGGCTGCGACGAATCTGCTGGTGCGTGGATTCGCTGCGGTCCCCACCGACCGCAGCTCGCCTGACGGCGCGCCGGTAAACGCTCTGTTTGCCGTGGCGCGAGGACTGCAGCGGGCATTGGCTTTCAAGATCCCGCGCCGCGCGATTGCAGTGATGGGCGGGGCCGCTGCACCGCCAGATTGGCCGGGTGTGTTGGCGCAGCAATTGCCCCATTTGCGTCAGCTGCTCGAAGCGATGGGATTTCACGTCGTCGATGGTGCCAGCGAGCTTCACGTGGCGGCATCCTATGTGCGCGCAGCGTTAGGTCAGGGGGACGATGTTGTGGTTGTTGGGGTCGACAAGCGCCTGGCTCAGCTCGTGAGCGATCGGGTGTGGTGGTATGACGCGAACAAAGATGCGCGCTACACGCCGGAGATGGTCGTGAAGCGGTTTGGGGTTCCGCCCGCGCAGCTAGCTGAATGGCTCGCGCTCGTAGGCAATCGCGACGACGGGTTGCCTGGAATTCCCGGTGTGGGCGCCAAGGGCGCAACAGGGCTTCTTTCATCGTACACCAGCGTCGAGGCGGCGATGCAGCAGGTCGAGCACATCCCGGGACGCACGGGGAACGCACTGCGAACCGCCGGCCGCGACGCAGTGATGGCCGAAGTCGAGCGTGCACGGCTGGACGACCGCGAGCCGCTGCCAATTCCGCTCGAACAGGCACTGTATGTGTCACCTACACCTGCTGCGATCAATCGCTGCTACGAGCACTACGGGTTCGTCGAGCTGCTGGTGTCCGGCGATACGACGGTCCACACCGACGTGTGCGAGTCCATCGAACAGCTGCACGCAGGTCTCGGCCAACTCGGCGAGGGCACGGTAGCGCTTCATCCGCTGATCGAAGACCAAGGTGATCTTGCCGGCGTCGCCCTCTCGACCGGTAACGGCGCGGCGATCTACGTCCCGTTTATGGGCGTGGGGACCTGCCTTCCGGGACCCCATGTACTTGCGGAATGGCTGGGCGACGCCAGTGTCCAAAAGATTGCGCACTTTCGCGAAGCGTTGATGGTGGCATTGCACCATCTCGGGCTGAGAATTTCCGGAATGGTGGGCGATTCGGCGTTTGCGTCCCATCTCACTCAGCCAAGCAATTGGGCGCCACACGATTTGTCGATTGTTGCCAAGCACGTACTTGGCCGAGCGTTGCCGGAACCCGATACCGTGCGAGGCGTTGGCAACGCGCGCGTTTCGTGGGCGCGTGTTTCCGTCGAGCGTGCGGCGCAGTTCGCGGGGCACCATGCCGATGCTGCAGCTGCCGTGTGGCGGACCCTGGCGCCAGCGTTGGAACCCGCACTGGTCGCCGAATATTTGGAGTTGTCCGACACCGTGGTGCGAATGGAGCTTGCGGGGCTTGCGATGGACCTCGATGAATTGGCCCGTGCCGAGACTTCGTTTGCCGCGATTGAATCGGAACTGTCGACGCAAATTGAGACCCTGGCTGGCCATTCCTTCAACATCAATTCGTCGAAACAACTGGGGCACGTCTTGTTTGAGGAACTCAAACTGCCGGTTGTGAGTCATACAAAAACCGGCTGGAGCACTTCGGTCGAGGCGCTCGAACGGATCGAGCATGCACACCCGATCGTGGCGCTCGTGCTGAGGTGGCGCTTATTGCGTCGCTTGCGCGACAGTTGGATTGTCTCGCTGCGAAAATGCGTCGCCCGCGATGGGCGCGTTCATTCGCGGTTTCATCCGGCGCGGTCGTTTTCTGGGCGACTCGTCAATACAAATCCAGACCTAAGTCGCGTTCCAGCGCGCACCCTGGAAATGGCGAGAATTCGTCGCGCCTTTGTGGCTCGTTCAGGCTGGGTTTTTCTGTCGGTTGACTACGACCAACTTGGGCTTCATGTGCTTGCTCATTTGAGTCGAGACCCGGAGTTGGTGCGGCCGTTGCTGGAACGCGCGGACATTCACTCGCTGACCGCCTCGGCGGTGCTCGAAAAGCCCGCGGCCGAAATCTCTGTCGACGAGCGACACCTCGGCAAGGTCGTGAACTTTGCAACGTTTGCTGGGCAAGGGGCCAGCGCTCTGGCGCTGCAACTCAACATCTCAGCACACGAAGCCAAAGAGCTGATCGGTCGGTTCGACCGGCGATATGCCAAGGTGCGCGCGTTCCAGGACGAGCAACTGCGGCTTGCTCGCGAGCGCGGCTTTGTTGTGACCCTTGCCGGGAGAAGGTGGCCGATCGGGGGCCTCGAATCGCTCGACCCACACGACCGCTCGTATGCCGAACGGCTGGCGCGTCGCGCAACCCACGAAGGCTCGGTATCCGATGTGTCGCGCCGCGGCCTACTGGACGCGGATCGCGCACTGCGGAGAGCTGGACTTTCGGCGCAGCCGGTTGCGCAAATTCTCGACGAAGTCCTATTTGAAGTCCCGCGCGAAGAACTCGACGAAGCGGCGCGCATTGCCGGCGACGCCATGCGGAACGCGTTTGCCCCGATGGAAGTTCCGCTGGTCGTGTCGCTCGAGGCGGGTCCCACGTGGGCCGACTTGTCCCCGCTTTCGCGTGCCTAGACCGCTACCTTCGACCTATGCGCGTCCAGATTTGGCGATCTCCGTCGAGGACAGCGCTAGGGTTACAGTCGACGTCGAGGGAGGAAGTCGGTCCAGGTAAGCAGTCGGTCGACTTCGGCGGAGGCCAGGCCTTGCTTTGGGCGGTGGTCTACCAGGGATAGCGGTTGCCCTTCCAATTCAGAAACGCCCCGGAGTCGGCAAACGTTGCGCGGTCAACCTCTCGGACGATGGCTTCGACCGATTGGGTCACGGTCAGCGGAGCGCCGGCGCCACCCATATCGGTCTTCACCCAGCCTGGGTTAATGACATACGACGCGATTCCTTCGGGACGTAAGTCGACAGCAAGCGAGACCGACATCATGTTGAGCGCTGCTTTGGACATCCGATAACCGTAGGAGCCGCCGCTCGTGTTGTCCGCCATCGACCCCATTCCTGATGTGACGTGCACCAACTTTTTAGCGGTTCCACGCCGAATATTTGGGAGCACGGCAAGGGTTAGCCGGAGGGGACCCAACGCGTTGACCTGGTGGGTGTGGGCGAGATCCGCGAGTTCGAGGTCCTTTGCTAGCGAGCCGAGGTTCGCCTGACTGCCGTAGACGCCGGCCACGTTGAATGCGATATCGATCGGGAGATCCCCGAGCGCGATCGCAAAGCTGCGAACGCTGTCGGCACTCGTGACGTCGAGAGCGATCGTCCGCAGCTGCAGCTGGCGGAGTTCATCGCTGAACGGCTCGCGCGCAGCGGCAATGACGGTGTCACCACGTGCTGCCAAATAGCGAGAAAGTCCCAATCCAACGCCTCGGTTCGCGCCTGTTACGATGATGTTCATGTGGGAAGGTTACGCCGATTGGATCAGCAGGACAAACCACGCGTTGGGTGCAATGCCGGTGTAAAGTCCGCGCGTGAAGATACTCGTCATAGGCGGCGGTGGACGCGAGCACGCACTTGTCTGGCGACTGGCCAAAGACGGGCATAGCGTTCTTGCGGCGCCAGGAAATCCGGGAATGGAGCGGCTCGCGCGGTGCGTTGCCATATCAGTCGACGATCACGCGGCCCTGATCGAGCTGGCGCGGAGCGAGCGCGTCGACCTCGTGGTCGTTGGGCCAGAAGCGCCGCTGGTTGCAGGGATTGCCGACACCCTGCGCGCCGGTGGAATTCTGACGTTTGGGCCTGGCGCGGCCGGGGCGCAGCTCGAGGGTTCGAAAGCGTTCAGCAAACAGTTTTTCGCCAAGTACGGCATTCCCACCGCGCGGTTTGCGGTTGCACGCAGTGTGGCCGAGGCCGATGCCGCCATCGACCAGCTCGGTGGAAACGTCGTTGTGAAGGCCGATGGGCTTGCCGCGGGCAAGGGTGTTGTCGTTGCGGGCGATGCCGCTGCCGCCCGCTCCGCTGCGCGCGAAATGTTGGACGGTCGGTTTGGCGGCGCAGGGGCTACGTTGGTCATCGAACAAAGGATCATCGGCCGCGAGGTCTCGGTGCTTGCCTTGACCGACGGCAAACGCCTGGAGGTTTTGCCCGCGGTTGAAGATCACAAAACGATCTTCGACGGCGATCGGGGGCCCAATACGGGTGGCATGGGCACGGTATCGCCCGCGTGGACCAGCGACGCTGCGACGCGGCGAGTGGTCGAGGACATTCTCGAGCCAACGGTGCGGGGCCTCCGCGCCGAAGGGATCGACTATCGCGGCGTGTTGTATGCCGGGGTGATGGTCGATGCCCACGGTGCGCCGTGGTTACTCGAATACAATTGTCGGTTTGGCGATCCGGAGACGCAACCGATCATGGCGCGTGCGGTCGGCGATGTCGGCGTTGCGTTGGCCAACGCAGCACGCGGGGACTTGATACCGGGTGACCTTGCGTGGGATCCGCGCGCGGCGGTGTGTGTGGTGGTCGCAGCGGCGGGGTATCCGGGCACGGTTCGCACCGGAGACACGCTTCGAGGACCTGGGATCGACAGCGCGTCTCCCGATGACGTGGTGGTATTTCACGCTGGGACCCAGCGCCGGGGTAACGACATCGTCGCCAGCGGCGGCCGTGTGCTCGGCGTGACAGCGCTCGGAGAAACCGTGACTCGCGCTCGGGAGCGCGCATACGCTGTGGTCGACGCGATCCGACTCGAGGGCAAGCAGGTTCGCCGAGACATCGGCGCTCGGTGCTGATACGTTGAGGTATGCCACAGATCGCCGGCTTTCGCGGACTCGTTTGGGATGCGTCGAAAGTCGACGTCGCGCATGCCGCGACTTCGCCGTTGGCAGCGCCGCATGCGGCGATCGAGCGGGGCGAGCTTCTGCGGGATGGTACGCGCGCGGTGTATCGCTATCACCAGGTGTTCCGGGCGGGACCGCGGACGTTGGTTCGCAAGATGTGGTTTGCGGCAATTGCGCTGGAGCCGTGGACGGAAGCCTCGGTTCGGCGGCACGAAGAAACAGACCCTCGCGAACGCGCGGTCCAGCTCTCCGCGATGTCGAACTCCCATCTTCATGCTGAGCCGGTGCTCGTTGGATATCGCGATGCTGCCGGCGAGGTTGAGCGGCTGTTTCGCAAGGCCGAGGGCGACGCGCCTCTGTATGACTTCACGACAGCCGATGGGACTCAGCACAAACTGTGGCGCTGCAATAGCGCGGAGCTGATCGGAGCCCTGCGGCCCCTGTTTGCGCCAAAGAAACTGCATGTTCTCGACGATCCCGGTCGCTACGAGGCCATGGTCAGCTTTCGCGATCGACTCGCCGAGGCTGAACCACTGGCAATGTATTCGTCGGCGAACTTCGGTTTGGGATGCTTGGTCAATATGGCCGATCCCGCGTTGGTGGTGGGCGCGCGCCACCGCGTCGTTCGAGCGGGCGAAGCGGATGCGCAGCGCACTCTGGAAGCGGCGAAGCGATATTTCATCGTCGAGCCGTTGCCAGGGGCGGCCAAAGATGTCGCCAAACAGATGGCAGCGTTGGGCGATACCGTAGCTCATCAGCCGGCGTTCGTCGCGTTGTTTCCCGGCCAGTCGGGCGCGTGGAAGCTGACGCTGTCGCCCGACGTGAGTCCGGTGGCCGAAGGCGTTACCGCTCCGCGCGGGATCCAGAAATACGATCCGTTTGTTGTCGATCAGCTGTTTTTGCGTTTGGTGGTTCCGGAGCTCACTGCCGAAGTTGCTCGCGACGCGGATTCTGTGATCGCGGCGGTCGAAGGCGGCGCCCCCCTCGGCGTGATCCTGCGTCCGCTAACGATCGACCAGCTCGTTCACGTCGATGAGCTCGGGGCGCTGCTTCCCATCGGCTCAACCGCGTTTTACCCTCCGATCGCTCCGCACCTCGTGGCCTATGCGGTCGATCCGAACGAGGATGTGGTCTAGATCGCGGTGGTTGGGGGCGGAGCTAACGGCAGATGTCTTGAATCGAGATCCGGCGTTTGCAAGCAAAGTCCCCGTCAGGAGCGTGCTCCCAAACATAGCTGCGTGGATCTTGGGTTCGGCCCGATGCATTCATGAATGCCGTCGGGGTCGCGCGATAGTCGGGGCACACCGCCGTGCGCAGGTAGCGCACCATCTTGGCAAAGAATCGATCGGTCAGGGGGCGCGATGGGTTGATAACCTCGTCCCAGGCGTCGGTCGCGTAGTCGGTGATGTGAAATTGGTGTGCGAGGCGATACCTGCCGTTTGGTTCGATCGCAATGTACGGATCGGGGCCCGATAGCAGCGCGCGGTAGAACCACAGGCCCTGCCAGTTGGCCGCCAAATCCGCATAGGAATAGATGCCGGTCCCACCGAGCCCGAGATAACCTATTTCGAGTTCGTGGCCGTATTGACGTACGCGGCGGTCGACCTCGTCGTCACTCGCGGCGGGCAATGCCGCGCGAAGCTCGCGCTCCTTTTGGTAGTAGAACCAGCCTTGGCTGAGAAAGTGGCCGATCTTATCGATTCCTACAACAACGGATCCGACCCGGATCACGGGGGAGGGTTCGATGTACCAGCCCATCTTCATGTCGTCGTAGTCGATGGGGCCGCCGTAGACGCCGCGCTCGGCAACCCAGTACAGATCGACCGGCGCGCTGTCGCGTAGCCACGACTCGAACGGGGTTACGATTTGAGCGATGTAGTCGATGCGACTGCTTTGAAACACATCGCGTATGAGCTGTTCGCGGTCCCGGGTTGAGGCGGGTTTGCGGCGGTTAAACTCCTTCACGAGGCGCGACAGCATGGCGTTGATCTCGGCGTCGATCACGCCACTTGCGTCGGCAAGGTGCTGCAGTTGGAATATCCGGTCGGTAAACTGATCGACCTCGCGCGCGCGGGCAGGGCAGGCGACTGCTAAGCAGGTCACCGCGCAAGCCCACGCCACGAGCTGCCGAATCCCCGTGTGATTAGGGTCTGATGAACAACAAGTCGATCGGCTGCGGCTTCGCATCCCGGGCACCTCGCGGCTTTCGTCCTCGCTCTCTCGGTCGCCGTACCGTCGGGTACGGCGACCCTTGGAAGTCCCCGACGGGGGGCTCGGTCGGTCGCTCCGGTCGCGCTCGCGATTTGCTCCGGGCTGCTTTGCCTCGCTCGACAACTTGTTATTCATCAGACCCTTTACGGTTGCAACTCACGTCGTACCCGTACGATCGCACCGGCAAATAGCGTCGATGCGGCAGTTGCGGCGGTACCACTACCGATCGAGGTCGACGGATCGCTCCATCGACTCGCGTGCAGGTCGATGCCCGCCGAAACCACGGTGTCGGAAGCCACGAGCAGGTTGTAAAGCGCGGTGGCCTCGGCGGCGATTCCGTAGTCGTGAAATGATGCAACGGAGCCAATCATCGCCGGGAGATACGCAGCGCGAAGCGTCGCCTCCCAATGGCCGTCGCGGCTTCGGGTCGCGCCGCGTAGGGCCAGGGTGCCGCGCGCGAGGTGATCGGATCCCGATCGAGACTCGTTTTCGCCGTGCCACACGCTTTCGCCACTAACCCCGACCACGGCGTCGAGATGGCCCAGCAAGTAGGCCATCGAGCTTGTAGCACCGGCGAGATTGATGACCGCCGTAAGTTCACCCCATCGCGCCGTGGTTCGCCGGTGGGTCGGATGCCACGACAGCTCGGCCAGGCGCGCGCCGATTCCAAACCTGCTTCCCGGCGTGCACGCGTGAAGCATGTGGGCCACGACGGGAGGGTGGAGCGCACCGCGTGGATCGCGGCATGAAAAGACCGCCTTGAGGTTCACCGCCGCGAAGGCAATGCGGGCACCAGGAGAGCCCTGCTGGTACGCTGCCTCGAGTCTGCCGAACTCAGCAGCGCCCAGGGGATAGCCAATGGAAGCGATGTCGATCGAAATCCCCCCCGCGGCACCACTTCGGCTCGCTCCGACGCTCGTCGTAGCGACGCCGATGGCCAGCCCGGTGAGCGCCCTCAGCAGGGTCGTCGAGCACGCATCGGGATCGGTGCCGCAGCTCGGTCGAACATGGGAACCTGCAGTCGCAACTCGCTGGCCGGTGCGGGCGACGAATCCATCGCCGTGCGCCATCGATCCGCAGAGCAGTAATGCCCCGGCGGCCCAGCGAGACATGTAAGCTAAGCATCGCCGTTGTCGTGTCATGTGGGCGCGGTTTTTTCGTCGGGGGTTGGGTAGAACACTTGCCCACTTCGATGGGCCATGACAACGTGGGGAGTGCGTCACCGAGCTGTGTGGGTAGTGATGCGGACGTGAGGAAGGATAGAACGATGTGGAGCTTGGCTGATCGGGTTGTGAAAGCGATTTCTGACGTTACCGTGGGGACTGTCATCGTGCTGGTTCATGCGGTGCTGGCGGATCGCACGCGTAGCGGCCGGACACCCGCTCGCATGTAACCGCGGGCGCTGTGGGATGACTCGCGGCCGAGAAACGGCTACCCTTTTAACGGAATGCGCCTGTGGCTAATTGGAATTTTGGCTGGCTGTGGTTCCGGTGGTGGCTTCCCTGATGCTCGCGTAAGCGATGCTGCCCCGCCTGGGACGTTTTCCCTGGATTGGGCGGTGACCGACGAGGGTGGCGGTCGGATTTCCTGCGATATGGTCGGCGCATATACGGTGACTGTGCTCACGCACAATCGGGCGTTCGCTGGCTCGTCGACACAGGTCTTCGGTTGCCCACCGGGCACAGGGGTGAGCCAAGCGCTCACCCCTGGCACGTACGATTTTGAGTTCGAGTTGGTGGGGGCAAGCGAAACCATCGCCACCGCGCCGGCGCAGCGCGGGGTCGAGATCACGGCGGCGGGAAGTGTTCACCTGGCTCCGCTGACGTTCCAGGTCGTTGCGACCGGAGCATTGGCGCTGACGGTGTCGACGCAGAGGCCCGCGGGAAATTGCGCGCCGACGAGCGGCGGTGGCGGCGGGATTTCGTCGATGCAGCTCAGTTTGGTGCATGCGCCGAGCGGCGTATGTGAAGCTGCTGTTCTGAATATCGCCGCAGGAGCCGTCTCTGGCAGGCCCGCCAGCACCTACACGGTAAATTGTGCCAGTCCCGCGGACGGGCCTTGCATCGAGAACGATCAGGCGATTCGCGTTGCCTCGGTGCCTTCGGGCGGTTACGTGATCCACATCTTAGGAAAGCAAGCGGGCGCCTCTCCCAATCCGGTGTGTTGGACCAATCACGATGGCATCCAGGTTCCTCCTCGCGGCCAAACGTTGTCGCGACCCCTGTACCTCGCGTTTCAGGATATGACCGCTGGCTGCATGTGATCGGCCACGAACTGCGCCATAACGCTTGGTGACAGCGGAGCGGGCGTTGTATAGAGCCGACATGTCACGTCGCAGCAAGCGCTCTTTGAAGTCGAGACCGGCCTTTAAGCAAAAGCGCCGGCTCAAGGACCGCACGATGAAGGCCAAGAAAAAAGCCTGGCATAAGCGGGGGTTAGCTCGCAACAAGGCCCGTCGTCAGAAACGCGGCAAGGCCAAAGCCAGATAGCGGCTACCCCGAGTCGCCCAGCGACCACGCGATGAGGAGCTGCGCTGCATAGTACGTAGGCAGTCCCCACGCTTTGTTTGCAAATTTCGGGGCCACGAATTTGTTCCGCGCGACCGCGAGGTCGCTGACAAATAGCAGGCATGCGCCGATGCCCAGGCATGGCGCGGCAACTCCTGCCCGTGCGGCCGCGATAGTTGCCACCACCATCACAGATATCGCACCCGCGTAGACCGCCACGGGTACAGCATACTTTCCGAGCCGCCGCCAGAGGGAAATAACAACCGCGAGTCCCGCGAGGATGGGCACCGCTGCAAACAGATCCGCGAATTGCAGCCACAGAGCTGGCGACAACAGATAGCTTGCCGCGATTGTGTACGCTGCGTGGCCGGCTAAAAATGCGGTCAGGCCCGCTGCGAAGTGGCGCTCCGACAGCAGCGCAATATCCCCGATGAGGCCGAGCTCGAGTCCGATCACCGCCCACAGTTGAAAGCCTGAAAACGCGTTCCCGGCGGTATCCGTGGATCGCACGGCGATGAGCGCGGTTGCTACAAACGCACCCGATGCAACCACTTTCGCGAGGCGGCGTCCGGATTCGCTGTGGCGCCGCTCTGCCGCGACGAGTGCTCCGCAGGAAACGGCGCAGATGAGAGAAGTTACCCACATTGCAGGATCGGCTGCCCGGGGTATTGAGGTCAAGTCCATTTCAAGCGTAGCCTACGATATCGCTGCGAATTCCGGTCGCTCGTGGACCTTTCGCGACACTTTCCATACGGCTAAACTCCTGACGACCTTCCGATGAATACGCTGTTCGCCCACGCGACTGAACTCTCCAAGCGGGGATCGTTTGCTTCCCCGGGACAAGCAACTCCCCTCCACGCCGCTCCCCACGCATCGCGTCGCGCGATCGTTCCGTCGTCTAGGATCTAAGCTCGCAACTATGGCCAAGCTCGTCGACGGTTTCAAAGACGGCAAGCCGGAGCTCGGACGCAGGACGTTCCTCGTCCCCGAGAACCACTCCGAGGTGCTTGCTTTGCTCTATCACGAGCAGACAGGAATCGTCGGGGGGCTCCCGGTGGGGCCAGTCACCACGGACCCGTTTGGGGCTCACGGCATTCGGATGTACCCGGATCAAGATCCGGTCGTTCTCGAAGAAACGCGCCGGTACTTTGAGAAGCTCGCAGAGCGATTCTCGAATGATCTTCCAAAGGCGTAACTTCTTGGTATCGGCAGCGGTAGCCGCTTCTGCCGCTTGCTCGGGCCCGCAGGTGGCGGGCGCCCCAGCGGCCGGCTGTACCAAAGACATGGACTGCCGCAGCCCTCGGGTCTGTGACCGTCGCGCGTGTGTGGATCCGAACGCTGAGTCGACAGACGCTGAGCGCGCTGTTCCAGCAAACGCGGCGCCCGCGGCGAAAGGTCCTCCACCCTTCGCGATGTCCGGCGGGGGCGCTCGCCACACCGGACGGCTCGGTGGCTCCGCTGCTAGCCTTGCGCCAAAGGAGCTGTGGAGCTTCGACGTACGCGGTCCAGCGACCGGATCGGCGACGATTGGGCCGACGGGAGACATCTACGTGACCTCACACGTAGGTGCACTGTTCGCCATCGATCGATTGGGAGCGCTGAAGTGGGCGTTCCAAACCGGCGACCGGTCATGGTCGACGCCGGCGGTCGCGCAGGATGGAACGATTTACATCGGCTCCGACGACGATCACCTGTACGCCGTGAACCCCGACGGAACGCAGAAATGGAAGCTTCGCCTTGGGCGCTGCGATCCGAAAGGGTTTGGGCCGGAGTCCTCGAGGTGTGATGTGGATGGAGGTCCAACCTTGGGCTCCGATGGCACGATCTATGTGGGAGGTGATGGCATTCACGCAGTGTGGCCCGACGGAACTCTGCGATGGAAGCTTGCCACCGCGGAACACGTGGCTGGCGCACCCGCCCTCGCCGAGGATGGCACGGTATACGCCGGCAGCCAGGACGATGCCTTGTATGCCATCGGACCGGAGGGCACCAAGCGCTGGGAGTTGCGCACCGGGGGCGACATGGATGGTTCGCCCTCGATTGGCGACGACGGCACGATCTATGTTGGCAGCGGCGATAAGTTGCTCTATGCGGTGTCGCCTTCGGGTACGATACTATGGAAGGTCGTCACCGGGGGCGCGATCGAAGGAGGCGCCGCGATTGGTGCGGATGGGACCGTTTACGTGGGGAGCCACGACGGAAATCTCTATGCCGTCGCGCGGACCGGGCAAGTGCGATGGAAGTTCGCTACCGCTGACAAGTTGCAGGGGGCACCGGGTATTGCCACGGACGGAAGCATTCTGATTGGCTCACAAGATGAGCATTTATATTCAATTTCGCCTGAGGGCAGGCTGCGCTGGCGCCTGCGCTTTTCCGGCGATGTAGATACCACTCCCGCGATCGCAGGCGACGGTACGATGTACGTTGCCGGCGACGACGGTCGCATTCACGCATTTCGATAATAGGAAAATCATCTCATGTCTACGTACGATCGACAGGCGATCATTGATTGTCTGTCTCGCTTGGTAACTCCAGGCATCAAACTCACTGCGCTTGCCGACGAGCTCGGCGTGCGCAAACCGGGCTACTCGGCGCTGCGCTCGCAAGTTCTGGAGCTCGTCGAGGACGGCACGGTTCATGTTCTTCCGGGGGGGGCGTTTGCGCTCGCGCCCATGGGGCGGCCAGCCGATTCGGCCGCCAAACCTCGCCCTGCCACCCGGCCACCACTCGCCCCTCGAACGCCCAGCGCTGCGCCACCGCGTTCTTCCCCCCGTTCTACAAAGCCGCGCAAAGTCGCGGTAGCTGGCGTGCTCCGGATGGAGATGCCGGTCACCGAGGATTCGGCAGAGCCCGTGGACCTTCACAACGTAGGGCGCATCACCGTGCATCCAGCGGGTTATGGCTTTGTCGCGCTCGATGCGGGCGACACGGTGTTTGTGCCGGCGAAATATCGCGGTCACTCCCTGGACGGCGATCGGGTTGCGGTTGAAACGTGGCCAGGGATTCGCGGTACTGAGGGTCGCGTAACTCGAATCTTGGCGCGCGGTCGAGCGCGGCTCACGGGTATCGCCCGACGCATCGGTCGAGCTGCATATCTCGAGCCCGATGATCCGCGCATCGCCGCTGATTATGGCCGGGTTCATCTCGACGATGGGCCGTCGGGATTTGGCAAAGACGGTGAGGCTGTGGTCGCCGAAATCACGCGCTACCCCGATGCGGTTCGTCGCGAACTCGCGGCGAAGGTCCTAAAGGTTCTCGGCGATCCGGAGGATCCTCGTACTGAAATCGAAAAGATCCTCTCAGTATCGATGATACCGATCGAGTTTCCCGATGACGCGGCCGCCCAGGCAGTAGCGACGCCGCAGGAACTGACGCCGGCGGACCTTGCGGATCGCATCGACTTGCGCGATCGGCGGTTCTGCACCATTGACCCCGAAACTGCACGCGACTTCGACGATGCGCTGTGCATCGAGACTGGGCCGCACGGCGGCCCCCGAGTCTGGGTGGCGGTTGCCGATGTGGCGCACTACGTGCGCTGGAACGACGCGCTCGACCGAGAGGCAGCCTTGCGCGGGGTTTCAGTGTATTTGCCCGATCGGGTGATTCCGATGCTGCCGATGCAGCTCTCGGCAAATATCTGCTCGCTAAATCCCCTGGTCGATCGTTGTGCGATGGTCGTGCGCCTCGATTACGGCGATGATCTGGAGGTCATCGACTCGAGCTTCGCGGCGGCGGTGATCCGGTCGAAGGCGCGATTGGACTACCCCGGTGTGGCCGCGGCGCTCGAGGGCGATTTTCGCGGTCGCCGTGAATCGTATCGGCCGTGGCGCAATGAGTTGCAGCAGCTCAACGCGCTTGCGCGAGTGCTGCGCGAAAAGCGCCAAGCGCGGGGTGCCCTCGACCTCGAAATTGCAGAGCCCAAGGTAGTCTTAGACGCCGACGACCCACGGCTTGTGAGGGACGTCGTGAAAGCGAAAGGGGAACCAGCGGTTGCGCAGGCCTACCAACTCGTTGAAGAGTTCATGATTGCGGCCAATGAAGCGGTTGGGAGCTTCTTTCGAAAGCGTGGAGCTACAACGATCTGGCGCGTGCACGCTCCTCCCAATCCTGATCGCGTGGCGCAGCTGGCCGAACTTCTCGGTTCGTACGGCATCGTCGTCGACGTTGATCGCGCAACGACTCCACTCGGAATGAAGCACGTGCTCGATCAGATCGCACTCAAGCCAGGGGCACAGGCGCTGTCGTTTCTGGTCCTGCGTACGCTGACACAAGCGGTTTGGGACACGGTTGCGGTTGGCCACTTTGGCCTTGCCTCTGGCGATTACCTGCACTTTACTTCGCCGATCCGGCGCTATCCCGATCTGCTCGTGCACCGGCTGCTCAAGCATCAGCTTCACGCCGATGGTCACGCCTCGGGCGGCGGTTACGGCAAATCGCCGCCTGCCATTGAGACATTGACCGAGCTGGCGGGCGCGTCTAGCGGCCACGAGCGTCGCGCGATGGAAGCAGAGCGCGAGGCGGTTGCGATGTACCGCGCTTACCTGATGCGCGATCAAGTCGGCGAGCAGTTTAGTGGTGTTGTCTCGGCGGTGACGAGCTTTGGCGCATTCGTCGAGCTGGATGCGCCGTTTGTCGAGGGCCTTATCAAACTCGACTCGCTCGGAGAACGGTTTGTTCACGACGAGGTGCACATGCGCTTGGTCGCGGAACGTTCGGGCCACGCGATCGAGGTCGGCGACCGCGTCACGGTGGAAATAACGAACGTATCGGTTGCGCGTCGACGGATCGACTTCAAGTTGATCGCGGGTGCGGAAAAATCAGCGCCAGCCAAGCCTGCCTCGCACAAGCGGTCACGCGCAGCGCGCGCTGTGCCGGCGGAGCCCACGCTGGTTACAAATCCACGCGCCAGCCTGCGCGAACGCAAGAAAGCCGGCCAGGCGCTCGATCGGGCACAAACGCGGAGCTCAGAGCGCGGGGCGAAGCGACGGACTTCGGGCGATGGCAAACTGCGAATCGGCGTTTCGCACCGCAACCCCATCAAGAGCGGGCGAAACAAGAAGAGCGACTAGCTACCTAGGGTCAAAGCCAATGCCGGTAAGTTAACAAAAAGCATCAATAGTATTGATTCGTTGACCTTGACCTGATCCTTGACTCTACCGTTGGCCATGACGGCGACGTACGACGATGACCCCACCGACGACCCTTGGAAGTCCCCGACGGGGGATGACCTGTACCTTGACACGCCCGACGGCGACGAGGTCAAAATCGCCAAGGTCGAGGGTAGAGTCAACGACTACGTTGCCGTCAAACTCAACGGTGGGGTCAAGGACAACGTCAAACGCGGTTCGGTGCGTGTCAACGAGTTTGAGACAGTGTTCGAAACAAATTACTGAGCAGAAACCTCCCTTTCGAGCAAGCTACTCGACTGAGCGGCGTTCATCATGGGCGGCGGGTTGATCCACGCTGCGGCAGGTGGCGTCTTCTGCAGGGGCGGTCCGTTCACGAAGCGCTCGGGATTTTTTGCGTAGACAGCGTCGAGCACGCGCTGCGTGCGGCGATGATCTCCGTGGTGCGGTTGTAGTGCACGTCAACGGGATGTAGCAGCGCGAGACAAGGTCCTGCAACGCGCCGTGGCGATGGTGATCAGCGAAGTCTACGAGCAAG
>CAYQQM010000032.1:0-46346 GCA_964419605.1 uncultured Kofleriaceae bacterium | reverse complement strand
ACGAGGGATGGATCGGCGGCCCGAACCGATCAAAACCACTGACATGAGGTACTAGGTGGCGTCGTGGTTACGTGTTCGTGCCCGCCCGCCGAAGATCGCGGAACCTGAAAATGCCGGTTGAGTGCCCGTCGGAAAAGTGAATGCCGACGCCGTAGTTTCCAACCAGGTGCATGGTAACAATGCTGAGATCTTCGGGCACGGTCGCCGGATCGAGGATGCGTTCGCCAGTGGTCTCGGACTGGCAGTTGGCGCACGTGCACTTGATGCGCAGCGTGCGCGCCGGCCACACGTCTTCGTCGCCGTCTTGTTCCCACACAAACCGAACCTCGCGTTTTCCGAGGCCGATGATTTCGAGTGGCATGGGCATGCGGAACCTATACCACGCTGTTTGCGTTCGACGGGAGTTGACCTGGGAGCGGGTATCCGCCAGGTTGGCTGGCCTCGCATGCCGCCCCGCCAGCGCCGTTCGCTTTCGATGCCGCGCGCCGGTGGAAAAGTCCATCGCGGCGGTTTGGCCACCACCTCCGATGTTCTCGCGCGGGCACTGACGGCAGCGCAAACCGATCGCGAGACCGCCGAAACGCTAACCCATCCATTCCACAGCTATCCAGCGCGCCTGCATCCTGCCACTGCGCGCGTTCTCGTCGAGTTCATCGCCGAGGGGGCGCAACGAGACCAGCCGATCGTCGATCCGTTTTGCGGTTCTGGCACAGTTTTGGTCGAGGCGCGCGCAGCCGGAATGGCAGCCGTCGGCTCCGATCTAAGTCCACTCGCAGTGCTGATCGCGCGGGCGAAAACCTGGACGGCGCCGCCGCGTCGTCGCGCTGCGTTGCGCGACGCAGGGCATGCGATTGCAGGTGCCGCCCTCGCCGCTGGCAAGGCGGCTCGGCGCACCGCATCCCCGGATACGCCACATCGCCGACCTGTCGGGGTCGATCCGAATGCGCGCGATCGCCGCCTCGCGCGTTGGTTTGCGCCGCACGTTCGCCGCGAGCTCGAAGACCTCGCGGCGCGTATCGACGAACTGCGGCAGCGCGACGCAGACCTAGCCGACGTTCTGCTCGCGTGCGTGTCATCGTTGCTGTACAAGGTTTCGTCGCGAACCTCCGATACCGACCCGACCTGGGTCGCGCGCACCATCGGTCGCGGGTTTGTGACACGGCTATTTAGCCAACGCGTCGATGGACTGGTTGCCGGGTTGGCGGATCTTTCGCGAGCCCATGCCACGCCGCCGAAGGTCTATGAAAGCGACATCCGAAAACTCGGAGAAGTCATTGCGAATGCAAGCGCCGCGGGCGTCATTACCTCGCCGCCCTATGCAGGCACGTATGACTACGCGGAGCACCAGCGGCTGCGGCTCGACTTTTTCGGGTTGCGCCACCGCGACTTCGATAGCCGCGAACTTGGCTCGCGTCGTTCATTCTCCGAGGATTCCCACGCTGCACACGGCAAGTGGCAAAAGGCGGTTGCTGGGTTCGTGTCGAGAATCAGTAACGTCCTGGCCCCAGGCCGCTCCGCCGCTCTCGTCATCGGCGATTCGATCGCGGGTGGCCGCGCGATGTTTGCGCTCGATGACCTGCGCGATGCAGTTACCAGCGATGTCGCGCTGGAAGCGTGGGCTTCTCAGGTTCGCCCGAAGTTGGGCCAAGCGGAACACCGCGCGTTTGGCGACCGGGATAAGGCCGAACACATCGTAGTATTGCGGCGGCTGTGAAAACTGCATTTCTCGAAACCACCGGAGATCGCCACACGCACGTTGTGGGTGGGCTCACCGTTCTCGAACGCCGAGTACGCGAGCTCGCGAAGGCCGGCTTTCATCGCGTGGTGATCGCATCCGCACCGGTAGAGTTTGCGCGTTCGTTACCAATCGAACTGCAATTTGTTCCTCCAGGAACGCCGCCGCCCGCCGATGCGCAGCACGAACGCGCGGATGTGATCCGGGGGGTCGAAATCGTCGATGAAGCGACTCGGCGCGACGCCGAGTGGAAGCTCATTCGCGGCATGAACAAATCATTCGAAGGACCGGTCGACGCGCTGATCAACTGGCGGCTATCGATGCGAATCACTCGCTTGCTCGCCCGGCGGTCGCTGGCGCTAACCCCGAATCATGTCACGATCGCGGCAATCGCCATCGGCTTGCTTGCATCCGTGCTCGCATGGTGCGGCGACTACCTATTCGTTGCGGCCGCAGGTGTGCTGCTGCAGTTCAATTCCATCCTCGACTCGTGTGACGGCGAGCTCGCGCGATTGCGTTATCAGTACTCCAAACTTGGACAATGGCTCGACAATTTGTCGGATGACGTCGTCGATAACGCGTTTCTCATTGCGATCGGCCACGGCATCGGCGGCGTGTGGGCCGTGCTCGGAATTTGTGCAGCTGCCGGCCGAATCGCGGTGTCGCTCGCGACCTACATCTCGGTATTTCGCCGCACCGGCACGGGGGACGTATTTGCATTTCGATGGTGGTTTGAATCCGACAAAGTCACAGCGGATGAGGTCTACGACCCGAGAGCGATCACCACATGGCTACGCTCGTTAGGCCGTCGCGACACCTTTGTATTCGCATGGATGGTTGCGTGCCTCGCTGGGTTTCCCTACTGGGTCGTCGGCCACGGCCTAGCGATTGCCGCCGTGAACGTCGCGCTGCTCATCCTTCACTTCACAGTGTTTCGGCGATCTCTTCCGCGAACGTAAGCTTGGTAGAGAATTTTCTGATCCGGATGGAGGCGCAGATGCCTTCGCATGACTTTCCGCACTGCATGTTTCTAAGGTGTATGCCTTCCCGGTACACTTAGGTTCGAATGAATCGGAGGGTGAAGGGCACGCTGTTCCGCGACTACGTGCGAACCATTCGAGCACACAAAGACGTGCATTGGCTGGAGCTTTTTCACCTCGAGGACTTGCCGTATTTGGCAGATCGAGTCGATCCGGAGGCGTGGTACCCTATGGCCACGTTCGAGCGCATGGGACTTGCCATCCTCAAACTCGTTGCAAACAACGACTGGCGTCAGGTCCAGGCGTTTGGCTCGGCCTCCGTAGATTGGATTCTCAATAAGCACGGCGACCTGTTAGTCGTCGGAGATCCGTCGGCAACCGTGGACCGATTCCAACGCGAGCGACAGAGCTTTTTCGATTTTCCCGCGATCACCGTTACGGAACTCGGTCGTGAACAGGCAGTCATTGCGCTTTCATACGGAATGAGTCCGCTCGCTGAGGAGGCGGCGTGTGTGCAAACCTTGGGGTTCTTTTTACGTCTCGTGGAAAAGGCGGGAGGGCGCGGCGCGCAGGCCGAATTCTTGGCCAAGGCTTGGCGGGGAGACGCGTGTACGAGCCTGAGACTAGATTGGAACATGGGCTAACCCAACTCCAATAGCACGCGTTGCTAGGCTGAAAACTGAAGGCCAGCCGCCCGCAGCCTCGCCAGCAATGCTGCTCCCATTGCCACCGAAGGCGTCAACACGCCGCCGGATGATGGGAGCGGATCAAACGCCAGGCACAGCGCCGATTCAGCAAGCATTTTCGACGTCGATGCGTAACCCGGATCGCCATGCGGATCCGCAACCGTGTACACCAAACGCTGACCAGAGTCGTCTGGGTTCTCGGCGACGAACCGGACTTTCCAGTGCCCGCTCGCCAATTTGGCATCGCTTGGACCTTCTCCGGGTTTGGGCGAGTACTGGCGCAGTATTGCTCGAAGTTTGGGTCGACGCATAACGAACGACACGGCGGCGAGAGCGGTTTGGAATCCCATGGCCATGGCAAGTCCACGCGCATTGCCAGGTGTGCTCATGACTTCCCGGTAAACAAACTCCTGGCCCCACGGAAAGCCGGCGAGCGCGTGGCCGCGACGCACGACGCGAGAGTTCGTGCTCGCCATCACGAAGGGCGCAGTGAATACCCCGAGTCCCTTGTCCCAACCGATGTTCCTATCGTCGAGTACTGTAGGTCGTCTGGCTTTGGGATCCGGATCAAGTCCGTACGGATTACTCACAATGCGTCGCACTGCGGCGTCGGATTTCGCCTCAGCGATGCCCAACGCGCTGGCTACGGTTCCTCCCGATAAGCCACCGCTCGACTCGCCGAAAAACGCGGTCACGCTTCGGGCTGGTTTGCCGTAGCGCGCGATAAACTCTTGCTGCGTCGCCCACGTGCCGAGGTCGCTCGGAATTGAGTCGAAGCCGCAGGCGTGGACGATGCGCGCGCCGGTTCGCTGCGCGGTGTGGTGATGGGCGTCGATCATGTTTCGCATCCAATGCACCTCGCCCGTCAGATCGCAGTAGTGCGTTCCCGCAGCGGCGCATGCAGCCACAAGTTCGCTGCCATACTTGGCGTACGGTCCTGCGGTAGAGCACAGAACGCGCGTGCGAGCCGCGAGGTCGAGGCAGGCATTTGCATCGAATGCATCGGCGATGACGACCGAAGCCATCCTTTCGAGACCGGAGGCGACCGCTTCCAGCTTGGCGCGGCTGCGACCGGCTACCGCGATTCGAATGCTGTGGGGCGCTGCGCTAGATGTGCAAGTCGTAGCGAGATAGCGCGCTACGAGTTGGCCGGTGAACCCTGTGGCGCCAAACAGCACCAGATCAAAGTCTCTCCGCTTGCCCGTAGGTGCCACCAAACGCCACATGTAGCACGGGTCACACTGCAGGGCACGATGTGGTTGAGCGTGATTTGTTCGAGTGTCCCGAGTATAGTGAGCCGTGTCTTCGTTTGTGACTCGCCTGATCTCAGGCTTGCGGGCAGGCCACGTGGGCGAACCGCAGAGCGCCTCGTCGCAACGGCGAGCCGCGGTTGCGGCACTCCTCCACGACAGCAGCGCCGGCCCGCAGGTCCTGTTGATGAAACGCGTAACTCGCGACAGCGATCCATGGTCAGGGCATGTTTCGCTTCCCGGCGGAGGGTTTGAGGGGAGCGATGGGACCTTGCTGGCGACAGCGATTCGCGAGACTCGAGAGGAACTCGGAATCGACTTAGAGCGGACTTCGCTCGTGGGCGCTCTGCCCATCTTGTCGCCGATGGCATCGGGACCGTTTGGCATCGAGGTGTCGCCGTTTGTTTTTGCGACGACGACCGAAGTGGAGCCGTTATGCGGCCCCGAGGCAGTCGCTGCGTTTTGGCTGCCGATTGAACGCGCGGCAACCGGCGAGCTCGACGGTTCCTACGCGTATCCGGGCACCGACCGAACGTTTCCGAGCTGGAATTACGGTGGCTACACCATTTGGGGGCTGACTCTGCGCATCCTCACCGAACTCATTGCGGCAGCGGACGTTACCGCACGTACGTTGCACGACGCGACGCAATCATGATTTCGAGCGCCGATAGCAATTTCTCTCCGTCCCACGGCTTGAGAAAGTAGCGGTCGACTCCGCCCTCGTTTACAGCCCGGACGGCCACCTCGATATCTCGGTTCCCCGTTACGAGAAATCGCACCATATGCGGGTACATAAAGCGCACGTGGCTTAACAGGTCGAGTCCGTCGCTATCCGAGCCCATGGAAAAGTCCGAAACAATCGCACCAAAAAAACGGTGCTTGAGGTGCTCCATCGCTTCTTTCGGCGAGGCGGCTTCCACCGTATCGTAGCAATGCAGCATTCGCCGCAATGCGGCGCGAATTTCGGGGTCGTCATCACATATGAGAACAGCTGGATTCACTCTTGCGTCCCTGTTGCAACGTTGAATCGGCCATGGCGTCACGCCTTTGAGGGTCGTCTCCGCGCTTCTCGGAGATCATGAAGGTCGGGTGTTGTCGTACCTGTAAGAGGTGCGAATCGGCGAACAGCAGAGTATGATGAACCTGCTATCTCTCTGCGTTTTGGCGCGGGGGTAGTGGAGTAGACAGACGTGACGCAGCACCTTGATGAACATGGCGAGCCGTGCACGCGCCACGCGCCGGCTTCCCCGGACAATATTTTTGCGTTGGCGCTTCTGGGTTCCTCGATACCGAGCTTTCACCACGATGTGGCATCGAAGCTTCAGGGCTTGATGATGGCGCTCGATGAAATCATGGAGCTGAGCGAAAGCAGCGACGTTCGCAATACGGCGACCAACGCCAGTGAAACCGTGCGCGATCTCGGCAAACTGATTACGGCAAATCGCGCGCTGGTGCATCCACCACGGCGCGAAAAGCACCCGATTCGCAAGCTCGTGACCCTCGCGGCTGAGCGCATCGGTGTGCGAGTACAAGCCAATATCCCGACAATCGACGTCGATGTTGGCCACTTGGGCATTACACATGCGTTCGCGCTTGTTCTTGATCTGGCCGCGGGTCCGGTACAGCTCGGCCGGACCGTGGACATTGCGGTAGCTTCCGAGGCGGGATCCGTTACGCTGGTCGTAACAGGCCCACCTGCGGCATTGCAGCCATTGCCAACGAACTTCAGCGACGTGATGGCCTTGGCTGCATTCGCACTGTCGCGCGATGGAGGCGAACTGCGTTGTGGTCCTAGTCGTTTCACCATTCGACTGCCGCGCGTCGAGTAAGTGGCGATTGAAGGCCACAGCGCCGCTGTTCAACGCAACTGAACCAGGCCGACTTGCCGCTGCGTCAGTTGATAGGCCTCGAAAATTAGCGCATTGAGTTGGTCATCGCGCTGAGGATCGGGGGCCTCGAGCTGCTGGGCGACCAGATTGTCAATCTGCACGCGTAGATCAACGGGCGGTTGCGCGAGTGGGAACGAGAGCATGTACGCGCGCTTGGGGCGCACGGCGCCATGTAGAGCCGGTGGAAATCTCCGGCGAGCATACCAGCCATAGAGCGTGGAGTTGAGCACAGCTAGAACGAAGCGGTCGCCGGTTGGCAGGGTCCACACCGTCGTATCAGGCGCGAACACTCCCTCCGAATCGAGACAGCACGCCGGTTGGGTCTGGATATCTTGATAAAAGAGCCGCGGGGCGCACGACGCAGCCAGGGGCCCAATCGGATCTTGGAGTTCGTACCATTTGTAGGCGCCGGGTTTTCGACCGGAGCCGGGCTCGAGCGCGTCGCGAAATTTTGCCAAATGCGCCAGCAGTTGCGGCGGTGGCACCACGCCGCGATCGATGGCGATGATGTATCGATCACTCGGTGCGGCACGCCAACGTTTCACGTTTCTGCCTTTGAGGAGCGGTCTCACGAGCGACGTATCGCCCAGCGTAGCTCGCGTCTTTGAATCGACCACAAACGCCCGGTTGCAGCCGGTCACCAACCCGCGCGCCGGCGCGCCGATCACGTTGCCCAGCGGAGGCCACCGCGCGATTAGGGCTTCGACGAATGCCAGGTCATCGGCTGCTTCGATGTGCCATGGTCCAGCGCGCCAACGCTCGCGAGAATGCGGCGCTCCGCGTTGCGCCAATGCTTCGGCAACCGACCCCGCGCTCCACTGCCGAGCGGATTTCGGAGCCCGCGGCAAATCGCCAGTCGCGACGGCCTTCGGCACTTCACGCCTCGGAGATTTCGCCGAGTCTCCCGGGGGCGCCGCCGAGCGACTCGCGTAGATCGGCCCGCGGAAGTCCCCTCCCACAGTGCCAGCGACAATGCAAGGAAAGGCGTGTGCGTCGGGAAATAGGCCGGCCTCGAAGTCGACGATCCGCTCAAGGCTGGCTTGTTGCGCCAAGAAGGCTCGCAGTGCGCGGCCATAGCCGGCACTCATCCACTTGTTGGGGATGATGAGGCAATAGCGTCCGCCGGGTCGAACTACCCGATGCGCCAGCTCCACGAAGTACACGTAGAGATCGGCTGTGCCGTGATAGCTGACAAACTCTCGCAGCGACTGTTTCACGGCTCCCAGCCGTTCCTGGCGAATGTAGGGTGGGTTGCCGACCAAGGCATCGCAGATCGGCCACGTGAAGCGTTGCGCACCGCCCTTTGGTGGAACAGCACTCGCCAACGCGTCTCCGACGCGCAAATGGTCCTGCAGTTCGGGGACGCTGGCTCCTACGAAGCGCTCTACCGCCCGTCTTGCTGTGCGGACCGCGCGCGGATCGATATCGACGCCGCGAAGGCAGCGTGCGGCGACTTCTCGCTTTGCTCCGCCGATCGCGGCCGACAACACTCTGACGATTTCAATCAAGAACGCACCCTCGCCAATCGCCGGATCGCAGATCTTAAGCGACAGAATTTCGGCGGCGGTTTTTCCCTCGATCAGGGGCGCGAGCGCTAGCTCGACCATCGGTCCCGCTACATGTGATGGGGTGTATACGACGCCGAGCTGGGGTGCCGTCATGAGGTTGTTCTCGATGTCGCCGACGTTGCACGGACAAATCGCAACGCCGCGAGGGGTGCGAGTTGCACCGCAGCGGCCACGAGCCACATTCCAGGATAGGTCCAGATCTGTGCTGCACGGCCGGCAACCCACGAGCCGAGAGTCGACGATGCGTTCAACAGCGCCATATAGACCGCGAATTGCGAGGCCGCGAACTTGGGCGAACAGACATCCATGCACAACGCAAACAACGAAACCGACAGCATGCCTTGGAGTAAGGGCTCGATCCAAAACGTCGCGTATACCGTTGCGCGGTCCATCCAATACGGCGCCAGCCCGGCCCACAACACATGAGAGGCAGCGACGCCAACGGTGGTGAGTGCGACCCATCTGCGATGCCCCGCCTTATCCGCCCAAATTCCGCCGAGGACCGATCCGACAAGTCCGCATGCGAGACCCGGCCCGGCGGAGAGCGAACTCCAGTCTTCGGCTGACCAACCCAGGTCCTGGGTAAAGAGCACGGGAGAAACCGCGCTCAGTGCTCCTCCGGCGATCCTCGACCCGAGCATGACGAATCCGCACGCGACCGCCGACTGAAAACCCGGTTCGCGAACCAGCGCGGAAACCACCCGCACCTGCAGCGCCCGCCGAAACCGCGAAATGACAGCGCGAACGGCCGTACGTTGGCGGGGTAGCGGGCCGGAACCCTCGGCCGCCAGCAAGGGCAACATCATAATCCCCAGAAGTACGACCACCTGAACGCCAAGGGCGGTTCGCAGGTCGAAACGCGCAGCCAGTTTCGCCATCCCCCAGCCTCCGAGGCCGACGCCAGCCCATTTCGCCGCGTACATAAAGCCCTGGGTGCGGGCTCGCTCAGGGGGTTCGAGAAGATCGACCGCCAGGCCATCTACCGCGACGTCTTGCATGGAGTTGAACACCGTATGCAAAAAGACCATCCACGCGAGTACCGATACATTGGACACAACATCCGGAATCGCGACCATCGCAGCAATCGTGGCCGCCATCATCAATTGTGCGAACACGATCCACGGCCGCCTACGGCCGGTCTTCCCGGGAAATCCGTCGATCAGAGGTCCCCATACCAACTTGAATGCATACGGCGCCGTGGTCATCGCCAGCACCGCTCCCACGGCCGCGGCATCGAGGCCGCGCGCCGCGAGGTACGACGGCAAGGTAAACGCCATGAATCCCCACGGGATCCCCTGTGCAACGTACAACGCGCACAATGTGAACAGCCGCAGCCGGCGGTGTTCAGCGAGATTCACGAAACCACTCTATCTGATCTATAGTGGGGCAGATGCGTGCCGGGGTCGCAGGGATCGTGGTTGTGGCATGGGCCGCGTGTGTCCAACCCCAGAGTGCCCGCTGCAAGCGGGTATGCGCGCGCGAGGCTGAATGCGTTACGATTCTGAGTAGCGCGATTCCGTTTGACGAGAAGGAGTGCGTTGCGGCATGCAATACACTCGAGTCCGACGTCGCCACCATCAGCAAAGTTCAACGCCATGCAGAGTGCGTTGCAAGCGGGGCGAATTGCCACGCAGTCTTGGAGTGCCCGTGATCATTGCCAAAATGAGCCCAAGCAATAGTGGAGTAGTCAATGGTACATAACGCGAAATTCTGTTATGTAGCGCGGATGAAAGCCCTCCTTGTATTTGCGATTCTCGTTTCGTCTGCGTGTGGCGGTAAAAAGATGGATCCGGCCGATCCGGCTGCAGCGGGTAGCGCCAGCCAAGCGACACTCTATGTGCGGCTTGGCGGTGAGCCAGCAGTCAAAGCGGTAGTGAAGGATTTCGTCGAGAACGTGGCAAAAGACGCCCGCGTTAATACGTTCTTTAAGAACACCGACATCCCGAACCTAGAGAAGCTGCTGTTCGAGCAGATCTGCGCAGCAACTGGCGGCGGTTGCACCTACACGGGCAGAGACATGAAAACCACCCACACCGGCATGAAGATCACGGAAGCGCAATTCAACGCGGTGGTTGAAGACCTCACGAAGTCCCTCGATAAATTCCAAGTGAAAGAAGCGGAAAAGACCGAACTGCTCACGGCGCTAGCTTCGATGAAGGGCGATATCGTAGGTTTGTGATTCGTCCTGGGGGCGTTTCCTCTTGATCGCAGCCCAGGGCTGCAAGGCGCCGCGTACCGAATCACAACACTCTAACTGACAGATCCGACGGAAGCAGGGAAGCCAGTGAAAACCTGGCACAGCCCCCGCTACTGTAACCGGGGACAACGCGGCAGGGCAGCTGCCAGCCACTGGGAAACTGGGAAGGCGCCGCGAAGGACGATCCGGGAGTCAGGACATCTCTTCCGTCGATGACCTCGGGATGGCGGGACTATTTGCGTCACCCCTTGTTACGGCGGGTGACGCATGAAGAAGTTTGGACTCGTACTGTTGGTTACGCCGGCGGCATCGCTTGCCGACACTGCGCCGAATATTCCTGAGGGCGAGACGGTTGTTATTATCGGCAGGGCCCCGGATCCCGACGACGCAGAAGCGGTCCGGGATCGGGAACGTGCACTTGGCGACGCTCCGTTTGTCACGGTTGTTCACGCAGACGAACATCCGGCAACGGCGTCGGTTGCGGATGCGATCGGTACCACCGTAGGTGCCCAGAGTCGGTCGCTCGGAGGTCTGGGCGCGTATGCATCCGTTTCGGTACGAGGTGCAGCGCCGGGACATACGGCGGTCACGATCGATGGCGTGCCGATGGCGCGCATTGCGTCGGTCACCACGGACTTGGGGCGGTTTGTGCTTGCCAGCTTCGGCGAAGTGGCCCTTTACCGCGGCACAGTACCGATCGAATTGGGAGGAGCGGGAGTTGGTGGCGCACTCGACCTCGTCACGCGGCTGGGGCGTGGACCACGTGGAGAGCGATTGCAGGCATCGCTCGGCGGGGGATCGTTCGGATCGCGTCACGCGCATTTTCGCTACGGGGATGCGCATGCCGATGGCACGTGGTTGTCGTCCACGACCCTGAACTACCAGGGTGCTACTGGCGACTACACATACTTCTACGACAGCGGTACGCCGCTCAATACCAACGACGATCAGATGACCAAGCGCGGCAACAACGGCTTCCAACAGCTCGACATCAGCTCGCGGTTGGGAGCGATGGATCGCACCGCGGCTGGTGGCTTGCGGATTGCGTACAAAGATCAGGGCCTGCCTGGGAGCGTCTATCAGCCGTCCCACGCCGCATCGCTCGCGACGCTCGACGTGATCGCCGACGCCAGGGGTGATATCCGCGTAGGCCCGGCAACGGCGGAGCAACTTGGCTACCTCCTCGTCGAACGCCAACGGCTGCGCGATCCGCTTGGAGAGCTAGGCCTCGGCGCGCAAGCGCGAGACTACGTCACCGTCTCCGGCGGAGCATCCTCCACGTGGACCGCGACCTTGGGGCGCCATCGCCTCACCTCCGGGCTGGATCTGCGCGGCGATTGGTTTCGCGACAGTGACGCTGCAGAGGCGCGCGCTGCGCTGCGCGGCAACCGCGTCGGAGCGGCGGCCCTTGCTGCACTCGATCTGGCGCTCGACCCGGCCTCAATCTTGGTCGTTACACCTGCCTTTCGCCTCGACGCGCTTCGCACCGCACCCACGCCCATGACCGAGGGGCCCGATGCGCTTGCATCCATCCCTCCGCGCGTCGACCTGGTACCCAGCCCGCGTCTATCGGCGCGAGCGGCAGTCCACCGCGATGTTTCGATCAAAGCGAGCGCTGGATGGTATGTGCGCCTGCCGACACTGATCGAATTGTTTGGCAATCGTGGAACGATCGTTGGTTCTCCAAACTTGCGCCCGGAACGGGGGCCCAACGCGGAGGTTGGAGTCGTTGTCGCGCCGTCGCGCGCCGTCGACCTTCCCCTTGGTGGGCTAAAGGGCGTCACCGTCGACCGGATCTTGTTTGAAACCGCCGGCTTTGCCACGAATACCCGCGATCTGATCGCATTGATTCCCAGCGGAGGCTTCGTCGCACACGCCGTCAACGTAGCTGACGCGATCACGTACGGGTTTGAAGTCGTCGCTTCCGCACGTTTCGCGCGGGCGGTCTCGATCACCGCCAACTATACCCGACTCATCACCGCGCAACGCGTCCCTGATCCGGCGTTTACAAACAAACCGCTACCGCGTCAGCCCGGCCATACCGTGTACGCACGCGCCGATCTGGTGCAACGCGCGTTTGGCCGTCGCGGCCAACTGTGGTTCGACGCGCACTGGCAATCCGACGCGTTTCTCGACCGGGCAAGTCTACAGCGGATCCCAGCGCGGCTCTTGGTCGGCACCGGAGCGCGCATCGAACTCGCTGGCAACCTAGCCCTATCGCTCTCGGTAGCAAACCTGGCCAACGTACGCGTCGAATATCTCCCGCTCGTTCCGCCACCACGCCCCGATCTGACTCGCGCGCCAACCGCGCTCGCCGATTTCTCTGGTTTTCCGCTTCCTGGTCGCAGTTTCGATCTTTCACTTGAATGGAGTCACTTATGAACCGAGTCTATGTATCGATTTTCACCTCCCTGATTGTCGCGGCAAGCTGCGGCGACAATGCCCCCAACAATGCCTCGCCCGACGCGCACGGCACCTCCGGACCCATCGCAATCGCCGTCGCATCGGTGTATGGCACCCCAACGGGCATTTTGTCCAAGCTCGACGTCGATGCCTTGATGATGCAGACCAACCTCGCGGCGGGTGTCGTCAAGGGCGACCCGATTCTGCGCCGCATTGACGACATGCTGTACGTTATCAATCGCGATGTTCACAGCATCACGATGCTCGACGCGCGCACACTCGTTCCGATCGACGAGGTCGCCGTTGGGGGCATCGGAGAAGCACCAAACCCCTGGGATGTAGCGGTTGTCGGAAACAAACTCTTTGTTCCAGCACTGGATACTAACGGCGTTGTGGTCATTACGCGCGGCAGCAACGAAAGAACGACGATTGACCTTAGAAACGTCCTCGAATGCAAGGCTCCATGCCTACCGAGATGTGAATCCGCGTACGCGGTTGGCAACGACGTCTACGTTGCATGCGGTTTACTCACCGAGGACTTTAAGCCTACGGGTAACGGCAACGGCAAAATTGCGGTGATCGATGGCATCACCAATACCGTACGCCCCACCGCAATCGAGATGCCGGCGAAAAACCCGCAGAATCTGATTGTGCGAACGCCAGTGGCATCGGAGTTCGCCGGCGATCTGCTCATCCCAACGGCCGACTACAAGACGGCTACGAACGGCTGCCTCGTCCGGGTGACTCCCGGGCCGAATCCGTCGGCCACGTGTGCCATCCAACACATCGATCTGCAAGGCACTGCGACTCACGTCGATGTGATCGAAACTTCGTCGCCCTTGTTGCTACTCTCTGTAACCTCCAATTTCACTTTTGGTTCCGAGGACGGTCAACTGCGGGTGTTTGATCTGGAGTCGCTACAACTGTGGAGCGGTTCCATTTCACCGCCGACGCAAGTGATTAACGACGTCGCTGCCTGTCCGAATGGAAAGATCGTGGTCGCAGATAAGTCCGGGAGCGGTGGTCTCCGTACCTATTCGGCCTCAGCGGGTGAACTCACCTCGACCGCACTCTCGATCGGCCTTCCACCCGGAGGCGGCAATCAACTCGCTTGCTACACGCCATGATAGCGAAGTCTGGTCGCCATCGTCAGTGCCGGAGATATGGCGATCAACGGCGTGTTTGCCGCGTCCGCCAAGAAGAGCGTGCCAGGTGCAGGTGCCTTTGCAGATGGAAATTGCACGGGCCAGAGTACAAGGATCCCTTTTCCGAACATCCCCCGTTGCGTTGGAGGTTTTGGAGGGGGCGGTTTCGGTTCACCGGGCGGTACAGGTGGATCGTCAGCTTGTCGGGCCGCGGTTGGAGGAACCGGAGGCACTATCACTGGCAACGCTGAGCTCGTCCCGTTGCGCGGCGGCTGCGGTAGTGGCGACTACGACAAGAGCAGTAACAGCTACCGTGGCGGCGCGCCCGGGGGCGGAATTCAGCTGGTGAGCCGCACGCTGATCTTAGTAGCCGGCTCCGTGACAGCTAACGGAGGATCCGGCGGATCTGCCCGGACCTTCGGCAGCGCCATCGGTGCGGGTGGTGGTGGCTCTGGCGGTGGCATCCTGCTTGAAGCTCCCATCGTGGATGCTGCAGGTCGAGTGGTTGCGAATGGAGCCGGCGGACAAGGACAAAAGGACGGCGAGGACGGTCAGCTCAGCGCGGCACCGGCCAAGGGTGGCGCGTCCGAGGTCAACTGGGTGGGCGAAGGTGGAGATGGTGCGACTGGAAACGATAGTGCCACGGGTGGTCGTAACCCCAGTGAAGTATCAGAATTTTCGCATGGTGGTAGCGGTGGTGGCGGGGTTGGTCGCATCCGGGTGAACACCGCCTCCGGAGGGATTCGCGGCGCGGGCATCTTCTCGCCGGCGCCGAGCACGGGCACGCTCGGCTCGAGGTAGCGGCAGCTACTTTCCCCTGGCCAGCACCTTGTCGAGAAAACTAGCGTCGACCAGATCTTGGGGCCGACCGGCCGCACGTTTGTTCGCGATCAGATGCGGAAGAGAAATAACTCGCATCGCAATACCGTCGAGCTGCACACGTACGGCGTCTTCAAAAATCGCGCTAGAACCGACTCCCGAGATCGTGAGCAGCATGTCGACGCGTAGGGGAGGATGCCCCATAAACACGACATCGTCGTGGGCCATGGTTGCAATGGCAGCAACTACCTTTTCGGGAGCACCGAACCGAGCGAGTGCTAAAGAGACACGGTGCAAATTCTCGGGACTTCCCTCGAGGAGGAGATCGATGTCTTTCGTCGCACGCGGGCGACCATAGAACGCAACAGCGTACCCGCCGATGAGAACGAACTCAACGTTCTCGCGGACGAACTCCTCCAACAGTTCTTTGAAGTCGAGGGGGAGCGGCATGGATACCTTCCATCGTTACCATTTCGGTGATGAGCTGAGTGACCCCAAGAATCCGCTCCTCAGGGGTCGCTTGCATCCAAAACTCTACGTCCATGTCGTCGGCCTCGCCTGCAGAATGCGCGACGCCTCCAAACCACGTGTCTCGACGGTGCGCGGCGCGTGAGGACTCCATGCAAATGTCGATTGTATGTCGGTCTGAAACAATGTTCCACTCCCCAAATTTCCCCGTTGAATCAACTATATGGCGGATTCGAGTTACCCGCCGTTCTGTCTGAGGATCGATTCTGTGGCCGTTTTTTTGCCTCCGCGCTCCAGATGGGGTCTAGCTGGAGGCGATGGTCGATTCTAGCCCGCACTTTCGCGGGGGTGCTGCGCGCCCTGCCGGAGCTGGGCCTGTCGATCGCACTGCCCCAGGTCGAGCTCAGATGGTCGAGACCAGCGTGTTCGAGCTCGACGATGTTTGCATTGATTCTCCGCGCGGCGGAGTACAGTTGGTGTCGGAGGCGAATTTCATCGCGGAGCGGGGAGAAGTTGTTGTGGTCGTCGGCGCTGCGAGCGCTGGAACGTCTCGGCTGGTTTCCGCCGTGCTCGGCGAGGTTGCGTATACCGGTCGCATTTCGCTCTTTGGCCGAGATGTGGCTAAGCTGCGCCGATCGTCCGCTCGGAAACTGCGGCGCACGATCGGGGTCGTTCCACAGGATTTGCGCTTGTTGGAACGCCTCAGCGGCCACGACAATGTGGCCCTTCCTCTCGAGATCGATGGAGTTCCGCGTTCCATCTCTGCGCTCCGTACGACCGACGTGCTGGTGCGCTTGGGCCTCGAGGCGGTTGCGTCGCGGCCCGTTAGCTGCCTGTCGAGCTCGGAGCGGCAACGGGTTGCAGTGGCGCGTGCACTGATCCGAGACCCCGAACTGGTACTGGCAGATCAGCCAACCTGTTTACAAGACATCGCCGGTGTGGAGCTGGTGTGCGAGGGGTTCGCCGCTGCAGCGGCCAGCGGAGCATGCGTGGTTGCATTTGTGCATAACTCGATCATTCGGAGTTTCGCCCAGCGCTATGGATGGCGCCAGATGGCGCTTGTCGACGGCAGAATCGATCCGATCGCACTGAGCCCTTTCGGCGACGCCGCTTTGGAAGAACGATTCGGAGAATTCGAATCGATGGCGCACGCGGATCAGCGCGACGGTGTCATTGGGAATGTGATTTCGTTTCCGCAGCCGTCTCGGACTACGGGAGTTGCATGAAACCGTTCAAGGAAAATCATCTTCGCCAGCCCACCAAAGGGGCGCCGCTCGGGTCCGCGTGGCGTCCGATCGACGCAACGAAGGAGTCAGACCCAGGCCCCCCGCCGGAAGCGATTTTCGACCGGGCGACTGGTCCCGTGCCGAATCGCTCGACCACGGCCGGCAACGAACCATGACGCAACGACATCTAGCCCTGCTACGCCGGACCTGTCATATCGCGTTTGATCGGCCTCGGATCACGTTGTGGGTATTCATTGCAGTGACCTCCGCGTGGGTCATCGCTGGCGCCGTGTTGGTTGCGCGTAGCAGTGCAGAGCGGAGTCAAGAAGCGGCGCGGGGCAATGGCGGAAGCTTGGTCTTGTACCTCGGCGAAGGCGTCGGCGAACCCGTCGGGCGGCAACTTGCATCCCAGCTCGCTGGGCTGCCCGGAGTGCAACGAGCGGAATTCGTGACCGCGAGTGAGTCGGCCAATCGGCTCGCCCAAGCACTGAGCGCCGACGCGGAGCTCTTCGAGGGAATGGACCTTGCCACACTACCCGCATCGATCGAAGCGATACTCGAGCCCGGGGCACTAGACGTCATCGCAATGAGCCCGACGTTGCGAGCGCTCCGGGATACCGCAGGTGTAGTTGACGTCGTCGTGGAAGCGACCGATCGCGATCCCCGCAGCCAAACTCGTGATCTCAATCGCGGTGAGGCCGGAACGATCGCGCTGCTTATCCTGGCGATCGCGGCCGCCATCGCTATTGCGGTAATGCGGATCTGGCTCGATCGCGATCTGGAAACAGATCGCGTGCTGGACCTGCTGGGTGCTCCGCGGGCGGTTTTTGCAGCGCCGAGCCTTCTTGCCGGGGCACTGTTGAGCAGCGTTGCTGCGCTGCTCGCGGCAATCATCGTTGGAATCGGTGTCGCCAACTACGGCGAGCTAGTCGGACTGGCAGCTCCGTCGTGGGCCGCATGCTTCCGCTTCATCCCGGGTGGGGCGGTAGCGGGCGTTGTGGCTGGCGGGCTAGCAGGAGCCGCCCGTGCATCGTAACACTTGGTTTCGGCGAACGTGTCCCGGTATCGCTTTGACGCTAGTAGCTAGCATCGCGGAGTCTGGACCGATTGCAAGTCGCAGCAGTCCGCTCGATCCTCATCAGGCCGTTGCGGCGCAACTTGCAGCTGAGGGCGACGTGGTGAACAGCGCCATCTTGGTTGTGGAAGAAAAGCTTCGTGTGGCCGAAGCGTTGCGCTCGCGCCGGCTCATCGCCGCAATTCGAGGCTTGCACAGCAGTCTGCGCAGCGACTCTCCTCCCCAGGAGCGAATGGTGGTGGCACGCCGCAGGGCGGCAGCGCGGTTTCTGCTCAGCCGCGATGCTGCGGAGCGCCGCCTATTGCGGGACGAGCTTTCGCACTTGCGTGCCGATGCTACGCGGATTGTCGCAGCCGCCTCGGGTTCTTTCGAGGTGCCGACGGAATGGCTGTGGCCGGCTCGCGGCGTGATCGGCCGCCAATTTGGCCCGTATATTCACGAGCGCTCGAATGCCATACTAACGCGTCGAGGCATCGATATAATCGTCGAACCTCGCGCGCGAGTGGTAGCGCCCGCCAAGGGCGTAGTTCGGTATGCAGGCGCCATTCGAGGACTTGATCGCGGCGCGATCATCGACGTAGGCTCACACTTCGCGGTTGTTGCAAAACTCGGCGACATTGCGGTACCGGTTGGCGCTCGAGTCTCCCAGGGAGACCTCCTGGGTCACGCAGCAGACCACCGAATTTACCTCGAAGTGCGGGTAAAGGTGGGAGCAGGGGGGATGCCCCTAGACCCCTTGCCGCTGCTCAAAAGCGCGCCCCAACAATGAAGATAGCCGAAAAACTTCGATGCATAACTCGCTCCTTCTGTCCAGCAAACACGACACGTACTCCAAAGTCGCAGCAAGTAGGTCACACAATGGTTGTGTTTGCGGAGCTTAGACTGATACAAATAGTTGTGAGACGTTGGTTCTCAGTCTGACGTTGCAGCGAGGACATAACCCATCGATGTTCAAGCTGGTGATCCAGGATGATGAAGGGAAGACGACAGTCGTTCCCCTGTCCCGCGATGAGATCACGATCGGTCGCAAAGAGGGGAACACTATCCGGCTGACCGAACGCAACGTGTCGCGCCGGCATGCTCGAATCTTCAAGAGTAACGACGAGGTGCAAATCGAGGACCTCGGAAGCTACAACGGGATTCGCGTCAACAACGCCCGTATTGCGGCCCCAGCTTCGCTGCGAATCAGCGATCAGGTTCAGATCGGCGACTACAAGCTGTTTCTCAAGACTGAGTCGGCAGAGATCGACGGCACCCGCACCGTCCCTATGGATCGGCTGCACGAAGGCTCCGTTACGGAGGTGCTGGCTGCGGTAACTGCTGGGACGGCGGCCACTCAGCCGGTTCCTACGCTGCACGGGATCGGCCCAGCCGAGGCGAAACCACCTGACGATCGAAGCCCGGTCGCGGCGGCCGCGGGGATCCCCGCGGTGAGTGAGCCAGCTCGTTGCGGCAGGCTCGTCGTCGTGTCGTCCAATCTAGCCGGAAAAGAATTCGAATTGACGCGGCCGCAAATGATTATCGGCCGGACCAACGACAACGACCTGATTGTCAACCACCGATCGATCAGCCGCAACCACGCAAAGATATCGCGCGATCCAGATAGCCATCGCTACCTGATCAGCGACCTGCAATCGGCCAACGGGGTCCGAGTTAACAACCAGGACTACGCCAAGGTGGAGCTACGGCGGGGCGACATCATTGACCTCGGCCATGTGCGGCTGCGCTTTATCGAACCTGGCGAAGATTTCGTGTTTGGACGCGACGCGGTCATCACCGACGTTCCCGATGAGGGAGGTCGACGGCGGTTAGCAGTGGCCGTGGCGATGGCGATGGTGGTGCTGGGTGCCGCAGGTGGACTCGTCTGGTTTAAAACCCAGGAACGCTCGGAGAACATCGCGGCCAACAGCGTACCCCCGATCGGATCGGATGCGGTTGGCAGCAACGCGCCAGTTGTGCAGCCGATCTTCGAAGATGCAGGGGAAACGGGATCGGCTGAGGTCGATGCTGGCTCGGCCGACCCCGTCGACAAGGTTAGCGAAGCAAAGCGCATCGTCAGCGAATGCTTGGGGTACGAGACCGACGCCAAGTGGAGTGACCTAACGTTGTGCGCTGATAAGCTGGCGCCGCTAGACCCGAATGCGGCAGCAAAGTTTAAAGCCAAGGTCAGTCTCGAAATTCGCGCCAACATCCAGAAAGACAAAATGGAGAGCGAGTTGGCGGCGGGTAGTCTGATGAAGGCCAAGGGACATCTCAACGCAATTCCAGACGATTCGATCGCAAAGCAGCCATCGCAGGCCGAGTACGACCGCGCCGAGCAACGCGTGATCGATGACTTCAAAAATCGCGCGGCGAAGGCCAAGCGCGCGGGGAAGTGCGCGGATATCGAAGTTTTGACCACGCAAGCAAGTGCTCAGAGTTCGCGGGTTGCTGCCGAAGTGCGTGCGCTGAAGTGCGAAGCGCCGCCGCCGCTCGATTGTTCAGACGCGCTCAAAGAACCCGCAGACAAGAAGTGCGTCAAGCAGTATTGCGCTACCCACGATAGCGAGGCCCGTTGCGGGGGCCCACCGCCCTGCGACTTCGACGCTCTAATGAAACTGGGTGGGGACAGCGCGGTGAACGGAAATTATAAGGAAGCGCTAAGCCAATACGAAGACGCGCTTCGTTGCAGATACGACAGCCACACCGTGGGACTCGCTTATATGTCGGCGTGCAATGCGAAGAATCCTGTGAAAGCTAGGGTATACTGGAAGAAGCTGTCAGCAGAGCGTCAGAACGCCGTGGCGCAAATTTGCGACCGCAACCAAATCTCGCGCGACTTGCTAGACGCGCCGTAGCGCGAACTTCGACAGAAAGGCATTTGATTTCAGTATCTTGACCGCGGCCAATGGAGGCGACCAGCGACGCGCTCGACGGCGACGAGGCCAAAATCGCCAAGGTCGAGGGTGGAGTCAACGACTACGTCGCGGTCAAACTCAACGGTGGGGACAACGGCAAGGTCAACCCGATTTGCTCCTGCAGTGAAATCGTCTCAAAACCAGTGGCTTACGTTTACGTCAGTGGCATTGGGCCTAAGTACAGTTCCCCGTAAGTTGGTGGCCACCCCGGTCGCCGAGGCGACCGGATGGCGAGGCGCGACGAGGGAGCGTACCCGAAGGTACGTGACCGAGGAGCAACGAAGACAGCCGGGATGGATCGGCGGCCCGGGTGGTCACGAACTTGCGGGGGCCTGTACTAAGCGTGGAACTACCGATAGCGCTCACTCAGTTGCGGTCAGGCGAGACGCGAGGAGCGCACGGCACTGATTCACCAGAACGATGGCCCTTGCGACGCTTGGAGTCCCGACGGGGGCAAATCCCCGACGGGGGGAAATCCCCGATGGGGGAGAAGTCCCGGACCGGGCGGAAGTCCCCGACCCGAGCCAACGAGGGACGAAATCAACGAACATGACGGCAAATGAATTGCGATATAGTCTGGGGCACTCATGCGTCAACTTTGCGCTTCGGCTTTCACTGCGGTGGCACTTCTGCTGGGGGGGGTCGCTTCGGCCGACCCGGCTGGTGATATTCCGCTCGACTACTTTCGGCCTGCCATCGATTCTCGCGGTTACCTAACGGTCAACGCGTCTCAGGTGCTCGGGCACAAGGAAGTGTCGTTTGGACTCGGCTCGCTCGCTTGGGCGCATCACGTGTTGTCTTTTGGCGATAGGAGCAAGGGATCATTCTTTGGTTCCAACTGCGAAAGCGCAACCTCACCATGCTACTCGATCGACGACATCGTTACTGCGACGTTGGTGGGCGCGGTAGGTGTTCACCTGGGACCCGCGGAGCTCGAGTTCGGGTTGTCGGCTCCGTTTGTGATCATGAGTGGCGATCGCGGGCCAGACATCGCACAAAATCCGGCCAGCCCCAACGGCGACATGGCGTTTCGGCTCTCGGGCCAGGGCGTTGGCAACGTGGGGCTGCACTTCAAGACCCGTTTTCTCAAGACGTCGCGCACACCACATATTGGCCTAGGTGTCATCGCCAGCTTGTATCTACCACCGCCCTCGGGGTCGCAGAAGCGGTTTATGGGGTCGAGCTCGACGACGCCGCAGGTGATCGGCATCCTCGACAAAGAGTTTGGCCGGCGCGGCCAATTTCGCGTCGCGCTGAACGGCGGAATTCGGTTTCGCGATGCGATCACCTATACCGACAACGACACCGCCACGGGGGGCGCGTCGCGGACCAATGCGTCCATTAAAGCCGGCGGCGAGATTCCGTTCGGGCTCGGCCTTGCCTATGCAATCGCGGTGCAGAAAGTGGACCTCGTCGCCGAGTTGTTTGGTTCGGTTCCCCTCGACGACGCCGTGAACTATCAGCCGTTGGAGGCGATTGGGGGGCTTAAGCTTTACCTAGCGCGCAACTCCTTCTTGTCCCTTGGCGCCGGACGGGGGCTCGTGCCAAACAAGGGTGCGAATCCCGATCTGCGTGCATTTATCGGAATCATTTTTGAGCCGAACATTGGCGACCGCGATGGCGACGGCATCAAAGACGACGTCGATAAGTGCCCGGACGATCCAGAGGACAAAGATGGCTTCCAGGACGACGACGGATGCCCCGATCCCGATAACGATCGGGATGGCATTCCCGATTCCGAGGACAAATGTCCAGACGACCCAGAAGACCGAAATGGCTTCGAAGATGAAGATGGCTGCCCAGATGGCAAGAAGAACGACCGGGATGGCGATGGAATTCCCGACGACGTCGACAAGTGCCCGGACGACCCGGAAGACAAGGATGGCTTTGAAGACGAGGATGGCTGTCCTGATCCGGACAACGACAAAGACGGCATTCTCGATGTGGATGACCTATGTCCGAACGAGCCCGAGGACAAAGACGGCTTCAAAGACGAAGACGGATGCCCCGATCCAGACAACGACAAGGACCGGATCCTCGACAAGGACGATAAGTGTCCCAATGATCCCGAAACCTATAATGGTTTCGAGGATCAAGACGGCTGCCCAGATCGCGGTCGCGTCGTCGTGACCGACACCTCGATCGAAATCCTCGACATGGTGTATTTCGAGTACGACAAGGCCGTGATCAAGAAGCAGTCGTACCCAATTCTCGATGCAGTTGCGGCCACGCTTCAGGGCAACCCGGCAATTAGTTTGATCGAGATTCAAGGCCACACCGACGAGCGCGGTAACGACGCCTACAACCTCGACCTGTCAGATCGACGTTCCAAATCAGTGCGCGAGTACCTTATCGGAAAAGGCGTCGATGCCAAGCGACTGACGGCACAGGGATATGGCGAGACACAGCCGCTCGATCGAAGTCACAACGAAGCCGCTTGGGCCAAGAACCGACGCGTTGCATTCTTGATCCTCAAGCGGACAACGGAGTGAGTACGATCACGTAGTCCCGCGAGGCCAACGTTGGCAAGCCCCGGTTTCGTTGGTACGGTCCGAAGGTGATCAAAGCGATCATCTATGCAGTCGTGATCGCGGGGCTCGTTTATGCAGGCTCAACGGTCAAACTGGGAAAGCGTACCTTCTTTGAGCACGTGCGGGCGATCTGGCACACCGAGCAGATGCAGGACTTGAAGGTTGGCGTGGAAGACACCGCCAAACCAGCGGTCGAAAAACTCAAAAAGGGCGGAGCAGCAGCGATCCATGCGATGAAGGGCCACGAGGCGAGTGGCAGCGGATCTGATGCTCGCCCCGATGGCGGATCGGACTCCGGGGTCGATGCAGGTTCGTCGAGTTCGGGCGCTACCAGTCGGCGGGTTCTCCAACGATGAAGTTTGCGCTTACCTCGCAGCTCATTGAAGAAGCGTATCGGTTCCAGCTTCGGTCATCGTGTGGCCATTGTTTCTATTGGCGCGGCGACACGTGTCTTCACGGCTGGCCTGACGAGGGTCAACGCCGCTGGCCGATCGATGCGATCGATCCAACGACCGGCGACAGGCCAACTGAGGTAGCCTTCTGTAAAGAGTTCGAGTTGCGCTAATCTGTGCGCGAACCGCACTGTATAAGCGTTGATCCATGGTCCATCGCAGCGAGTTCGAGGCGAATGTTGGCGTTCAACCCAGGCGAGGCCGACGAACTTCTGCTCAGTTTTTTTCCGTGGTGCGTTGGTTCGCCGCCTTGTCACTTATCGCATGCCATCCTTCTCCGGCGCCCCGAACGAAGTCCCCTTGGGGGGCGCCCCGAACGAAGTCCCCTTGGGGGGCGCCTTCGCGTCCGTCATTGATTACAACCGCGGAGAAATCTGGCTGGGTTGATACCGCCCGCTACGAGGAAGCGGTTCAATTGTGCCGCGGCATCGCGCGAGCGTATCCGGGGGTAGCGTGCGAAGAAATCGGCCGCACCACGGAAGATCGGCCGATCGTGGCACTGCGGATCGAACGTGCACCGGGAGCGCCATACATCTACGTTCAGGCCGGCATTCACGCAGGCGAAATCGAGGGCAAAGACGCCGGGATATGGTTCGTGCGCGATCTGCTCGATGGAAAGGTCGCGGCGGGGGCCCTTAATGCTGTGAATTTGATCTTCGTGCCGTGCATCAACCCCGATGGGCATGAGCGTTTTGGTCCGAACAACCGCCCCAATCAACGCGGTCCGAAGGAGATGGGATTTCGCACCAATGCACAGCGCTTGAATCTCAACCGCGATTTTACAAAGGCCGACTCGCCCGAAATTCGGGCGGTGCTTCGCGTGGTCCGTACCCGCGATCCGCTAATCTTCGTCGATCTCCATACCACCGATGGTGCGAAGTTCGAGCATGACATTGCGATCGATCAGGCGCCGATGGCACCTCGTGCGGACCGCCTCGAGATCGCGGCACAAGCGCTGTCCGATTCGATCGTGGCCCGACTTGCTGCGCTCGGCCATGTACCGGTGGGGGGCTTCTATCCCTCCTTCGTAAAAGATGACGATCCGACGAGCGGATTTGCGTTCAACGAACCACTACCGCGGTGGTCGCACGGCTATGCCAGCGCACGCGGAAGATTTGGCTTTCTCATTGAGCTCCACAGTTGGCGTACGTACGCAGAACGCGCGAAGGCGGTCTATCACATGCTACAGGCGCTGCTCGAGATGGCGGCGACGCAAACCCCTTCGTGGTTAGCAGCCATCAAATCGCCCGAGTCCATCGCGGGTAAGCGGCTCGGAGTCGAATTTCAACCATCGGACCATACGCGGGAGATCGCGTTCCGCGGCTATCACTACGACGTCCGAACATCGGAACTCACGGGTGGCAGGTGGATTGCGTACGATGAGTCTCGACCACAAGTGTGGACCGTTCCACTGCGCGATCAGATCGTCGCTAAGGTCACCGTCGATGTTCCAAGGGCGGGATACATCGTAGAAGGCGGGTACGCCGCCGCTGTTGCGCCGATTCTCGATCTCCACGGCATTCGGTATGACCGGATCGACCATCAGCCCAAACTCACTGTGTCGGCGTTTCGCGCCACCAAGGTGACCTATGAGCCGCCATCGGAGGGCCATACGCGCTCGCGCCTGGAAGGGGCCTGGGCGAGCGAAACCCGCACGCTAGACCGGGGCGCGATCTATGTGGCAGTGGACCAGCCGCTAGCGCGGTTAGCCGTGCATTTGCTGGATCCGGCAGCGCCCGATTCGTTCGCCCAGTGGGGATACTTTGCTTCGGCGTTCGAGCGCAAAGAGTATATGGAAGCATATGTCGCCGAGGAAGTGGCCCGCATGATGATCGCCAAGGACCCTTCGATCAAAGCGCAATTCGATGCAGCCGTTGCGGCTGACCCAAACCTGGCTTCGCCAGACGCGAAACGCGATTGGTTTTATCGCCGTTCCGCTGCGTGGGACGAACGGGTCAATTTGCTTCCGGTCTACCGCGTCGATGAGCCGCCGTTAGCCAGCCGACCGGAAGCGACGGGGCCGCGAACGCAGCGGTAGCGCTTTGGGCCGTTTCGGCCTAAGGTCCGGGCATGGGCATCGAAGTCAGTGGCAAGCTCCACACGGTTTACGACACCAAACAAGTTTCGGAGCGATTTTCCAAACGCGAATTCGTCGTCGAAATTGCCGACAATCCTAAGTATCCGCAGCTCGTGCTATTTCAACTCACCGGCGATCGCTGCACGCAGCTCGACGACTTCAAGGTGGGCGACGACGTTCGGATCGAGTTCAGCCTGCGCGGTCGCGAATGGAAAAGCCCGCAGGGCGAGCTAAAATATTTCAACAGCCTCGACGTTTGGAAGCTTGATCCCGGTCGGGCGAGTCGCGGTCGCGGTACGCCTTCCACAGGAACCGGTTATCGCAGCGACCCGCGCGATGTCGATATTCCTCCGCGCAGCGACGACGACTTCCGGCGGAGTTCGGTCGACGACGATCTTCCATTTTAGTCCCCCCGTTCACTGGAACGCCGCGATAACAACGCCTCGAAGAGGTCGGTCGCTCGGCCCAAATGATGGGGCCGCTGTAGAGCCAGAGGGACCGCCGTACGACCAGCCGCTCGGTTGCGCAACTGAGCAATGGGATGCGCGACCCGGCGCTATGTCCGCTTAATTTCAACCACTTGGCGTTGGCTCTACCCTTGCATTTTCCTCTGAAGCGAGCCCGGTAATACTCCTCCTGCGATTTTTTCGGACGCGGGTCGAGAGAATCGCGTTACCGTCCGCTCCTACACAAGTGGGGGAAGTACAGGTGCAATTGCGAAATCGCTTCATTAAAACGGTAGTTGGATGTTTTGCGCTGATGCATTCGGGTTGCGTCATTGGCGAAATCGCGGGCGGGGGTCCAGGGAACGGGGTGGAGCCCCCGAATCCTGTGGTGTTGAAAGAAGCTGCACTGATTGGAGCGATGGATTCCTATTTCTCTGTCTTCGCCGGTGAAGCGCTTGTAACCGCCCAGAGGCGCGTGGAAGGCGGGGGTGCCTCCACAGATGTAGAGGTGCATCAAGTTTCTGATGGAAGCGTGATTTCTGGCGCGAGGTTTTCGTTGGCTGGTTCAAGGGGACTGCAATTTGCGTTCGGGACCCGTGTGTTTTTAATGGGGCAGCCCATGTCTTCGGTAGACATTGCGTCGGGTGACGAAGTTCTGTACGCCGGCACCGAAAATCATGGAGGCATCGGAGTGGTTGGCGATGCGCTGGTGACTCAAGGCGGTAGTGACGGACCGGCAGCGTTCGTTTCCGATCTGAAGGCGCCGCAACAACCCGCAGTAAAAATCGCCGACGGCATGCCCTGGTTTTCAGGGGATGCACTGTTGGTTCGTACCCCCGAATCGAGCATCGACGTATACCGAGTTCATTCACCCCGCAAAGTGGTCAAAGAGGGGACGCTGCCCACCGGAGAAGACCCGATCACAGGGCCCTCCTGGCAGAACAAGCTATCGGGAGGAAAAGTGGTCGTGCGGCGGTTTTTGCCGGAGGGGCGATTCAAGTCTGTTGTTTATGCGAAGGAGGGAACTAGTTTCGTCGAGTGGTATAGCGACCACAACCCGTCGGGCAGTGAGCTCATTTTGACGGTTTCGGGAAACCTGCTCCTGGTTGCGACGTGGCCTGGCAAACAGGGCGAAGGCCCCGCGACATTGTTGGTCGTCGATGTGTCGGAGAAAGGTGCGCCACGCGAACTGGCGCGCCGCGCACTGGAAGAGAGCAGTGTGGCGGCTTCTGAATGGTCAGGGCAGGTCGCTTACGTTCACACGAGTAGCCGCCTTCTCGCTGTAGACGCGAGAGACCCGAACGCGGTGAAATTCGTCGACCTCTATTCCGGGGTACTCGATGTGGGCACGGTTAGCGCCTCAGGAAGCACGTTGGCGCTTGGCGTAGGCAAGACGTTTGGAACCGGACACACGGTGGTGTTCACCATGACGGATGCGCCTTCAGGTGGCGTTTTGCGTTGCGCGACCCCGAATCCAAGGTGCTTCAATCTGCTGCGTCAGCTCCCCAACGCGTTTAGCAACGCTTTTATCTATGAGCCGCAGTATCCTTTGTTCAGCGATGGAGCGTTGAAGCGGCGTTCGATTTATCTACCTCCCGGGCAGAAGGTCAACACGTCGGATCCCGACCGCTGGGTGTTCCCAAAGGGTACGTCGATCTTGAAAGAATTCTACTCCGCACCTGCAAGCGCAGGAGCAGTAGGCGCACCGTTGGAGGCACGGATTTGGGTGAAAACCGGGGACGCAAAGGGGCCCGGCGCATGGGCGCCTAGCGTGTACCTTGCAATGGAAGGCGACTGGGCGGCGTTACCTCGAGATCCAGCTAGCACTCAGTACATCGACGTGGGCGCGTACAAAGTGCCGCACGCGGGCGTGTGCCTGACCTGCCATCAGGGAACCGACGACGTGGTGTTGGGGTTTGATGCGCTCCAACTCTCGGGAGGACCGCGCGGTGTTTTGGTCCCAGGGAAGGCGGGAGTAACGCAACCAGGCTCGACGTTGGCGCAGTTGAATGCAGTTGCCTTTACGCAGCCGGTTGCGGAGACCGCGATCCAGGGCACGGCGAAGGCAAAGGCGGCCTTGGGCTACTTGCATAGCAACTGCGCGTCGTGTCACAGCGATACAGGGCTGGCATCCGGTCGGACTCTTCGATTCAAGCACCTCACCACAGCGACCACGCCGCAACAAGAGCAAGGCTATGCCACCCTGACCGCGGGTCCCAATCCCAAATTGATTCCGGGTAATCCCAACGGCAGCATCGTGGTGCAGCGCGCGACCTCAAATATGCCGCCGAGGTTTCCGGCGACTCCGCTCCAAACGCAAGATCCGGTGGTGGGCCCCGTGCTCAGTGCCTGGATTACTGAACTCGCCCAGTGACACCGTCGCACCTCCGATACGCCTCCTCGAACCGGCTCGGCGAAGTGCGCCAAGTGGTCGCCGACTGACGGTAGAAACTCCAACTACCGCTGAACCATCGCGGCGCACGACCTCGCAGCCCGGGGCGTCTTGTCGACGCAATCCAAGCGCGCCAATTCGGCATGCTTGCGCCAAACTCGCCAGCCGCACCCCGTAGTGCACCGCGTTTCGGATTGCCCACACCGGCACAGCGAGTGCAATTCGGCCGTCTCATGACCAAACACCTCGGTACGTATATCGCCACAATCCCGTTTTTCACCATTGGTGTCCTCGCTGCAGCTGCTCCACGCGCAAACAGCGGAGGCAACTGCCCGTTTGATGGCGACTACGTAGCCTGCCTTCAAGCGGGTAAGGGGGTCGATTACTGCAAAGAATACGTGCTCAATTGCTCCGGCGAGACATGCGACTATTTGATCGACGAAACCCTCGAGCCGGACTGCCCATTTCCGGGCTCGTACCTAAAACTCGAGGGCCCTACTAGCATCACGTCTAAGACAACCCACTGCCCATACGATGGCTACTTTGAATGCCTAGTATCCGAGGAGCATTTCTGGGATGAAACGTGGTGCAAACAGAATCAGTTGACGTGCGAGGACGTCGGCACCACCACCGCGATCGTCCCACTACAAGCTGAGTGTGGTCCGTTCTCGGCGGAGGGCACGATTGCGTTCAGCGGCAACCCGGAGACTATCGGCAAGAACTACTGCTTGCATGTAACAAGCTACGAATACACCGGCAGCCAATCCGGGACCGTCGAAAAGCACATCGACGAAAAACTCAAGGAAAAGAACCCCGACTGCAACAACCAGGCTCAGTGTGTGTGCATGCCATCTAGCTGTCTGTAGCGCGGGAAGCCGCGATCATCGGACACGAGCTGTCGATCTCGCGAACTCGACGTGCGAACCGCAGTTCTTGTCTGCCTCATAATGGTCGCGATTCCGAATGCGGCGTGGCTGCCGAACGGCTTTTTGTTGGCGGAGCGACACGGTCACGGTCACCGACACGGTCGCGGTCGCAGTCAGGCACCGACGGGGTCGGTGAGGTGGCACAACGGCCTATCGCCGCGGAGCAGCGAGGCGATACAGCACAACACCGCACCGAGCCGATCGGCGATGGCGTGGGCTGGCTCGGTGCCGACCAGCCAACCCTTCGCCACGGCGATGGCAAGTGAGCAGCGCGTTTCACGAAGGCTGCCGTAGGCGATGCGAAAGTGCTGGATTCGGTCGCGGCCGAACCGCCCCCCCTGCCTCCGCGAGGTTGAGAGCGACGCTGTCGGCAGCACGATCGAGCTGGCGAGCGAGGTCCGCGTTGCGCTGACGGACGAGAGTGAGCGGCTTGCGCAGAGCGCGCACGAGCTCGAGTGAAAGGTCGTAGGCGATAAAGGGCATCGGGCATCTCCTGGGGTGGTTTCACCCCAGGAGATGCCCATGCCCGGGCCGAAGTCCCATCGCGGCGGCGAAGGTCGTGGCGAAGGTCGTGGCGACGACCGAGCACGGCGTGCGTGCGTGCGGGAGTCCGCCAGGCACGATCATGGCGCTTCGAGCGCGCCAGATCGCCGGCCCGCGCATTGTGTAAGACCCGCCGCCAAGCCTATGGCCAGGTCAGAGTCGCAGGAACGTTTTTTCCAATCGATGGCTCTCCGACCAACACTTTCGCCGACGAGTTGCGCATGTTCGTGGCTCCAGATGCGAGCGGGTCGTACGCCACACCTAAGGTATCGTTAAGCGGGCCACCGATTCCATACTCAGCTTCATCGGGACCATCGATGATCGCGCCCGTCGCATCGACCGCTGGCTGCAGATCCAAATCAGTGAAGAAATTTTGTGCACACGGATTCTTACCCAACACGGTTTTTGCGATGCAGTTCCAGGGCTGCAGCAACCCTTGCGCGGAGATGACTCCAAAGGTTCGGTTCTCTTCGGCAAGGCTATACTCACCTGCGAGCGACATCCCGTAGGTTTGTCCGGCGTTCCAGTTGGCGACGAATTTTCCGAAGTATGTGGGGAAGAAGTTGATATCGATAGCGCCTGCCGTCACCTTTGCGCCAATCGTAGTCCAGGCTTCGTTCCACTCCTCGTAGAAGCACGGCGTTCCGTACGTCATGCGTACGGGAACCAACGGTGTGCCCGAGGCACCCGCCTCCGCGAGGAGCTCGTCCGTTGTAATGTTAGGGCTCCCCGTGCCGTCGTCGTCGGACATCGCGTTGATTTCTCCGCCCCCACTAGTCACGCTGCCGTCCAGCTGCGCTTCGAGCGCTGGAGCCCCGTGCGAAAACATCCAAACCGTGATGTCACAGCCGCGAGATGTCAGGTCTTGAAGAGCCGCGAAGAAATTCTGCTCGGTAGGCAGCATCGTGACATCGGCCAACGCGAGCGCTGCGGGATTGAGGTTGAATGGACCAACATTATCGGAGTCGATCAGCAGCACCACGCGGTCATAGCCAGTCATCGCGGGAGCCAGATCGGTACCCAGGTTTTGAACGAGGTTGACCAGCGGCCCGTCTTCGTAGGCAAAATAGACGAGCGACGCATGGCAAAGCTGGCCCTTCAACGCTTCGTCGCACGGCGACGGCGTATAGTCGTCCTCGTTGGCGACACAATCCTGGTCGGCATCTTTCGTTTCGACTTTCACATCTGCGGCCATTTTTCCTCTCAGTACTGAGCAGTTGCCGCCCTTGCACAAATCGGCAGATAAGACCTTCGTCTCTCCAGCCTGGGGACATTCCAGACGGATCGTTTCGCAGTCGGAGCCCACATCGTCTTTGGTCAAAACGTCGGCTTCGGTGAACGTTGCACACACCCACACATCTTTGTGCTTGTTCTCGCCGACTCTGTAGGTGCCCAAGGCGACATTAGCAATGTGGGATTTGTCGACTTCCATCTTGATCGTGCCGTTCGCTGGGTAAGAACCAGTGACTACCGCTCCCGTCGACAGATCGGTCGCCGTAAACACCGCGGAGGCCTCGGCCCGGCCTTCGAACCAGCCCTGTCCAGTGAGGAAACTAACCGAATCAACACGAAGTTCGACATCGCAGTGTCCATCGATCGGCGCTGGCGGTGGTTCGGGTTCATACGGACTGCATAACTTGGGATCGATTGGATCTGCCGGTGTACACGTTGTCGTTGGCGGCGGCGGTGGTGGCGCAGCCGTCACCGCGATCTGCTCCGACTCGGCACCAGGTTCCACTGCGCAGCGGACGAACGTGAAAAGCAACAATACTCGAACAACACTTGATTGAATTCGCATGCCCCACCTTGGTGCAACCGGAAGGCCAGGTGCGATGCGCCCACGTGCTGCCACGCCCACCGATTGTCCGGCGTTTCGGCGCACACGCTGTTTCGGCACGCCGAATCGGCGCGTTGTCATAGAACACGTCTTCCGGGCGTGATCGAGTAGCGCTTGAGCTTGGTGACAAACGTGCGCAAAGGCATTCCGATCAACTCAGCTGCTTTGGTTTGGATTCCATCCATCGCCGCGAGGGCCTCGAGCATTCTCGTGCGCTCAAGCTCACGGACTTCATCTTCGATCAGACGAAACGTGGTCGAAGACACCGAAGTGTTACGGCATGGCGAGAGCGGATCGGCCGTGGACCTGCCATCTCGCTGCGGTTCTGGCGGCTCATTTTCCGCAAGCGCCACGATCGTTAGTGGCAGTTCAGCCACGCCGATTTCGGTCGCCGCGTCGTTCGCAGCCGCGGCCGCATAATCCATCGCGTGCTTGAGCTCGCGCACATTGCCCGGCCACCGGTACCGGAACAGCAATTCAGACGCCGCCGCCGAAATGGCCAACGGCGTGCGGCCAAGGTGCGCGCATGCGTCGGCAAGAAAACGTGCCGGCAGCACAGTTAAACTGAGCGGGCAGTTGCGCAGCGGCTGGATCGAAACCTGCGCCACACCGATCCGAAAGTACAAATCGGAGCGAAACCTCCCCGATTCGACCTCGACGCTTAAGTCGCGGTTCGTCGCGGCGACAATACGGATGTCGATCGGCCGCGGCCTGGTGTCGCCGACCCGCAGAATTTCGCGGGTCTCGATCACTCGTAAAAGCTTGGCCTGAATTGGCAGAGGCAACTCGCCAAGTTCATCGAGCAGTACGGTGCCACCATGCGCCGACTCCAACAGGCCGGGCTTGGTCACGACGGCACCAGAAAACGCCCCACGCTCATGCCCAAACAGTTCACTCTCGGCCAGCTGTTCGGGAATCGCTGCGCAGTTGATCGATACGAACGGACCAGCCGACCGACCTGAAAACGCGTGCACCGCCGCTGCGGCAAGCTCTTTCCCAGATCCGGTCTCGCCCTGAATCAGGATCGGCACGGTACCCCGAGCGAGCCTCCGAATGAGCTCGTAGGATTGCTTCATGGCCGAATCAGCAATAAACACGTGATGTTGCCCGATCGTGATGTCATTGGGCTGGTTTTCGATGTCGCCCCCGGGAACCGCCATCTCGTTCCGAGACATGTCTCCTCCTGTACGATGGAGAGGCAGCCACTTCGACCAAGTCGCAATTCCGGAACGCTAAAACGGCGTCCTGCACGCGAAACCAGCGCATCCGGACTCGGGGCGGCGGATTGCCGGGCGGTAGCAGATCGATTTTTAATTGTCTGTGACAGAGATCACAGTGATAAGCGATCAGAGGCGGTGAACATCGATCCTCCGAATGCGATGAGAGCGAGTAACTTCATGCAGAGATAGAGGCTGCTGCCCCGCGCGCATTACCGAAAGATTGGACAATTTCCAAACACGCGAGACAAACCACATGAATCCGGAAGTCGATTGGTTCTTGGACAAGGTCAAGCCGTGGTAAGCGGAGTACCGCGCGCTGCGCGAACTCTTTCGCGAACAAGTTAAAACGCGCGAGGCGCGGATGAACAAATGCATTCCACGCATTCTAGAAGGCAAGGGGCTGGACGATTGACACAAGGAGGCGAGATGAACCGCGAACCGTTTACCGTTGAGAATTTGTTCGGATTTCTTCACGCCCATCCGTGGGCCGTTCAGGCTTCGGTGAATTCAGCGCACGCACCGCAAGCGGCCGTCATCGGCTTTGCGCTGACGCCAGAGCGAGAAATCGTCTTCGATACCGAACGCACATCTCGCAAAGCGCAGAACTTGCGAGCGAACTCCAGAATCGCCTTGGTCGTAGGGTGGGATGACGCGCAAACCGCACAAATCGAGGGAACGGTCGACGAACCGACGGGCGCAAAGTTGGAACGCATCAAGGCCGTGTACTTCGACAAGTTTCCCGACGGGGTCGAGCGAGCCAAGACAGAAAACATTGCCTTTTTTTGCGTGACGATCGACTGGGTGCGCTACAGCGACTTCCGGACGGTCCCGCCCCTCCTCGTTGAATGGCGCGGCAACCCGCTTCAGCCTAGTACCTCGCGTGCTGCCCAAACTCGGTGAGGCGCGTGTCCGGACCAGCCCTTGTTTGACCGACCCTACAGGGCGGAGACTACTGACGGTAGTCGTACCAGGCGCCATTGTACGGAGCTGCAACGTGACATCGCGACCAACACGTGGCCTTGTGTACTTCGGATCCATTGGGCTGTTGCGCTTCGCTAAACAGCCAGCCGCCTTCGTCGGTGAGTGCGGCGGAGATCGGCCGATCGCGGCGCATGATCGCAACGTATCTCAGGTCGCCCGGTTGACCGTCGTTGTTGTCGCGGATCTCCTTCACGATCGCTGAGCCGAGCTGATAGCCGAGCGTGAGATCCTGGCCAGGATCAGCCGCAAGCGCGTTCACGTAGATGATGCGATAGGTGTCGCTGTGCCCCGGCGCTGTACCGGTGACATCGAACCGCTTCCACGTTGTGTAGTCGCCAAGCGGCTCCGGCGCAACCGACTCGCTGCATGCGCCTACACCCAACGCGATCCAAACCCAATACCCTCGCATTATGGGCCTCCCACGGTGAGGGTACCGAGTGTGAGGACGTGCACCTGAGCACCGTCATCGAGGTGGGCGAACCAGGGATAGGTGCCAGCGGCCACTCCGCTCGAATTCCAGCGGACTTCGACGAGTCCTGATCGAACCGACCCCACGATCCGTTCGCTGCCGTTGATCGTTGCCCGCAGCTCACCGGCGACCAAATCGCCATCGCTATCATCGATCGCGCTTTGAATGGAGATCCAATCACCTGCCTGTGCGATGCCGGTTATGGCGATGCGCGGCACATGGTTGTCCGGCCGTGGCTGACCACGCGGCGCCAGATCGCCCGCTGGAACTCCGGCCGCCCAATTCTGCAGGGTAGCGATCTGATAGTCGTCGAGCGGAAATCGCGGGGGCATCGGCTGGGTTTCACTCACAATGCGCAACGCGATCAGCGGTGCCAGTCTGGCAGCACCCGCGTGCCTCGTCATGTCATCGATAGCGATATCGCCATACACATCGAGGCGCATCGACGGCGGACTGCCACCGAGTGCGGGAGCGCCATGACAGCGAACACAATTGGCGGCAAGGATCGGCAGTACGTCTTGTTGAAAGCTCGGCGTTGCGGGTGCGCCCGGCTGGCAACCCGCGAGTACGGCGAAAACGGGGACGTGCTTTCTCATAGGTAGTAGTGGAGCTGGAGAAATGACAGCAGTTGTGGATGGTTCAAACTCCCTTCTCCGCTTACTCGCAACAGCAGATGAAGCTCTACGTGAGCGAGCGGAAAATATTGGAGGTTGACCTCAGCCGCATCCCGCAGCGAATTGAGGCGGAGGTCCGGCTGCCAGTGATGCAGTGCGGTTCCGACCATGAAACCTCGCGCCACGAATTTGCTGGCGCCCAGGTAGCCCGCGAGCTGATACCGCGTGGGTCCAGCACTCTCGGCGAAGCTCTGTCGCTGCACGTCGATCTGTGACAGCACCATCACCCCTGCGAGCGGCATCCAGCGCTTGCCAACGATGCCGGCAGAAACCCGCGTATCGGTGGACGAGACAGCTACTCGTGCTTGCCCTGCGACCGCCGCCGTATCGCCCCAAAACCGGCGTTCGCCGTAGGCCGCGCCACCGCTTGCCTTAACCCCAGCTCCCAAGAATTCGACCGGACGCGCCACGAACGCTGAGGCATGCGCTTCCCAATTGCCCCCGAAATATCCGGTAGCGATGCCATACGGTTCTTCGAGGGTGTGGAAGCCGAGATACCGACGAACGAACGCCGTGTGGTCCTGGGTTCGTATTCCGTACACCGGAAAAAACCGCCCGGCTCGGACGTACAACCCGCTGTCGCGCTGATACATGACGTAGTGCTCCCGCGATGCGAGTCGCTCGACGAGCGGCGGTTGTGGATCGCGAGCGCCTCCGCGCAACCCTAGAGTCATGTTCACCGATAGGCGTTCTCCGCCGGCACGGAGGTAGAGGTCGGCCTGCATCGGGAACGCCGTGGCGTCGCGTTGTCCATCGCGATACTTCGCGGCTGCAGCACCGCGAAGGTCCACGCCGAATACAAACCACGGCGGCGGCGTCCACGCGCCGTGGAGAAACCGACCATCGCCGCCGCGACTGATCGTGCTGCCCGCCTCATCGCGGCCGAAGTCGTTGATCAAGCCGCCACCTCCAGGCGAGTAGTGACATGAGGTACATCGATCGGAGCCGAGCGAAAGCTGAAACTGGGGATAGGCTTCGACGGATCGAGGAAGCGTGAGGACCCCGGCCACGATCGCCAGCGACAACCGCAGGCAATAGAGCCGAGAGCAGAGCGACTGAATTGCGGGCTGAGCTCTCAGTCGCACAACGCCCCCTCATCGATCCAACGCGCGATGAGATCGATTTCCACTTCGGGAAGCGGCGCATCGGGCGGCATCACATTGCGATAGGGTCGCCCGGCATCGTTGGCGCCCCTGAGCTGGTAGATTAGCTGAGAGTACTCCGAGCTATACGGTGTAACGTAGTTGCGTGGGGGGTCTTGGGGACGCGCAGGCTCGCCACAAATTCGCCCCGTGAGGATCGTGTAAGCGCCGGCTTTATCGGACAAATTGACCCCGGCGATCGCAGTCAACGCAGAGTGACAGCCCGCGGTTGTGCACGATGGCGCGATGATCGACGCATGGAGATAACTCCACGCCGCGGGTCGATCGTTCGCGGCTTGACACGAAGCGATACCGCACCCCAGTGCGAGTTGGCACGCGATGAGAGTCCGTTGGCTCGTTCGCATTTCCCCTCAAGAAGTCGCAAAGGACTGCGACAGCCGCCGCATACGCGCTGGTGGCTGCCTGGGCCGTTGATACACCGAGCTGATGGGCGCCGTGCGGCTAAGGCGCATGTTTTTCGCGGAGCGGTGCCACCGCGCCCCATCCAAATGGAATCGCGAATCTGCGCACCGCCGCTTTAGGCACTGTCCCTAAATAAACCGAGCGATGATCGCGGCCGAGCCGCCCGGCTGGCGAGGCAACAGCGAGGACCAGATGGGAGCATCCTCGACGGATGTCGACCCGAGGACCGGAGCTGGCAGTTGATCCTACAGCAGCGGCTCTAGGCAACAATGTGGTTATCCGCGCAGGTCCTCGACGGGACCCAGCCCTCAGCCCGGATGCCGTGCTACGATTGCAGCGAATGCGTTGCTTCGCCCTGCTCCTGCTGTGGGCGTGCTCGTGCGGGCGTCTCGGTTTTTCGACCGAGATCCCTGCGGATGGTCGAACAACGCTGATGGATTCCGACGCTGCAAATTCGATCCGAGCGTTGGTGCAACGAGGTACGGCGGTTCACACGATGACCAACCAGGTTGTGACGTTCGATCGACCTGTCGATCCCACCAGAACGATGGTCCTTGCAGCGGCATCGGTTTCAAACATTGATCCGGGTTGCGTCTATCTAACCACTCAGCTGTTGGATCCCACCCACCTCACACTCGCCAGAACCTGCGTTGCGACACCGGCGACCGTGCAGTGGCAAGTTGTCGAGTTCGATCCTTCGGCGACCGTACAGCGCGGTGTGGCCAGCAATGTTTCACGCATCGATTTCGCGCAACCTGTGGATCCCGACCATTCGTTTGTGCTCGCATCCGTGCGCGGCGGCGCCGTCTCCTTCATCAACGAGGACTACCGAGGCGTAATCCTAGATGCTACCGGGTTACTCTTACCAACTGGCAGCGGCGTTGGAGCGATCGAGTGGCAGGTCGTGTCGATGCCAAGTGTCGACGTGGTCCGCGGCGTATACCAACTGACGGGCCGCACCGCCCAGGTTTCGATTCCAAACGTTCCCCTAGATCGGTCGATGGTGCTGCTCGATTGGAACATGGGATCTCCCGACTCTGGAATTCGATTTGCCGACGACCTCGTCATCGGCGAACTGACGGCTCCGAACCAGCTTTCGTTGCTCCGCGGCTCGGCAGGCGATGTCGCAAACGTCGCCTTCCAGGTCGTCTCGTTTCCGCCCGGCGTTCGCGTCGAGCGCGGAACCATCGAGTGGCCCACGGCGACAAATGTCATTACCCAATCCGGCGGGCCCTGGCACCTCGACCGGGCATTTGCCGTACTCGCTGGAAAACAACACTCGTGGGGCATGGTCGACGTTGCAGGCGAGGGAGATCCGGGAGGAGTTGCGTTTTCGGTTCGCCTCGATGCGGATCAGCTGCGACTCGACCGTGCACTTCTATATCCTGCGCCCAACCAGGTGGTTGCGAAGTTTCAGATCGTTGAATTTCCCGCCGCACCGTAAGCGCTGCTGCACAACCCGCTGGTGGTTCAAGCTCTTCAACTGCGGGCCCTGCCGAGGTAGGCTGCGGTCGAAATGCGGAAACCGATCGAGAAGCAGCGAGTCGCCGAGGAAATCGCCGAACAGCTGCGCGCCTTGATCCTGACCGGACACTACCCTCCCGATTCAAAGCTTCCGCCGGAGCGCGAGCTCGCCAAACGGTTGCAAGTTAACCGCGCGTCGCTACGAGAGGCGCTGAAAAAGCTGGAACACCTCGGTCTTGTCCGCATTCGGCAAGGCGATGGAACCCGAGTTCAGAATTTCATGCAGACGGGCGGCATCGAGCTGGTCCAACACTTGCTCCCGCTGGGGGGCCCAAAACAACAATTGATTTTTGATCTACTCGAATTCCGACGCATTATCGGCCGAGAAATCGCCCGATTGGCCGCGAGCCGTAGCGCGCGCGATACCGCCGGCACCGCACGACTTCGCGCGCTAGCCGATCAGGCCGACGCAACCCGCGACGCCGGCGAGCTGTTTGCACTCGACTTTGAATTTTATATTGCTCTGGCCGCAATGTGTGGCAATCAGGTGATGTTGCTGTTGCTAAACACTGTGCGCGACACGGTCAGGGGGTTCACGCCGCTGGTCGCCAACCTCGCAGAACCACAGGGTTCGGTTCGCAAGCACCATCGCGACCTGATCGCTGCGCTCGAATGTGGAGACATCGTGGCTGCCGGGACGATTGCCGATGACTACCTGCGGATGGGCGCCGAGTTAGCGGCTCGAATTGTTGGCGCCCCGGAAATTCAACCCAAGCCGCTGCCTCAATAACCTGCAGGTCGTACCCATATGCCCAGCCTTCCCCGCAAAGAAGTTGAAGAGATCGCGCTCCTTGCGCGGCTACATCTCGACGAATATGAGATCCGAAGCATGCAGGAGAATCTCGGGACGATCCTCGATCATTTCTCGACACTGGCCTCCGTCGACACCGAGGGTGTCCCGCCCATGACCCATCCAATGACCGTCGATCTGCGATTGCGTGCCGACGCTCCGGACGCGTCGCTGCCCACAAGCGATGCGCTCAGCGATGCACCGACGCGCGAAGGGGACTTATTCGTCGTCCCAGCCATGATTCCCAATACCTCGGAGGACTCGTGACACAAGACGAATCGGTCGAGACGGTCGAATGGATGTCGGTCTCGAGCATTGCCTCAAAGATCCGGTCAGGCGACTTCACGGCGGAACGCGTGTTGGCAACGTTCACTTCGCGAATCATGAATCTCGATCGCGAGCTCGGTGCGTATCTAGCGGTAGACTTCGACAACGCGCGAGAATTGGCGGCGAACATCGACCGCAAGCGCGCCGCTGGCCAATCGCTGGGGCGACTCGCAGGGGTGCCCATTGCGCTCAAAGATGTGATCGTGACCAAAGGCCTCGAAACCACCGCTGCTTCGAACATCCTCGCAGGGTGGGTGCCGCCGTACGATGCCACCGTGGTGGAGCGGTTGCGAAACGCCGGTGCCATCATCCTGGGCAAACTCAATTGCGACGAGTTCGCGATGGGCAGTTCGACCGAGCAAAGCGCGTTCCGGCGCACAAAGAATCCGTGGGATATCGATCGAGTTCCCGGGGGTAGCTCCGGCGGTAGCTCGGCGGCTGTGGCAGCGGGGCTGTGCGCGGCCAGCCTCGGTACGGATACCGGTGGCTCGATCCGACAGCCGGCGGCATTTTGCGGCGTTGTCGGCCTGAAGCCGACCTATGGACGCGTGTCGCGGTGGGGAATCGTTGCGTTTGCGTCGTCACTCGACCAGGTCGGTCCCCTGACTCATACCGTGAGCGATGCTGCCGTGCTGCTCGAAGTCATTGCTGGAGCTGATCCCCACGACTCGACCTCGCTCGACGCCCCGGTCCCCGCATACACAGAAGCCCTAACCGGCGACGTCAAAGGGCTCAAAGTCGGCATCCCGCACGAATACTTCGAACATCCAATCGACGACGAGATTCGCGTCGCACTTGAACGCACAAAAGCCGCGTTAGTTGAGCGCGGCGCGGTTTTGGTCGATATCCATCTCCCGAACACGCGCCATGCGTTGGCCGCGTATTACGTCGTTGCGCCCGCAGAAGCGTCATCGAATTTGGCCCGATACGACGGGATCCGATTTGGCAGCTCGGCGCGCGAAACGAAGAACTTGCTCGACCTGTACTCCAAGACGCGAGGCGAAGGGTTCGGGCCGGAAGTAAAACGCCGCATCATGCTTGGAACGTACGCGCTGCGCTCGGGATATTACGATGCCTACTACAAGAAAGCTCAACAAGTTCGGACGCTGATCAAGCAAGACTTTGACCGGGCGTTCGAGCACGTCGACGTCATCCTCACACCGACGACCCCCACCGTTGCATTCCGTTTTGGTGCAAAAGCGGACCCAATGGCGATGTATCTGGGCGATGTTTTCACCCTGGCGTGCAACCTCGCAGGTCTACCCGGCATCAGCGTGCCATGTGGGCTGACCAAGGAACACCTGCCGATCGGAGCCCAGTTGCTCGGTAAACCTCTCGATGAAGCCACCTTACTCCGCGCCGCCGATGTTGTTGAAACCGCGGTGGGCCTAGGTTCGCGGCGCCCGGAGGGAATCTCGTGACTGCTTCCGATCCGCAGAGTACCTGGGAGCCGGTGATCGGACTCGAGGTGCACGTTCAACTCGCAACCCAGTCCAAGGCGTTTTCTCCATCGGCCGTCAAATTTGGCGCCGCGCCCAACTCGCTCACCGATCCCGTGGTTCTGGCGTTGCCGGGAACGTTGCCGCAATTTAACCGGCATGCTTTTGAGCTGGCGCTCCGGCTCGGAGTAGCGACCGAATCTCGAATCCACTCGCCGACTCGGTTCGCGCGCAAGCACTACTTTTATCCCGACCTGCCCAAGGGGTATCAGATCTCTCAGTACAATGAACCGCTGTGTGAAAATGGATACCTTGAAATCATCGCAGGCAATGCCGTCAAACGCGTTCGACTTCAGCGCATCCACCTAGAAGAAGACGCTGGAAAGAACACCCACGTCGGCGCGCTATCACATGTCGACTTGAATCGCGCCGGCGTCCCGCTCGTCGAAGTCGTATCCGCTCCCGAGCTGCACTCCTCCGAAGAAGCTGCCGAGTTCATGCGCTCGTTGCACCGACTCGTGCGCTGGCTTGGGATTTCCGAAGCGGACATGGAAAAAGGTCAGCTCCGGTGCGACGCCAACGTGTCGGTTCGACGCCGAGGCGTCAGCCAGTTGGGCACGCGCACCGAGCTCAAAAACATCAACTCGTTTCGGTTTGTGCAGAACGCGATCGACCATGAGATTGCCCGCCAATGTCAGCTCCTCGAACGCGGTGAGCGCGTCGTCCAAGAGACCCGGCTCTGGAACGCGGACCGGGGTGCCTCGGAACCGATGCGGTCGAAAGAAACTGCGGAAGACTATCGCTACTTTCCCGACCCCGATTTGCCGCCGCTCACGGTCGATGGCGAGCTCATGGCCGAAACGCTGCGCAACCTCCCTGAGCTGCCGACGGTTCGCTTCGTTCGCTACATTCAGCAGCACGGTCTGACGGTCGACGATGCGCGCACGCTAATCAACGACAAAGCCCTGTGCGACTACTTCGAGGCGGCCGAAACCGTGCATCCCGGCGATAACTCCGGCAAGACGATCGCCAATTGGGTGCTCAGCGAATTGCTCGGGGAACTGAATGCGGAAGGAAAGTCGATCCAAGACGCGGCGATGCCGCCAGAGCGCCTCTCCGAACTGGTCAGCCTCATCGAGGACGGCACGATCAGCGGCAAGATCGGCAAAGAAGTCTTTAAAGAAGCGTACAAAACCGGGGAGTCGCCAAAGGCGATCGTCGAGAGGCGTGGCGTGCAACAGATCAGCGATAAGGAGCAACTTGCGGCGATCGTCGATTCCGTGGTCGCTGCCAACCCCAAGCAGGCGCAAGCCTACGCCGCGGGCAAAGACAGCCTGTTTGGGTTCTTTGTCGGCCGGGTAATGCAGGCTACAGAGGGCCGCGCAAACCCAGTTATCACCTCGAATTTACTACAGAAACGACTACGAGACGGCAGCGGGGCTTGACCTTGCTGGAAAGATCCGTAAAGTCCGCGGTTCGTATGTACGCCGTAATCCAAACGGGTGGAAAGCAATACCGGGCTGAACCCGGGAAAACGTTGTGGGTCGAAAAGCTTCCGGGCGACGCCGGAGCCAAAGTTGTATTCGATCAAGTACTGCTCGTCTCATCGGGCGACGGAGGCGCGGTGACAGTCGGCAAGCCGACCGTTCCGGGTGCCAAGGTCACCGCCGAGATCGTCGAGCAGGCCCGCGGCGACAAGCTCGTCGTGTTCAAATTTCGCCTCCGCAAAAATTACGTTCGAAAGAATGGTCACCGCCAAGACGTTACCGCGGTGAAGATTTCGTCGATCGAAGCCTAAGGATCACGCGCCATGGCACATAAAAAAGGACAAGGTTCAACACGAAACGGCCGCGACTCGCTGCCGAAGATGCGCGGCGTAAAGCGGTTTGCGGGTGAGCAGATCAAGGCCGGCAGCATTCTGGTCCGGCAGGTGGGAACCAAATTCCACGCCGGCGACAATGTGGGTATCGGACGCGACTTTACGCTATTTTCGAAAATCGACGGCGTGGTGAAGTTCGAGCGCCACGGCCGGTCCAAGCTCCGCGTTGCCGTTTACCCGGCCGCAGCGGCGTAGCCCCGCACAGGGGCTGGTCCAACTCACCGTCGCGGAGCGGCCCAGAGCACGTTACCGTGCGCTTTCGCGAAGTAGCCTTTCCAGACGGTCAAAATCTTGCTCGAGGCTACTCGTCCATCCGGGCGACAAACGCTTTGCGGTCGGCCTGCAACTCCGCCAGAAGAGTAGGATCTTCGGGTTCACAGTTCGGCGTTATCCGAGCAGTGCACAAACTACAAATGTCGACCTGAGCGTACATTTCTCACTTGTCTTTAGTCCCGAGGTCCCCGATCTGGTTCAGCCCGAACAACCCACGACAAGCTGGATGGGCCAGAATAGGAACACGTGCATATTTCGGTTTTTGACATCTTCAAGATCGGAATAGGCCCTTCGAGCTCCCATACCGTGGGGCCAATGCGCGCTGCAAAGCGTTTCGCCGAACAGCTTGCAGCCGACGGTAGGATGGCTCAGGTTGCAGAAGTTCGAGCGGAGCTGTTTGGCAGTCTCGGCGTGACCGGCAAAGGGCATGGCACCGATCGCGCGCTGATCCTCGGACTCGAGGGCGAGGACCCGGCCACGGTCGATATCGATTCGATCGCTCGGCGCGTCGCCGCGGTCCAATCCACAAAGCGGCTCCGACTTCTCGGCACGCACGAGGTAGCGCTCGACCCCACGACAGCATTGGTATTTCACCGCCGCGATACGCTACCCCTGCACGCCAATGGCATGCGGTTTACCGCGCTGGATCCCGATCGTGCACCGATCAGCGAGAGCATCTACTACTCGGTCGGGGGCGGTTTCATCGTGGATCGCGCTGGCCAACGGGCCGACGGCTCCGCGCCCGTTGCAGATGTGCCCTACCCCTTTGACACGGCCGCGGAGCTACTTGGGCTCGCCTCCGAGCACGGCATGAGTGTGTCGACACTGATGCTCGAAAACGAGCGGACTCAACACCCTGAACTGGACACCCGGGCCCGAATCTTGGCGATTTGGCAGGCGATGGAAGCGTGCGTAAAGCGCGGCTGCGAGCGCGAGGGCATGCTGCCAGGCGGATTGAAGGTGAAACGACGGGCGGCAGCGCTATTTCGCCGCTTGAAGAGCGACCCGTCCGGGAACGCCGATCCACTTGCCATTATGGATTGGGTCAACCTCTTCGCCCTCGCCGTCAACGAAGAGAACGCAGCCGGCGGCCGTGTCGTGACGGCACCTACAAACGGTGCAGCTGGAATCATTCCCGCCGTCATGACCTACTATCGCCGATTCTTGCCGAATGCCGACGATGACGGATCGATTCGGTTCCTGCTAACTGCGGCGGCCATCGGTGCGCTCTATAAGAAGAATGCGTCGATCAGCGGAGCGGAGGTCGGCTGTCAAGGCGAAGTCGGCGTCGCATGCTCGATGGCCGCAGGAGCACTTGCAGAAGTGATGGGCGGAACCCCGGCCCAAGTCGAAAACGCCGCGGAGATCGGCATGGAGCACAACTTGGGCCTGACGTGCGATCCGATCGGTGGTTTGGTTCAGGTCCCGTGCATCGAACGCAACGCGATGGGTGCAGTCAAAGCGATCAACGCCGCTCGGCTTGCGCTTCAAGGAGACGGTAGCCACAAGGTGTCGTTAGACAAGGTCATTCGCACAATGTGGCGAACCGGAGCAGATATGAGCAGCAAATACAAAGAGACAGCGCGCGGCGGTCTCGCTGTGAACATTATCGAATGCTGATACCCTGGATTGGATGCAGATCGTCGGGCTGGAGCCGCGGCGCAGTGACCTGGCGCGCGGCATTATCGTTGTGCGCACGGCTCGGCCTCTCGATGCCAATGCGCAGCAGGCTCTGTGGGAGGCACTGGCGGCAGCCGGGGTAACGACCCGCAGCGAGGAGGAAGTCGAGAACCATGCCGCCGATCCAGATCGGCAGCTCCATGCTGCCCCGTGGTTGCCACCCACCGCGGATGAGATTGAGGCGCAGACGGCTGCACTGCAAGCGGCCGGAACTGCGTTTGATGTCGAGGCTGTGTGGTTCGTGAAGGTCGAGACCGGATGTGACGGACGCGCTTGGCGCCAACCCGCCCAGGGCGATGAAGCCGACGATAGCGACGGCAGCGACGATAGCGATGACGTTGAGGATGAGGCCGCTCCAGCCAAAGGGCTCGGAGGTCAGCACCGCAGCGGTTCGGAGCCGGGGAATCCGGTCCAAGAAGTGCTTTATGCAGCACCCGATGCACCGGTGGTTCAGCTCGTGGGCGGCGCTCCAATCTCCGAGGAAGATGAAGGTCCCGACAGCGACGATCTCGATGAAGACGATGGCGACGATGAAGACGATGGCGACGATGACCTCGCCGTCGAGGAAGTGCCTTTGGAAAGCGCATGGCGCAATGGCCCTCCACCGCTGCTGCAGTCCGTTCCGTTTCCCCTCGATCGTTATCCGGAGATCGTCGACAACTATGACCGCGAAAACTTCGGCATCGCAGTCAAGCTGTCTGGGCAACGGCTGCCTGGCGAGGAGTCGGTTGTCAACGCGCTATTCGCGCTCTGGTTATCGGTCTACCAGGACGAACGCTGCGAAGACTTTGAACCGTTTCAACGCGCCGATGTGATCCACGATCGTCAACATCGCTCAGCGCTCATGTGGGTCGAGAATTTTTCTGTACCTGTCACCGCCGCCGACCAGGTTCACTTCTTGCTTTGGATCGCAAACCGACTGCACAACATCGTTCCCATCGCGTGGGCGCGGTTTGAAACCGAAGGCGAATCGGCCACTATGAGCGTCGACGGCAGCGCGGAGCCCCTAGTACTTGCCGGGAACCCCTTTGCCGAGATGTTTCATCGCCAGGGAGGGGAAACCGCTCTCGCATGGACCGCAGAGCAGCGCGAATGGAGTCCGCGCGAACTCGCCGCCATGATGATCGAGGTAGCGCTCGAGCATGACCCGGAGCAAGCCGCAACCGCGGCGATCGCGGAGCGTTTGCTGCGGCAAGCGCTTCGGCTCGATCCATCGTGCGACGCCGACGGCTATCTTGCGATTGTACTGGTGCGCCAAGGCCAAAACGCGCAAGCGATCACCCTGGCACGCGACGCAGGGCACCGTGGAGTGAGACTCCTCGTCCTTCGGGAGATCGCCGAGCACGCCTCTGGCGCGACGCTTGAGGCGCTCGACCTGCTCGACCCTGAGACCGCTGCCCTGAGTTCACCTGAAGAACTTGCCGAGCTGGTAACCACACTCGCCCACCATGCCCCCGCGGCGCTCGATGGGGTGCTCAGACGATTGCCGAACGATGTGGCATTGGTCCCCACGCTTTACAATGCGAGTTTTGCCGTAGAGCGCCCCCAAGCACTTGCAGTGCTGCGCCGCGTGCTGGCGTTACCCGAACCATCCGCAGACGCGGGAGGCACCCGCACGGCCTTGGTGATGGCGTGGAACAACGCGTGCATCCACGCCCATGCGCTCGGCGATTTTCGCCTCGCCGTGGAGCTCGCTGACGGAGGGCAACGCTTCGCTGCTGAAAACCCGTACATCTACCACTCGGCAGCATGCGCCTACGCAGCAGTCGGCGATATCGATCGCGCGATTGCGCAGGTCGCCCAGGCCATCGACCACGAGTACGACCACAGCGAAAAAATGGAGGTCGATCGCGATCTGTCGGTGCTCCACGCCGATCCGCGTTTTCCGGCGCTGTTTGCCGAATGGCGGGCCAAGCGCGCCGACCTCAACTAGTACCTCGCCACAGTGGTTTTGATCGGTTCGGGCCGCCGATCCATCGCCGA
>CAYQQM010000031.1:0-47594 GCA_964419605.1 uncultured Kofleriaceae bacterium | reverse complement strand
TCACGTTCCCGAGCGCGGCCACGGCCAGGGGAACGCCCACGTTCAGGGGAGCGGCCACGGCCTCCAGATCAGAAAGCGAAATGTGATCAATCATGAGAGGTCAATGTTCGGGTCATCGTCAATGTTCAAACTCATTGCGTCGCGATCTGCAAATCGTTTCAAGCCCAGCATTTTACGCTTACGTGAGCGGCATCTAGTCCAGTCCGCGAAATCGCGATCCCGCGCCCTTTGTAGTCGGCGCGCGCGTGTCACAATGCGGCGAAAGGCCGCGACGTGAATTCGACGACTCGTTTCAACGAAGTAATCGCCTCGATTCGCGGGCTCACCGTCCAATACGGCCGCCGAATCGCTGTCGACCATCTCGAGCTCGATTTGGCTGCCGGAGAAATTGCGCTTCTTCTCGGGCCGAATGGTGCGGGAAAGAGCACAACGCTTGCCGCGATGGCGGGAACCGTAGCTCCAACGAGCGGAACGATCGTCGTAGAGGGTCAAGATCTGGCCACGGCGCCGCGGAGTGCACGAGCCAAGGTGGGTTTTGCCGACCAGCCCCCGGCGCTGTACGAGTTCTTTACCGCTGAGGAGCACGTGCAATTCGTGGCGGAAGCGCGAGGCGGCGAAGCGACCGCGAGCCTCGATGTACTCCGCCACCTAGGGCTCGCTTCCATTGCCAAGCGCCCGTGCCGAGAACTGTCGTTTGGCATGCGGCAGCGCGTGGGGCTGGCGGCGGCCATGGTCGGGCCCGTTCGACTCATTCTTCTCGACGAAACGCTAAACGGGCTCGACCCTCACGCATCGCGTAGCGCGCGCGCCATGCTGCGCGCGGCGGCCGATCGCGGCGCCGCGATCCTGATGTCCACACATTTGCTCGGCGTCGCTGAGCGGTTGTGCGACCGAATTGTCGTGATGAACCACGGCAAACTGGTTGCAGACAAACGCGGGCGCGACGTCGTGGAACTGCTGGAGCGGGGTCCAACCGCAATTGAGGATCTGTACGTGTCGCTGATCGACGATGAGAGCTCGGAATGACGACCCGCGAATTGCTGCGTTGGCAGCGAACCCACGCGCAACGCGAAGCGCACGCTGGATCGTGGTGGACGTCTCCCACGGCGGCATCGATCTTGAGCGCGGGCGTCCTGTCGGCCCTCGTGTATTGGCGGTGCAGGACCAGTGTAAGCAGCGGGTCCGATGCGTGGCTCGCGGCGACCCTGGTTGCATTCGCGGTGACATTTCTCCGCGTGCCGGCTCGTTTGTACTGGCGCTCCGATGCCCCACTGCTCGCACAGCTCCCCATCCCTGGCGCGCCATTGTTCGATGCCGCTGTGGTGCGGTGCGTTGCTTCTGCCGTCGCCACCACCGCGATTGCAGTGCTGGGAGCGATACCGCTGCTGCTGCTGGACGCAGATCGCGTCGGCGCCGCGACCCGCACGCTGCAAGCCGTGCCGATCGCGGGCGATCCCGTGCCGCGCCTGACCCCGCTTGCGCTATTCATTCGCCACCTCGCGGTAGCCGCAGGCCTCGGCGCAGCAGCTGCTGCTCTCATTCCCGCGGTCGCGCTGTGGGCCGCATCGCTCGTCGCCACTGGCCGTGCGGATCGAGCGATCCGCACGGCGACGGTGCTAGCCGGAGGAGGCCCCGCGGATCACACCCCATCGTCAGCCTCAACGTCTTCGGGTGCAGGCGTACTGGGTGCACTCCCTGGTGTGGCATCAAGCGCGGTCATTGTTGTCGCGATTCTGGTGGCACCGTGGCTCCTGAACCGCGAACCTCCGATACCTGCAGGCTGGTCATTGGCCGTCCTAGCGATCGGTAGCGTGGTCGCGCTCGCCGCGATGCGCGCGATCGCGGCGCACACCATGCCTGCAATCTTCCGCGAGGTCTCGGCGCTGGATCGGCAGCAACTCGCAACGCTCGAGCTCCATCCCCCAACGCGATTGGAGCGCAGCATCGCTTCGCTTTTGGGCGAAGCCTCGCTTCCGTATCGCAAGGACGCGCGGCTCATTCGCCGGCGTTACCCCATGGCGTTCTTCCTCGGCGCCGTCGCGTTTGTCGCGATTGTGATCATCGGTATTGCCCGGCCGGTTCATGCAGAACCGTGGCTTGCCGCGGCAATACTCGGTGCCGTCCTGTACGGGGCGGTACTCGCGAAAAGGTTGTGGCGACCGCCAATCGAACTTCCACATCTGGCCAATGCGCTGCCGATTTCCAGGACGGCAAGAACGCGAGCCAAGCTGGCGTGGCTCGCTACCTGGGCGGTGTTATTTGTTGCCGTCCCCGCCGCGTTCGCCCTGGTGCGGTTCAAGTAACCCAACCGACCGCACTGCATGCTGACCGCCTACGCAGAGTCCGCCAGCGAAGCTGGCGCGTTTCCGTGGCTTCTCGCGCGTGTTGTCGCGTAGGTCGCCGCGCCAGACCGACCCACCATCACCTACCTATTCGGAATTCCTGAATAAGTCGGGGTATATTGCGTCAGGTACCTTCAGGAGAAACTCATGCGTTCACCTCTGCTAGCTTCGCTTCTCGCGGCCGCCGCGCTTACTGGCGCGGCTTCCGCAGACCCCGGTCGCCGGGACTCCCGCCGCGACGATCGAAGAGACGATCGACGCGATGCCCGCGACGACCGCAGAGACGATCGCCGCGATGATCGACGCGACGCCCGCGAAGACAGGCGCGACGATCGAAGAGACGATCGACGCGATGCACGCGATGACCGCAGAGACGACCGCAACGAATGGCGCGATGATCGGCGCGATGCCCGCGACGACCGAAGAGACGACCGCAACGAATGGCGCGATGATCGGCGCGACGCCCGCGACGACCGAAGAGACGATCGGCGCGATGCCCGCGACGACCGACGACTCCGCTGGGCTCCTCCCGCAGCAAGGGATGAGTCGCGCGAACGCGGCCCGGCCCGCGCCGGTTACGTGTGGATCGCCGGCCGCTGGGACTGGCGCGATGGTCGCTGGGACTGGCGCAACGGGCGGTGGGAGGTAGAGCGAACAGGTCAGCGCTGGAGCGATGGCCGCTGGGACAACCGCGATGGAGGTTGGTTCTACATCGAAGGCAGCTGGCAACCGCTGACGATGGGCTTAGCCTCGCAGTACCCGACGAGCGCGCCACCTACGCCGCAAACCGAGAACTACGGTCCGCCGCGCGCCGGCTTTGTTTGGATCCGCGGTCGCTGGAATTGGCAAAACGGCAACTGGGCTTGGCTGGCTGGTCACTGGGAGCGCGAGCGCGCCAACTACCGCTGGGCCGACGGCCGCTGGGAACTTCGCGGCAACCAATGGGTCTGGGTCGACGGCTCCTGGCAGGCATACGCACCGCCCCCGCCGCCTTCCCCCTACCCCGTGAGTGCGCCACCCGCGCCGCAAACCGAGAACTACGGTCCGCCGCGCGCCGGCTTTGTTTGGATCCGCGGTCGCTGGAATTGGCAAAACGGCAACTGGGCTTGGCTGGCTGGTCACTGGGAGCGCGAGCGCGCCAACTACCGCTGGGCCGACGGCCGCTGGGAACTTCGCGGCAACCAATGGGTCTGGGTCGACGGCTCCTGGCAGGCATACGCACCGCCCCCGCCGCCTTCCCCCTACCCCGTGAGTGCGCCACCCGCGCCGCAAACCGAGAACTACGGTCCGCCGCGCGCCGGCTTTGTTTGGATCCGCGGTCGCTGGAATTGGCAAAACGGCAACTGGGCTTGGCTGGCTGGTCACTGGGAGCGCGAGCGCGCCAACTACCGCTGGGCCGACGGCCGCTGGGAACTTCGCGGCAACCAATGGGTCTGGATTGACGGTTCCTGGCAGGCGTACGCACCGCCCCCTCCAGCAACTCCGGTTCGCACGGGCCCGATCGTTCGCGACCACCGTTGAGGTCCGCAGTCGTCGCTCCCCGTGCCCGATCGTCTGGCGGTTCGGGCCCGCAAACGACTGCATGCGTTTTACGACCCTTTCGCTTGTTCCCTCGGAGTTCGACACCACTCACTCCAACTCCCCACATAGAGCGCCGCACCGCGCAGGCCCGCGATGTCCAACGCGAGCAAAGTATGGCACGCCGTTACGCCGCTGCCGCAGTGAACGATGAGGTGAGACGGCTCGATCGCTCCGAGCAGCCTTTCGTACTGCGCGCGCAAGGCGGCGGGGGATCTAAACCGACCATTCGCCTCGAGGTTTTCGGAAAAAGGCAGATTTTTTGCGCCAGGAATATGCCCCGCGATGGGATCGAAGGGTTCTATCTCGCCGCGAAACCGCTCGGCGGCGCGCACGTCGAGTACGATCCACGCTGAAGAGGTCCGGCGCACCTCGACAGCATCCGCGTCAACGGTAGGCCAGGCCCACCCCGACTCTGGGTACGGTGTGGTCTGCCGCGCCGCGACGGAAGTTCCCGTGGGGGACACCTGGACGGCATGGGGTTCGACGTCGACGTTCAATCCAGCCGCGATCGCACTCGCCAACCCACCGTCGAGCACAGCCACTCGCTCGTGCCCAAGTGAGCGCAGCATCCACCAAACCCGCGCAGCCGCATTCGCTCCGCTTGCTGCGTCGTATACCACCACGTCGGTGTTCGGACTGATGCCCCAATCGCCGAGCTGCCTCGCGAATGTCGCGGCGCTTGGCAGCGGGTGGCGCCCGCCCCGTGCCGGATCGTGCCCTTCGTTGAGCGCCGTGCTGAGACTGTGGTCGAGGTCGACGTGAAGAGCATTCGGCAGATGACCTGCTGCATAGGTCGCCGGACCGGGCCGTGCGTCGAGGAGAACCACGCGGCCAATGATCGCCCGCAGCTCTTCGGCGGAGATAAGCGGAGATGCCATCCTAGAAACATACCCGAGCTGCGCGCCGCGTCGCGCCTGATAACCAGGCTTACGCCGCGCCCGCCGCCGTAGTACGATAACTACGCTCATGGCGGATCCGCCCAAGATCCGGGGCGCGTCCAGCTCGTCTGCGCCCCCGACGGTTCCACGCACTGCGACCCCCACGGGCGCGCCGCGTACGACCAGCGCGCAGCGCATCAAGTCCCCTAGCTCCGTCCCCCCGAACGCCGAGCAACCCGTCCCCAACCAGGAGTCATCTGGCAATAGAGCCGGGGTTAGCGATCCACCTCCGCACTCCCGTACCGGGAGTGCTGCGCACCCCGGCGACCCTGGCGACACCGGGCAGTCCCCGACGAGGGGGGAGTCGCTGACGAGGGACGGAGCCGGGATTATCGACCAACTCTTCGAATTGGTCGACAGCGAATCAGCCGCGCTGCGCGATCGCGACGACCATGAGCGCCAAATCAACCTCCACATCCGCGCAGCTCTGGTGGCATGGGCGGCAAGCGAATCCACGAGCAAAGCGCTGCACCACCTTGAGCTCGCCGAAGGCCATCCGATGGCGGGGCGGCTCCGCCTGCTGATGGGACTCGCTGAGGATAGCTCGGAAGCGCTCGCGACGACCCAAGCCAAGTTGGGTGCCGCGCTTCCAGGTGCCCTGGCGATCGAAGTGACAGAAGCGTGGCTGCTCCGACACAACCAACCGAAATTGGCTGCGGCCTCGGTTGACGCGATCGCCACCAAAGATCTCCCGACCCTGCTGAGGACGCATGTTTTGGACCTCACGGCGCTAGCCCATGCAGCGGCCGGGAACTGGGCCAACGCGATCAAGGTCCTTCGGCGAGCCCTCACCGAAACCTCGCCGGCCAACGACGTGGCTGCGACGGCCGCGTTGATGCTCGATCGCACCAATGATGCAGCCGGAGCTCTAGCCTTGTGCTGGAATACTCTGGACCGCGTCGCCACAAAACCATCTCAAGCACAAACAGATAGTGCGGCGGGCGTATTGCGCTTGCTCGATGTGGCCATCGAGGCGGCGCTGCACAGCAATGACGTGCGTCGACTCGAACTGTTGCAACTCCGATGCAAGCACCTACAGTCGCTAACCGAACCGGGTGCCGAAGTTCTTGCGGCGCGCGCAGCAGTTGCCACAGAGCTGGCGCGCAGCGGTCAACACGCATTGGCGTTGGTGGAGTGGCTCGAAATTGCGGGAGCGTCGGCCGCAAGCCTGCCCGAAGCAACGCGCCGCATTGCAAACTACGCCGCACTGATCGCGGCAACTGCTACCGGCAACAGGACGGCGGCACTCGCAGCGCATCGCCAGCTCATGACCACCGCCGATCGCGCTGTCGCGGCCAGCCATGCATGGCGAGCGTTCGAACTCGCTGCATTGGCAGACGCTCCACCGCCCGCCGAAATTCTGCAGGTAGCCGATCAACAGCGCGGGACGCGCATGGCCGAATGGTGGCTCGATTGGGCGGACATCGCGAACCCAACCTCCCTCGCGATTGCCCGGCTAGAAGTGTACGGCGGACTCCGCTTGCGCTGGGCCGCAACGCTCGCGGAACGAACCAACGACCATGTTCGCGCGATCGAGCTTTGGCGGCGCGCTGCCGCGGCCGACAGCAAGCTCGGTTCCGAATACGACCACGTGGCGCGAATCGCGCGTGCAGATGCGAAGCGCCGCGACGCAGGAGCCGCGCTACTCGGCCCCGGAGCCTTGGCCGAAACCTATGATGCCTGGGCTCGAAACGATGCGGATCAGCAGATCTCTGCAGCTCTTCATTGCACGCGAGGTGTCGTCGCCATCGTTCGAGGCGAAGCCAGATCCGCCGAGGACGCATTGCGCATCGCCGCCGAGCTCGACCCAAACGATCCGGTCTGCCTAACCGCTCTGGCTGCGGTGTATCGAGCCAACAACCGATACGATCAGCTCGCCCATATAGTCGGTCAGCTCGCCAACATACTCGCCAGCGGTGACAGGCGCGCCGCCGCGTCGCGAGAGCACGCCGAACTCCTGACCGACCGGCTCGGCGATCGTGCAGGCGCGCGCGCAGCGCTGGAGCGCGCTGTCGCCGATCGACCCACCGACAGCGAAGCGCTGCTGGCGCTGGCGCGCATGTGCGACGCCGACGAACAATGGGCCCAGTCGATCGATCTGCTTGCACGCGCGGTCGCTCTCCCGATCGCTGCCGACCGCAAGGCGCAGATCTGGAGCGACATCGGCCAGCGCGAGGAGCGTCGAGGCAATCGGGAAGGCGCCCTCGAAGCCCTGGCAAAAGCCGCCAAGGCCGCGCCCCGTCGCGGCGACCTCCGGCGCGAGCAGGCCCGCATGTATCGGCAGGCCGGTCGCTTCGATCAAGCGCTACACGCCGTACGCACCGAACTTAAGGGTGACCCGGAGCAACAACGACTGGTTGAGCTTAAATTGGAGGAAGCGCAACTGCTCACGACACTCGACCGGATGCCGGAAGCAGTGAAGGCGTACCTCGAGGTACTACGTCTCGAACCTGAGCACGAACAAGCGCTCGCCGGCATCGAGACCCCAGCCCGCACGTTGGGCCTTTGGAGTTCCCTCGCTGGCGCGTTTCGAAGTGCCCCTGCCAGCTCGCACAATCTCGAGGTTCTAGCGGAGGCATTGGGCAAAACGGCAGAATGGAGTGAGCTCGCAGACGTTCGCAAGCGACAACTCGAGCGAGCCTCAACCCCCGACGAAAAGGCGCAGCGGGCCGGTGAAATCGCCGCGTTGTACGAACACCAGCTCGGAGATCTCCCCGGCGCCGTCGCCATGTTGACCACCGCACAGGCCTCCGTTCACGACGAAGGCCGTCACCGCGACCTTACGCGCTTGTTGCGCACAACCGAGCGCTGGGCCGAGCTCGCCCAAGTCATGGAGCGCGACCTGCGAGGTGGCCGATTCGGTCAGCTCTCTCACCGCCTCGAGGTGCTGCTCGAACTCGGCGCACTGCGCGCCGATAAGCTCGACCGCGAAGCGGACGCGATAACAGCGTTTGAGGGCGTGCTAGAGCTGAATCCGGACAATTCCGTGGCCCTCGATAGGCTCGAGGTTCTTTACGAGAAACTGGGTCGAGATCGCGACCTCGCGCGACTTCTCGACCAACGAGCCGCACAAGCCGCCTTGCCGGTTGCGCGCGCAGAACTGCTCGGCCGCGCCGCCGCGTTGCGAGCAAAGTTCGACGTCGATGGGAGTATCGCGAACTATTTCAGTGCATTTCGTGCCAACCCCGCCAACCGCGACGTGTTCACCTCGCTAGAGCGCATCTGCTACGAGGCTGAGCGTTGGGACTCCGCGATGCAGCTTTACGATACAGCGATCGCACTGGTAGAAACCGGCAAAGGCCCCGCCGCACGCGCCTACCGGCTGGGGGATTTATATGCTCGGCGCGGCAGTGTACAGCTGACCTCGCTAGGGCAGGTCGAAGCTGCAATCGAGTCTTACAAACGAGTCGTCGAGGTTGATTCCAAACCGGAAGCAGCGGCGAACACCCTCGAGGAGCTGTGTCTGCAGCGCAACGACTGGACCCCGCTGATCACCGCTTGGGAGCAGCGGGCCGATTTTCACCACGAACCTGCGCGACGCATTGCGGCCCTGCGGGCCGCGGCATCCCTGGCCACCCAACGCGCTGGCGACCCGAAGCTGGCGATGCGGCTGAACCACAAGCTGTTGTCCGCCGATCCTAGCGACCCTGATGCCTTCGCAACCTTGGCCGACTATTACGAGGGACAACAAGATTTCAAGGATCTGCTCGCAGTTCTCAAAGCGCGGCTGCCATACGCAGCCGCAACTGAAACCGTAGGTATCCTGAACCGAATCGCGCGAGCCTCCGAGGACGGAGCGCGAGACGTTAACAGCGCGACTGAACACTATCAAAAGATCCTCGACATCGAGGCCGACAACCGCGAGGCCCTCGAAGCGCTGGGCCGCATCTACGAGTCGACGGAGCGATGGACCGAGTTCGTGGAAATCACCCGCCGGCAAATTGCGGTTACCACAGACCGCACCACCAAAGCGCTGCTGTATTTCCGGTGCGGTTCGGTAATGGAAGCAAAGTTTGGCCGGGAAGCCGAGGCTATTCGTTACTACGACGCCGCGATCAAGGCCACGCCGACCTGTCTCCCCGCTGTTCACGGCCTGCGCGACCTGTACCGACGGCGCGAAGAGTGGCCGCGAGTCATCGAGACCCTAGAGCTCGAAGTCAAAGTATGGACCGACGAGAAAGAGCGAGCTGGAGTGTTCGCGCAGATCGGTCGCATTTACGAACAGCAACTCAATGATACCGAACGCGCGATGACCTACTTCGATTCGGCCTTGGTCGTTGATCCCGACTGTCTACCTGCCAATCAAGCGGTATTCGACCACTACGTTAAGCGGGGCGAATGGGACAGGGCCAAACCGATTGCCAACTCCCTAGCGCAAAAGGCAATGCGCGAAGGCGATCCGTCCACTCGCAGCGAATTCCATCGCAAGCGCGGCGTCGTTGCTCGTCACACCTTTGAGCCCAAAGCCGCGGCAGAAAGTTTCATCGTTGCACTCGAAGTTCGCCCTGCGAATACCGAAGCGCTCGATGACTTGGGCGAGTTGGCAACTCGCGAACCCGACGTTTGGGACTTCGCGGCCACGTATCGAGAACTCGAAAAGTTATATAGAAAACGAGAAGATGCGAGTCATCTACTCGCTCGGGTTTACGTCGGCCAAGGAGCAATCGCGTGTCGCTCAGGCGATCTCGATGCTGCCGCCGCCCTCTACCGCCAGGCCATCGAACTGGCTTCCACCGATTTTACGATACTCGCCGCATTCGTCGACTTCCACTGCAGCATGCGGCGATGGGAGCACGCGATCGCGGCAATTCAGAAGTTTGTTGCAAGCAGCACGAGCCTCGCCGACCGAGTGGCCGCATTCCTACGCCAAGCCACTATCCACGCAGAGGGCGAAATGGATGCGTCGCGTGCAATCGAAGTGCTGCGCAACCTCCTCCAACTCGACCCGACGAACCAGCAAGCGTGGTACGAAGTCGCGCAACAGTACTTCCTCGTCGGCAGAAATTTAGAGGCCAGCGACGCGATCGATCGAGTGATCGCACTCGCAACCGCTCCGGGGCAACCCCTGCTCCCGGAAGCACTCGCGCGCTACTACTACTATAGGGGGCGCATCCTAGACGCAACCGGGGACACGCGCTCGGCCGCCTCGCAATTCCGTCGAGCGATCGAATACGATCCGGGGTACTCACCTCCCGCATTGGCACTGGCACACCGCGCTGCCGACGGAGGGGACCAACAGCAAGCGGAAACATTGCTCATCGAGGCGGCACACGCCGCAATGGCACAAGGCGGGCCGACCGCCGCGGTACCGCTGCAGCGCGGCCTGGCCAACATTCTGCTTCGCTCGGGCGATCGCCGTGCCGCAATTGAAGCCTACCGCGGCATTCTCAACGTCGAACCCGACAATGCCAGCGACCGCGTCGCGCTGGCTGAGATCTACGCGGTCGAGGATCATCAACGCGCGATCAGCGAGTTGCGCAAAGTCCTCGAGCGCGACGTCCATCACGCCCCGGCGTACCGCCTGTTAGCATCGTTGTACGAGCAGACCGGAGAGTTTGAGCGCGCGATGCGGGTCCTAGCGGCGCTAGAGTCGCTAGGTTTTGCCGAACCCACCGATCGAGACGAGCTAGTTCGCTTACGAACTTCCAGCCATCCCCAACCCGTTCGACGCGCTCTCGACGAACCCAATCGAAGCCGCTTGCTCGCGACAACGGCGATTCACGAACCTCTCGGAGAGGTATGGTCGGCACTCGCCGAGGAAATTACTGGTTTTATCGCCCAGCCGGTGCTTGGAGACAATCTTGCACCCGCTGCAAGTCACAGCGATCAGCGGCTTGTGCAGCTCGCCTCTGAGGTCGGCAACCTGTTCGATTGTTCCGCCGAGGTGTTTGTGGGCGATCGCATTCCGGGCCTGTTGGCGGTTACAGCGTTTCCGCAACGAATGATCGTGGTGGACCGAACGGTGTGCGATCAAGCCGACGTCCCACTTCGGTTCCTATTAGGCTATGCGTTTGAAATGATCCGCGGGGGCTACGCGGCACTATTTCAGCTCGGAGCAAAGAAACGCCGGGAGCTCGCCCAGCTGCTTCGCGCCCTGATCTCCGACGGCGATGTCCCTGGCTTCGCCGTCGAGATCATCAACCGCGCTAGCTTCCGGGCGTCCAAGACCCTGGAACGTTATGCGGGGACCCGCGATTTGAACCCGGACGCATGGATGGATGGCATGCTTGCGTGTGCAAAACGCGCCGGGCTGATTGCCTGCGATGATTTCGCTGCCGCGATTTGGATGATCGCTCGACAAGCGGGCGACCCGGTCGAGAGCAAGGACGATACCGCCGCGCTGGGCGACGTATTGGGAGGGCCCGACCTGGTTCGCTTCTACCTCTCCGACCAATACCAGATGGTACGCGACCTGCTATCCCTCGCCGCATAGCAAGGAGTCAGGGGCGAATTCCCGGCCAGCATAAAGTGCTACCTGCGCCTACGCACACGCACATCTGCGCCTCTAACGTTCGCTCGCCTTACGGAGTTGTGGTGTAATCAAGAATACCGCCGTTACGTGGCGGAGGCGGCATGAGCCCAAAGTTCCAACATTCGGTCCAGCAACGTGGCGAGGTGAGCTACGTCAAATTGTCGGGCGTACTCGACGAGGACAACGAACTCTCCGAGCTTGTCGAGAAGATTCCAACCGGCACCGCTGTGATCGACCTCGGTGAAATTGAGCGCATCAATTCGTGTGGGGTCCGCGACTGGGTCAACTGGCTGTCGAAGCTTGAATCGAAGGGTACGCAATCGGTTCTCGTCGAGTGTTCTCCAGCCATCGTGGCTCAGATCAACCTCGTGAACAACTTCACCGGCTCTGGCGTCGTCAAGAGCTTTTACGTGCCGTACTTTTGTTCGGAGTGCGACGAGGAAAAAGTTCTGCTGGTCGAAGCGTCCGACATGGGACCGCCTCCGCACGCCCCGCCCACCTGCCGTTGCGACGAGTGCGACCTGGTCATGGATTTCGACGATATGCCGGACTCGTATTTCGCGTTCCTGTCGACCCAGCGCAAGTCGACGGAGCCTGGCAACGGCGTCGCAACGCTAGAGCCAGCCTCTGGCTTTGCATCGGACAGCAGCAAACCTCGGTCGAAGTCGCGCGCGAGCTATCCAAACATCCGCCAGGTGAGCGCCAGGCCCACGTTCCCGTCGCTGCCCTCGGTCCATCCGACGGCGCAGCGCAGTGGCAGTTCAGAGTCGATGAGAAAGTCGCTGCAGTTGCCGACGAGGCCAACGGAGCCGTCGAGCCAACGCTTGTCCGGAGGCATTTCGATGCGCATGTCAGGCGGGCCGATTGCCGCTTCCCCTGATAGGTCAAACCTTTTGGTGTTTTCTCTTGTGGGCGTGCTGGTCGTCGCGATTGTGATCCTCGCGTACCTTGCGCTGGAAAAGTAATCGCAAGCGCTGTTGGGCTCCTAGCGCCCTCGTGTACGTTCCACTGCACAATGAGTCGTCCACCAGCGATTGCTCTCGTCATGGCTGCCGGGCTTGGGACCCGGATGAAAAGCGACTTGGCCAAAGTCTTACACCGCATCGCCGGGCGGCCGCTGCTGCACTGGGTTATCAACTCGGCGCATGCAGCGGGGGTCCCTCGCGTTGTCGTCATCCTCGGCCACCAGGCCGACAGCGTCCGCGCATCGCTCAGCGGTTTCGGCACCAGCGTTGACACTGTGGTGCAAGACCAACAGCGAGGCACGGGCCATGCTGTGCACTGCGGCTTGACTAGCCTCGCATCCGAACCCGACGATCGCATTGCGGTCATTCTATCGGGTGACGCTCCACTGTTACGGGCCGAGCGAATTGCCGAGCTTGTCGAAGCGTGTGCCAAATCGGCTGCCGGGATGGCGCTGCTCTCGACGGTGCCGGATCGGCCGATGCCGTACGGTCGGCTCCTCCGCGACGGCCATGGCGTCCTCATGCGCATCGTCGAACACGCAGACGCGACTCCGGAACAACGAGCCATCCGCGACACCAATGCCGGCTTTTACGCCATTCGACTTGGGCATTTGCGCAGTGACTTGCCGCGACTGCGGGCAGAGAACGCCAAGGGCGAACTCTACCTCACCGATCTGGTGGCCCATGCCTACGCTCGCGGTGGAGCGGTCGCAATCGAGGCGCCATTTGCGGAAGTCAGCGGTATCAACGATCGCGTCGATCTAGCGATCGTAGAAGCCGCGGCGAGACATCGCATCAACGAAGCGTGGATGCGCTCAGGCGTAACGATGATCGATCCCCAAACCACGTATATCGACGCCGAGGTCGGCCCGCTCGGCAAAGACGTCATCCTGGGCCCACACGTTGCATTGCGCGGCAAGACGTCGCTGGGAGACGGGGTACACGTCGATCACGGCTCGGTGATCACGGACACCCCGATTGCCGCGTCGGCGCATATCAAACCGTACTCGGTGATCACGAGCACATCGATCGGAGAGAAAGCCGAAATCGGCCCGTTTAGCCACTGCAGACCGGGAACACAGATCGATCAGGGGGCCCGGCTCGGCAATTTTGTCGAGACGAAAAAGGCCCACCTCATGGCAGGCGCCAAAGCCAATCACCTCGCCTACCTCGGCGACGCCTCCATCGGTCAGATGGCGAACATCGGCGCCGGCGTAATCACGTGCAACTACGACGGAGTCTCGAAGCACAAGACCACGATTGAAGCTGGGGTGTTTGTCGGCTCCGATAGCCAGCTCGTCGCTCCGGTTACGATTGGGCGCGACGCGTTCGTTGGCGCCGGAACCACGGTGACCAAAGACGTCCCGCGCGGCGCACTTGCGCTGAGCCGAGTCAAGCAGATCCATAAGGAAGGGTGGGCATCGGCGTTTCGGGATGGCTTGTCAAAGCGAAGCAAGGCACCCCCCAAGGGGACTTCCTCCGAGGCGCCGGACGGAGACCGGTAGTCGCGCAACTCACGTGGCCCTGTGCCGAGTCCGCCCCACTGTGCATAAGTCCGCCCGACTGTGGTTTTGCGATTTCGGTCGCTTGCATTGACTGCCTCTTCTACCGCGCGGTAACACCGACGGCGGAGGACTTCGATGGCTACGATGCCCAAGGACGCGCAAGACCTGTTCGACAACCTCGTTCCGCTGGGACTCAAGCAGTACCCTGATAAAGCGCGCGAGCTTAACGCCGTATACTGCTTCAAAATCAGCGGAGAAAACGGCGGTGAATGGACAGTCGACTGCACAGCCGATCCGCCGGTATGTTCGCGCGGCGATAGCGGCAAAGCGCAATGCACGGTCGAGGTATCGAGTGAAGACTTTAAGACCATGCTATCGGACCCCAACGCCGGAATGCAGCTGTACTTTCAGGGCAAGCTGCGCGTCTCCGGCGATCCGATGCTGGCGATGAAACTGCAGCAACTATTCGAAATTGCTAAGACTAGTAAGTAGTTAGCGCAGAAGACCTACATGGTCTTACCGGCTGCGCTCTGCTATGCTGGTGCGATGTGTCGGTGGCTCACCGCAGCTGTCATGGTGGCCTCGCTTAGCGGGTGCCCACGACCGGAGACCGCCCCGAGCGATGCTGGACCAGACGACGCAGGGGTCCCGTCGAACGCGTGCAGTCTCGCGCCGCTGGAGCTCAATGCGGCGACCCTGGCGGGCTGTACAAAGCCCGGCATCGCCGATGGCGTTCGCGGCACCGCTCGGTTCTCAAACCCGGTGAATGTGGCGGTGGGCCCAAGCGGGCTCGTGTATGTAACCGACTTCGATTCGAATCGCATCCGCCGGATCGATCTGGCAGGCAAGGTCACCACCATCGTTTCTGCCGTCGAGCTCAATCGCCCGTTCGGCATCGTATTGACGCCGGAAGGATTTCTGTATGTCCAAGCCGATGGCAATGATCGATTGCAACACTCAGTCGAAAGCGGAACCCTGTGGCGTGTAACCCCATCGACTGGGGAAATGAAGCTGATCCTCCGCGATCACGGGCGGCCCCGCGGTTTGGCCGTACTACCCGACGGGCGCATCGCGACCGCGGACCATATGCATCACGTGATCGAAGTCATCGATCCGGTCTCAGGAACTGCAACACCTCTTGCAGGAATTCGCGATGTCCCTGGACACGTCAACTCGCCGAACGGTGCGAGTGCCACGTTTGCGCAGCCGTGGGATCTGGTTGTCGGGGTCGACGGCGATCTGATCGTCACCGAATTCGATAACAATGTCCTACGTAGGGTCACCCTTACCGGACAGGTGAGTGATTTCGCGGGCTCGGGAACCCCCGGGCATCAAGATGGCCCACTGGCAACGGCGCTGTTCTTTCAGCCCAAAGGCATTGCCATCGATTCGCGTGGCGTCATCTATGTAACCGAAGCCGGCAACTACGATGTGCGAAAAATCGAAAATGGGATGGTGACGACCCTTGCCGGCGTGCCGACGGCCGGCGGGTATCTCGACGATGCAAATCCACTACTGGCAAAGTTCTATGGCGTCGAGGGCATCGATGTGTCAGCCGATGGAAAACGACTTGTCATCGCCGACGGAAACAATGGCGATGGCATGCCGTTTAACCACATCCGCGTAGTTTCGCCGTAGCACGGCAGCGCGCAAATAGTCTTCGGATAGCGTGCGCTAACGGCCATCGCAGCGTGGCAATCCGGTAGGCGCAACTAACTGAAACCGTTCCGGAGCAATTTTGACATTGATCGCTCGATTCTGAGCTTCTCCCCAGTCAACCAGCAGGTCTTGCTGTTGCGATGGCGACTTGAAGCGAGTTTTTCTCGGTACTCGCTGGCCATTGATCTCGATGAACTCGCCGTTGGTAACCGACCATTGGTTTTTTCCATTCGGGCCCACAAGTTCGGCGGCCAGCACATCGAGTTTTCCACCTTCGAGGTTAAGCCACAGCGTCTGCGTGCCCTGCTCCCCGGTAAGCACCAGCTTCTCTTTCCCGCCGTCGTAGCTCAAGCTGCCGGCCCTACTGATGATCGGAGGGGTGCCGACCGCGAGATGCACAAAGTCGTCGGGCGCCAACTCGATACGAAAAAATTGCGCAATGGAACGTTCGTCGCACGGTCCAGTCAAAACACAATTGTTTTGATAGTCGACGTAGACAAAGGTGTCCCCGTTACACGCCATTTCAACCATCGAACTACCTCCTGCCGGAGACAAGGCTGCAAACCGCAACTTGGCCCCCAGCTCCCCCATCACAAGCACCTCGCCTTTGGCGCGCTGGTCACCGATCCAATAGTCCATTGTGGAGTCGGCACGAAACGAGGTCATCGCTGCCCGCGCACTGTCTAGCCGCGCCGCCAGGTCCGCAACGGTAGGCGCAGGATACGGCCGCTGCGTTCCTCTTGGAGCGGGACATCCGCCCACCATCGCGACAAATACCATCCAAGTCAGGCGCATTCCATGGTGATAGCGCGCCTCGCTGGCGCGTGCAAAGCGCCCAAACGATGGCTTCCGCGCAACCCCCGAGACTATGTACAGTTCTCCGTAAGTTGGTGGCCACCCCGGTCGCCGAGGCGACCGGATGGCGAGGCGCGACGAGGGAGCGTACCCGAAGGTACGTGACCGAGGAGCAACGAAGACAGCCGGGATGGATCGGCGGCCCGGGTGGTCACGAACTTGCGGGGGCCTGTACTAAGGGGACAAGTGAATGGGCCATTTAGGCGCTCGGAGCGGCTGTTACGACGATGCGCTCGCGCTTGCTGACCACAACTCCGCCAGGCTTCTCGATCGTGACCGCAAACAGAACGGGTGCGGCAACCGGAAGTTTGGCGTCGATCGGAACAACGATCTCGCCTCCCGGCGCAACATCAAAAACGCCGCCGTCGACCGGAAATGCCTGGTCCCGGTTTTTGTCAAAGATCCAAAGCTGGTACTGAACCTTCCCGGGATCGTTGACTGCAAGGCCCACGAAGCGCATGAAGCCTTTCTGCTGCGAAGCGCTCCACACGACATCGCCCGACGCTCCTTGTCCGGCCGGGTCTTGCGTTGCGGTCCACCCGAGGGTCACGACATCGCGGGCGGTGGCGATGAGCGCTGCGCGCGCCGCCGCGGGCCCCGGAGTCGCACGCATCGTCACCCGATCGATGATCTGCGACGGTTTCCCGCGCGCCCAACGGAACGCGCCGATCGCGAGGGCGATACTCGCCGCTGCCGCTACATAGGCTGCGAACGCCGGCGACCGAGACCGCCGCCTCTCGGCGCGCGCGGCCGCAAGCTCATCGCCAATCGGTGACGCTGGTGTCGATCGCTGGGGCATCCCGCTGCTGCGCGGCGGCCCCCCAACCCCAGCGGCCACAAGGATCTTGTCGGCGACACCCGCGGGCAGGTCCTCGACGGATTCCAACGTCGCGATATCGAGCGATGCCATCGCGAGATCTAGCGAAGCATCGCGCTCAGCACCAAGAGCTTCGAGCTGTGAGGCCTCCACCTCGCTGAGGCCTTCGCTCACGCGCTTGATCAGGAGCTCCTGTGCCTGGAAGGCGGCCATTTCATCCGTTGGACGCGTCACTGAACTGCCCCTTGTTTTACGCCCAACAAGGCCGCGCGGATCGAAAGCAGACCGCGCCGAGCATGCGCCTTGACCGTGCCAAGCGGCATTCCGGTTTGGGCTGCAATCTCACCATGCGACAGACCATGCGTAGAAAGGACCAGCACGCGGCGCTGTTCAGAAGTCAACAGCCGAAGCGCTCGTGCCGCCTGCTGCGCCTCTGCACAAACATCGGGCCCGACAGCCGCATCGTCCGGAATGGACGGAATGTCGGTGAGATGTTGCGTTGTGGGGCGTCGGCGGTACCTGCGACGTCGATCGATCAGGCGACGGCGGGCGATCATCGCGATGAACGCGGCTTCGGAGGCAATGGCCGGATCATACCGCCCGGAGGACTTCCAGAGGTCGAGAAAGATCTCCTGAACCGCGTCCTCGGCATCGCCCGGTTCAAACTTGCGCGCGATCGACCAAACCAAGCCACCATAGGTCGCAACAACCTCTCGCACCGCAACCGCATCGCCCGCGGCGACCCGCGGGAGAAGGGAACCCGCAGTCTTAGCTTCGACCGCGGAAAAACGAGGTCCCGACATACTGCGTGAACTCTACCACTGGGACTAGTGAGCCACGGTGCAGCTGGCGAGCAGAGAAGTTGCCGTGGCGTTATCCGTGCACAGCAAGACTGACAGCGGCGTTTTCGTCGATCCCAATAGGCCAATCGCAAAGGCCGTAGCGATCTGACCAGCGGCAAGCGAAACATTGGGGATGGCAAGCGGCTCAGTGGTCGTATTTGCGACGCGTGCAGCTACGGTGGCGGTCAGCGGTGCAGTGTCAAGGTAGCCCAGCGTGGTGCCAAACTTCACGTTTGCAAACAACTTTGAAAAAGTACCGTGGGCGTCCTTGATCCCAATGTCGACATTGGGAGTTCCTGGCGAGCTATGGATGAAGCGCAACTTTGCTTTGCCCGCCGTGGTGGCTACAGCATCCGGAAACACGCTGAGCTGGAGCTCCGCTAGCTTGCCAATCGCTCCAACGGTCGCGGTGAGGTCTGGAGTTACTGCGATACCGTTGGTATCCGGAACCGCTTTGTTTTCGCAACTCGTTGCGCCGGCAAGGACAATCCGCACATCGATGGCACCGCTTGGAATCTCTAGATAGTTGGTCACCTTGGGGTACGACAGCCCAGCACTTGAACCTAGCGATGCAAGGAGCGGTTGCGCTGGGTACGCGCTCCCGGCTTTCGCGATGCATACATCGATCGCGGGCGCATCGGGCGAGAGATGCGCCACGCGAACGCGTGCACGCTCCGGCTTTCCGCCCACCACGGAACACTCGGTTTCGAGTCCGTGCTCCGCGTTGTCGATGCAAAGCAGAACGCCAAGCGGCTGTTTCGATTCTCCGGCGAGTTCGCCGATCGCAAACGCGGTGGCGATCTTGCCCGGCGGCAGCGTTGCCGGCTTGATCGCGATGACATCTGTGGTGGTGCCGGTTGCCCGCGCTGACACTTCCGCGTCGCGGATACCTGCAGTTTTTAGATACTCGCTGGCATCGCCGTATGCGGTGTTGGAGAACACTGGCGTAAACGTAATGCCACCACCGAGACCGACATCGACGTTGGGGGTCCCGGGAGACGCGTGGATAAAGCGCAACTTCGCCTCACCCGCATCCACCGCGGAGTCATCGATATAAGCGCGCAACTGAAAAGCGGCGCTACCGGTCCCGTGCGCGATCTTCCCGGTCGCGGCAATCGTTACAGCACCGCCCTCGGGCAGAGGCGGAAGATTGGTCGTATCGGGACCTAGTCCCTTCGAGCAATCGTTCGCGCCCACGTTGACGAGCCGAACGTCGTACTGTTGAGCCTCGACCTCGAGGTACTTGGTGACGCGCGAATACGACACGCCATTGAGCGCTCCGGCCCCAGCGAGCACAGGCCCTGTGAAGTCTTGAGTTCCGCTGGGCGCAATGCAGAAGTCCACCGCCGGCGCGTCAGGCGACAAATGGGCGACACGGACCCTCGCGGTGGAACCGGATTCCGACGTGGATGCCGTGCACGAGGCAATAAGACCGATACTGAAAAGGCGAAGTGAATAATGCATAAGTACTCCTTTAGGGGAAGGGCGGCCGAGGCGCAGGGTGGCGACATCGACGTCGGGTGACGCCGTCGGCTTACCGTTCTGTTAGGTCAATTCGCCAAGACGCGTATCTTGGATGCACGGCCGAGATATTGTTGAAACGATTGCCGCCATTTATGTCAGTAAGTATCTAATCTTACTTGCTTTTTACACCGGGGCTCCGGCCTTCCCCGGAGGGCTACACACAACCGGCATTTTCTCACCGAATCCAAGCCAAGGAGCGCTCGCGACGCGATAGCGAGGTCGCTGGATTCCCATCGAGACCCTGTGCACACACACCTTGTGCAACAAGCACAAGCTACCTGGTACCTGTATTAGTTAGGGTACCAACTCCTGAAGAAACGCGGTTGCGTCGCTCTTACTCGTGACCAGACCCGCGACCAACGTGGCCGTGTGGTTTGCCATCGCTGGGCCATCGATCGCCTTGAGCTGTTTGAGCGCACTCGCGGAATCTGCGGCTGCGAGCTTTGCAAACGCCGCCGCTGCCACGAGGCGTCGCATCGCGTTGGTTTCAGAGTCGCGTATCATCGCTGCCAACTTGCCGAGCGTACTTGCGCGCGCGTAGGCCGCAGCGAGCGCCGGTAGCATGGCCACGCGAACATCGCGAGATGGATCGGCCACGAGCGGATCGAGTAGCGATTTTGCTAACGCGGCGTCGCGATCGACGAGGCCGATCGCTGCGGCCGCGGCTTGCGCTCGCTCGCGTTCACTGCGCGACGCCAATGCGCGCCGTAGTCGTGCCTTGACCGACTCGACCGGAGCCACGCGGGCGATCGTTGTGAGGGCCACTTGGCTCAGATCCGGATCCGGATCGCGAACCGCCAAGGCGAGTGCTCGATCGAGAATGCCCGGCTCGACGTTATCCTTCCCGGTGGCGATCCGCTCGATCGCCGCCTTGCGCACCTGAAGGTCCACGTCGGCCAACGCTGCGGACAACGTTGCCGCAGTTCGAAGCCCTGAACCGAGCGCCGCTTCTACAGCTGCGATTCGCACGGCTGGCGACCGATCGGCAATCGCTAGCGCGAGCAAGTCGAGGCCCCCGACAAGTCGCGCCGCGCGAACAAGCGTCAACTTTTCAGCGTCGTCGCCGCGCTCGAACCGCTTCGCCATGGCCGCAGCTGCCGTCTTCGGCGCCTCGTTGCCGAGAGCTCCCAAGGCCCGGATCGCGACCATTCGCACTTCTCGATCAGGGTCGTCGAGCAGCGACATAAACATCTCAGGTGAAGCTGCATTCGGCTTCGACGGGTCGACAGAAAGGGCGAGCACGCGAGCTGCATCAGCGCGAATCTCGCTATTGGGATCCTTGAGCAGTTTCATCGCGATCGCCGCGCCGTTCTTGGCCGGATCGGGGCCACTGGCCACGCACGACATGGCGATGCGACGCACATCGACCGAAAGGTTGTCGGCCGCGCGCCGCAATCCGGGCCGCGCTTCGGCGCTGCCGGCGAGCATGGCGTTGCACAAGCCTTCGGCGCCGAGCGGGTGAAGCGCTGGGTCCTCCGGCACCACCAACGCGGCAGTCAAGTAAGTCACCACTTGCGGAAACGGCTTCTTGCGCGCTAAGCGCCCCCATATCTTCACCGCATCGCGGCGAGGCCGACCTTTTTCGCGCCACAGAACCGCAATGCCGTCGATCCCAACCCCAACGCTGCCACCGGCCAGCGTCGTCGCCGCGAGCCCTTCCGCTGCGCCGATGCGGACGACATAGCTCTCCTCGCGCGCCATCTTTACCAACCGATCTTGGAACGCGCGTCCCAGCTGGCCCGCCGCGGTCGCTGCGGCGGCGCGGATCTCGGCGTCCGAGTCTTTGATCAAGTCGCCTAGCGCTTTCTCCGCAGCCCCTCGGTTCGCCGCGGCCACCTCGCCCCACGCAAGCGCCGCTGCAATTCTCAGCGGCTTTTCGAGTTTCTTATCGTCGAGCATGGTCACCAGCTCGCCGCCGGCGCGTTCTGGATCCGCCTTGGCGTACAAGGGCAGCGCCGCCGCGCGCACCGCCAACGATTTGGCCCCGAAGGCAGACCGCGCCGCTTCGGCGACGTTCGCTCGGCTCGAGCTGAACTCGAAATCGCGCAGCAGTTGAGCGGCGAAGGTCCGCGTCTCTGCCGGCGTGCGATCCTGTGCAACCATGCCGATCAGCACCGGCGCGGTGCCGTTCGGATCCGACGCGAGAGCCGCCCTGAGCTGAGCGCGAGCTTTTTCAGCCAACGTGGACACCGCGTCAGGGTCGGCGAGAACAACCGCTGCACCTGAGGCAGAAGCTCCACCTTGTGGAGCGGACTGCGCCGCTTCTGCCAACAGTTCACGCCGAACCGCCGGTTCCGCGCCTTGCGACAGTGCCGCCGCCCAAATTGCATGCGCCCGATCTCCGAGTCCACGCGCAACGGAAAAGGCAATGCGGCGCAATTCGGGATCCGTGGAGGTCACGGCGCGAACCAGCGTTTCGCGATAGCCATCGTGTCGCTGCGCCGCTGCCCCTGCGACTGCAACTGCAGCGCGCTGGACCGCGGGATTCATGGTCGCGATAGCGGCTTCGACTAGCTGGACCTCCGCCGGGGTACCGCGCGCGATGGGCCGCAGTGCGCCGAGCAACTCGGCCATCTGTTCTGGGTCTTTCGCTTGCTTGCGCAGCTCGTCGAGAGTTTTCTCAGCACCCGTCGCGGCGTACGCCACCAATCCAGCCAGCTGGGGAACCATCACGGCTGCTAAGCTCGATCCCCAGTCCGACCTGTCTGCACCGACGTCGCGCTTGGCGATCTTGCTCCACATTTCCGGTGCCACCATCGCGCGCGTAAGTCCCGGATCGGCGACCACGCGACCGAATCCCGATCCCGGCAACCAACCGAACGCAGATAACCCCGCGCGCCCACCGCGCACGACGACACGGTCGCCGCCAGCGGCTGGCTCGAGGTCAAAAAACACGCGCCCTCGGAGTGAAATAAAGATCAAGATCAGCAACGCGATTGGAACCGCGGCGATGGCTGCACCCACCTTGGCATAGTGGCGCGTGGACCGACGCACCAACTCGACCTCTCCGGGCGTTACCGGTGCAATGCCTTCTCGATGCAGCGTGTAAAGTTCTCCCAACGAAAGGCGCGCCTGGGGCGAGGTCTTGGCCCCAAGCAGATCAAACGCGCGGCGAGCCGACGCTTGGGCAGGTGCGGCGAGTTCGCGCAACCTCGGAGCGAGCACCTCGTGCCGCAGTCGCCACGTCATCCCATCGGAGTCGCCCCGCGCAACCACACCTCCTTGCTCCAAGTCAACAAACGCACGAAGTGCAAAACCGGAATCCACGCCGATGTCCCGAGCCATGTCCGCACCAGAACGTGCGTCGGGCCGGCCGGTGGCCAACTCAGCGCACAATCGCAGGGCTGCGCGTTCATTGCCGGTTGCCGCGCACGCCGCGCGCAGCCACGCCGACTCGAGTGCGGTGGCGCCGCCAAGCCCGTGGAGCGCACTCACCGACGCAATGCCAAGATGATGCATCGCCATTGCGCAGCGCTGAAGATCCGCCGGAAGTACACCGCTGGGAAGCGCAACGCCTTGGACCACGGCATCGACCAGCGCCGAATCGGCCGCTACGTCCAACCGAGACAGGATGCGCTCGAATGTGCGAAGCGCCACCTCGCGGGACAGGCGTGGCAATTCGAAACGATTGGACGGAGGGAACAAGGAGCCGGTACGTCGCTCCAGCGCACCGAGCGCGTGAAGCCGTTCGCTCGCGGCGACAAACAAGAACCTAGCCCTACCCGCCGAGCGACTCACGACTTTCGCGAACATGTCTGCGAGTTCGGCGATCGCTCGTTCGTCGTCGCACGCCAGGTCGACGTCGTCGACCACGAATACGAACTGCTGTCCCGCCGCCGAGTTGGCGACGACTCGGGTGAGAAACGCGATGGCCTGTTCCCCAGAGTTCGCTTCCATGCCGTATGCCGCCATCGCCCGCGAAAAGCTATCCGCAGGGGACGATGGGTCGGAGCAGGCCAGGGCGACGACTCCGCTATCCCGCAAATGCGGAAGCAGCCCTGCGCGAACCAGCGACGTCTTGCCAACCCCGAGTTCGCCGAATAGTAGGCAAGCGCGGCTCCCCTCCGCCAACACCATGCCAATCAGGGCATCGCGTTCAGCCTCGCGACCTTCCCACACCGCGCGTTCCGCTTCGCCAAAGGCATCCAGCCCTTTCCACGGCGACGCCATGTCTGGATTGGTCGCAAGCGCCACAGCCAGAAGTATACAAGGATGTCGAGGCTCTAGGTTGATCAGAGCCAGCGGACTCGGGCAGGCGCCATCCCGCTCTTTTTTCGCACCTACCGCATCAGCCCGATCAGTCGAGCCAGCGACGACGAGGGCAACGTTTCAATGACACATGTGCTCCCGTTACATTCGGAATTCGGTCCGCTGCATTCCTCATCGAGAACACACGCACCCCCGTCCGCAACATGGCCTAGAAGCTCCGTGTCGCACTCCATCGCGGGCGACGGATCGATAGCGGTCCAGAACACGTCGCAGGATTGCGGGGGAAAGAACTGTGCTTGATGATTCGTGCAGATCTGATACTTGTCCTCCAAGTAGGACAGCGTGCCCCGCTTCTCCGCGGCCTCATATTTGAGTGCAACCTCGGCAAACTTGGAGTTACAGGTGGCCTCATCATTGCCGAACACCGACGTAAACAAAGCTTCGGACAGAGGGAACGTCTCCCTACAGCGAAATGATTCGCGGCAGAGCAGTTTGCCGCGATCGATCACGGCCTGTTTCAGAGAAACCGGGTCACCGCCGCAGCCATACGAAAGGAATAGGACCAGCGCGATACCGTGCAACGTGCGAATCATTTGGGAACTCCGTCCTGGATGTGCGCACAGTCGCCCGTTCGATGCGGGAACGCAAGCGGCGCGACCGCGAGCCGCGCTACCGAATGGATTCGGCGCGTCGCCCGCGAACCGCAGTGCTAGACTCTTGGCAAATGCAGCCGGCACGCATCGCGCGCATGACCTACCCCCAGTATCTGGATTTCGAGGCGACGAGTGACACCAAGCATGAGTTCCTCAGCGGCGAGGTGTGCGCGATGGCCGGTGGAACCATTGCGCACGGCGCACTTACAGGGGCCATGATCACGATGTTGTCGAATGCGCTCCGCGATCGCCGCTGCCGCGTTCTTTCATCGGATGTGCGAGTCCGTTCACTTGCGACCGGGATGGCTACATATCCCGACGTAACCGCTGTTTGTCAACAGGTCGAAACGGCGCCCGACGACGTGAATGGCGTGGTCAATCCAACCCTGATTGTTGAGATCCTATCGGAATCAACTGAGGGCTACGATCGAGGCGCCAAGGCGGCGCATTATCGCCGCATCCCCTCGTTGCGCGAATACGTTCTAGTGGCTCAGGGCGAACCTCTCATTGAAGTGTACCGGCGCAACGAGCGCAGCAATTGGGAGCTGTTTGTCGAGGCGCGCAGAGGCGAACGCGTCGAACTGCGTTCATGTGGGGAACCGATCACTCTCGAGGTGGATGCCATCTACCGCGATCCGCTGCTGACCGCGACGACTGACATTTAGGCCTACGCCTACATCTGCGCCACGAAATGCAGATACCCGGTGAAATGAGTTCCCACGAGTTCGGATTGCTGCTGGCGCTGCTTTTGATGGGCAGCGGCGCACGTCAAGCAAAATCGAAGCGGCGGCGAATAGTTCAGGCCTGGGTACGATTAGGGAAGATCTCGAAACCTAGACGAGTATAGTGCCCAAGGCCTGCCATGGGACAACGAACGATCAGCCCCCTTGTACACCTCGTCGAACACCCTGAGGTAAACCACGCTTCCCCGCAGTTTGCGGGAACGCCGCCGGCGATCGACGAGAACCCTGCCGCGGGGACCGCCAACCCGCTCCGCGTACTGGTCAAACAGGGACTAACCAACGACGTTTGGACTACTGCTCCGAGCTCCGCGGATCAGTTGGCGGCGATCCGGGCGCAACAGATCATCGAGGACACACTTCCCCTCTCGCCTGAACATGCCAGCGATCGTTACGTCAACAACGTTCAGCTCGTTTCCGAGCTGGTCAATGCGGGGAAATACTCGGGAGATGTCGTCTGGCGAAATACCTGTGAGTGGCTCCTCGGCCGAAGAGTTCCGTTGTACGTGCTGGCGCCAATCGATGACAAGGCACCACAGGCCCAGGCGCAGAAAAAACCGGAGAACTCGAATCTCCGCATGTATTTCGGACTCGACGCGCCGGTGCGGTTCGATCAACCACCCGTGCCGATCAAGGTTAGGCCATACGGCGAGATGATCAAGAAGGAACGGGACAATCCCGGAACCTATGATGCTGCCTATCGTAGAATCCTCGTCATCGATCCCGTCGCGCATCGAGCCGAACTTCAGCAAACCCTGATACGGGTGGTGCAAACCATCGTTGCTCCCCGTGAGTCCGAATCGCTCGAGGTACAATTTCGTGAGGAATTGACTCAGCGCTGGATTCGCGGCGACCACGCTGGCAACGCTGAGACCGAGACGTACTCTCCACCCACGATCCTCAAAACCTACGATCCAACAAGTACTTCCGATCCCAATAACCCTGACCACGACATCCGCAGGCTCGGATTCTATAGCCTACGGCAAAATCAGATCATCGATGACATTCTTAAGAGCACCCCACGAATGCGCGAGGCGTGGAATGATCGGAAGTTTCAAAACGCCGCTCTTCGCGTCAGAGGCCCGCAAAGCATCAACCCTTTTAATTCGATTCGCCTCTACGACCTGGGCCAACTGATCATTGTGAATCCCCCCGAGCTCTTGACGAAGGTCAAAGCCAGAATGGAGAGTCCGGAGCGGCTGGATGCTTTCGACAAAAGTACAATAGCGGCTCAAGCAGAGCTCTGGTGCAAATTCCTTCGCGGTCTCGATCACCTGACGGACGACGAAAAGAACGGGATCGCAGCCATTCTGCACCTCCCTCAAGTGGTTGTGCAGCCCCATATCTACTAGGACCGAACCGGCCCAAGACCTACGCGCGATTCCTGACGTGCGCGGTGTCATCCCTCCCAGCACATTGGCACCCAATTCTTCGCCCGAATCACAGAAGCGCGGCGGGCTGACTGTTCCGATGGATGAACTTTGATAACCTCGGATCGTGCGGATTGGTGAGTTGCTCATGACGCGGGCTGGCTTGGCCCCCGATGAGATCGGCCGCGCCCTCGACGAGCAAGCGCGCAACGGCGGCCGACTGTGTTCCCTACTGATCTCCCGCGGTGCTATCGACTTCGATATCGGTGCGGTAGCGCTTGGCGATCAGCGAGGAGCTCCCTGCGCGTTGGCCAAACACCTTGCGAATCGCGACGTCGCGGCCGCAGATTTGATCCCCGCCGAGCTGGGCCGCAAGTTCTTGGCACTCCCGATCGGACGCACCTCCACGGGCGCGCTGGCCGTCGCTGTGCGAGATCCGGATCCGGCTGTGCGCGCTGCCCTGCAAGCAACTACGGGAAGCGAGATCGCATTGCTCATTACGCCTGCGACTCGGCTGGAGCGGCTGATCGCCGGGATATACGGCGGCAGCCCTGAGGAATTCGAAGTCGACCTGGATTCCAGGGTCGACGTTCCATCACTGGCGCCCATTCCTGCGTCCAATCCGTTGCATTCCACGGTCTCCCCACCCGCTTCTGCGCCCCCGGCACCCGCGCCGACGCCGGCACCGCCCCCGCCGGCACTGCCGCCCCTGCCCGACGTCGATTTGCTCAACCCCGATACATTGCGGTACGCACTTTCGTCGCTCGACGATACCCGCGTCGCCAAGGATCACGATCAGGCCAGCGGCATGCTCGCTTCGCTACAAAACAAGTCGATGCAGACTAAGTCGATGCTGAACAACCGGCAGCGCAGTGTGCTTCCACCTGCAGCACCCACTGTTTCGATGAGTCGAACTGCGCTAGCGCGAGCGGAGACCCGCAACGCTGCTACCGAAGCAGCGATGGCGTTCATCTCGGGCCGATGGCGATCAGCGATCATTCTCGCACTACGCGATGCTGTGGCGATCGGCTATCGCGGCCATGGCGTTGGCGATGTGAGCGAACTCGAGTTGCCACTAGACGCTCCATCAGTCATTGCACGCGCGGTCGCCACGCAGCAAGTCTCGACCGCAACGCTGTCGCCTGGCACGCTCGACCCACTGGCGCGTTCGCTTCAGATGCCGACAACGCTAGCGGCTGCGCCGGTTCTCGTCGGCAGCAATACCATCGCGATCATCGCCGTTGGCGACTCGATCCACGGCACTGCCGATACCTCGGCAACCGAGGAATTGGGAGCCCTAGCGATTGCGCTGGGAGAAGCGTACGACAGAATTCGAAACACGCGATGATCTCCCTGCCCTCCGCGCGAGCATGGCGTACGAAGATCTTCGTCACAACGTGGCTCTCCTACGTCGGATTTTACTTCTGCCGCAAGCACTGGAACGCCGCCAAGGCCGCCATCGAATCCCAGAACGGATGGAGCGTTGCAACCGCCGCTGGCTACATCGGTTCGGCCTACTTGGTCGCCTACGCAATCGGCCAATTTGCGGCCGCTCCTATGGGCGCGCGGTTCGGGCCGCGCCGGACCGTACTTGCCGGCATGGCCGTGTCGATCGCAGTGACGTGCGCCATGACCGGATCTGCGTCGCCGTGGCTGTTCGGCGGACTGATGGCGCTCCTCGGTTTCGCTCAGGCAACGGGTTGGTCGGGCAACGTCGGCATCATGGCGAACTGGTTCCACAAGCGCGAGCGGGGCCGCGTAATGGGGTTGTGGTCGACCAACTTTACGATCGGCTCGATCGCAACGGGCGTGATTTTCGCACTGGTCCTGGGAGATACTGCTCCGTTGGCACAGCCGTGGCGTCGCTGCTTTTGGCTCGGAGCCGCCATTTTAGCGTTGGTTTGGGTGCAGTTCTTCGCGCTTCAGCGCGACCGCCCCGAAGATGTGGGGTTTACGCCCAGCGACGGAGGTATCGAACCCAAGGGCCCTCGGATCGATGCGTCGACCTCCCCCGTGCGGATCGCGCTGAGCCGCGACCAGTGGATCAATATCCTCCTCGTGGGCGGTTTTTACTTTTGCGCCAAGCTGATCCGCTACGCGGTCTGGTCGTGGGCTGCCTACTTTTTGCAGAACAAGTTTCACGAGTCCGGAAGCACGGCGAACCTGTATTCGATTGCGTTTGAAGTTTGCGGCGTGCCCGGCGTGATCGTCACCGGATGGCTATCCGATCGGTTCTTCGCAGCCAAGCGAGCCACGGTAGCATTGATCATGATGCTTGGCATGATCGCCGCAACCGCAAGCCTGCTCGCATGGGGCGACACCAGCGCAGGTGCGTTCGCGGCGCTGCTGGGCGCCGTGGGCTTTTTCCTATTCGGTCCCGATGCGCTGCTCAGCGGTGCTGGCGCCATGGACATCGGCAGCCGGAAAATCGCGATGCGCGCCACGGCTATCATCGCCGGATTCGGAGCGATCGGACCGGTCGTCCAGGAGTTAGTGATTTCTCGGTCCTATCAGGCAAAAACCGCTGGCCTCGGGCCGCTCTTTGCCATCCTTTTTGTCGCCTCGTCCCTGGGAGCACTCGCATGTGCGGCGCTCGTCTGGAGAAATCGGCACGGCGGTCGAGGTATATAGCGCCATGCTCGACCAGCTAGGTTCGCTGATTCAAGATGTCGTGGTGCTCCTGGGCTACCCGGGATTGTTTCTGCTCATCGCACTCGAGAGCACACTTGTGCCGATTCCCTCCGAGCTGGTGATGCCGTTCGCGGGGTACCTCGCCGCAAAAGGCGAGTTCTCCCTGGCCGCAGTGATCGTCATCAATAGCGTCGCTGCGATGGTCGGCTCAGGCATTTCCTACTGGATCGGCATGGCCGGAGGAAAACCACTTCTCATGGCCTATGGCAAATACGCGCTCATCCGCGCCAAGGACATCGAGCGCACAGAGCAGTTTTTCGCGCGGCACGGCCGAGCTACGGTGCTGATCGGTCGATTCCTCCCGGTGATCCGACACATCATCTCGCTTCCCGCAGGGGTCGCCCGAATGCCGCTCGTACCCTTCCTCACCCAAACATTTGTCGGGGCGACGATTTGGGGCACTGTGCTAATCTTCCTGGGATATGAGTTAGGCGACGAGTTCATCGGGGTCGCAAAGCAGCTCAAGCACGTCAACCTGCTGATTGGAGTTGTGATCATTGTCATCCTATTGGCGCTAGCGATGGTTTTTGTGGTACGTCGCCGTCGAGAGAAGGCCCCCTAGAACACGTCAAATCGGTCGATTACGCGCACCCACGCATCAAGAACCACGTGCTCAAAATGTCGTACCCAGGACGCACCCCAACGAATCCACAGCTTCCCGCCGTCGGCGCAGTCGGCTCGTCGAGCGCGGGGCTGGCGGGCCAAGCGAGCCAGGCGTTTTCTGTTCGCGTTCTCGACCGCAATGAATCGGAACTCATCGAACGAGCGCTGCATACCGTTACTTCTAGATCTCCTAGTGATGCCGCGATCTTACACGGACTAATCAGCGAGTTACACGCAACCTCGGAGCTACTCGACCGGCAGCGCCCGCTACGGCGTCCTACTGCGCTGGGAGGCGAAAACCGCGATGAATCCACGCTCATCGAGCACCTGTGTTCCCTGGACGGTCTCTCTGGCGACCTTTCTCTGCCCCTAAAAGCCACGCTTTCGCGAACCCATCTACTGACAAAAATCAACTTTCTGCGCGGATTCGTAAAAGCTACGGCAGCGCTGCACGATATCCCGGACGCGGCTCGCATTTCGCACGACTTGCGCGAAGAAATGGCCCAAGCGATTTATACCCTACTCGCCGAGGAACTGCTCCTCGCGGTGATCCGCAAACCCGATGTGAGCCGCCGGTCAAAACAGCGAGCCGCCGACCAGCTCATCACGATCTGGGACGATGCCGCGTTGGAGATCGACGATTTCGCTCCGCTGCTCGAATCGGCTTGGCACGCTCGCAATCGCATCAACTCGGCGCATGGAACGCTGCTAGGCGCCTCGGAAACATTTCTTCTTGTCGCAGAGGACTGCAGTTTGGACGTGCTGGAGTTTTTTGGCCGCGACGGCATGAGTCCGGATGAAAGCATGGCGTTCGAGGAGTTCCTGTTCAACATGACCAGCGAAGAGCTGGCCATGTTGCGACGCGCCATGCAGCAGCAAAAGATTAGCTCGGCCAACCCAGCGTGGGCTGCCAAGATTTTGGGCCGGCAAATCGAAGAACTCGAACATTCACACGAAATCGATCCCATGGCGCTCTACCGCAGCTACCAGCGGCGTCAGCTGGCAGCAGACTTCCGCATGATGTCGGGCGCTCCCGGCCCCCGGCGAACTGCTGAAGGGTATCTTCTGGTGTACCTGCTCGACCAACAGTAGATCACGCGGGTCGCGCGGTTCGGCGCGCCTCGGCGACCGGAACCGTCAACATCACTGCGGTGAGGTCCTAGCGAGTGCCGCGAGCGCAGCGATTGCGCTCGCCCATGCCTCGGCCTCATCGCGAGGCTGGCGCAATAAGCGCTCAATTGCAGGATACGCCACCACGGCATCGTCGAGCGCGCGATCGCGGCCTGGCTGATACGCTCCCAGAGAAATGAGGTCGCGGTGTTCTTCGTAGACCGCGAGCTGAGCGCGAATCATTGCGGCAGCCTCCGCATGCGGCGCTTCGATGACGTGCGCCATCAGTCGCGACACGCTGGAGACTACATCGATCGGCGGAAAATGGCCGCGCTGCGCGAGGCGGCGCTCGAGAGCGATGTGGCCGTCGAGGAGGCCTCGCACTTCGTCGGCGATCGGCTCGTCCATGTCGTTTCCCGCTACCAGCACCGTGTAGATGGCGGTGATCGCTCCCGCGGTCGTCGCGCCCGCCCGCTCGATCAATCGGGGCAGTAGCGCAAATACACTTGGCGGGTAGCCATGGCGCGCGGGGGGCTCACCAGCCGACAACCCCACCTCGCGCTGCGCGCGCGCGACGCGAGTCAGCGAGTCGACGAGCAGAAGTACGTTCGCGCCGCGGCGATCGCGAAACCACTCTGCGATCGACGTTGCAACATGCGCAGCGCGCACGCGAACCAAGGGCGGCGCATCGCTGGTTGCGCACACCACCACCGTCTTGTGCCGCGCTGGCGCCAGCTCGTTGCCGAGAAGCTCCGCAAGCTCTCGGCCGCGCTCACCCACCTGACACACGACCGTCACGTCCGCCGCACATCCCCTCGCAATCTGCCCGAGCAGCGTCGATTTTCCGACCCCAGCAGCCGCGAACAGGCCAACGCGTTGACCGCACCCGAGGGTCAGCAGCGCATCGACCGCCCTCACCCCGGTAGGCAACGCCGCTTTGATCGGTGGGCGCTCCAGCGCTGGGGGCGCGAGCCGTTCCACCGGCCACTGCTCACCGACAGGTGAAGGACGACCGTCGATCGGTTGTCCCAAGCCGTCGAGCGCGCGCCCTAGTAGATCGTCCCCACAGCGAATCGCCAAAGCGGCGCCCGTGCGCCACACCGCACTCGCCGGAGTGACCCCAGCGAGTTCACCCAGGGGCAACGCCAGCGCTTGGTCGCCGCGAAATCCCACTACCTCCGCCGCGAGCGGCCCCTTCCCCCGCCGATCGATGTGCACGACTTCTCCCAGCGCCACACCAGGAACCACGGCGCGAACCACCCAGCCGACGATCTCTTCGACGCGACCTGGCGGGTCGTCGGTTTGGCTTCCGGCAGATACATCGGACGACGCCGCGCGCGCGGCGTCCACCAGCTTCACCGCTTCGGCTTGTGCCTGCGCCAAGGTGCGCTGCGCCTCCGCCCGTGCGTTCGCCACCAGCTCTGCCGCCTGTGCAGCTGCTTCGTCGCCGATCTTCACGGCCTCAGCCAGCGCTGCGTTGCGAACCTGGCCGGCCTGTGCCGTCGCGTCCGCGATCAGCTGCTGCGCCCGGGTACGAGCGTCGTGTTCATCGCCGTCGATGATCCGGCCAGCTTTCATCCAGCGACGATATCAGTCGGCCGCGAGCGCCGTCCATGTTGGACTATGATCGAGTGGAGCGGCGGCCCCCTCCTCGAGTGCGTGCCACACCCTGACGCCAACCGCGTACGGCATTCTAGAGGCGAGCTGCCGCCGCACGTCGGGCGAGAGGTGCGGCGCTACCGCGCTCGCACCCACCGCGAGCAGGTCGCCGGGATAGCGCTGACAACGCTCGATTGCCATCCGAAGGGGCCCAAGTTGACCGAATCGCGGTTGCATGCGGATTCGATCGGCCGCATCGCGGAGCCGCTCGGGTAGCTGCGTACCCGTTGGAGAAAGCGCGTACGCGAATTGATCCGCGCCCACGCGTTCTAGCCATCGCTGAGCCTCTGCACCCTCCAGCGTCCCCACCTCGTGGACCGCAGTCGGCCGGCTCGTCGCTCGCACCGCGGGCATGGCAACCAGGCGGGCTGTCGCCCAGCGCGCAAGCCAAACGTCGACCGGCGCACCCAGCCCACTCGACGCAACTGCGGCCCGCGCACGCTGCGGCAGGCCGTGCAAACTGATTTCCAACCACGACGGGTGAATCGATCGAATGCCCGCGGGAACGGGAGTGCGCGCCAGCGCTGTCCATTCGGCCCGCGTGCGTTTCTGCATCGGTGCATCGAGCCCACCAAGCTCCATCGCCGCCGCTTGGACCTGGCTCCCAAACGGACCGGACAGGCGATTGAGAACTCCAGCCGAGTCGAGCCCCAACCTGCCTGCAACGGCCGCCACCGCTCGCGCAACCATCGCGAAACCTTACCATGGAGCGACGATTGCGACTCGTCCCCCTCCCGCCGCCAAGGCCGTGGGCACATCATCCACGCGATGCGAATTGTCGGCGGGATCTTTGGAGGTCGTGTGCTGCGAGCCCCGGCAGGATCCGGAACTCGGCCCACGTCGGAGAAAGTGCGCGAGGCGATGTTCGCAATTCTGAACCACGTTCGCGGACCGATGGCGGGCGCCCGCGTGCTCGACTTGTTCGCCGGGTCCGGGGCGCTGGGCATCGAGGCGCTGTCGCGCGGCGCCGCCCACGCGACGTTCGTCGATGCCGGCAAACTGGCACTTGCTGCGATCCGAGCTAACCTTTCGGAACTAGATGGATTAACAACAGACCAGACCACGGTGGTCGCCGCGAACGCGCTAGCGTTCTTGGCACGACCCTGCGCAGCGCCCTGGGATGTGGTGTTGATCGATCCTCCGTACGCCACCGACCTCGCGCAGCGGGCGGCGGCCGCCCTGAAACCGGAGCACCTGGCCCCCGACGCCGCGGTCGCGATCGAACATGATCGGCGACATGTTCCACCCGACGAGCTCGGATCTCTGCTACGAACAGACCAACGCCGCTACGGCGACACTTTGGTTTCGTTCTACGTGCGCGGCTCCAAATGACCCAACCCACCTCGACCGCCGTTTACCCCGGAACGTTCGATCCGATCACGAACGGCCACCTGGACATCCTCGAGCGCGCACTGCGGTTGTTCGACCGAGTCATCGTTACGCTCGCGGTCAACGAGCGCAAGCAGCCGCTTTTTTCCGTGGAACAGCGCATCGAGTTCATCCGTGGCGCGATTCCAAACGCGGGACCTCGTCTCGAATTCGCCTCGTTCGACGGCTTGCTGGTGGACTTCTGCCGCGCCCGTAACGCGGGGGTCATCGTCCGCGGCTTGCGCGCGCTCGCGGACTTCGAGTATGAGTTCCAGTTCGCTCACATGAACCGCCGGCTCGCTCCCACCGTCGATACCGTGTTCTTCATGACGGACGAGCGCAATCACTACGTCAGCTCATCGCTGGTCAAAGAAGTGGCAAGCTTCGGCGGCGACGTCAGCGGCCTGGTTCCGGCTTCGGTAGCCACCGCGCTGGCGAAAAAGTACGCCGTCAAACCTGAACCGAAATCGTAACGTTGAGTATCCAACCCAGGCCAACCCAGGAAATCCCGTGACCACCGTGACACCTCTCGTCCTCAAAATTGCCTCGAGACTTACTCCTATTAAACCATCGATTACGCTCGCAGTAACGGCCAAAGCCGCTCGGCTTAAAGCCGATGGTGTAGACGTGGTTAGCTTCGGTGCAGGTGAGCCCGATTTTGATACGCCCACCCACATCAAGGACGCAGCGCGGCTCTCGCTGGATAAGGGCGTCGGCAAATACACCGACGTCGCCGGAACCGCCGCTCTGCGAAAAGCGATCGCAGCCGAACTTTCAACCGTTCACAGTGCAACGCTCGAACCTGAAAACGTGCTCGTGTCGTGCGGCGCAAAACACTCGCTCTACAACCTGATGATGGCAATTCTCGACCCGGGCGACGAAGTGCTCATCCCGGCGCCGTATTGGGTGAGCTACCCCGACATGGTGCAGCTCGCCGGCGGAACCCCGGTCATCGTGCCAACGAAAGCGTCGGATGACTTTGCGGTCGATGCCGCTCGCGTTGCAGCCGCGTGCACAGCGCGCACCCGGGCAATCGTCCTCAACAATCCATCTAACCCAACGGGGGCGGTGTACACGCGCGCACAGGTGGAAGCACTTGCGAAGGTCGTGCTCGATCGCAACCTGCTCGTCATCAGCGACGATATCTACCGCCAGCTGATCTACGCAGGAGCAGAATACGTGTCGATCGCGGGGCTGTCGCGCGAGCTCGCCGACCGAACCGTATTGATCGATGGAGTGTCCAAGACGTATGCCATGACAGGATGGCGCATCGGCTACACCGCAGTCACCGCAGCGTTGGCTCCGATCGTCAAAGCGATGAACAAGATCCAGGGACAATCGACCTCCAATCCCACGCATATCTCCCAAGTCGCCACGCTGGCCGCGCTCACCGGATCGCAAGAACCGGTCGCCACGATGCGCAAAGCCTTCGACGAGCGCCGCATCGAGATGGTGAAGCTGTTGCGCGCAATTCCAGGCGTCGACTGCCGTGAGCCCAAAGGTGCGTTTTACGCCTTCCCGGATGTGTCCAAGTACGTCGGTAAGGCCACCCCCGAAGGAAAAAAGCTCACGACCGACGCCGAGCTATGCGACTGGCTGCTCGACATGGGTCGCGTGGCAGTGGTTCCCGGATCGGGATTTGGGGCGCCGGGCCATGTCCGGCTATCGTATGCGACCTCGATGGCGAACATCCGCGACGGCGTCGACCGACTCGGCAAAGCGCTGGCGACGTTGAAATAGCCCAGTCACGCCATTGCGCTGGCGAGCCGCGCGACCGGAGTGGACGACCACGCCGCAAAAGCTCGCTCCACCGTGTCGTCGAGATCGTCGGAAATCTCCGCGGTATTCACCCACGGAAAACTGTCCGTAACCCAGGCGCGAATCTCCGCGCTCGACTGGCCAAAACTTGGCGCTAGCAAACACACGTTGACTTGTAGCGGCGCGCGGCTGAGTAGATCGATAGCTTCTAACGGCGTTCGCGGCGCCAAAGGCGTCATTCCCCGGGCGGTCAACCGCGAAACCAAACTGTGGCGCTGCGCATTGCGCTCATCAAGAACGAGCACGCGGCGCCGCTGGGCTGCGCGAAGTGCCCCCTCGATCGCAAGATCAATCGACGCGCGAACGCCTGCATCAACAGCTTCAAATTCCACCGCCACATGCTGCGCTTCGCTGCGAACTGTGCGCGCGCGCACCCAACTGGTGTCCATCCCAAGTTTGAGTTCGAGTTCTGCAAACTCGGGCGCCGCTTGAACAGCGATTAATGCGCCATCGGAAGATAGGTTCTCGATCTCACCATGAATCGCTTGATTGCCCGCGTGAAAAACTGCAACACCACAGACTGGAACGCGGACCCCTCTCCTTCGTTCGCCCATGTTGCCCTCCGACACGGAGCATAAGCAAACACGCGTCGGAACGCTCCATGTATTTTCGTTACAATATCGATCTGAGTGTGCGGCGATGTAGTTGACCGTGCGACGTTCGCAGATTCGCTAGTAGGTCAGCAGAGCGTCTAGGTGTTGATGTTCCCAGAGCTTTGCAGTGTCGTACTGCTCGTAGATCGCTTCGTCTGCGAGAAATTCTTTGGAATGGAACTCCCGGCGCCCATTGACGATGCGCACGTCGTGCACCTGATGAAGCATCTCGTGAAACACGATCCAGGCCACAAAGAATCGGGGCACGAATTGGCGATCGAGCGAGCGATGAATTCGAATCAAACGCTCTTCGACAGAATAACTTCCCATCTTGATCGAGTTGCGACGCCGCGGCCGGCCATTGCGCATTCCCCAGGTGATCGCAGCATCGATCTTGTTGTCGAAGTAACGCTCGTTAAGCTCGTCGAAAATGCTGCGCAGATCGTGGACTTCCCCCGCGGTGAAAATCACCTGTGCCGGCTGGCGCCGAGCTCTTCCGCGAACGTGACCCGAGTTCTCGTCGATAAATTCGCCGAGGATGCGCGAAGCCTGTGGATCGTTGTGGGTGATGTATCGCGCCAGCGCTCGAGTAATCACAGGATCGGTATCCGCAAACATGCAGTGGAGACGCACCTCGTAGCGGCGTTGCCGAGGGATCCGCCGCACCGAAATCATGGTGTAGCGATTGTCGGTTAGGGTCACTGTGACGCGGCCCTTCGACATGTGGGCGCGAATGCGTCGCTCGAGACTATCTTGGGCAACAACGACTTCGGCCGCCAGGTCCGGCCCCCGCTTGCGGCGAAGCGCCTCTACCAGCGCTGCCGCAGCCGCCACTGAACGATCGTCAGGTGCGGTGACTGAACACGGTACAACTGCGGCGGGCGTAGCGGTCATGAGCAACGGGGTAACTCCAGTTATTTAAGCAGACATCCGCCCGGAGGCGTAGGACGAACGAACAGCGTCCGGGGCCACCCCTCTGGGCGGGTCCGCCGCGCTCGTGCCGAGCTACACCGGTGCGTTCGTAAGGCGTCTCGACACAAAAATGCTATCTCGCCCACGTACATCGGATCAAATTCCTGACGTCCAACACGGTTGAATTTGCTCGCAACTATCCGAATCATCGAAGAAACCGCTGCGCGATCGATTGATTTGGCCATTCGCGGGCCCTAAGTTCCCCCCCCTATGGGCGGGTTCCTCGTCACACACACGCGAACACATAGCTGCGGCGCTCTCCGCAGCGGCGATGCAGGCACACAGGTCGTCCTCATGGGTTGGGTTCAGAGCTACCGCGACCACGGAGGCGTGGTGTTTATCGACCTCCGAGATCGCGAGGGGGTTACCCAACTGCGATTCGATCCGTCCGTGGATCGCGCGGCCCACACCCTGGCTGGCGAGGTCCGAACCGAATGGTGCGTCGGAGTGGTCGGCGAAGTGCGCGTGCGCGGCTCCGTCATCGATCCGAAAACCGGCAAAGAGCGCAGCCTGTCCAACGACCGGTTGCCGACCGGCGATATCGAAGTTTGGGTCACAACGCTCGAGGTTTTCTCAAAGAGCGATACGCCACCGTTCGCGATCGAAGACGACACCGACACCAGCGATACCGTGCGCGCAAAGTTCCGTTACCTCGACCTTCGCCGCCCCAAAATGCAGCGATACCTGATGACCCGTTCGCGGATGACGAGCGTAGTGCGCGACTACATGGCAAAGCGCGGGTTCCTCGAGGTCGAAACCCCGTTTATGGTCAAGTACACCCCGGGTGGTGCGCGCAACTTTCTAGTTCCGTCGCGGCAAAATCCCGGGCAATTCTACGCCCTCGCCGAATCGCCGCAGATCTTCAAGCAACTTCTGATGGTGGCCGGTTACGAGCGCTATTTTCAAATCGTTCGCTGCTTCCGCGACGAAGATTTGCGCAACGAACGCCAACCCGAGTTCACCCAAATCGACATCGAAATGTCGTTCGTCACCGAGCAGATCCTGCAATCGGAAATGGAAGGGATGATCGCCTCGCTGTGGAAGAGCGTGCTCGGCATCGACCTCGCACTGCCTCTGCGGCGCATGACCTATGCCGAGGCCATCGATCGCTATGGCGTCGATAAACCCGACCTGCGTTGCGATTTGGTGCTGTGCGACGTCACGCAGCCATGTCGCACAAGCGGATTTAAGATTTTTGAATCGGCGCTTGAACTTGGCGGCATCGTGAAGTGTCTCCGCGTCCCGGGTCCGGCCGAAACGATGCCTAGGTCGCTGCTCGATACCCTCGCGGATTTTGCCAAATCGTTCGGCGTTGCTGGCGTAGCGTGGGTCCGCGTGCAGGAGGGCGGCGCATGGACAAGCGGCCTCAAAGGCTTCGCCGACGCCTCCCGTGCGGAAGTAAATCGGATTGCGCGCGCCGAGCCGGGCGATACGTTGCTGTTCGTCGCCAACAAGCCCAAGGTTGCGAACACCTGCGCCGGTGCGTTGCGAGTTCACATCGCTGAAAAGTTGGGACTGATCCGCAAGGGCGAGTGGCAGTTCATGTGGCTCACAGATCCACCCTTGTTCGAAATCGACGATGGAAAGGTCGCAGCCGCGCACCATCCGTTCACCTCGCCCAGAGTCGAAGACGAGCATTTGCTCGAAACGGCGCCTGAAAAGGTCCTTGCACGAGCCTATGATCTCGTTCTCAACGGCGTTGAGGTGGGCGGCGGATCGATCCGTATCCACCGCAGCGACTTGCAAGATCGCGCCTTCCGCGCCCTGGGCATCTCCGAACAGGAGCGGCGAGCCAAGTTCGGATTCTTGCTCGATGCGTTCAAGTACGGCCCGCCACCCCATGGCGGCATCGCGTTCGGCCTCGACCGGCTCGCTATGCTGATGACCGGGGCGGAATTCATGCGCGATGTGATCGCGTTCCCCAAAACGCAAAAGGGGCAAGATCTGATGACCGATTGCCCAACCCCGGTCTCCAACAAACAGCTGGAGGAGCTGTTTATCCAAGTGACGCTTGGGAATCTTTAAAAAAAAGCGAAGTAAATCAGATACTTGAGTCGCAGCGATCGAGATGAGACCTGTGCGTAATGGTGGGGTATGATCGGTTCGCATTGCCTCGTAGACTTGAGGAACCGTGACTCAGACAGCGAAGCGAACCTCGACGCTCGAAGACTTGTGGGCCATTCCAGAACACCAGCGGTTTCACGAACTCATCGGGAGCGAACTGATCGAGAAAGCTGCGCCAAGTGGTGAGCACGGAGCCGCCCAAGCATCTCTCGTTGGCGCACTTTGCAATCCGTTTCAACGCAAATCGGATAGCGGAGGACGTGGCGGCTGGTGGATCGCCACAGAAGTTGAGGTGGCCAGCGGAACGGTGTCGTGCATCGGTGCAAGGTCTACGTACCGAGCGCCGGTCTCCGCATCGACCCCGAACAAGTCGACGAATCTGTGGTCGAATACCACATCGTCGGCGTTCCACACGTAACGGGCGTGGACATGCGTTGCCAGCTGATCATCGATGCCGGTGAACGTCGCGATGAACGAAGTAGTAGACGAACGCAGCTCCTCGGGACCCACGCCAAACAGCGGGCTGGTTCGGTCGATGAAGTGAACGGCGAGAAAGGACAACGCGAACACCGGCGACGTGGTCCGCCGCAACGCCAAATCGTGGACGCGCCGCATGACTTCGCCGTTGGCAAGGTGCTCCTCGCGAACCATGTAAAGCCGCACCGTGGCCTCCACGATGGCGGTGGTACGCTCGTTCGCCATGCGGAACTGCAGGGCCTGCTGGCCATCGTGGGGGGCAATCAGCGCAACCTTGGAGAACATGACCCGCGCCGATGGGGTCGAAAACCGGGCAAAAAACGTCCCGGTGATAAGGGCCGTAAGAAGGATGCTGTAGAACGACTCGATCGTAACCACGACGTTCGCGAGATGATCATTCGGGGCCAGATAACCGTATCCGATCGTCCCCATCGTTTGAACGCTGAACCAAACGCAGTCCATGAACCCGTGCGAATTGGCGATGTCGGCACCGCCAAAGTAAAGGACGGAGGCAAACGCCAGGTTTGACAATACGAATAACCCTGTGAATAACAACAGAATTTTGGCCCAGGAGGCGGTGCGCAACAGGTGGTAGGCGTCGTCGGCAAGCGACGTTCGCTTGATGCCGCGCCGCTCGATCCGCGTGCGGCCGCGAGCGTCGAGCAACAGCGTGGGCTTGAAGCGAGAGGCCCGAGGGTTGACGGAGGCGTTCGGAGTGCTCACGTTAAGATCTCAGGAGTCTACATCATGACCCGCAACCCACGAGTAGCATCGCTTCCCGCACCAGTTCCGCTAGCTGGCGACCCCATGTTGACGTTGACCCCACCGAGTCTCACTGAACGCGAACTTCAGGTTGCGCAGCTACTGTCTGAGGGATTGTCCAACAAGCTCATTGCAGATCGTCTGGGCATTAGCGATCACACAGCGAAATTTCACGTCAACGGCGTGATGACCAAGCTGGGAGCCTCCACTCGCACGGGCGCTGTCGTCGAGGCCTTGCGCCGAGGACTGATCCATTTCTAGCGACTATTCATCCAGCGACCTCCCGTTGGTTTCTGGCATCGGCCACATGATGAAGAGGCCCATCGCTCCAAACAGCATGATGTAAAACGCAGGGGCAACCGGCCTACCAAGCCAATCGATCAGCCACGTCGAGACCAGGGGCGCCGTGCCACCAGCTAGCGCAAGCGTCACGCTATACGCAAAGCTCATCGAAGTGACTCGGGTACGCAGCGGAAAAATCTCCACCACCATCGCTCCCTGAAGCCCGAGAGCCATTCCAAGCGGAACCGCAAGCGCAATCTGGCCGAGCAGGAACTCGGATACGGAACCGAACAACATCGCGCGAAGCGCCCAGTAGATCACCAGCATGACGACGGCGGTCAACACCATCATGAGCCGTCGACGGCCCCATCGATCAGATAGCCAACCGCCAAACGGCTTCGCAATGAGGACTGCGACCAAGCTCAGCGTGTTCGCGAGCTGGAATTCAGCCCCGGCCTCGCCGGTCAGAGCCTTTCGGCGCTCTACAGCAAATGTAAACGCGAGGTAGTAGGCCGCATTGGTCATCGCTACGATTCCAAACGTCCGCACGATCGGAATCCAGTCGGCAACCAATGATGCCGCGATGGGGGGCCTTGCAGCTCTCGCCTTTTCTCCCTGTTCCGACTCCGAAATGCCTCGGCGCAGCAACCAGCCAACCAGGCAAAATACGACGCTGGCAACAAATGGAATTCTCCATCCCCAAGCGGAAGCTGCCTCCGGCCCCAACAGCCGCACCACGAGCCACGCTGCCAACGAGCCGAGAATAAAACCGATCGTCGTGCCTGCGGCTGTAGAGCTGCTCACAAGACCGCGGATCAGAGGAGACGACAACTCCGTGGTGTAGACCATCGAGCCTGTAAACTCGCCTCCGAGCGAAACCCCCTGTGCAATGCGAAGCAGCAATAGAAGGATCGGCGCCGCAATGCCGATGGCTTCGAAACCCGGCAGCAGGCCGATCGCTAACGTGCTTCCCCCCATCAACCCGATCGACACCGTTAGCAATGCTCGGCGGCCGATCCGATCGCCGATCGCCCCCAAGATGATGCTCCCCGCAGGTCGCGCTGCAAATCCGAGCGCAAATACCGCAAGCGCAAGCAACTGACGCGCCGTGGGACTCGACTCGGGAAAAAACTGCTTGCCGATGTCCGTGGAGAAATAGCCGTACACCGCAAAGTCAAACCACTCCAGAACGTTGCCGATGAGTCCTGCGGCGGCGGTCCGAATCGCAGACTGGCGAGTCTGGGTCATGGGGCACCTTACATCACACCTGTCGCGGTGAGGTACGCGACGATGGTTTTGGCGAAGCCCGCAACGAAGCCCGCGGCATCCACCCGTACGCGTCTAACGCAATGAGACCGGTGTCCGCGATGCGCACCCCTTCCTTACTAAGGAGCTGACGCTGAACCGCAGCTCCGATCGGATCGCGAATCGCGATTCTTCCGCGAGGGCCCGCCGCTTTTCCGATGACTCTATGCCATGGCAAGTCGCTGTCGGAGCCGGCAACCTTGAGCGCCGCCGCAACGACCCGAGCGCCTCCCGGCAGGCCGGCGAGCTCCGCCACTTGGCCGTAGGTGGCGACGCTACGAGCAGGAATTCTGCGAATCACCGAGTAAATTCGGTGATACAGCCGAGCGACGTGACTGCGCTTCGCCACCGGCATGATACGTGGCAGGGTACCATCCCCGCATGCGAATTGCTGTTCTGTACTTTGCGGTGTTCCGAGAGCGGTTGGGAACGAGTGAAGAGGTGCTCGAACTCGAAACCGGCGCAACCGTTGCCGAAGCCGTGGCGGCGCTCGTAAAAAAACATCCGCCGATCGCCGAGCTGTCTGGCCGATACAGAACCGCTGTGAACCGCGAATTTTCCGAGCCCGACCGCCGACTTGAAGACGGCGATGAACTCGTGCTGATTCCTCCAGTGGCCGGTGGAGTGGATGTGCGTCGCGTCGCTGTGACGGACCAGCCCGTTTCACTCGACCGCTGCGTGACCGCGGTATCGAGCCCGCAATGCGGTGGCGTCGTGACATTTTCCGGAATCATCCGCGCCGAAGCGCACGGCAGCCGTATCGAGTACCTCGACTACGAGGCCTACGAGCCAATGGCGGTTCGGGTCTTGACTCAGCTGTGCGAAGCCATTGAACGGGAGGTGCCCGGTGCCAGGCTCGCCGTCGAACATCGCGTAGGCAGACTCGCTGTAGGCGAGATTGCGGTCGCAATCGCCGCAGCAGCTCCGCATCGCGCAGAAGCTTTTTCTGCGTGCCGCGCCCTGATCGATCGCTTAAAAGAATCCGTCCCGATTTGGAAAAAAGAGGTCAGTACGTCCGGTCAAGTGTGGGTCGGACTCGGACCCTAGCCCCGCTCTATTGCGCCGCTTCTGCGGCAGCGGCAGCGCCCGCTTTCTTGCCGGCTTTCGCCTCACCCGACGCTGAGCCCGCCGCATGATCCCTCGGCGATGCTTTCGCAAGGTACGACAGACACGACCCCAGGCTGCGATCGTTGGCGATGTGGGTGCTGTAGTAATCCGATGCGCGGCTTTTCAGCTGCGCAACCAGCGGCCCCGCTTCGCCGCACTTGCCCGCGCGTACCATCGCAATAAGGCGCTGGTGAGTATCGCGCACCCACGAGCTCGCCTCCCGCTTTGGCGCGTAATCTTCGGAGCCAGACGCCCCGAGAGACGCCCCCTTGGCGGGCGTCGCCGCGGCCGCTTGAGCGACCGACGGCGCGGCCACTTGAGCGACCGACGGCGGGGGAGCAGTCGCAAATGCTCGACCGCGAGGTGCTTCGTCGCCCGCGGGTGCACCAGGAGCCACCGCTTCCGAAGCCGAGTCCTTTGCGTCGACGCCGAATGCTGCTTCCGCTTCGCTTCGATCGGCTGCTTTTTTGCCGGCGCGCGCTTGATCGAACTTGGTCGCTACCGGCGCCGCGGCGGGCTGCGCCGGACGCGGCACCGGCGACGCAAACGGCTTCGAAGGCGCCGCCCGCTTCATTTTGGTGGACTGCTTTTCGCTGAGCGACAGGTCGGCGCGCCGGTCTTCGCTCCGAGCCTTGTCGCCTGCACCACCCGCAGGTCGCGCGACGGAATCTGCGAGTCCAGCGCGTACCCCGTCATCGCTGGACGCAGGTTCGACAGCGCTCTTGGATGCCGCCTCCGATGGTGCTTGCTCCGTCTGAACCCGTGACTCCGGGGCGGAGGGGGCCTGGCCCATCGCCGATTCGCGTACCGAAGATCCCCCGGCAGACAGCGAATCTCCACCGCTCCTGATGTATAGCGTACCCGCCACTCCGACGACGAGAACCAAGCTCGCGGCCGAAGCAAGCGCTGGATGAGCGGCGAACGAGCTGAACAGTTTTGCAAGCCACCCGGGGTTTCGGTCAACCGCGGCGAGCTTTGGGGCGCGTCGCGCTGCTTCCTGCAGTAGCAGCGCCGACACCGCTTGCGGCGGCTCGATCATCGAGTCGCGGACCGCGCTATCGCGCACCGCGTTCCGAATCGCTTGCAGTTGGTCGATCGCGGCTCGGTCGTTCGGATGCGATTCGAGGTGCTCCGCCAGCCGAGATTGTTCGGCAGGTGTGAGCTCGCCGTACGCTGCGCCGATTACGAGCGCATCGAAAGTCCCACTTCCGCTGGGGTTATCGATGTTGCGACTTTGGGCCACGGCGGTCCTTATACTACGGGTAAACGTAGCAGAGACCCTAAGGATCTACTCAACCCGAGGACCGCATGTGCGGCTAACTCTCCGAATCTACTTATTTTGTTAAATCGGGACTGAAGCCAACCATTTGTAGGCATTGGGTTGAATGCCGATCGGCCGAACGAGTAGTTTCCGGGCCATGCGACCTGACGGCCGAACCCCAAACCAGCTGCGCCCGCTGGAAATCGTTCCCCACTTCCAAAAACACGCCGAAGGCAGTGCTCTCATCAAGCTGGGCGACACCCACGTTTTGTGTGCGGCAAGCGTCGAGAACGGCGTACCCGGATTTCTCACCGGAAAAGGCCAAGGTTGGTTAACCGCGGAATACGCCATGTTGCCCCGCTCCACCCATACCCGGACCAAACGCGATCCCGGTGGTCGGGGGAAAGAAATCCAGCGCCTGATCGGCCGTTCACTGCGCGCCGCAGTGGACCTGACGCGTCTCGGCGAGAGAACGATCGCTGTCGACTGCGACGTCATTCAAGCCGATGGTGGTACGCGGGTCGCATCGATCACCGGCGCTTGGGTCGCCTGCGCACTTGCGATCGCCAAATTGGTCCATCGCGGCGTGTTGCCCGACGCGAGCGCTCTCAAACCGCCGGTCGCGGCGGTCTCGGTAGGCGTTGTGGGCGGCGAAATCGTACTCGACTTACCCTATGCCGAGGACTCCAAAGCCGACGTCGATATGAATGTGGTCGGCGATGAATCGGGAATGTTGATCGAAGTTCAAGGTACCGCCGAACACGCAACGTTTGACCGACGCCAACTCGACGCCATGCTCGATCTGGCCACGACAGGAATTCGAACGTTGGCACGGGCCCAGCGCAACGCCACCGCCTTATAGCGCAATTCCTTTGCGGTGATGCTTCGTTGGCTTCGTCGCTCCGGTGCTCGAGTACTGATGTACACTCCGCTCCTCACTCCTCGCCGCCTCGCCTCACCGCAAATGATCTTGCGCTATGGTCAGCAATGTTCGCTGAAGGGCTCCTCATGAGTTCGCGCCCCTTGGTGTTCGCCACGCGAAATGCCGGCAAGCTGGTCGAGCTGCGCCAGCTGCTGCCAGGCGTCCCGGTGGTGTCTCTCGACGACGCGGCGGCGCAACTCGGGCGAGATATCGATGACGTCGTGGAGGATGCGCCTACTTTTGTCGGAAACGCGCGCAAAAAAGCGCGCGAAATCTCAGCCGCAACTGGCTGGCCGGCGCTAGCTGACGACAGCGGGCTCGAGGTCGACGCTCTCGACGGTGCTCCCGGCGTGTACAGCGCTCGCTACGCAGGGGTGCACGACTCGGCTACGCGGGACGCGGCGAATAACGCCAAACTGCTAGCGGCCCTCGACGGCGTGCCCGCCGCAATGCGAACTGCGCGATTTCGCGCCACGCTTGCATTGGCCGACATCCGCGGCCTCATGGGCGAAACAACCATCACCGCAGACGGTACCTGCGAAGGCATGATCCTGGAAGCGCCTCGCGGCAGCGGCGGCTTTGGTTACGATCCGCTATTCTTCTCCCCCGAGCTCGGCCAGACCTTTGCCGAGGCAGGAATCGGGCCGAAGCGCGACTTGTCGCACCGCGCTCGAGCCATGCGAGCGATCCTCCCCCAGCTGCTCGACTATTTGCGAACCAGCGCATAGCTCGCCCTGTCCCGATATCGCCCAAAGATTCCGGTCCTCACTGCTTCGCCACCTCTCGCGTATTGTGGATCGAAATTCCTATGCGTGAGGCGCCAGCCGCCCGAACCGGGACTGGTGTCGTCGCTGGCGTTCTCGATTGTTGCGGGCCTTGCCCGTTCTCGGCCGTCCCCGTTTGGGAGCAAATTTGGCCCAGGCGGCTCCGCGAATGCTTTCCCTAGCAACCGGATCCATGAGCTGGTACGCGAGTACGCCGAGGGCCTGTCGAGCTTGCTCAGCACGCATTTGGTACGGCATGCGTATCAGCACGGCAGTCTTCGGCGACGCCTCCGCCGTCACCTCGAGGTGACGGCCCGGAGCGACAAAAACGCGGCGCTGGGTGAATGCGCCGGTCGCTCGACAAGGAACGTCAGCCGCCATACACAATTGGCGCAACGTCCAACTCTTCGATTTCTGGGCTTTCTCGCTCGGTATTCGCTCCACGAACATCACAGGCGGCAAGTAGAACGGAATTGACATATTTGTTACTATAACGATAATTACAAGATGGAGAAACAGGAGTTTGCGAACTTGCTAGCTGCATGCAAGGAGATGGCCGATTTCTTTCCAAACGGAGTGGTTTATATCGACGGCATTGCCGTCTATCTGCATGCGGTGAACACACCTGCCGCCAAAGACTTGGCGGAGTTCACGCACGACGCTGATCTCTACATTTCTCTCGCAGATATGGGCGATCTGCGGGACCTCGAGGAAGTAACCCCCAACCGCAGATTGTCGAAGCATCAGCTGATCAAGAAGGGCTTCGAATTCGACATTTACACAGAGCGCCAGTCTGCGCTCATCGTACCCTACGATGCCGTTTGGGCTAGTTCAGTGGTCTACGACGGGATGCGAGTCGCGAGCCTCGAGCACCTTCTGGTGCTCAAACTGGAGGCGTATCGCGACCGGCGCCACAGTGTAAAAGGCGACAAAGACGCAAAAGACTTGATTCGTATCGCGACCATCGCAGACGCAATGGGGAAGTTTAGAGCTCACAAGATCTCCGCTTATGTGCGCGACGACCATCTTGAGCTTCTGCCCGTCGTTCACAAGAGCCCGGTGGTCGTAGCAATGGCAGGAGGAAACGCCGTGATCGCAAAGAAACTCCGGGCGTCCTTCGCGAAGCTGCAACACGCCGTCGACCAAGCCTACCGCCGGTAGAGCTACACCACTACGCCGCCGCCAACCTGGTGGAACCGAAACCGGAACCGAAACCGAAACCGGAACCGAAACCGAAACCGGAACCGAAACCGGAACCGGAACCGAAACCGAATCCCGAACCGGAACCGAAACCGGAACCGGAACCGGAACCGGAACCGGCTAGCGACGGGCCAGAGCGTAGATCATTCCGCCCAGGCGATGCC
>CAYQQM010000030.1:0-49284 GCA_964419605.1 uncultured Kofleriaceae bacterium | reverse complement strand
GACGGCGCGCTACGAACGCTGTGACTGGCAATACCCGCGAGGTAGTCGGGTTGGCTCACGTTGCCGCCTCGCCTCGCCGCAAACCACCCCGCGCTACGTACGCTGTAGGTGGCGATGACGCGCGGCGATCGTGTCGGGCTCACTTTCGCCGCCTCGCCTCACCGCAAATGACGGCGCGCTACGAACGCTGTGACTGGCAATACCCGCGAGGTAGTCGGGTTGGCACATTTGCAGCTACCGAAACTGGTGCACGATCATGCCGCGGCCGGCGGCGCGGGTTTCGCGTAGGAACGCTGCGAGGCGATGGAACGTCTCCTGGACGGAAGCGTTGGCGGGGCGGGCACCAGTAAACATGCGCCGCGCCAGGCCGGGGGTTACCGCGGAGGAAGCTTCGTCGAGCGCCGCAACGATGCGGCCGACAGCATCGGCATCAAAATAGCGGCCGGATGACTGATCGCTTATGTTGTTGAGCGTGTCTTCGGGCACGCCGCCACCGGTGAAGAAGCCCAGTGGGTGGTCTGGCGGTGGCTCGCCCCATGCCTTGTGCAGCTCGATCCACTGATCGCCGAGCTGCAGGATCTGCTGCGACGACAGGGCGGTGATGCGCGAGTTGACGGTCGAACCGAACGCCGGCAAGCTGGTGTCGGGTGCGCGGTCGGAGGTCATCTCGACGTCGCTCACGGAGAAAATCGTACAATTCATCGGGTGTTGCATCGTACGTACGCCAATTGTACCAGGCACAAAGCGTTCCATGGGAGCGGGCTGGGATCGGCACGTTGCGGAAGTGCTTGCGGGCGTCCTGGATCCCAGGTATCTGGATGGTACGGGGCGTAGCGCAGTCTGGTAGCGCACTCGGTTTGGGACCGAGTAGTCGCAGGTTCAAATCCTGTCGCCCCGACGAAAATCATCTGGCGCTTGCATCCGAGCCGGAATTTGTCGAGGAGCCAGAGGGGGCACGCGTCATTGCATCGCGAGCGACCCAAGCCCCAGTCCAGGTTGGAGCGGTCGAGGTGGAGGCGGGCGATGGCGGGTGCCTCGTGCGCCGCCACATCCAAGTGAAGCGGACGGAAAGCTTGCGCTTGGCCCCGGTTACTTGTTTTTCTGTTGTTTGTTTTTCTGTTGTTCCAGGAACTTGCAGCTGAGGTGATGCATGGTAGCAGACCATGCTCCGCCATTGGTTACTTCTTCGGCTTGCAGAGGGGTGAACCCCCGAGAATTTGCTGTATACGCCATGCCTGTTGCGGTGAGCGTGTTGCCGTCGATTGTTATCGATGCGGTCATGACGGCGACGGTGCCGAGTTCGGCACTTGAGTCCGAAAACGGGTTGCGGTAGTTGGCTCTCACGAGGGGGTCGCTGGTTCTTGTGCCTCGCAACCGAACCGTCGGTATTTCCGGAGGGCATGCGTTGAAATCCGCCAGCGCCTGTTGGACGGCGGTTTCGAAATCCGAATCGGGCTCCTGCTGGGCGACTTTGTAAACGTTGGCATCTCGCCCGAAGGCTAGTTCAGGTTGAACCTGATGCTGTGGCCCGTTTTTGGTTGCTGGCGGTCCTTCCTGGTGAGTCGCAACCAACGACTCGGCGAGGTGATTCGGCTTGAGGGCGTAGACCATGGTGCTGCCTTGCACATCTTTACGACGCAGGCAGTCGACCGGATCAGTCGAGCTTGTTATCAAGCAATATCAATAGGTTATAGTCATTGTGTGCGCCAGCACCGCTTGCCAGAAATCCCGATATCGGGGCGTTTGCTAAAGGAGTTCCCCTGTGATCACGGGTTCCGGGGCGGGCGCAGGAGTGGTAGTAGGTGGCGTATCGATCGGGCCCCCCGGTGGGTCTTGCTTTTCGCATTCGACGACGGGCCTACAGATCCCGAGATAATCGCCGTGCGCAAGGTGGGCATCTACCGACGGAGTACCAACGCATAACGTGTGCGCATTGAGCGGATTTCCGGGCGGAACGTGACAAATCGTTGTCTTCTTCGGGTCGCCCACTCGGCACGCTCGATCATCGTCGACTTCCGTGCCGGCAGTGCAGCGCCAGCTCGGATCGTGATCAGACACCCCTTGAGTCGTGTCCCCGAGGTCCGGGCTGTCGGATACGCATCCGGTAGGCACCGCGAAACCGGCGAGGATCCCGAATGCGATCGAAGTTCCGCTGTGCAAAATCTTCATGTTGTCGTCTCCTTGGCCCTGGTGAATGCGAACGGTGGGCCACGGGTAATCCCCGGCTAAGTTCCCAATTCTTTGGGAGAACCGATGTTGCACGCCGACACTTCGTGCAAAACCTGTACATGGAGCACATCGCACCTTGCACGATGCCGGGCGCTCACGGTGTAGGTTAGTTAGCTATCCGTCACCGCGCGAATCAGGGCCACCGCAACCACGGGGGCGGTCTCGGCGCGCAAAACTCTGGGGCCGAGGCCTATGGGGGCAAAGCCGGCGGCGGTAAGGGCGTCCGTTTCGTTGGGTGCGAGTCCGCCTTCGGGGCCGCTTGCGACGGCGATGTTGTTGAGCGAGGTCGGCATCGCTGTGCGCGGTGCCATCGGATCCAGCATGATCCGGCCATCCGGGGGTAGTCGGGCGATCGCCGCGTTGAGTGAATCTACGATGGAAATCGCAGGGACGGTTGCTCGTCGGCATTGACGGGCGGCGGCTTGGATGGTGCGGGCGTAGTGCAACTGGCGATCTGCGCGCCGCTTTGCATCGAGCCTGACTACCGATCGGGCCGCCGGCCACACGACGACTTCTGTGGCGCCGACCTCAACCAGTTTCTCGAGGCACAGATCCATCCGCTCGCCTTTGATCAGGGGCACCAGTACGCGGATCGCCGGAAGTGCATCGCGGCTCATCCCCACGGAACCCACGACCACGGTGGTAGCGCTCGCTGCAATCTTCAGGATGGTCGCGAAGGCTTGTCGGCCGGTCCCGTCGACCAGCTCGAGGGTATCGCCGGGACGTGAGCGGCGCGACACCGCGATGTAGTGGTGCTCGTCGCCCGCGATCGCGATTTCACCTGAACGGAGCTCGGCGGGCTCGACAAAGATTCTCATCGGCGGCCCTAGTTTGTAGTACAACGCCGGCGAGACAACTAAATGATGAAATATCTCTACGCCGCGATTTCACGCGCGACTGTGGTCGCTTGCCTGTCCACGATTGTCGCCACGGGCTGTGCAAGTGATCCAGCGCCAACCGGGCCGGACCCTGCTGGCGATGACCAAACGCCCCCACAAGGCTCTGAAGTCGCAATTGAGACGTGGCTTGCCGCGGCAAGCTTCAAGGGCGCTGGTTGGGCGTGTGAACCTGAGTCGCATCCCGCTCGATCGCCGTCGCCTCACAGAACCACGAAAATTTGCAGCAACAAGAAGGTCTCCACGACTGCTGCGCCGGACGCCTATCCGGCCGGTGCAGCCAACGTGAAAGAGCTGTACCAAGGGGATGCCGTGGCCGGTTATGCGATCATGCTCAAGCTAGACGGCGGAGCCTCCGACGGCAGCAAATGGTATTTTTACGAGAAGCTCGAGGATCAAATCTACGCCAACGGACCTGGGAAGAAAAGTAACACCGACGGCTGTTCGGGGTGCCATGCCGCCGCGGGGAGCGTTCCGGCCTACTCCGGTCGAGACTTCGTATATACGCAGGTTCAATAAGGGCCGCGAGCAGCCCCGATCATTGTGCGCGTAACACCACCGACGACCATTGCGGATCGTTGGCGCTAGCGCGGATTCGAACCAGCTGCATCCCGCATGCGACGAACTCCGATGCCAGCGGTGCGGCTTGTTCGGTGAGCAGGCCAGAGAGCACCAGCGTCTGTTCGGTGCGGGCGATTAGCACCGAGGCGAGTTCGCGCAATGCGTCGGCTAGGATATTTGCGACGACTAAGGGAAATCGCTCCCCGGTTCCGCGCAGCGGTTCAGTGGTTGCTGTGATCCGTCGGTCGACCTGATTGCGTTGCGAATTTTCTAAGGTCACTTGCACAGCGATCGGATCGATGTCGACGGCGAGACATGTCGCCCCCGCCCAGCGTTTTGCCGCTGCGATCGAAAGAATTCCAGAGCCGCACCCCACGTCGAGGATTCGGTCCGGCTGGGTTCCGCAATCGGCGAGATGCTGCATCTCTTCTAGCACCAGGCTCGTGCTGGCATGCGCCCCGGTTCCGAACGCCATGCCAGGGTCGAGGTGGATAACGATGTCATCGGGTTCAGCGGTGTGGGTGGCCCAGCTGGGGACCACAACGAACTGGCGCGTAAGCCGGGTCGCGGTGAAATGTCGCTTCCACGCGTCGCGCCACACCGATTCTGGAACCGCTGGAGCGGCATGCACGCCGTGCGGGTTGAGGTGGACCCCCTGCGCGACCCAGCGATGCGCCGCGGTCTGCAGTTCCGCAAGCGCGCTCGGCACCGCGAGGGCGTCGACCCAGAACACGACTTCATTAGCGCGTTGTTCCGTGCCGGCGGCAGCGGCCTGAATTTCCGATGCAACTAAGCTCGCAATATCCTCAACGAGCCCCTGGGGGCCGCCAGGATCGATGGGAACGACGATCTCTACCCAGTCCGCCACCGGCTTACCGACGTATCACCACAGCTGATAACAGATGAACCGCGGACTATCGGGTTGGGGCAGGCATCACCCGGCGCTTCATTTCTCGACGCAGGCGCTTGCGAGCCTCGCGAGTCTTGCGCTTTTTCTTCACCGAGGGTTTTTCATAAAACCGGCGACGTTTGAGCTCCTGCAGGATGCCTTCTTTTGACATCTTCTGCTTGAGGATTTTCATCGCCTTCTCAAGGCTATCGCGAACTTCGACCTCTACGGGCCTGCCGAACGAGTTCTCCATGGGGGACACAGTGGGTACCCGATCGCCAAGGAGCGGTCAAGCACTGATCGGCTGCGGCTTTTACCTCGGCACTTTGAGGCTTGGGGCCAATGCCGATCAGATAAGCGTAAGCTATTGAGTTTGAAACGATTTTCGTCCATGATCAAATCGGGGTTAACCTTGTTCGTTAGCCCTACCGTTGAGTTTGACAGCTACGTAGTCGTTGACTCCACCCTCGACCTTTGGCGACCTTGACCTCGTCGCCATCGAGCGTGTCAAGGTACAGGTCATCCCCCGTCGGGGACTTCCAAGGGTCGTCGGTGGGGTCATCGTCGTACGTCGCCGTCATGGTCAATGGTGGAGTCAACGTCAACCAATCAAGACGATCGATGCTTTTCCTCAACTTACCGGCATTGTGTGATGCCAAGTGTCGAAATATCCTGACTCTGTCAGGATTTTTATAGTAAAAATCCTATTACAAACAGGATTTTTACTGCATACCCCAACCGTGATTCCGCGCATCTATCCCAGACGTAGGACATCGATCATATCGATCATGCTGTTGGGGTCTCCCGAAATGCTGCGAATGGCTCGACGTCGCTTTGACGACGGAGCCTTGGTCTATGCCTTCGCGTTGTGCTTGTAGAATAGCGTGATCGTCAGGCAGTGAAACTCGGAGTCGGACGATTGCGTCACGATTTTGTCGACGATCTCGTGCTCTGGATGGGTGCGGATCCAGTCGGTGATGAGCTCGCCGAGCAGCTCGCGCTCCTTGGCCTTCGTGGCTGAAAACACCTTCACCCCCGTGACATCAATCGAGCCTCGACCGTCTTCTTGATACGACTGTACGTTCGCCACAACACGCTCCTCTTTGCTCATTGTTAATACTCTCGCAAACAACAATGCCGTGGGTTCAAGTTTCAGTCAACTAGTATAATTCCGCTACCACCAAAATCCGGGTTTACGGAAGTTCTTGGTGCAAGTCCTTGCGATTTCAAGGGATTAGGGTAGTTTTCACGGATGAGGCACTCGGTTGTGGTTTGCCTGTGTGTGCTGCTCGGCAGAGGCGCGGTTGCTGGTCCGGCCAACGACTCCAGCGCAGCGGGCCGAGGCAGCGGGGTAAGGGGCCGGCAGATTCCGCTTTCTGTGGAGACGTTCGAACTGTCCAACGGCCTAAAAGTCGCCTTTTTGCGAAATGAGTCGGCGCCTGTGGTGGCGGTCGAAGTGTGGTACCGCGCCGGCAGCAAAGACGAGCCCTCTGATCGTCGCGGTTCGGCACACATGTTTGAGCACATGATGTTCAAGGGTACTCAACGCGTTCGCCCCGAGGCCCACGCGCAGGAGCTTGCGCGGCTGGGCGGTTATGTAAATGCGCATACCGATGAAGACGCGACCGGCTACATCAATGTTTTGCCTGCGGACTACCTCGACTTTGCGATGGAACTCGAAGCGGAGCGGATGCGGAACTTGCTATTTCGCAAACCGACCATCGAAACCGAAAAAGCGGTGGTCAAAGAGGAGATTCGCCAGCTCGAAAACGCGCCGATTGCCAAGGGTTTCCTGCGGTTCTTGGCGATCGCATACACAAAACATCCATACGCTTGGACAGCGGGCGGTACTCTGGGCGACTTGGAAACTACAACCGCGTCGGATCTCAAGCGATTCTACGATACGTATTATCAGCCGAACAATGCCATGCTCGTCGTGGTAGGAGCCTCGACATTGGAGCGGGTAAAGGCGGCCGCTCAGACGCATTTCGGCGCGATACCCCGGGCGCCCGATCCGCCGCGCCCCGCGGCCGCCGCGCAAGAGCCGGCTCAGGCGAGCAAGCGGCGCGAAGTCGTTGAGCCGGGTCAGATCGGTTTGTCGATCGTCGGTTGGCACATTCCAAACGCGAAACACAAAGACGTCTATGCGCTGCAACTCGCCTCGATCGTCCTTGGCTCGGGCGACTCGTCTCGCATCAAGGTGCGGCTGAAAACGACCGATCGGAAGGATAATCGGCCCCTTGCGCTCGAGGGCGGCGCTGAGGCGATTGTGCGGGAGGATCCGGGCTTGATAGTTTGCCTGGGTGCTTATCTCGATCCGGATCGGGCCGATCGGGTGGAAGCGGCGCTGTTCGACGAGGTCGCCAAGCTTGGAGCCAAAGGCCCAACAGAATTGGAACTACAGAAGGCGAAAAACCAAGTGCAGGCCAGCTTTATCTTTTCACTGGATCGCGTCCAGGGCGTGGCGGAAGCGATCGGCCGCTCGTGGATTTTAACGGGCGATCCGCGGTCGTTTTTGACCGATGTCGAAGAGATCGCGAAGGTGACTGCTGGGGACATTCGGCGTGTGGTGACGCAGTACATGACGCCCGACAAGGCGACGGTTGTCGTCATTCCACCAGTTCAGCGCACGACCCGGGAGGCGAAGTAGATGGCGATGCGTAGTGTCCCCCAAGGGGACTTCCTTCGGGGCGCCCTAGTTGCGATGTCGCTGGTCGCGATCGCATGCGGCCCGAAACCGTCTGCCACGGCGATTCCTACCCTTCCGGGCGAAGCCAACTCGCCGGCGCCGCCTCCGGCGGCACCACCTCAGTCCGATGATCCGTGGGTGGGTCGTAGCGACCTGATCGGTGGGCCGTCGCCAAAACGTCCGACTCGGGCTGAGCTCCTCCCGGTTCGAGAGTTCAAACTCAAGAATGGTCTGCAGGTGTTCGTGCTCAAGAGCGATCGCCTACCGGTTGTGAGCTTCCAAATCGCAATCCGGGCCGGTCGCAAACAGGAGCCGAAAGCGCGGTTGGGCGTTGCCGAGGCAACGGCAGACATGCTGGTAAAGGGTACCAAGCAACACGACGCCGTTGGACTTGCCCAAGCGATCGATTTGGTCGGGGGAACGATAAGCGTAAATGCGACGTTCGAGGCCACGCTGCTGTCGTGTAGCGTGCTGGCGCGGCACCAAGCGTCGTGTCTGCGCTTGCTCCCAGAAGTGCTAACACAGTCCACGTTCCCCGAGAATGAACTCGTCAAGGTCAAGGAGGGAATGGTTGCAAGCGTACGCCAGCGCCTCGACGAAGCAGCCGATCTTGCCGGGGCGCACGTTCAGAATTTATTATGGGGCGATCATCACGTTCGCGGTTGGATCAACAGCGAGCAATCCGTCGGCGCGTTAAAGCGCAGCGATGTTGTGGCCTGGGCGCAAACGTGGTTCGTGCCAGGTAACGCCATGCTTGTCGTTGCGGGCGACGTTGATCCCGGTGCGCTGCAAGCGTTGCTGGAACGCTCGTTTGCGGCGTGGAAGCCGGGTGCGATTCCACCGACACCAACGTATGCGGAACCTGCGCTATCCGGAGTTCGGATTCGGCTCGTCGATAAGCCGGGCCAGACCCAAACTCACATTCGCGTTGCGCAGTTGGGCATTCGCCACGACGATCCACGGTATTTCGATACGATGGTGTGGAATTACGCGTTAGGCGGCGGGGCGTTTAGTTCGCGGCTGATGAAAGTTGTGCGAATCGACAGTGGAAAAACCTACGGTGCAAGTTCGAGCTTCGATCACAATATGGAACGCGGCTCCTTTGTTGCACAAACGTTCACCCGCAATGCGGAGGCGGTTGCCACCGCGAAGTTGGTAGTCGCAGAGATCGCGAAAATGGCACAACAGGGCCCGTCGCAAGCAGAGGTGAGTGCAGCGATCTCGAATATCGCCGGCGGTTATGCGCTGCGTTATCAATCTGCCGCGGATCTAGGTTCAGCCCTCGTCGGCGCTGAACTGCACGGTTTTGGCATGGACTATCTCGCGAACTTTCCGCTCGCGGTGGCCAACGTCGATGCCAACACAGCAAAACGCTCTGCGGGAGAGATCCTTGACCCAAGGCACTACGTCATAGTGATGGTCGGTGATGCGAAGGACCTTGAGCCCCAGTTGCGGCGCGAAGGTTGGAAGTACGACAAGGTGAGCTTTTCCGACCCCATCTCAGCACAAGCCGCTGCGCCGGCTGCGGCCGTGAGTCCTGGCGCGTTAGCCGCCGCAAAGCGACTCATCGCAGACGCCTTGGTCGCTAAGGGCGGCTCGGCGAAACTGGCGGGAGTCAAGTCGATTCGAATGGTGGCCAGCGGGACGACGACGGTTCAAGGTCAGTCCCATCCGGTCGAGATCGAGCGCGTATTCGTGGTTCCTGACAAGCTGCGAATCGAGGCGACGCTCGCAAAGCAGACGAAAGTAGTCGTCGCGCTCAACGGCGACACCGGCTGGCAAGTTGCGCCAGATCCCAAGACTGGACAAACTCGGACGATCGATCTGGAAGGTTCTGAGAAAGCCGCGGCGCGGTTTGAGGCCTGGCGGGACCCGGAATTTATTCTCGTAAAAGCGGCTGATCCAGCTGCCAAGCTTGTGCCGCAACCCGACCAGAAAATCGACGGGCGCGAGATGTCGGTCATAACCCTAGGATCCTCTGTCGGTGCCGTTGACGTGGCGATTTACATCGACAAGGTGAGCAAGCTCGTCCGACGCATGGCGTATACCGAACAGGGCCAGTCCGAGGTCGACGATTTCTCCGACTACAAGAATGTTTCGGGGCTACAGGTCGCCCACACGCGCATCAGCTCTTCCCAGGGTCGGACTACAAAACTGACGATCCAAAAGGTCGAGATCAACGGCCCTGCAGACGCAAAGTTGTTCCAGAAGCCCTAGTACCTCATGTCAGTGGTTTTGATCGGTTCAGGCCGCGCGATCCATCCCCCGTCGGGGACTTCCAAGGGTCGTCGCCGATCGCTTCGTTGCTCGGCCTTGCGTTACCTCTAGTAGCGGTGCGACCTCGCGCCTTGCGCTCGGCGCGGCTCGTCGGCCTCAACCGATCATCTTCACTGTGGCGAGGTACTAGACCCACTGATGCTTCCACGCTGTGAGACTACACTGCACTACACTAGCGTCTGGGCCCAGCTAGCAAATGGAATCGCTCGGATGCCCTGTCGGTGGGTCGCATCCCGAGTGCCGTGAAGTGACACTTGATAGGCGGGTACCTTCGGATAGCGGGCCACGAAATACTCCAGGGCTGGGCTAATTGGCTCATTCGATAGTTTCGCTTCGACTACCATGATGGGCTTGCGCGCCTCCGTTACCACGAAATCAATTTCGCGCCCGGTTACGTCGCGGAAATAGCGCAGTTCGAGATCGCGCCCCTCCGAGTCCCTTTGAAAGTGAACCCACTTTAGCAGATGACCTGCAACCATGTTCTCGAATCGAGCTCCGGGAGACTTCACGAGTGACCAATCCCAGTGATAGTGCTTTTGTTCCTTTTTGACAGCGCGTAGCTTTGGCGCTCCAAATGGTGGCAGGAAGTAGACGGCGTATAGGCGCTCAAGTACGGCCAACCAGCGTTGGATAGTCAGATGCGCAACGCTCAGGTCTTCGCGCAGAGCATTCAAAGACAGTGGAGACCCCACTCGCTCCGGAAGCGACAGTGTAAGAAGCTCCAGGCGCCCGAGATCGGATACTCGCTCGAGCGAAGCCACTTCTTCTTTCATCAGTCGATCGCGATAGTCTTGGCTCCAACGCGCGGCCGAGCGTTCAGAACCTGAAAAAAACGGCTCTGGAAAACCGCCTAGCTTGAAAAGTTGCAAGGCTGCGTCGTTCCCCCCTGCAAGCTCAGCGAGTGATAGCGGATGCATGCGCCAGAAATGGTAGCGACCCTGTAGTGAATCGCCGCCAAACCGATAGGCATCGAGACGTCCGCTGCCCGTTACCAGAATGGGTTGTGTTCGACCGAATTCATCGACGACACCCTTCAACCAATTGCGCCATCCGCGAAACCGATGTAGCTCGTCGAACACCCATACAACGCCGCTCGGTGGCAGCTCTCGCCGCAGAATTCGCTGGCGATCGCGGGGGATATCGTAACTCAAATATCCGGCTGGTGGACTCAGTTGTTTCGCCAGCGTGGTCTTGCCCACTTGCCGCGGTCCAGCCAACAGCACCATTTTTTCGCCGAGATCTTGGCGAATTATTTCAGCGAGATATCTCTCGGCCACGCGTAATTTTTACACTAGTTAAATTTACGTGCAAGCATTTTGCACCGAGGGAGAATCTACTTGCAATGCGGAGTAGATGGCTCTATGGCACGTCGCGCAAGGTCATTCGGGATATTCGTCGTCGTCGTCGTCAAAGTCGATCACAACGCCTTCGCTTTCTGTGGCGAGGCGACGCGCTCGAGGCGGGCTCGCCGGTTCGCGATACCGATCGGGCAGGCCTGGCAGCGGACGCGGTCGCGGGTTCGAGGGCGAGCGGTAAGGTAGGTCGCTCGGATCCGGATCCGCGTCTAGGTTCGACAGCGCGTCGTCCAGTCCATATGTGTCCTCTAGGTTGGAGCTAACGACACCGTACGGATCATCGAAGTCAGCAACCGGGCGTCGAGGATTTCCCGGTCGCGGCAGCTGTTCGGCAAACGTGTAGCTCGAACTGCCGTCTTCGTTCTCCGGCGCGTCGTCGTCTAAGTCGAGGCGGGAAGCAAAGTCAAAATCGTTTGGGTCGTAGTGCCCGGGGGGCTCCGCCGGGTACGTTGTTCGGACCTCATCGTACGCTTCGTAGGCTGGACGGTGGGGGTTGAGATACTCGGGTGCTGGGGAGACGTAGTAAGGAGCCTGCAGTGGCGGGGCTTCATGGCGGGGAGCCTCATCGTCAGGCGGCGCTAGATGCAAGGGTTCGTGAGTCGGGGTCTGGTAGTGCGGAACCTCGTAGTGTGGAACCACTTGGACAGGTGCTTCATGCGGTAGTTGGTCGCGAAGGCGATGGGCATGGAGCAGGTCGTCGTCTTCGGCATTGGCCTCTGCTAGCACGTCGACATCGGAGATCTCTTCGCCATCCATGGGCCGGGCGATTCGGGCCGCCTGCTCGTGGAAAGATTGGTGCATTTCCGACGCGGTGATCCCGCTCGGTGGAGTGATGATCCGGAGTCGTTGAATTTCGTCGTCATCTAGCTCATCTGCATCATCATCATTGCTGGCCTGATCGGGGGCCGCAATGACGGCTTGATTCTCGGACGCGGGTGGGTCTGGCTCTTGGGGCGCAGGAGGAGCTGGGGTGATGCTTACGCCTGTTTGGATCCGGGCCGCGTCGAGTGCACGTTCGAACGACAGGAGCTCGGGATCGTCTTCGTCTTCGCCTTCGCCTTCGGTTTGGTCCTGCTCGACTTCAGCGGCTGAGGCTAGAGGAGCGGGTGATGGGGCAGCTCCGGTCTGTGGGGGCGCCGGTTCGCCGGACGGTAGAGCCGCCAGCTCCTCCGGTGCGGCGGTGGTTTGCTCGGGGTTTGTTCGAGTTGCGAGTGAAGCCTCGAATTCGCGCGGAGTTTCCTCATCCGCTGCGGCGGGAATCGCTGACGCCTGTGACCGATCGTTATCTGATAGATCAACTCGCTGTTCGGCAGGCGGCTCGGACTCCGCTGGCGGGTCGGCATCGATGCCTTCGGCAATGACATTCGGCGGCGCAGCATTTGAGGGTGCAGTACCTGGCGAAGCGTCCATCGCGGGCGCTTGGGGCTCCGGCGCAGGCTGTGCGTTGTCAGAAGTGATGGTCGCCCGTTGGTCGGCTTCTGTTGCGTCGCGGGGGTCGCTGGTGGTGGGAGCCGGCTGAACAACTACCGGCGCACTTCGGTCGCGTTTGACCGCGGCGCCGCCGAGCTGGCGCGCCAGTTCGGCCGATGCGGTTTCAACGGTGATTTCCGCCAGAGGCGCGGCAGCGCGCTCGGCCAACGCGGCGAGCTCATCGTCGAGATTCCCGGTCGCAAGTGAACGCGCTCGGGCGACGGTGGTAGCGAGATCGACGTGTCCATCGAGAATGCCTGCGGGCTTGGGAGTCAGGACGTCTGCTGCGGGTTGGCGTGCTGCGGCGATCACGGCGGAAACCCGGCGCCGGACGCGGCGCGGCGGCTCTGGCGGAAGCTCGAGTGCGACACCGCGATCGGCCGTGTCCGCGGCACTGACGAGCGGTGTTGCCGCCGAGCGCGGCGCGGTAAGCACCGTAGGTGTATGCGAAGGCAAGAGACTTTTGCCCGCTGTCGGGATCTGCGCGCGCGGCTGAGTCTCGACGTCGGCGCGGCGCGCCGCATCTAAGTCCGCCGGAATAGGGATTGTCACTTCGGGCAGGCCCATGGCGCGTCGACGCTCGATCATTCGCACCAAGATCTGTCGGCCTTCACGCGTGACGCGAATGATTTCGATGGCCATGCCGAAGATTGCGCGAGGGTTCGCCGGGTCGGGCTCGTGACCCGATTGCACTCGGCCGAGGCCAACGAGAACGGGCACGTCGGTCGCGAGTCGAAGCTCGAACTTGATCTCGGTTCCTGGCGGATGGATCGACCGAGTCGGCAGGAAAATTCCCGACTTGCCAACGTTCGGAGCGAACCGATGTACCAGCGCTTCCACGCTGTCGTACTTCAGTTTGATGCGCAGGACGACCGGCGTGCCTAGCCTCTTTCCACCTGTGTCGTCAGACGTCATCAGCTCAACCGTGTGTAGTATCCCACGAACTCTACTTGGCCATGAAGTCGTCGTACGCCATGCCGCCGATTCGGTAGTACGGGGCGCCCCGGTCAAATGTAAGAGCCCCGTACAAATTTACCAAAATGCCAAGTATTATTAATAGTTTAGAATATGCGCCGAGCAGCGGCCGACCTCCGACCGCGAGGAGAATCACAAAAAACACCATGTAGTCGAGGCTGAAGCGATAACCGAACTGGACCCAGCCTGAATTTTGGTACAGCAGCGAAGGAAGGGCGACGCACGCGATCGTGATCCACAGCGGTAAGTGGATGGGCGGACGCTCGCGTGGCCACAGCAACAACAGCAGCAGCGGGGTTGTGACCCACACGGCGAGGCCGTGGCCGCTGATCTGGATCCACGGCGGCTGGCCGAGCCATTCGGGAAGCAGGGTGAGTGCGACCGCAAGGTTGCGCGACAGGTAGTGTGCGCTCATGAGGCCCCATTGTTCGATCTGCGCCTGTTGTCGAACGTGGAGATAGGTGTGGCCGAACTCGGTCGGTGAGCCAAATCGCATGGCGTTGTAGGCCATGCCAACCCCAGCCAAGGCTGCGATGGGAATTGCGAACGCGATCATGGGTCTTCGCAGGTCGCGCCAACGCTGGTCTGGGCGGGCGACTCGATACGCCTCAAAAACAAACAGCGGGAACATGAATGCCATCGACGTGCGGGTTAGCGCAGCCGCCCCGAGCGCAAGTCCGGCGACCCAAGGCCGCTTTGCTTCAATCGAGGCCCACGCGTAGACCAGCGCGAGTGCAACCCCGACCACATGGGCCGTGTACCAGACTTCGCCTCGGACGGCACAAAACAGCAGCACACTGCCAAATGCGAGTGCGGTTACCAGCCACAGGTCTTCGCGACGCGAGCGGCTTGACAGTTTTGCCTCCGCGAGTCTCCGCAACACCCATAGCGTCAGCGGCAGGATTAGGGCGGCGATCAGGATCGTTGGAATGACGTCATTGCCAGCGCGGCCAGCGATGGCTGCAGATGGCAACATCAGCAGCGTGGGAAACGGCGGGAACGACATGTACCAGGTCACATCGCGCGACCCAGCGACGCGGCGCAAAGGCAACTCGTCACCGGAAAGCGTGCGGAACATCGGCCGAGTCAGCATGCGGCGGCCTCGCACTTCACTGCCGTCGTCGAGCACTACGGTTTCGACCTTGGCCCAATCGTCGTGGATGAGCGGCGGTTCAATCGAGATCCTGCCGTGTAGCCATGCGTCGGCTTGATACACGAAATGCGGAGCGGTAGAGCCGTGTGCCAGGCGTTTCCACGCCAGAGCGCCATAGATCGCGAGCCCAACTGCAAATAACGCCGCGTACAGCCTCACACGCGCAGAGTATGACGTCGGCGAGCCCCATGGTAGTTTCACGGCTTGGCTTGGTCGCGCGTGCCGCTGATTTCGCGCAGCAGCGCTGGGAAGGTGTTGCCGGGTGCGCCTGCGCTTCTGTTGATCGCGGTTGCGCTGTGGGAAGTTGCGGCCGCGTGGCGAGCTGATCGCGAGGTTCCTAGCGATGACGCGTGGCGAGAGGCGGCAAAACTCGTTCGGGACGGTTATCGTGCGGGCGACCTCATTGTGTTCGCGCCGGAATGGATCGATCCGGTGGGGCGAATGCATCTCGGCGATATGGTGACCATCGAGATGGCGGCGCGAATGGATGGCGCGCGATACGGTCGAATTTGGGAAGTTTCGATCCGCGGCGCGCGTGCACCGGAAACGGCAGGTCTCGAGCCCGAGTCGACTGCACAGGTCAGGGGAGTGGCGGTACGCCGCTTTGAGCGCGCTCCGGTAGTGGTGCTGGACGATCTGCTCGCGCATCAACCGACGTCCGATGGTGTCCAGCCGAGGCTGGAACTGGCCGAGGTGGGTTTTTCTCCGCGCCGCTGCTTTGAGGTGACTCCGCAGCCAGGCAACCCCGTTCGCGTGACATTTTCGCAGATCCGGTTAGGGACAGCTCTCGTCGGCTACGTGGGCCTTGCGGACGTGTTTACTCGTAGAGACGTGCGCGATCCGGGAACGCTTACAGTCGAAATCGCGGGGCGGCCGGTGGTTGCGGTTCGCTCGGGTGTTGACGACGGATGGGTGCGGTTTGAGGCCACCACGACGCCCGGGGTCAGCGATGTTGTGTTTGTCGCCAGCGCCGCGGCACCGCAACGCCAGATCTGTTTCGCCGCCGAGGCTCGACGATGAAGTTTTGCACGCGGGTGGGGCCGCAGGGAATCGCCGCTGTGCTCGCGGTGGGGTGCGCAATCGCCGTGCTGCTTCACCAGCGCGATGTGGGCATTGCGCGGGACGAAACCGTATACATGTCGGCAGGTCAGCGTTACGCCGAGTGGTGGAGCGGCCTATTGACGTTTCACCACGGCGTGTCAGCCGCGGGGATTGCTGCGACGTTCGGCGGGCCGAATGGCGGACCGCAAAATCCGGAGCATCCGCCCTTGGTGAAGACGCTAGCGGGCTTGTCACATCAATGGTTTCACGATGCCATTCCGCTCTTCGACGAACTGACGGCATTTCGCTTGCCGTCTGCGCTGCTTGCTGGCCTGTTGGTGTGGCTAGTTTTTGCGATGGCACGTGAGTTATGGGGGGGGCGCGAGGCGGTAGTCGCGGCGTTGTGCATGGCGCTGCTGCCGAGAGCGCTGTTCCACGCCGGACTGGTTTGCTTCGACGCGCCGGTGATGGCGCTGTGGTTTGCCACCATCTACGCGTATTGGCGTGCCCTCGACGGTCGCCGCTGGCCTTGGCAGGTCGGCGTGGTGTGGGGGCTTGCACTGGCGACCAAGCACACGGCTCTGCTCATTCCGATTGTGATCGCCACGCACTACGCGTTCGTCGCATGGCGAAAGCGAGACTTGTTTCACGCGTGGCGAGTGCTTGCGGCGCTTGCTGCGATTGGGCCACTCGTATTGTTCGCGGTATGGCCGTGGCTGTGGCTCGATCCGGTCGGCCACCTCCGCAGCTGGATCGAGTTTCACCTCGGCCACGTTCACTACAATTACGAATATCTTGGCCGCAATTGGAATGCGCCGCCGTTTCCGTGGCACGTCGCGATCGCGACCACGCTGTTTACGGTTCCGTGCGCAACGCTTGTCGCCGCCCTGATCGGAGCAGGCGCGTCGATCGCGCGGCGACGTTCAATGGAACAGGATGCAGATCGTGCCCCGGGTGTGTTACTCGCAGTTTCGGCGGCTGTTTCGATAGGACCGTTCCTCCTCGGTTCGACGCCGATTTTTGGCGCAGAAAAGCACTGGATGCCGGTCTTGCCCACGATTTGCATCGCTGCCGGCGTTGGCGCTGCATGGGCGGCGCGGCGCTTGGCCGCTTGCACCGGCATCCCCAATCGGGTCGCGCTGGGCCTCGTCGGTGGTGCGGTAGTGTGTGCGAGCGCGGTTGAAGTCGCGGTCTCACATCCGTATGCGTTGACCTGGTATAACGCGCTTGCGGGAGGAGCGCCTGGCGGAGCCGACCTCGGCATGAACCGCCAGTTTTGGGGCGTTTCTGCGCGGGGCATTCTTCCGATCGTAGCGCAGCAATCTCCGGCACCGATCTACACGCATGATGCATCGCCCGCGTGGGGCTGGTACCTCAAGTTCGGCGAGCTACGTCGCGGCTACCCCGATTCCGGTCGGGAGCTGCAAGGCATCCGCGCTAGTCAGCTCGCCCTGGTCATTCACGAGAAGCACTTTTCCCGCCACGACTACATGGTCTGGAACGAATACGGGACCGTTGCTCCGATCTTCGTGCTTCGCGCTTCCGGTGTGCCGATCGTTTCGCTCTATCGACGGCCTAGCGCGGCGCAACTTCGGTAGCCGGCAAAGCCAACCGATCTTGCGGATGTTCGACTCTGTTTTCCATAGCGCATGGGAGGTCTGACCACGGCGTAGGCGTGGTTAACCAAGTTGGTCATGTCACCTAAACTTCGCAGATGCTGCGACGGGGGCTGTACTAAGGTCGCGGTAGCCAAATCGCTTGCGGTCGGATGCGCGCCCCGCTGAACACGCGTGGCCGTTCGTTGCTCGGCAGCTTGTGCGCGAGCTGGTAACGCGCAGTGAGTTGCGGCAGCTCGAGGAACAGGTCTCGCTCGTCCATGATGATGGCACTGAACCGTTGGGTCGCGAGCGCCTGCTCGAGGCCTGCGACGGGACGGGGCTGCCGCGTGGTGACATCTTTGATTCCCATGCGGTGGACGCGAGGTGATTTGCCGGCGAGCACGGCGTACCATGGATGCGAGGGCAGCCACACGTCGCCTGGAAGTGCCGCGACGCGTTGGATCAGTCGATCGCCTGCCTGAATGTCGACCTCCGTTGGCATCCAACGTTGAGGATCCCAACGGGTGTGCAAGCATGGATAGGCGAGTGCGGCCCCGGCGATCACGGCGATGGCGCGTGTCCAACGAGGATCGTTGTGCCATGCCGTTGCGCATCCAGCGATCACAGCGATGGCGCTTCCGGCGGCGAGCGCTCCGTGCAAAAACGCCGGCATGTACGCGTTGAAGTGAGCGAATTCGGTGCCCCAGCCGACTGCACCGACGAGTACAGACACGGCAAACGCCGCAGTCCATAGCCCGAACATGCGCGCGTGAGCGGGAAGCGGTTTGCGTGCGGCGGCGGCGACAGCGATCGCTACTATGGCGGCCGCTACGACCAGGGTTACTGTTGGAAAGTGCCACAAGATATTGCCGAAGGAGCGCCAGAATCGCTCGGTGCTGAAGTCGTGAGCGCGGTGAATTTTTGAAACGTATGTCCAATACCAGCCGTCGCTCGACGCATTCAATGCCGCGCTAATTCCGAGCCCAAGTGCGCCGGCAACAGCGACAAACGCTGGGGTCCGGCGCAGGTTGACGAAGGCGACTACCGCCCCGCCGAACGCGACATAGAAGATCCCGGTCTGCTTGCAGAAGAACGCGAACACGAGGATGGCAGCGCCTGCGGCGACACGCGCATGGCCAGCGAGGCCGCTGCCGTAGGTCGCGAGGCGTGGCAGTGCCGCAATGCCCGCTGTGACCGCGAACAAGAATAGCGTGTCGGATCGCACCAGATCGTACCAGCCGTCGACGTAGGGATAAACCGCTGCGAACAAACCGAGCGCGAGCACCGATCCGCTCCATGCCATTGGACGTACGCGGAGAGCGCTCGAGGGCGCAGGCGCGGAATCTTCGGGTCGATCCGGTCTGCATTCGCGACCGGCAATCGCGATCATCGCGGCGATTGCAATTCCGATCAGCGACGCCACGGACACGCAGCGTCCGAGTGCGTACGAGATTCCGCAAAGCTTGCCCAGCCACGCCAGTAGCGCTGGGTACAGCGGGGTGTACAGATACGGAATGAAGTCGATCGACGGTGGCACGTAGATGCCCTCACCGGTTTGGAGCCGCAGCGCGTGATGCAACATCCCGCCTTCCATCCATTCGAGGTCGTATGGATAACCAACGCGACCGACGATCGCCGTGACGAGCAGACCCAGCTGGTAAAGCGCGGGGAGAGCAAGCGCGATCCAGACGGCACTCCAAATGCGATCCTTCACGGTGTTGCTCGAGGTGCCTGGGCGGTGCTGGAATCGTACCAGCGCTCGACGGCAGAGCGAGTTGCTTCGCAACCGCTATCGGACGTTTCAGATAGGTCGGTGGTTTCGAGCGGATCGCGATCGATGCGGTAGACTTCCCAGCTGGTCTCTGGACTGACGTTGTAGATGACATGGCACCGGGAGTCGGCGCCGGCTCGCATTTCGTGGCGGTTTTCGTACGATAGTTGTTGAAGCACGATGCGGTCGCGCTGCGCGCCAGCAAGGACATCGACCAGCGACCGCCCCATCATGTCACGGCTTGGCTGACCGCCGGCGAGGTTGACCAGCGTTGGCAAAATGTCGACATGGCCAGCTGGGGTGCGCGCGCGTTGGGGCGCTAGGCCAGGGACTCGAATGATCAGGGGGACTTTCGTTTGCGGTGCGTACAAATGGTAGCCGTGATGGTCGATGCCGTGTTCGCCGAAGCCCTCGCCGTGGTCGCCGGTAACGACGATCACGGTCCGGTCGTAGAGCTGCTTGGCTCTGAGCTCATCGAGGAGCCGGCCGAGGTGCAAGTCGGTAAATCGAAGCTCGCCGTCGTACCGCGCTAGCTCGTCCCCGCCAAAACTTGGCACCGCTGCATGAGGTTCGTAGTCGGCGTGTGGATCGTAATAGTGGATCCATAACAAAAACCTCTCGCTGGCGTGGCGACCGACGAACGCGATCGCTTTGTCGGTCTGCTGTTGCGACGAGCTACCGCGAGTGCGCTCCGGGCCGGCACCCGGAATTCCACCGTGTAACTTCTGATTCTCATTGTCATATTCGGCAAAGCCCTGATCGAGGTGGCGCTTGCGGTCGAAGTAGTCGTAGTTCGTAATCGCGCCGGTCGCGAACCCACGTGGTTCAAGCGCCTCCGCGATGGTGGTGGCCTTCGGCGCGAGCCCGGGCCACCAGATCGACATGTCGTAGAACACGTCGAGTGGCAGCCGTCCAGTTAAGATTGCGGGCATCGAATATCGCGTCGAAGGGGCGTGGGCCCACGCGTGGTCGAATACCGTGCTCTCGCTGGCGAGCTTGTCGAGATTCGGCGAGGTGGGCTTGGCATAGCCATACATGCCGAAGTGATCTGCGCGTGCGGTGTCGATCGTTACCAGCACCACGTTGAAGTCGGGTGGCACGCGCGGCGGCACCGGCGCAAAGCCGACATCGCTGAGTGAATGTTGCAGCGGTGACGCATCGCCACCGAGGCAATTTTGGTCGATGCCGTCGCCGGGAATCTCCGGCGTTCCGGGATGCACCGCCGGATCGGCATCGTTGCAGTCGCCGCCGCCGAGAAAGCGCGAGTAGCCATCGCGGTCGCGATCGAAGGCCGTGCGCAGTGAGCGTGCGATCGGACCGCCGAGTCCCGTATACGCGATTTCGGCCTTCATGACCGCGGATGAATTGCCCGCGGTGAAGATCGCAACGGGTAGCGCCACCGCCGCTCCTGCCCACGCTGCACGTCGCCGCCACCGGCGAGCGGCGGGCGGCACGAAGCGCAGCGCGACGCGGTAGGCTGGAATCGTCAGTGCTAAGGCGAGTAGTGCGACAGCGAGGCCGCGCAGTGGAAGCGCTCGCACAGTGGTCCATTCCGCGGATGCCCAAATAGCGCTTCCAAGTCCCAGCATGGCGGCGAGCGCCACGAACGGCGCCCACACCGATGTGATCGGCTGCGCCTCCGGCACCAATGCCCGCAGCCCGAATTCGATCGGTCGCGCGACGATAAATGCAAGTGGCACAGCCACGGCTAACGCCACAAGTGTGGCTGTCATCGCCGCGGTTACCTCTAGCGGAATCGAATGCCGATTCGCCAGAAACGCGATCGCGATGCGGTACGCCGCCACCAGGCATGCAATGACGACGGGAACCCCGCCGAGGACCAGTGCCAGTCCAGCAACCGCGCCACGCGGATCGCTGTCGCGCTGTGCATCGTGCGTTGCGAACGCATACCGCATCAGGTCGCCCAAGCGGGTCGCGCGCGACAGCACAAGTAGAGCCAGTGTTGCGGCAATTCCAGCAATCAACCCGGTAGCGGCATAAAGCGCCGCCGTGAAACCCACAAACCGCAAACGGTCTCCCACTGTGGTGACAAACTGAGCAGCGGGTCCCCACGACCACATCGCGTCAAATGCCCCCACACTCAGCCCAACAAGGAGGCCAGCTAGTGCACCCGCACCCAGCACGCTGGTAACCGGCGGCGACTTCATCGATTCCGCGAAGCCTACCATTGCGCGTTGGGGTGGCTTACGCGTGAGGCACGGTTACGCTTGCCACTTCGTTCCCCGAGTCTACGTCCAGATCTTGGGTTGGATTTGCGATATTTCGGGTCGGCTCTTGCCGCAGTGTAGCCGTTTGCACACATCTATGTTGACGTGTGTCCATCCACCCAGGTTTCGCACTGCCGGGATTTTCTTGGATGGGCTCTGGAATTGACGAATCGATCGCGCTTACACTTTTTGTAATGGGTCGTGCATTCGCTGCCGTGCTGTGCGTTTTCGCAGTTGGAACCGCGGCCGCCCAGCCCGCGGTGGAACGCCCTGTTGCGATTGGCTACGGGGCACTGCCGGGTGGAGTGCATGTCCCCGAAGCCACCCCGCTTCGGCAGGGCGTGGTTGGGGTTGTAGCCCTGGGGGGATATGGCTTTCGCAAAGAGCTGCTGGCGCCGAATCATTCGATGATGCGAGCTCAGGCTAGCGTGGCTGCCGCGTACGGCGTTCACGAGTTGGTTTCAGTTGGCCTGGCGATCGACGGTCGATACGATCGCCACACCGGCCCGGCACCGTCACCCGACGATGGATTTGTGGGCGATCCACGACTCTTCGTTCGTGGTGCCGCGACCGTAGGCGGCGCTCGGATCGGCGGCCAGATTGGAATTCTTGTTCCGGGGAAGAACGCGCCTTCGATCGCCTTTTCCGCGATTTCGGTGGACGCTCGAGCATTGGCTTCGATGCCGGTGGGCCCGGCCATGGTTTCGTTAGGGGCTGGATTTCGGCTGGACAACAGCGCAAAGAGCGTATCCGATGGCACCGGAGCGGCCGGAACGGGGCCATCGCGTTTGTCGTTGCAAGATCGCGTATCCCTCGGAGTGTCCGATTTTCACGCTGCGCTAGGTGGGGTCCGTGTTGCGATTCCGACGGGAAACGCATGGGTTGCCGCGGAAGGGTCGGTGGAGGCGTTTCTCGGCAAAGCGCCTCGGACCGGCAGCGCCGTGACCGAAGGACATGCCGACCTTGCCAACGGAAAAATGACGCTGCGAGGAGCGATTAGCGGTGGACTTCACCTCAACGCGCAGTGGAGCGTCTTCGGCTTCGCTGAATTGGCAAAAGTTCCGAATCTCACCTCGAACCAAATTTCCGATGGAAATATTCCGCTTGTCCCTTACGAACCGATGGTGTCATTTGGCGTTGGCGTAGGTGCTCAATTGGGCGGGGCCAGCCACGGTCACGCCTCGGCGCCCGAGCATTCGTGCGATGTCGCCAACGACGACGCGTCGGTGGAAGCGTGTCCCAGCGAGCCGATTCTCGCAACGATTTCCGGAACGGTGATGGATGACACAGACAAACCGGTTTCTGGGGCTCAAGTCACGATTCGTTTGAAAGGCGCACAGCCGCTGGTCGTTACCGATGCGGCCGGCAGGTACAAAATCGAAGTCCCAGTCGGCAAGAAATATCGCACCAAGTTTCATGGCGACGTTGTGCGAATCGTGGAGTCCGCAGCGCAGGTTGATGTTCGCGTCGACGGCAAGAAGCCAGCCACAACGCTGATTGTCAAATTGATTCAAGGTGCAAATTCGGTAGAGCCCATCAAACTCGAATCACAGTTGCCCCCAGGTCAGCTGCGGGGAGTTGTCCGCTCTCTTCCAGGAGGAAAAGCCGTAGGCGGCGCGGCGATTTCGATTGCCCCCGGCGACCGGTCGGTGACTTCTGCGCCCGACGGCACGTTTTCGATCGACCTGGCACCAGGAACCTATAAGATCTCGGTAAAGGCGCGCGGACTGTCGACCCAGGAGCTCGATGTCTCGATTGACCCCAATGGCGTGGTGATCAAGAACATCGATTTACATCGCTAAGGGTCTGATGAATAATACGTTGTCGAGCGAGGCACAGCAGCCCGGAGCAGATCGCGACGGACGGGCCCTAAAGTGAGCGTGCGGTTGTTTGTTGGGTTTGTGCTGGCACTCTCGCTGGCTACCAGCTGTGGCAAGAGGAAAACGGGCTTGGCGACACTTACAAAAGCCGAAGGTCCTGTCGAGCGCCAGCGAAATGGTGAGTGGGCGGCGGCGAAGATTGGAAGTTGGTTTCATCTTGGCGATGCGGCTCGCACGGCGGATGGCGCGGCGGAGCTAACGATCGCGGGAGCACAACTGATTCGAATGGATCCCCATTCTGTTTTGCGATTCGCGACGGGCAGCAGCCGAGGGCCGAATATTCAGGTCGAGCTTGGCGCCTTCGATGTGCTCAACACGGGACAAGTCGGCGTGGAGATCGGCAGTGTGAAAATCGCCCCTGGAGGCAAGGTTCACATTACCGCAAGTAAGGCGGAACTGATCATTGGTGCAGCGCAAGTGCAGAGTGCCGACGGGTCTGTCATCGACTTGGAAGTCGGTACTCCTCGTTCGCTCGATAGTGGACGGGTGGAGGTTGTGCGCGCGGATGCCGCCCGGCCGGCCGACGCAGGCGTGGAGGCAGGCCCAGGCGATGCTTCACCGGTCGGCGAAGGCGCTGAGTATGAAATTGCGGGCGCTGGCGCAGAGCGAAGCTCCGATGGAAAGCAGTGGACGGCAGTTCCCGAGGGAAAGGGCACAATCGCTGTCGGCAGCAGGTTGCGGCTCAAAAAGGCTGGAACAACGGCTAGGCTCGTTTCGCACGGAATGTCGCTGGAATTGTCGGGGGCCTCGTCCCAGATTGCGATACGAGACAACCTGCTGCTTGGAGTTGAGCAGGGCGTTGCTACTGCGACCGTGCCCGCGGCGACCAAGGGTACGCTGGCGGTACCCGGGGGGCAGGTCGAGATCATCGCTCCCCCGGGAGCGTCTGGCCAAGCGCGTCTAGACGTAAGCGCCAAGGGCGACGCAAACGTGGCGGTGATTCACGGTGCAGCGAAGCTCGTTACGTCTGCGGCTTCGCTGGAAATGGCAACCGGGGAGACGGCCGCGGTAGTTCGGGCCGGCGCGATTCATCCCGGCGTTGTGGTGCCAAAGTATTTCGACTTTCAGATCGTGGCCGGGGAGACAGCGCGGGCCTTATGGATCCACGATGGGAAAGGTGCAACGGCGATTCAGTTTTCGTTTAACGGAAAGTGTCCGGGCACCGGAACCATCGAGGCGGATCGCGACACGCGGTTTAGAACCCCGAGGATCTCGGAAGGCAAAGATGTCGCCAATATCTTGTTTCCGGCCGGGACGTGGCATTGGCGCCTTCGCTGTGGGGCAGAGAGCCTCGGGGGCCGGGTGACCATCGTACGCGACAGTGGGCGTCGTCCCTTGCCGCCAAATCCCAGCAAGAACCACATCGACGCCGATGGCCGCAACTACACCATTGCGTATCAAAGTCTGATTCCGGTGGTTGCTGTGCACGCCAAAGGGTCAGGAACGAAGTTCACGCTCCATGTGGCGAGCGCGGGCACCGAGCAGGTGTTCGATGCGGAATCTCCAACCGTCGAGATACCGAGCGGAAAGCTCAAAGAGGGCAGTTATGCACTTTGGTTTGAGCGAGACGGAGTGAGACAGGATAAAATTACGACGCTTCGAATCGCGTTCGATCAGACCGCAGCACAAGTATACATTGAGTCGCCAGTTGACGGGCAGCCGTTCGGCGATGAGGTTCCGCTGGCAGGTGCGGCGCTACCGGGATGGACTGCTGCTTTCGATGGAATTGAAATTCCCGTTATTGAAACCGCGACGCGGCGGTTCAAAGCCAGAGTTCCGCGGCCTCGGAGCGGAGCGCAAGCACTTGCAATTCGCCTGTCGCATCCCCAGTTGGGGACGCACTATTACCTACGCCGGGAAAACTAACCCGCAGCGCCGGGTCCTTTGGCGTGATGCGTCGTTGGCGTCGTCGCTGCGGTGCTCACGTACTGGTGTACGCTGCGCTCCTCGCTCCTCCCACAGGGATTCGTTCGCCGCAAGGGCCCGGGCGTCCTCGCGGACGAGGACGCCCGGCGATCAGTTCGGCTCACTTTAGCCGCCTCGCCTCACTCCAAAGGACCGGGCGCTACAGCGGGCGCAAGCTCGCAAACTGCCTAACCCGTAGCGCCGGGTCCTTTGGCGTGATGCGTCGTTGGCGTCGTCGCTGCGGTGCTCACGTACTGGTGTACGCTGCGCTCCTCGCTCCTCCCACAGGGATTCGTTCGCCGCAAGGGCCCGGGCGTCCTCGCGGACGAGGACGCCCGGCGATCAGTTCGGCTCACTTTAGCCGCCTCGCCTCACTCCAAAGGACCGGGCGCTACAGCGGGCGCAAGCTCGCAAACTTGCCTAACCCGTAGCGCGTGGTCCTTTGGGGGGATGCGCTCGCCTCACGCCAAAGGTAGTAGTTATTCCGACTGTCCACCGGTAGCATGGCGCTGTGAACTGGCTGTCTCGAGTGGTGGCGATCGCCCTGAGCATTGTGGTGCTGGGCGGGGGGGCGCTCCTGGTTCGATCGAGAATGCCGACAACTCGGGTGGGCGGAGGATTTCACGCATTTGCTCGCTTTCGCGACGCCTCGCGACTTGCGGTCGGTTCGCCCGTAATGATCGCGGGCGTGCGAGTCGGGGAGGTCGCTCGCTTGGCCATTGAGGGTGCGTTTGCTCGCGTCGACTTGGCACTACCCGACCAACTCAACATCGCAGACGATTCGTGGATCACCAAAAAGGCGGAGTCGGCCTTTGGGGATTCTTATTTGGAGATTATTCCCGGTAGCGATACCGCGTTACCGGGCGTGCGGAAGCTAGCTCCTGGTCAACAGATCGTTCGGGTCATCGAAGGTGGGTCTACGGACCAAGTTTTGCGCGCGATTGCCCGCGCGATGCCGCGGGTGGACCGCGGACTCGATGCGGTTCACGATCTGGCTCTGGAGGGACGCACGTGGAGCAGTGGCCGGCTGACGGAGGCAATCGCGGATGTCGATCAGTGGATGAACTCCGATCGTATCGAAAAGCCGCTCGAGGCGGCCGCACGGGCGATGGCGCGGTTCGAATCGCAAACCGCGCGCGCTGGGGATGCGATCACATCGGCCAAGCCCGAGATCGAGCGCGGCTTTGCCAGCATCACCATCAGCATCGCCAAGGCGCGCGGTCAGATGAACGACCTCGAGACCTCGCTTCGGGAGGGCTTTGCAAAGGCCCGCGATGGCATGGATGAAGTGGATCCGACCCTGGAGCAAGTCCGCGACGTTGTATCCGCCGTGGATCAGGGGCGAGGCAACGACTTCGCCGGCAGCTTGGGGCGTCTTGTCAACGACAGGGAGCTCGGGAACAGCCTGGACGATACAACGGACAGTGTACGCGCCGCATCGGGTCGGCTGGATCCGTTCAAGTCGTGGCTCGGTTTTCGCACCGAGTGGAATCTAATCGCCGGTACTCCGCGATTTTACGTTTCGGCGGAATTGCGCGCTCGCAACGACAAGTTCTACTTGATCGAAGGCTCCAAGAGCACACAGGGCGCCCTGCCACAGGACCAGCTGCATGAAATCGTCGACGCGCAAACCTATCGCCGCTATCAGGAGATCAAGGAAGGGTATCGACTCACCGCGCAGATCGGCAAGCGATTCGGGATGGTTCAGCTTCGCGGAGGTGTCAAAGAGTCGACGGTGGGCTTTGGCGCAGACCTGTTGCTTGGGCAAGGAGCACTGCGGTTCTCAGCCGACGTTTACGGAGGCTTTTCATATACGCCGCGCGTGAAGCTCGCGGGAGCTCTGCACGTGTTTCGGTCGATCTATGTTCTGGGCGGCGTTGACGATATGCTCAATGCGCCCGGCGAACTGGCGATCACAACGGGCAACACCGACGTTCCGGGCTACTTCACGAAGCTCCGTTATGGTCGCGACTATTTTCTCGGCGCAACGATTCAGTTCACGGAAGCTGACTTGGCGCTGCTGATCCGCGTCTACGGCGCGATGTTGGTCGGCTTGGCTCTCTAACGTAGTGGGATGTTGCTTTATGCGTTCGAGATCGTTCGCGAGCTGCGCCGGTAGGTACGTGGACTTTGATACCGGAAATCATTAAGTATAACAACGTCTTACGAAGGATTTGTGGTCCCTGACGAAGCCGTGGCGTCGGATCGAATCTCGGCATCGCGTTGGATCGAACCCGATAAACTCTGAGGTTGGGATCGGATGACGAACGAATGACACTCGTGTTACAGCGCGAGCGAAATGTTCGGTCGTTTTTTGCCACGTGAGACCAGCTTCTTCGACTTTTTTGAGCAGCATGCGGCGTTAACTATCGAAGGGACGAAGGAGTTCCTTTCGATGGTCACGACCGGAGCGAACATCGCCGCGAAGTGTCGGCGCATCTCCGATATCGAGCACGAGACCGACACCATCACGCACCGTTGTGTGGAAGCTCTGCACAAAACGTTCATTACGCCGATCGATCGCGACTCCATCCATCGGTTGATCACAAAGATGGACGATGTCATGGATTTCGTTGAGGCAGCGGCAGAGCGCATCGAGCTGTACGAAGTGGTCACGATGACCAGTGACGTTCGCGATCTCGCGGAAGTGCTCCATCGCGCCGCGCAACAGGTCGAAGCGTGCGTGCGGGGCTTGCGGACGCTAAAGGACCCCCAAGCGACTCTAAAGTTGTGCATCGACATCAACCGGCTCGAAAACGAGGCCGATGCGATTTTGCGTCGCTCGGTTGCCCGGCTGTTCAAAGAAGAAAAGGATCCGATTTCGGTCATCAAGTGGAAGGAGATCTACGAGAATCTCGAGAGCGCATCCGACCGCTGCGAAGATGTTGCGAACATCATCGAAGGCGTCATCCTCGAGCACGCCTAAGGACCCGTCCATGAGTAAGTTGAACGATGATCGCGGTCGAGCCGCCCGGCTGGCGAGGCGACGGCGAGGACCGGAGGGGAGCATCCTCGACGGATGTGACCCGAGGACCGGAGCTGGCAACGAAGCCAGCTGGGAAGGATCGGCCGTGAGAGCGATCAACTTACTCATGGACGGGTCCTAGGCCATGGAAGTCGCGACCATCGTCATCGTTACGATCGCCGCAGCGCTCGTATTCGATATCATCAACGGGTTCCACGACGCTGCGAATTCGATCGCTACGATCGTCTCAACGCGCGTGTTGTCACCCCGATACGCTGTGTTGTGGGCAGCGACCTTTAATTTTATCGCGCTGTTTATTTTTCACACGGGGGTTGCAAAAACCATCGCCAATATTGTCGTCGTGGAGCCACACGATCATGCGTACGTGTATGTTGTGATGTGCGGGTTGCTCGGGGCGATCGCGTGGAACTTATTGACCTGGTGGCTTGGCTTGCCTTCCTCAAGTTCGCACGCTCTAATCGGTGGACTTTCTGGAGCTGGGGTTGCGTACCGCGGCTTCGGTGTCCTCAACACCAGTAAGTTGTTTCCAACGCTGGAGTTCATCGTGGTCGCGCCGGTGATTGGGCTATCGCTAGGGGCGCTTCTGATGGTGCTGGTTTCGTGGACACTGCGGCGCGTGCGGCCGCAGTCGGTCGACCGATCGTTTCGGATCGGACAGCTGTTTTCCGCGGGTCTATATTCGATTGGCCACGGTGGCAACGACGCCCAAAAAACGATCGGAGTGATTATCGCAGTGCTTGTCGCATCGGGGCACCTTCATTTCACCGACAAGGGCAACCTGGTCGAAGCGATGCCGTCGTGGATCATTTTTTCGTCGTACGGTTGCATGGCGTTCGGAACGGCGATCGGCGGATGGCGTATCGTCAAGACTATGGGGATGGGGATTACTCACTTGAAACCCGTTGGTGGCTTTTGTGCCGAGGTCGCGGGTGCGCTCACGCTATTTGGTGCAACGCACTTCAAAATCCCAGTCTCTACGACTCACACAATTACCGGTGCGATCATCGGCGTTGGCTCGGTGAACAAGTTGCGAGGGATTCGCTGGGGATTGGCCGCGCGTATCGTGTGGGCGTGGATTTTAACGATTCCGGCCGCGGCCGCGATGGGGGCGATTCTGCTCGCTTGCATCCGTTTCTTCGCGGGATGGTGAGCCGCTTCTCACGGATAACCCCGGCCGCGCCCCCCTTCGGGGACTTCCAAGGGGCGCCGGGATGCGCAGCAGGTGGATCGATCTCTTCGTTAGAGCCGGCTGTTTCCGAGGTCGGGGCTCGTGGTGCGCGGCCGCTTTTTCCGGCGCTGTTCGATGGAGGTGCCAGGCACAGGCGCTGTGTCTTGCGGCGCGTCCGCCAGCGAGGGTGATTGCATGGCTTCCGCGGTGTCGGTGGGAGCGCCTTCTAGGGCTGGTGGGGCTGGTGGGGCTGGGGACGCAGCGTCGGTGGGCGACTTCGCCGCTCCGGCCGAATGGACACGGTCGATGGGATCCGCTGCTGGATCGCCACGGTGGGCCTTCGTTTGGTTGGTGTCGTCGTTGCCGCGAAGGTACAAAATTCCGCCTGCGATCATCGCCACCAGGAGAACAAGGCCAACGCCAACGGCTGCGCGGGGCGCCGGGCGGGTCAGGACGACACCACTGGCTCCGCGCAACGTGGTTTGCTTGGCTTGGTCGGCGATGAGCTCGTCGACGATGGACATAGCGCTTCGAGGCTGGGCGAGCATGTGAGCAGCGGCAGTCGCGTGGCTCGCATCGAGCCTAGCGAACGGCGTGAGTGCCTCCGCCAATTCCGCCACATTCTGGTAGCGCTGTGCTGGGTTCTTTTCGAGGCAGCGCATCACGATGTCAGCGAGTCCGTTGGGGACCTGGCTCGCGAACGGCAGCGGTGGTTCCATGGTGATCGCGAGTGCGAGGTCGGTCATCGACTCACCAACAAACGGCTGCTTCTCGGTGAGCAGCTCGTACATGACAACGCCGAGTGCCCAAATATCGGTGCGCGCATCGATCACAGTGTTCGAGCGCAGTTGTTCAGGCGCCATGTACGAAGGCGATCCGACGACACTGGTGGTCGACGTGAGTTTGTAGTCGACGCTTTCAAACTTCGCGATCCCAAAGTCGAGAATCTTAATGAACGGCGACTGGTCGCTGCGGTGTTGGAGAAACAGATTGGTCGGTTTTAGGTCGCGATGCACCATTCCGTGAGCGTGTGGTTCGGCGATGGCGGTGCACACCTGCACGATACAGTTAGCGACCAGCGCAGGCGGCAGCGGGCCCTCTTGATCGACCAGAGTTCCCAGATCACATCCCTCGAGAAGCTCCATGACCATAAACGGCGTTCCGTCGTCCATGGCTCCGTAGTCGTGAACGCGGCAGATGTGCTCGCCGCGCAGCTGCGCTGCAGCGCGGGCTTCGCGCAGAAACCGCTCTGCCACTGCGGCCCGGTCGGCGTAATCGGGCCGAAGAATCTTGACCGCGACCAATGTGCCGAGCTGAATGTGAGTTGCCTCAACGATAACGCCCATGGCGCCGCGGCCCAGCGTGCGTCCAACTCGGTATTTGCCACCGAGGATCGTGCCCGGCTCAACCACGCCCCGTAGTTTAGCACTACTTTCCAGGGTTACCCGTGCCACGCCACCCGGACTGTGCCTTCATGATTGCAATAGCGCGGCGGTATTTACCGCGTGCGCCAACTGGCTCCCAGGCCGTAGTTCTTGTCGTTGGAATCTGGCAGAAGCGAGCTGCCCACTTTTGCGAACAGGTCCCACTGCGGAGCGATTGCCCAAAGCGCGAGAGCTGAGACGTCCAGTCCGGTCGTGTAGTCGTAGAGCTGGCCGGCGAGGTTGAATCGAAGTGCCGCTGCGCCCGCGAGCGAAAGCGGTCCAAACACCGACCATTGAACCTGTCCTGCGCCGAGTAGGAGCAACTCGTCGCGGTCACCGCGCTGACTGAACATGACCCCCGCTTGCCCCGCTACAGCGACCGTCGGGAAGACCAACAATTTGCGCTCGACTCCCGCGCTGACGTCGGGACCCCGTCGATCGCTGCGCAGCGGCTGGTGTTGGACATACGAACCGGAGACGACCAACGAAGGCTCGATCGGGTAGCGCACTCCGACGCCTGCTGATTCCCACAGGTTGGGTCGATCCGTCCGGTAGGGCGATCGCACATGAAACTCTGCGATTGCGGAGGCTTCAAATGGACCAAGCCGGCCGCGAACGCTTGCCCCCGCATCGATACCGAAGCGATCGAAGCCATCGGAGGTAAGGATCGTCGGCCCTGCGGTCACCTCGATCGTCCCCGCCGGGATCAAGATAGGTCGATGTGGTAAATCGCGAGCAAACCCGCTTGAAACAACTTCGAGTGTTTTGGATGCACCAGAACTTGTGGATGAAGTCGAGGCGGGTCGTGCCGCGCGGCTGCGCTGTGCTGGAATCTCAACCTCGACGGTACTTCCCTCGGCCGTAAGGTCGACTTCGATCGAGTAGGGCTCGCGGCCATCCTCTCTTGCTTCGAATCGGTAGGTGCCAGGATCGACCGGAGCTTGCTTGCCGATCAGCGGCGTAACATCGATTCCATCGCGCGTGACTCGCACGCCGGAACGACGGCTGACGATGTGCATTTTCGGCAGCCGTGGAGCCAACGCGGCAGCCCGCTGTTTGGCGTCTCGTGCGCGTGCTTCATTGCTATCGGTGCGTGCTACCTCCACGAACTCGGCCCAAGCGGTGGCGATTTTGCCGAGTTTTTCATGACAAATCGCCAGGTTATAGAGCGTTCCACGCGCCGATTCGAGCGCCATGCTCGCCTCGAATGCCGCGCAGGCCGCTGGTGTGTCGCCCCGCGCCATTAGCGTTCGGCCGCGCTGAAACTCAGCGTCCGCTTCGGCGCGCTGGGCGTGCGCAGTTCCGATTTGCGCGACCCACAAGGCTAGTACGGCCCTAGAAAACTTCACTGCGCGAGATCATACAGCGCTCGGCGATGCGGGTGGACCGAACGGAGGAATTTCAGCAGTTTTGCGGCAGAACCAGGTTGGAACCGATCTGTATTTCTCGCTCTGGCGTACAGGGGGAGCCGGAGTGGCGGGAGTGAAAGATGACCATGCAAATTCAAGTGTGTTCTGAGTCACATTGCGACGAGGGACCTCATTTTTGTGCTTGGGATGCAGGTTGTCGATTGATAAGATCGGACGCAGATGTGTGAGCTCCTCGGAATGGCTAGTAACGCTCCGACGGATATTGGGTTTTCGTTTTCAGAGTTGGCTATGCGCGGAGGTGCGGCGGGCCCCCACAGCGACGGTTGGGGGCTGGCGTTGTACGACGGAACCGCTGTCCGTACCTTCCTCGAGCCCGCAGCGGCGTCGCGGTCGACCTTGGCCTGTTACGTGCGTTCAAACCCAATGAAGTCCGCGCTCGCGATCGCACACATACGCAAAAAGACCCGCGGCGAGTGTGTGTTGGCGAATACGCATCCCTTTGTGCGCGAGTTGTGGGGACGTTCGTTTACATTTGCTCACAACGGCACCGTCCGAGGTGCGCATAAGCTGCCGCTCGGACGGTTTCGGCCGATTGGCGATACCGATAGCGAGTATGCGTTTTGCGCTCTGCTCGCCGGAATTGAGAAGCGCCTGAAGAGCTATCCAAAACAGCGCCGGCTCTTGTGGGAGGTGGTAGCGGAAACGTCGGCAGCGATCGGAAGGTCGGGCGTGTTTAACTTCTTGCTTGGAGATGGCCACCACTTGTTTGCGCGCTGTGCCACCAAGTTGTGTTACGTGCTTCGCAAGGCACCGTTTGCGCGGGCAACGCTCGCCAATTCCGATCTGTCGATCGACCTGGCGCAAATCGCCAAACCCACAGATCGCGTTGCAGTGGTGGCGACTGTGCCGTTGACACGCGACGAAACCTGGACGCACGGCAATACGGGACAGTTATGGGTGTTTCGCGGCGGTGCCCTGCGGGGCACGCTGGCGGCTCACTGATCGGGGCGGTTCCGTTTTTTGACCGAATCAGCAGGGGCTCCGTGATAGGGTCGAACCGGTAGACCTGTGGCTATCCATAGCGCAGACATACTCGGTCGCGGCGAGCATTGGCCCGAGGGAGTTCGTGCGGAACTTCGACAAGCGCACCAGCGATGATCGTTCGAACATCGCAATCTGGCGGAGCTCCGCACAAGATCATGATCGTCGACGATAACTCGGCGACTCGTCGCATGGTGCGCAATGCGCTCGCCCGTCATGGTCATGAAGTCATCGAGGCCGCGGATGGCAAAACTGCGCGTGAACTCATGCGCACCGAGTGCCCCTGTTTGGTCCTCCAGGACCTGGTGCTGCCAGATGCAGATGGTTTCCGCTTGGTGGGAGAGCTGAGGAGCCTCGCTCCCTCGCGCGTATCCATCCTTGCGTTCTCGGGCTTCGTGTCGCAAGTCGATGAAGATCAGGTATCGATCGTTGGATTTGATGACGTCATTGCGAAGCCAATCGCTCCGTCTCGGCTCGTTCCCTTAATTGAAGCTCACCTGTCGAGTGAGGCTACATCGTCAAGTCGAGCTGCTTCGGACGCACCTGCGCTTCGACCTCAGCGCGGGCTTGGTTCGGTTCATCCCTTCGGGCACGAGATCGGCCAGGTACTTACACTCGCGAAGATCTACAAAGATTTGGAAGCGGCCGAAGTCAACGTGGCGCGGCAGGCGGCGTTGATCGAAGCCATCGTCGAAAACGCGCCAGACTGCGTTATGCACCTCGACTGCGACGGCATCATTCAGTTTGTCAACCGCGCTGAGCCGCCCGAGACCACGGACGGGCTCGTGGGGCAGTCGTGGTTCGATCGCGTGATGATCGAGCAGCGGCCGCTGGCCCGACTCACGTTCGAGACCGTGTTGGCCACCGGTGTGGCAAAGGAGCTGGAACTCAAATTCGCGCGCGAAGCTGGGCGTTCGGCCTGGTTCCAGCTTCGGATCGGCGCCGTGGGTCGCGGAGCGGCGGCGATGGGTTGCGTCATCGTTGCACGGGACATCACAGACAAGAAGCAGGCAGAGCTCCAGCTCATGCTCGCCGATCGGATGGCCTCGATCGGGGCGCTAGCTGGAGGAGTTGCGCAGGAAATCAGCAACCCGTTGGCTGCTGTCATCGCCAATTTGGATTTTGCAGAGCAAGACCTCACCGAACTGGTAACCCGTCATAGCGTGCCGCCGGACCTTGTCGAGGCCGTGCGCGACGCGCGCGTGTCGGCGGATCGGGTGCGCGAGATCGTGCGCGACCTAAAAGTGTTTTCGCGCGCGCAGGAAGATCTACGAGGCGCGGTAGATGTTGAGAAGGTCTTAAATAGCGCGCTGCGCATGGCCTGGAGCGAACTACGGCATCGCGCGAAGGTGGAAAAAGCGTACAAGCGGGTGCCGCGCGTCGACGCCAACGAAGGTCGCTTGGGCCAGGTCTTCGTCAACATTCTTGTTAACGCAATTCAGGCGATTCCGGACAGCGATTACGAGAACAACCTTATTCGCATTGCCACTGAGGTGGAAGGAGACCACGTGGTGATCTCGATCTCCGATACCGGGATTGGCATGCCCATCGAAGTCGAACGGAGACTGTTTACGCCATTTTTCACGACCAAGCCCGCCGGAGTGGGCACAGGCCTAGGGCTTGCGATCTCGCACCGCATCATCTCGGACTACGGCGGAACGATCGAATGTAGTACCGCGTTGCACAGGGGAACGACGTTTCGGGTCAGGTTGCCGATTGCACCCGCAAATCTCCCGCCCGTGACGCGCCGGGTCCCCCTGACGACGCCGCCCAAGCGCCGCGGGCGTGTCTTGATAATCGACGACGAAGACTCTCTGGTGCAGGCGATTCGACGTTATGTAACGCATGAACACGACGTGGATGGCGTGACGAGTGCCCGAGCAGGGATCGATCTCCTAACCCGTGGTGCGGCCTACGATGTGATCGTGTGCGACCTCATGCTGCCACAAATCACCGGGATGGAATTTTACGCCGTGGTGCAGAAGCTCGACCCGGCTCTTGCTGGGCGCATTGTATTCATCACCGGAGGAGCGTTTACCGAATCAGCGCGAAGCTTTTTGGAGCGTATGCCGAATCAGCGCATCGAGAAGCCATTCGACCTCAAAACGCTGCGAAACGTCATCAACGGTTTGGTGCAGTAGAACGGCGCGATCGCTACTTTTCTTGGCGGCGGCCCGGGCTCCAGTCGACGACCTTGTCGGTACGGGTCTCGAGGAAGCGAGCCAGGCGGTGATAGTCGCTGCCGTTGCGGATCAGTCGGACCTCAGTCTTGAGCGTTTGGGCGTTGATGAGTTCCTTGAACGGGACGTACTGGAGGTCTAGCTGGCCGCGCACGCTGATGAGATGACCATCGAGGTTCTCTTCCACCAATCCGCGGTACGCGCCAATGCCGAGCTGGCTGCCGAGCATGACGTCGAACGCATGCGGCGGAGCGCATCTCGACTCGTAGCCGAGCTGCAGACCGGTGACCTTTTTCTTGAGCTTGCCGCGCTGCTCGTAGCGCTTGGTCGCGAGATGTGCGACGACCTTACCCAGGTCGAACTTCCCAAGTGGCAAGTGGCCGTGGTCGTCGCGCGGCAGATCGCGCACCGCCGATTCCGGAAGCATTTCGGCGATTCCTTCTGCGAGGACAACGGTGCCGTAGTGCTTGCCGCGCTTTTCGCGCGCGAGGATCAGGTCGACGACCCGGTCGGCGAGCGCATCGAGCGACAAGTGGTTGCCGTCGAGGAGCGGGCCTTGGATATCTTCGACTCCAATGACCAAGTTTGCTTCGCCAGCGATCGCTACGCCGTAGGACAGCCAGCCTGCCTTGCGCCCCATGGTTTCGACGATGAAGTAGCTCGACGTTGCAATGGCATCGGCGCGCAGGTTCTGTAGTTCTTTGGCCATCACATCGACGGCCGTGAAGAAGCCGAAGGTGAAGTCGATTCCGGAGTAGTCGTTGTCGATCGTCTTAGGCACGTGTACGACGCGGATCCGACGCTCCGAGGTGGGGAGGCGCTTTTGGAATTCGTACAGAAAGTTCGCCGTCTTGAGCGTGTCGTCGCCACCGATCGAAATCAGCGCGTCGATGTTTAGGTCGACGAGAGCGCGATACACGTTGCGCAACTGCGCGGTCTTTCCCGGGTCATCCAGGTCCGCGAGCTTAACGATCGACTTTCCGGGGTTGGTGCGCGCGGTGCCGATGACTACGCCGCGCGAGTTGCGCAGACCGCCCAAATCCTTTTCAGTAAACACACGGTAGTGCTCATCGGCGACCAGAGGATTTTTGTCTGGGTTGTACTCGTGCAGATTGGAGTAGCCGTGGAAAAATCCGACGACCTCGCAGCCGTTGTCGAGGAACGAAATCGCTGCGGATGAGATCACGGCATTTGCCGCGGGTGCGGGGCCACCAGAAAACAAAATCCCCACGCGCTTGATTTGATCGCTAGTGCGATTTGCCATGGGGGCGGAGACTACACGGTGTGCTGCAATTGCGCGCTTGCGAATGCCACGAATCGCACGGTGCGGATCACGGCCATCGGCGCGCGAGCCAGGCGCCGGCGAGCCCCGCTACGAGGCACCCAACAACCGTTAGAACTGCGTTCAGCACCGCTCTCCCTGCGTGCCCAGCTGAGGCCAGTGCCGTGGTCTGGAAGTTAAACGCCGAATACGTGGTAAATCCCCCTAAAAACCCAGTAGTTAACGCGAGGGTGAGCTCCGGAGAAATTGCCTTGCGTAGCGCGATTTCCAGGACTCCCGCCATCAGGAAGGAACCGGCCAGGTTTACTACGAGCGTTGCCCACGGCAGGGCAGCGTTGGGCCGGTCGAGTAGCAGCGATATGACGTACCGTGCTCCGGAGCCTGCCCCACCGGCGCCACAAACCAGAAGAAACCGCTGCATGGCCGCAGGCTAACAGATCTGGCGGTAGGATCAGCCCATGTCGGAATCCAGTGATGTCAGCGCGCAGGTCAATGGTCACCTCGGCGGTTGGAACTCGGCCATGGGGCTGCGGTTCACGCACGTGACTCCCGAACAGTGCACGGCCGAGCTTGTCGTTTCCGACCATCACCTTCAACCGCACGGCATTGTTCACGGCGGGGTTCACGCCGGGATGATTGAAGCTGCATGTTCGGTTGGAGCGGCGGTCGTTGCGATGGGGCGGGGCCAAACCGTGGTTGGACTGGAGAACTCTACGTCGTTCATCGCCGCAGCTCGAGGTGGCACGTTGCGGGTCACCGCGACGCCGGTTACGCGAGGCCGCCGCACCCAAGTTTGGCAGGCCGTGGTGGTCGACGATGCCGGCAAAACACTTGCAACCGGCAAGGTGCGACTGCTGTGTTTGGATGCTGGCAGCGAGCTTGCAGGCAAACCGACATAGCGACGGTTCGGAAAAGCCCGCATCCTTTGCAGGGATTCTCGTGATATTTTGACGCGCAGGGCATGGCAACGCTCGTATACAGCGACGTCGATGGCAGCGAGCGTTCGCTGTCACTGGGTCTCGAGCCGATCACCGTCGGTCGGGCGCAGGAATGTGCGATTCGCTCGGACGATCCGCGGGTGTCGCGCCTCCATGCAACGTTCTTCGTGGAGGCGGGAACGTTGTGGGTCGAAGATCTGGGCAGCGCCAATGGCGTGTACATCGGCGCGAACCGCGTGCAGCGCGCGCCCGTGTTGTCTGGCGAGTACGTTCTGGTCGGTAGCATCCTGATTCGGCTGCTTTCTGTGACTGGGACGATGCCGCCTCCGTCTGGCGTTCCGGGCACTCTCGCGCTGTGGCTCGAGGCGGAGCGAAAAGCTCGAGCCGCGGCAGAGGCGGAGCGCGACGCATTCGTTCGCCGCGTCAATGAGCTGTTTGGAGAGACCAAACAGCTTCGCGAAGTGGTGAGCGCACACGCCGAAGAAATCGCTCACCTCCAGCAGGAGCTTGCGCGAGTTGAGCCCGATGCCGCGACCGATGCCGCGACCGGCGAGCCGCGAACCGAAGAACGTGCGTTCCCCGCGGTAGACGGAGCTGACGGGGTGCCTGCTGCCACTACCACCCTCACGGGCGAGCAGCCGTCAGGAGAGCATCTGATTTCTATGAAAGCGCGGCTGGAACGCGCTGAGCGCGAGGTAACTGCAGCCCAGATTCGGACCCAGGCCGCAGAGCGCAATCTATCGAGCTCGCAAGATGCTACCGCGAAGGCGGAGTTGAAGGCTGCCGAACTGGAGCGTCGGCTTGCTGAAGTCGATAAGCGGAGTGCAAAGGTAGAAGGTGAACTCGCGGCGCAGCGCGAGAAGGCAGCGACCTTGGAGACGCGGCTTGGGGCCGAGTCAACGGATGCTGCACTAGAGGCGACCGAGGCGCGCGCGGCCCAACTCGCAGTCGACCTCGCAGAGATGACGCGCCAGGTCGACGCGTTGCGCTCGCGCAATGCCGAGCTTGTTGATCGGATCGCCGAGGTCGAAAAGGCAGCGAAAGGTGCCGATGCGCGGGAGAAGACCGCGCAGGCTCAGCTGTCTGAGGCGCACCATCAAGTCCAAACGCTGACCGCAGCAAACGCGCGTCAGGTGAAAGCTGCCGAGTCTCGCGTTGCCGAGATGGAGGCGCGACTAGGTACATTTGAACGAGCGGAGGCTGACTTGGCTGCCGCGCACCAAGCGCAGCAAGGTGCGCAGCAACTGGCGGCCGAAGCGGAACAGCGGATTGCCGAAGCGCTCCAGCGCGCAAACGACAGCGACGGGCGTGCGAACGCTGCCGAGGCGATGGCCAAGGCCATGGCAAAGGATGTTGCAGAGGCATTGCGGCGCGCGGCTGATATCGAGATGAAGGTTCGAGCCAACTCCCGCGAATTTGACCAGGCATTGCGACGCGCCGCTGAAGCCGTGCAGCGCGAGTCGGTCGCTACGGCGGGGGTAGCCGCTCTCGAAGGTCGCGCGGTTGCTGCGGAGACCAAGAGTGCGCAACTCGACGCCGAGCTTGTTGAAGTTCGGCAGGATCTCGCTACCCGCGATCGGCTGCATGCAGAGTCCACGGAACAAATCGCGGCGATGAAGCAGCGAATTCGCGAGTTCGAGGCGGCTCAAGCCTCTGCGCAGACTGCGCTCCAGTCGACCGAACAGGACTTCACTCGGCGCGTCGCCGAGCTCGAGGACCAATTGGCTGCAGCAAAGGCCGCTGTGAAAAGCGCTGTCAAGACTGCGGCCGGGCTTGAGAAACGTATGGATTCGCGCGAAGCGGAGCTCAAAGCGAGTAGTGATGCTCGCGCAGCCCTGACAGCGGAGCTAACGGAGACCCGGGAGAAACTCGCGAAGGTGGAAGCGGATGCGGTGGCGGCGCGAACGCTGATCGATGCCGACGAGCGCGCGCGCCAGGAGTCGAGTCGGGCAGAGGCGCTCCAAGTCGAGCTGAATACGGCATCTGCGCGCATTCGAGATCTTGAGGCGCAGGTAGCGGCGGTAGAACAGCGTGCATCCGAGGCGTTTGCTCGCGCCCACAATGTCGAAACGCGGGCCAAGGATGCCGCCGAGCGGATCGTCGAGGCGGAGCGCCGAGCGCGCGAAGCACAAGACCAGCTTGCCGATCTCAACGCGCAATTGCACGCCGGGGAGATTCAGTTTGCGAAGGCGAACGACGACGATCACGCGGAGCTAGCACAAGCTCTGGCGAAGGCGCAGGCGCGCGTTGCCGAACTCGTGAAAGAAGTCGATGCCGCTGAAAATGTCCGAAAATTTTCCGCCACCACCGAGCGTGAAATTGCGCAACTCGAGCGAGAGCTTCGCGACCAAAAGGCTGCGGTTACGCAACTTACGCTAGAGCGCGACCGACTCGCGGCGCAGCTCGGAGATTTGCACAGCGACAGCGAGACCACGCATCACAAAGCGACGACCGCAGAGTTCGCCGGCCAAGTCGACTTGTCGCGCTACACCGCACTGGTGGCTCGCACCGCAGAGCTGGAAAACCAGCTCGCCAAAATGGAGGCCACTGACGCCGCATTGCGGCGCGAGCTTGCCGATGTAGAAGAGCGTTTGGCCGCGCAGCACCGCGCTCGCGACGACGAACCTACAAACGTTGCCCACGCGCTCCCAGTCGAGCTGGCTGAGTATCTCAATATCCTCGAAGAGTCGATCGACTCCTTGCGCGCGAACATGCGCGCAGCGAGCGACGAGACCGCGGTGATGGAACCCACGGAGTCGGTAGCCGCCGTCAGCGCAGCGGTAGGTCAGGCCGCCGAGCATGTCGAACGCGCCCGAGACGCGTTGCGCAAGCTCAGCAAATTGGTGCCCACGGCGTAGAGTAGCCCTCTGAATCGTTGCCATGGTGAGGCGTCGATAGCGAGGCTTTTCAGCCTCCTGGGCATCACTCGCAGGCCCACCATCGCCGATTTGCGCGTCTCGGCGTTTTTCTGTTGCGTCGACCTCTGAGCAACGCGAGCTCGCGTGGTCCCCGAGGTGCGATTTCGGCGCCGCGTCTACGTTCCATCGTGAATGGATTCATGCGCGCGCGGCCCGATCTGAACCCACGCCTCGTTGGGGCAAGTCGTTGGCTCGACGGAGGCAGCGAACAGCGGCGCTTCGGTTCGGCTCGAATCGCCCCGATCGATAAGGGTAGTTAAGCGCGTGGATAGGGCGCCGCGCACGGGCGCATGGGTTGGCACGAACCAGCGTCCGATGGGACTTTGCGCTAGGACGTCGATGCGACTGAACAAGAACTGGTTGTCGCCGGCGAACGGGATCCCGTAGCGGTCGTTGGCAAGTTCTCCCGCCAGTCCGCGCCGCAACCGCTCCAAAAGTGTCGCCTCGCCGCGCACTCCCACGAACGCGACCTGATCGACGAGCACTTCGCGTCGCACCGGTGCGATGTGATACTTCGCGCCGTAGGTCTTCTCCTTGAGATGCGCGCTGGCGTTACCGACCGGATAGCTATGCAACTGCTGGTAGAGGCTGCTCTTGTTGCCGGGTCGCTGGGGGTCGAATCCCACCGCAATCTCAAGCGCCGGCGCGTCTGGGCGGATCGGCGTGACGACTTCATTCACCGACCCCCGGGTCTCAACCCCGGCCAGATTGAGCGCTAAGCCCCATGCGGCTGACGGCGGGATGACGGGAAACGTTCCGCGAAACACGCCTGCCTGTAACCACCGCCACGCGGCTACCGGAGCGTCCAAGCGCAAGAACACCGTGGCGGTGTTCATCCGCCCAACCCGGCCTTGGCGAGCTCCAATAGCGCTGTCTGGGGATTGTCGAACATTCGAACCCCTTCCTTCTCGAGGCGCTCGCGTTCGCTCGCAGCCATATCGCGCGAGATGGCTCCGCCGACGACAAACTCCGATCCAGGCAGATCTCCCGCTTTCACGCGTGCGAGCTCAGGGAACCCACCCTCGTTGCTGAATCCATAGGTATCGAAGCCGCACACGAGGGATGGTGTCAAACGGGCGACCAGCGAACGCGGTGCCATTTCAAAATAGCTGCGCGCATGGCCACCCGCAACGTTGGATAGCTCGCCAATCGCAGCCAGCAGCGCTTTGCCCCAGTGCTTTTTGTCTTTGCAGTCTTCCAGGCTAAGCGCGAATGGGTACTGAAACGCCGTGTACGACACCTCTCGGTGGAGAAGCGCCGAGGTGGTTGCGTTTTTCCAGGGGCTATCGCCGGCATTGAGAGGCGATTGATGAAAGGTCGCGTCAAATCGATACGGTTGCAGGGCAATCGCCATGTTCATGCGGAATACGCTGTCGCGTTTCGCCGGCCGATTGACCTTCTTCATCTCCTTGTTGTCGGCGACGAGATAGCCGAACAGAAAGTCATCGGCGTACTTGTCCGAATTCGGATACTCTTTGAATTCCACCGCTAGCTGATCTTCGTCGAGCAGTCTCGTGCGGTTCATGGGCAATTCGCGCTTGCCGAGAATCTCGCGCAGAGCGTTGCGCATCGCCTCGGGGCTAACTACGGCAAATTCCTGATTTCCCCGAGTGATTTTCTGTATGACGGTTCGATTCTCTTCGCTTTCCCCGCGATAGTTGGAGCTCGGTGCCGCATGAGTGAGAATGGTGCAAAACAGGTTCTTGAGAGCCATGATGGTTCCTTTCGTGAGGCGGCGATTCACGCCGCCGACAAGGCCAAAAGCGTCAGAGATCGAACGTGCTCGACCTTGTCCGCATCGTGGAGCGCATTGGCGACCAGGAGAAATCCTTCTTGGCCGATGCGCTGATTAACGGAACACAGCGTTCCGGTGAAATAGGCCACAAAGTCTGCGCCCGTTCGGGAGCGCACGGCGAGGAACGCTTCGCGCGCGATCTTGTCCTTTTTCTCCCCATATGCTCCGCGAGCCGCCTCGTCGCCTTTTGCCTTCGTCCAGTCCATGCCGTATTTGGACTTGAGTCGCCCATAGACATACGAGCGTGCAATCTGGAACGTGACGTGTTCCAACGAGTGTGGTTTCTGATCCTCGACTTGCTCAGCCATCCTTGCCTCCTTCGATATCTCGCGGCAGTCGTGTCGGAATGCAGCGTTTTTGATCGTGAGTTCCTCGGGTTCGATCGCGCACACGCGACCAAAGCCACGCCACCAAGGCTCACCTTCCAGAACGTTGAGGATCACCTGTCGGCGAAACAGCGGGCTCCAACAGGTGTCTCGAACGCGCTGATATTGGCCTATCCAATCCCGTTTTACCTCCACGCGCCCGATGCCGCGGGTTCGGATGTTGTTGCCGTCTTTCTCCAAGTGAAATGTATCGACCGAGCCGATCCACGGCGGTGTATTGGCCTTTCCACCCTCTAAGAGTGCGAAAACCCGCGCGGTCACATCCAGGGCAGCTTCGGCGGCGACATCGATCAATGCATCTCGCGGCCGATAGCCAGAAATGTCAGGGCGCCGGGAGCGCACAAACGTTTCCCAGTTGGCGACAAACCCTTCAAGGTCGACAATGTCTGGCACCGCAAACACATAGCCATTGAAGTCGCGATTTCCGTCACGATCGACGACGACCGGAACGTAGATCGGCACGGCAAAAGGCCAAAAATGCAAGAGTATGCGATTGCGCGCACGATCTTGGAACGACACGTTTTCCGCGCTCTTGGCCTGCGCGCCGAGATAATATGTGCTCGGCAAGTCGACGCTCGAGTCGCCAGCAGTCGAGAGTTCTTCCCATGCTTCAGACCCATCGGGACATGTTCGATCTTCGGCTCGCGCGTCGTACGGTTCGCGCGTCGCAGGAACCCCGCGCAGGATTCCCCAAATCATGTCGCGCCACAGCTTGCGCCACACTTTGCTTTCGCTGTCGTCCCAATCGTCGATCAGGCCGCCATCGGGAACCGTCTGCGGATATACAAAGATCGCCTTGGTCTTTTTCTTTCCATTCTTGTCGACCTCGGTGCGCTCGCGAACCGCCAGTGGCTCGACATCGACCTTCTTGCCATTGGCGAGCTTTTTCTGAAACTTCTTGTCGCGTTCGATGTGCTCCGTGCTTGCCGCGTACACCTTGTCGAAAAGAAACTGCATCCCAACCTGGTCGACTCGAATCTCGAGCTCATTGTCGCCGAGATAGGTGAGCTCACAGATGCCTTTACGACCTCGGAATCGCTCCAGGTATTTGAGCCAAAGGGCTAGTCCGGCCAACCCGGCTTTGTGCTGCGACGACGGCAGCGCATCGACGTTCCATCGCAGCGTAAGCACTTCGGACGCTACCGCAGTCCGCTTGCCGATCTTCGGGCTGCGCGTTTTGGCCGATTTCGCCGCGGCGCGCTTCACCGTCTTCGTTGTTTTCTTCACTGCCTTAGGCATGCGATGCGGCTCCCGTTACAGGTTCTTCGACGAAGCCCAGCATGCGGTCATAATGGAGGTGGTCGGCGACGAGGAGCCACGCTGGTAGCCGACCCTCCGATTCTGGACGGGCGTATTTGCGCGGCACACTGAGCCGGAGTCCGTCGGTCGGTTGGCCAGCCTTGGTCTTGCGCAAGTACGTCTCCACCTGATCGTCGAGTATTACCTGCGTGCTCGAACCGTCTTCGTCGCGTAGATTCCCGGGCTCGGCGTAGTAGCCGCCCGAGGTGAAACGCGTCCACCGGGCAGCGCTGGGTGCCTTGGGCACGTGCTGGATTAGTCCTTCCGCGAGGAGTCGCTGCGACGTCGGTTCTGTGGCGATGGTCGCAAGAAACGGAATGACGGGATCGAGCTCGCTTTTGGTGTAGGGCAGATGCGACTCCGGCGGGTAGACGATTACGTTCGCGGGCGGTCGACCGTCGCGATGATGCCGGTGGGCTCGGCCAAAGCGCTGGACCAAGGACGGTATCGGGGCGTGTTCGCTAACCAGCACATCTGCGTCCAAATCAAGGCTCATTTCACATACTTGCGTCGTTACCGCGATAGCGCCTTGGTTAGAGGTTGGGGCGAATGCCGCTACCGTCGCTGCGTGGCGGTCTTTGCGGTCGTCGAGTGTAAACCGGGAGTGGTAGACCAAAACGCGGCGCGCGAGCTGCGCCATCAGTGCCGCCGCTACCCGCTGGCATCGTCGCACCGTATTGACGACCCAGAGAATGCGCTGCCCCCGCTGCGCCGCAGCAAAGACCTGCGTCATCGCTACCGCCTCGTCGGCAACAGATTCGATTCGATAGCGAGGCAGATTTTCTGCTAGCTCCAGATCTTTGAGCATTGGTCGGTCTGCCGCGGTGGGGTACGCCTCAAGGCCGAGCGAGTGCAGCTCGCTCTGCCGGCCCTGCGGCAGAGTCGCCGTCATGCACAGCACCGGGACATCGAATGTGCTCAAGAATGTCGTCAACGCGCGCCACATCGAATTGTCGTAGCTGTGGATCTCATCGAAAATCACGGCGGAGTCGGCCAGCGCAGGCACCAGGCAAAGCCCGCGGTAGCTGTGCTCGACAAACGCCAAGAACTGGTCGACGGTGGCTGAAAAATAGCGCTTGGGCCAAAGTCCTAGCGCAAACAGGCGCGCTTCCGACTCATCAGGGCGAAAATTCTTGTCGCGCATCGAAGGTGGCAGTTCGTCTGGGTTGTCGACCAGCGATGCCAATTCGTATTTGGCCGAAGCGTGCAGGAGCGCGGCGCTGCCCTCGGGGGCGTGTGCGACATAGTCCCGAAAGCCTTCGGTAGCGGTGCCGCGGGTCGGATACAGAAACACCACGCGTCCAATCTCTTGTCTCGCTGCCACCGCCTTCGCCCAACGCCACGCCGCCAGGGTTTTTCCCGCGCCACAGCCGGCTAACAGAAGCGCTCGATTGCCGAGCCGCGCGGCACCCTCTTGAAACGCGTGATAGTGAAACTTCATTCCCGGGCGCCGCGACTCGAGCTCGGCGATACGGGCGAGCAAAATGTCGCTGTCGATGTCTGCGGGGGAAAGCGCGCGACGGTGAGCGACGTTATCGATCCATTCGTCAACGCGCAAATTCTCGCGAAACATCGCAGACGCCACGCTATCGGCTGCGATTAGCCCCGCCTTCACTGCCATCGTCATGGCTAACCGGCGCTGATCGCGCCGCAACGACGCAGTAAAGGCATCCGCCTGACCGCACAGTTGGTCGCGCGCTTGGTTCCAGTCGCTACCGGCTGCAACGTAGCGTTGTGGCAATGCCACGCGAAGTGGCTGCAAATCGAGAAGACTTGCAATTCGCGCAAGCGTACTTGTTACGTCACTCGCCGAGAAATACAGATCTACGGTTGACCCTGTTTTGGGCAACAGCACTTGGTATTCGCCTACATCCGCCGCTTTCAAATGATGAGACAACACCGCAGCTGTAACGACATCGACGTCAAAGCCTCGGGCAAGGTTGAGCCAGGCGCGCACCTGCGGGTGAGCCAGTACCAGCGCGCTTAGGTGTTCATGGCGAAATGGCTGCGGCTTATAGCCGAACGTGGAAACTGCCGCCTGGAATCCACTGTTCGCCTTGCCAACGTCGTGGAACAGCGCCGCGACGCGAAGGTGGAGCAGAAACTCCGCATGCTCCTCCAAGGAAAGCCGGAAGAACCGCAAGTATGTGGAAGCCCAACGGGTTCCAGATCGGAACAGCGCACGCGCAGCGTCTTCGGTATCGATCAGGTGTTGCTGTAACGCCAGCTTCCGATCGCCCCGCGGACTTTTTGCCAGCAGCGGGATCATGCCGCCGATTCCAGCGCCATCGTCTGTTTCCAACGCGCCGGGCGAAACAGCCCGCAACCCATGATCCGCTTGCCTCCCAAGCCATAGATCTGAAGTTGCAAACTGTGTTCGGGTGACAGATCGGAAGCACGGACGGCGTAACCGATAATTCGTTGACGTCCGACATTCACATGAGACCGTCCACGCAACTCGATGTTTGCAACAATGTTCGCCCGTTGCAGCTGGCGATGAACTTCGTCGCGAAATCGGGTTTCGAACCGCGCAAGATCGAATGGTTTTTGCACCCCGCCCGTCATCCGGATCACAACTAGCCGCGCGTCGAGAATTGGGGTTGGACGCAGTTGGTGGATAAGCGGTGCGCCGATCGCCAGTGGGGTGCCACGTAGGTCCAGCGTTTGTCCGGCGAGCGGGAGTAGCTCTGGGATGCGCTCGATCGGTATCCGGAGCCGCAACCGGCTTTCACCTTGGAGCGCCAGTCGGTTTGGCTCAACGCGCTTGCCCGGAATACCATGGATCGCTAGCCAATCCGCGCCGTGAATCTTCGGTAGCTTTCGGCAAATTGCACCGTAGAGCGCATACCCATGATCACGTGGAATCGTGTCACCGTGCACAATAAACACGAGCTCAATGTGAGTGGATTGCACGGGTTCATCTCCTTATGAGCAACGCGTTTTCCTCAATCATTTGGACCTGGAGCGGTTCCCTGTTCCGCGTGAGACGTGTTTCCGACGAGATTTGGCGGAAATGCTGTCAGTATTGACGGTATTCATCGACCTTCCCACCCGCTCGATTCCTCGCTCTTTTATTCGACCGCTTTTTCATGGTCCTAAGGGGCCAGTCGAACATTCACAAATAACCAGCCGCGAAACCTACGGTCCAAGCCGCAAGACGCTGCGATTCGTCGATGGCGGCGTTCACGCTGCATGGCGCTGGCCGACTTAGGATCGAGCACGACCATCCTGGTGCTGGATCGATGATGGGGTAGGGAATGGACTCACAGCTGCTTAGCGTTGCGTCTCTACATGCGCTGGTTTATTGCGAGCGCTTGTTCTTCCTGGAAGAGGTAGAAAAAATTCGCCTCGCCGATGCGGCGGTGTATGCGGGCCGAAGGCTCCACCTCGAATTGGCCCAGGAGGAAGCGGAGTCGGTGGAACGCCGAAGTTTCGAGAGCGAAGAGCTCGGATTGCGCGGGGCAGTAGACATCATCCGGCTGCGCAGCGGCGAGCTGATACCCTACGAGCACAAGCGTGGTCGCTCAGCCGGTAAGCCCGGTGCTCGCGAGGCGTGGCAAACGGATCGAGTGCAAATTGCGGCGTATGCGTTGCTGATGGAAGCATCGCACGGCGTCGTCATCCGCGAAGGTCGCGTTCGCTACCACGCCGACAATGTAACCGTTCGCGTCGCCATCGATGAGCCACTTCGCGGCGAGCTGCGTGCGGCGATCGACCGCGCGCTCGCCTTGTGCCAATCGGTGGAACGTCCGCCTGTAACCACAAACGACCGGCTGTGTACGCGGTGTTCATTGGCGCCCGCGTGCTTGCCGGAGGAAGCTCGATTCGAACTGGGGGACAACGACCGGCCAGCCGTCCGGCTATTGCCCGAACACGCGACCGGTCAAACCGTACACGTGTTTGAAAACGGCGCTCAAGTTACCCGCTCTGGGAATCAGCTGGTGATCAAAGGGCGAGAACTTCCCGACGTGGCGTTGCCGATCGCCGAAGTGGGCCAAGTCGTGCTGCACGGCTACGCGCAGATCACGACTCAGGCGCTCCGCCTATGCGCGTCTCGAGATATCGGGGTACATTGGACCAGCTTCGGCGGGGATTTGACCGGAAGCCTTGCCCCATCGGCGCCCACCGCGCAGCGGCATATTCGCCAGTTCAAGGCCCTCGACGACGCAACGTTTGCGTTGACCCTCGCACGCCGCCTGGTCGTCGCCAAGCTGGAAGCCCAGCTGCGATATCTACTTCGCGCCACGAGAGGCGCGAGCCCGCGCGCGGCGGGTATCGTAGCGGCGAGTAATGTAATTCGGGATGCACTTCGGCGCGCGACGCGGGCAGAAGCGGCTGCATCGCTACTGGGTTACGAGGGAACCGGGGCCGCCGCATATTTTGGCGCACTACCAACATTGCTCAGCGAGGAGCTCGATCCGAAGTTTCGCTTCACCGGCCGGAGTCGCCAGCCACCGCGCGACAGGTTCAACGCAATCCTGGGTTACGCCTACGGCATGTTGTATCGAGAGGTGCTTCAGGCCGTGATCGCAGTCGGTTTGCACCCCGGACTCGGCTTCTATCATAGGCCCCGTTCGTCGGCGCACACATTGGTTCTCGACATAATGGAGTTGTTCCGCGTTCCGATCGTCGACATGCCAATGATGGCAGCTGTTAATCGGCGAACATTTGATCCGGACAAAGACTTCGATGAACTTCCTGGCCGCGTACTGCTTAGCGAGTCGGGGCGTCGCAAAGTAATCGAAGTGTTGGAGCGGCGGAAGAACGATGTTTGGCGTCACAGCGTGGTCGGTTATTCGCTCAGTTATGCGCGTTTGATCGAACTCGAGGTTCGACTGCTTGAGAAAGAATGGATGAATGAAGGTGGTCTTTTCGCCCGGTTCCGGATGCGCTGATGGCGGGACGCGCACGCTGGAGACTCGTCTGCTACGACATTCGCGAGCCGGCTCGCTGGCGCAAAGTTTATAAGATCGTGAAGGGCTGCGGTCAGCGCGTGCAATATTCGATTTTTCGTTGCCGTCTCGATCAGATCCAAGTCGAGCGACTCCGTTGCGATCTTGCGAAGGTAATGGCGCCTGAAGATGCACTCTTGATCATCGATTTGTGTCCAAGCTGCGCGAGCAATGTGATATCGAGAAACCACGTCGAAGGCTGGGAAGATCGAGTTCCGACCTTTCGCATTGTCGGACAGCCTCTGCGGGACTTCGAACACGCAACATGCGATGATGGTGATGACGGTCCCGAAACGGACCTTCAAGTGGTTGAGCCGACAGACGATTTTGCCGATCTGACAGAAGAATAGATCCATGAATGGAGAAAAATGACCTGGAAACAAGCACTTAACCGAATTCTTGAGAACGCCGAGCGTTTGCGATCGGGAACCCCGGAGGGTTCATGTTGTTCCGATCGCAAATTGCTGTTAATGTTAGATTATTCGAGCGGCGAGTGATCGCCGCTCCGATGCCTTCGGGCGTTGAGCACCAGGGCGTCAAGCAAATCGAAAGGCCAATCGAAGCCGCCGGTGAACGCGCCTCAGAATACTTCGGGAGTTGAGAACTAGATAAAGCCAAGTTGACCGCA
>CAYQQM010000029.1:0-50883 GCA_964419605.1 uncultured Kofleriaceae bacterium | reverse complement strand
TTCTTCGTCACACGCATGAACCTTCAAACTCAACCACGCGCGAAGGTAGGGCTAGGCTAACATTTTCCCTAGTCTAATCAACGCAGGCGCGATTTAATATAAGCTATTGATATAGCCTCATATTTTTCCACCAACGTGCCGGTGTGTCCGAGTCGTTCCCCCGTTTACGCGTCTTCTTCCGAGCTCACCAGCGTTGGCGCCACCACGGGTGTGTCGGAGAGCGTGGCGATTGCCGTGGCCAGATCCAGCACTTCAACCGTTGATGGCGCGTTGCGCTTCAGCATGAACGAGCAGGTCGCGCACGAGGTAACGACCATCCCTCCGCCCGATGCGTGTACATCGGCGAGTCGGCGCTTGCTCATCCGATCCGCCGTCGTTGGCATGGTCTTCGGCAATAGGCCGCCACCTCCGCAGCACTCGGCATCACTCTTGTTCCACGCGAATTCTCGAACTTCCGCTACCTGGCCTAATGCGCGGCGCGGGGCTGCAACGACGTTGTTGTAGCGCGCGTGGTAGCACGGATCGTGGTAGTAGACGCTGCGACGAGGTCCGGGCGCCGCCAAGGCGGGCACCGCTGGCGCAAGTAGGTCAGCGAGCGAAACTACCTCGGGTTGAACCGCGATGCCTTCTGCAGGGTACTGCGTGCGCAGCGCGTACAGGCACGCGCTGCAATTGATCGCAATCTTGCGAAATCCACGAATCGATGCCGCGACCCGACCGGCATGCCAGCGAAACAGATTGGGATGTCCCGCTGCAAGGAGCGGATACCCTGCGCATCCCTGCTGAGCGGAAACGATCCGCGCACGATCGAGGCCGATTCGATCGAACAGCGCCAGCGCAGCAGCGATGTCGACGGCCCCCTTGTCGATTGCATCGCAACCCGGCCAATATCCCAATTCGCCTTCTGTCGCCATGCGTTGAGAAAAGCCAGCCGCCAATTGCGCAATGAGCCGTTGCTCGCGGACGCGAAACCGTTCGCTATAGTCCACGAGCTCGGGATGCGGAGCTCCGCGATCGACCGCCGCCGCTCGGCCAGAGAACAGCACCAGGCCCGGCTCGTTTCCGTGATCGCAATACACCGTGCAGTGTCGACACCCGGTGCACGCCCACAACGGCTCGGTAGAGGCCCTCGTCCATGCGCCGCGACCCAGTCGCAGCTGGTTCAAGCGATCCATCTTCACTTGCGGAATGTGAGTCTCGCAGCCCGTAGCCGTCGACACCGGGCAGGCGTGACGACACATCTTCGGGCAATACGTGCAGGTATCGAGCTGTTGAGCCACCGACTCGGGCGACATTTTCGACATACTAGACCGCTTTCAGATGGATCTGACCGTGCCGGACTGGGTCTTTTTCCGAAGCGTGGAGAACGTTAATTCAACGCATCCACGCGTTCGCGCAGCGATGCTAAATCGCGGGCGATGCGAGGATTACTCGGTTCGAGAATCGCCAGTCGCTCGAGCACGTCGAGCGAACGCGGAAGGTCGCCGGTGCGACCATAGATGCCGGCCAAATTGATCAGCATCCGGGCAACGATTTGGCGTTTGCTTGCAGCGGCGATCAAGCTCGGCTCGAGTACCGCTGTGGGTACGGTGGTCTTTCGCAGCAGGTCTTCTAGATCAGCGGGTGAAAGCGCCCTGCCCCCGCAATACGGATCGAGAAATAGCCACGAATCGTCGAGGGCAACGCGAACCAGAAAGTGCCCCGGGAAGTTCACGCCTTGCGCCAGCACACCCACGCGCCGAGACACTTCGAGGTACAGAACCGACAGCGAAATCGGGATGCCGGTACGACGGTCGATAACATCGGCGAGAAAACTGTTCCTCGGATCGTAGTAGTCGGTGGCATTGCCAGAAAAGCCGAGCCGACCGAACAGATGGTCGCTAATCGCGTGCGCGCGACTGATGCCGTTGGGCGCGCGATCCACCACACCCGCTGCTGCGGCGGCGATCTCATCGAGAGTGGCTCGATAGGTGTCTAGGTCGCGCGCCGGGTAGTCCCACGCACCGATGAGTAGCGCAGCGTGATCCAGCGCAAAGTCATCCCGGTCCACCACCTCAGCAAACCGAGCGAGACCCGGGCTCGACTCCATAGTTCCAGATTACCAAGTTGGATGCCTTCCGTCGCTGTAGGATTGTGCGAAGATAGCGCCCAGATGGCTGACGAGCCCCGACCTGGTAGTATCGTCGGCGGCCGCTACGAACTTATCGATGTGGCCGGCTCTGGAGGCATGGCCAATGTATGGCGAGGTCGGGTGCGCGGCGACTTTGGCTTCGTCCGCAACGTGGCCGTGAAGCAGATGCACCAGAATCTCGCAGAGCAGCCTACATACGTCGCAATGTTTATCGAGGAAGCGAGGTTAGGATCCACGCTGCAATCTCCGAATATCGCCGAGGTGCACGACTTTGTTTACGATGCGGGCAACTACTACATGGTGCTCGAATGGATCGAAGGTGTCGACCTAGGCAGCTGGATTCGTTGGCACACGCAGCGCAATGAACAAACCCGCTGGGAACTGGCGGCCGCTGTCGGCATCGGGATCTTGCGCGGCTTGGCGGCAGCGCATGAACGAATAGGTGCTGATGGCGAGTTGCTTCCTGCGATCCACCGCGATGTATCGCCGCACAACGTGCTGCTCACGACGCGCGGCATGGTGAAGCTGATCGACTTTGGCCTTGCCTTGGCACCCGATCGGCCCATCGAAACGACCGAGCAAGGCATCGTCAAGGGAAAAATGGCGTACTTGGCGCCCGAAATCGTGGCGGGTTCCACGCCGATTCCGGCGAGCGATCAGTTCGCCTGTGGCTCCGTGTTGTGGGAGACCTTGGTCGGCCGAAAACTGTTCGACGGCGCGAGCGATTACGACGTCTACTGCCGCTTGCGCGACTGCGTCGTTCAGCCGCTGCGCCCCTTGCGGCCCGATGTACCTCAGTCGTTTGCGGCGATCATCCAACGAGCGCTTTCGGCCAGCGTAGACGCTCGTTACTCATCGACGCGCGAAATGGCACGACAAATTGGCACGACCCTCAAGAAGGTGCAGCTGCGCAAGGACCTTCACACGATCCTCGCTCGCAGCGTCGAAGAAGCGCGCAAAGAGCTGGGAGCGGGCCCGCGCGTCGCCGACGTCTCGTCCGCCACTCCCATTGTCCAAATCGCCAAGGACGACTCAGAGCCCATCGAGCTCAAGCGAAAAACGACCCCACCCACCAGCACCATGGACAAGCTGCGTGGGCTACGCCACCGACTGCCTTTCTTTGGCCGAAGAAAAGCCTAACCCAGCTTTGCCGCTCGTAGTGACTGGTCGCGTCTCCAAGTGCTGCGACGCAACCGAGTCTTCGTCGACGCCTACCGAGCGGCGCGTGGTCGACCTCATCGAGGAGCGATTCGACGTCGGCATCCGGGCCGGGCAACTGGAAGACTCGTCGCTCATCGCGAAGTTTTGGACGGGCCAAACCCACGTGATTTTAGAGCCCCTCGAGTTTTTGCGCCGGCTCGCCGCGTTGATCCCTCCTCGAAGATTCCATGGCATCCGCTACCATGGACTTTTTTCGGCGGCCTCGATAGATCGCGCCGAGGCGTGTGCGCTAGCGCCACCGCTCGACCCAGCACATCCAGGTCGCGGCGCTCGCGATCATGGACATGGTTCAACGACAACCACGAACTCCACGGCGATGACGGCCCGCTCGTCGGCGACCGTCGACGCGGAAGCCGAGACAGATCGCGACGCACCCTATCGCAAACGACGTCGCATGGAGTGGGCTCGACTTCTGCGCCAGGTATTCGCGGTAGATATTCTGCGATGTCATTGTGGCGGCGAGCGAAAAGTCATCGCCGCACTGACACGAGGCGTTCGTTCACGGCGGGGCGGAGCCTTGTTTATTGCCCGAAGTCACCCACTTTTCGGGTTGTTGCAATGCATTGAGGGGACTTCAGTCCGGTCCCGCCGGCTCGCGATGATTCCGCTGATCACGCCCCCGACCGCGACCAGAACGCCTGGGATCGGCACGACGAAGGCGGCTATCGTGCACTCGATGGAATTGAACAGGGCGCCCAACATCGCAAGCGTGACCATGGCAGTGATCGCGCCAACTCCGATCGCTGCGCTGATTTTCACCGTGCGTGTAGCTCGCTTAAGAGCTTCAGCTCGCTCGGCAACGTGGCGCGCGCTCGGCGGCACGAGCGCGCCGGTTGCGAATTCGTAGCCGCAGTCGCAGCGCGTCGATCGTTCCGGGGAGCGGCGTTGACACAGCGGACACGTGAGCACGGGCACGCTCGTGGAGAGCGGCGGCCAAGACGAGGACACCCACCTGGGCTCGAGCCGGGCAAGGGCTATGCAATGTTGTGCCCAGGCATCTTGCGCCCCCCGAAGGTCAGTCGGGTCTCGCGCGCACCAGAACTTGTTCGACCAGGTCGTCGCGGAATCGCTCGAGATCCAACGCAGCGGCATCTGACCAGCCTAGCGCCGACGCGAGTTTCGCGACCGGCAAGCCGCGGGTTGCCCACGAAAACGTCAACGGAGAGAACCCCGCGTCCTGCCCCGGGCAATCGCGCAGCGCGCGAGAAAGATCCTCGCCGGCTGCAAGCAGCGCTCGCACGTCCACAAGGTCGCGCAACTCCGAGCGGCTAAGCAACGCGATGAGCTTGTTCACCAGAAGCTGGTGCGCCGTTGCGACCAAGATGGTTGTATCGCCGATCATCACTGGCTGCGGTTGTTCCGCTTGCGGCGTTGGATCTGCGACGAGGTCGACGACCACGGTATCAGATGCATCACGGACCGAGAGCTGACCGAAGGTCGTGGAGGAGCGCAGCGATACGGCGACCAACCCAGCGCCGGCCAGGGTCCGGATCGCGTCCGGTACAACCTCGCCGAGAGCGTGCTGCCCGTAAAAGAACATGTCGAGATCGCGCGTCTCGCGGTGCTTGGTGTGGAACCCCGCGAGCGCAGCTCCGCCTGTCAACGTCCAACGCGGCTGGAGACCTGCGAGCGCTTCCAGCACGCGCTCCTGCAGTGCCGAGAGTCTACCGGCCCCCACCAGCGGGCGCCCTCCAGCGCTCGAGTAGCCAGATCCAGAAATCGCGAGTCCTGCCGAGGTAACGCTCCACGGTCGAGAGCTGCGCTTCGATCTCCGATCGAGTAAAAAACAAAAAAACGTCGTCGGGCTTGGCTTGTCGCATCAACTTGCCCAGGAAGTAGGCGCGCACGTCCGGGTCTGGATCACGAAGTCGGCTTCGAAAGACCTCGAGCGTCATGTCTTCATCCCACAGGAAGTACGGCCGGCCCCTTGCATCGACGAGGTGCTCAGGCGGCGTAGGTGCCAGCGCGGACATGCATTCAGTATAACGCACGCCTACGCCAGGAAGCGATCTCGGCGCGCTATGCGGCTCTGATCGCATGAGGACAAACGTCCTGTGGACGGGAGAGAGGTGCGCGGTGCGAGCGGGCGATGCGCTACGAGCACCGCGTGAATGCGATCAACGCGTTGCCGCATCGCGGCGCTCGATGGATACTGCGCGTCCATGATGAGACGCGCACTTGCCCTCGCGATCATCGGCCGGGCGACGACCCTGCCTCGGCGTCGAATCGGGACGCCATGTCGATGGCCAACGGTGACTCCACCGACGACCCTGACCGCGACGCCCCCTATCGCAAGCGCCGCCGCATCGCATGGGCGCGGCTGTTGCGCCAGGTGTTTGCGATCGATGTTTTGCAGTGTTCGTGCGGCGGCGAACGCAAGGTTATCGCTGCGCTCACGCGCAATGACTCGCCCAACGCGCTGCGCCGTTATCTTGAGCACGTCGGCGAACCCGCCGATCCGCCACCCACTGCACCTGCGCGGGCGCCACCTCAAATGGACTTCGGGTTAATACCCACTTCCAAGCAGCTGAGAGATGCAGCCCTATTGCCGGATTTCATGAAATTCGGCAATAATGCTGCCGTGTACCAGAGGACGCTGGAAAATGCGCTCAGGAACGAGCGTAAGTCGTTGTTTCTACTAGGTCCTCGCCAAACCGGGAAGTCCACGCTGCTCCGAGCAGCTCTACCGGACGCTAGTTTCATCGATCTCATGGAGCCGCAAACGCACCGGCAGCTGCTGGCTCATCCCGAGAAGCTTCGCGATCGGTTGCCGCTTCCAGGAACTGTCGTTATCGATGAAATCCAACGCATCCCGGCACTTCTCGATGTCGTGCAGATCGTGCTGTCGAGTAGTGAGGAATGGAGATTCGTCCTCACGGGTTCGAGTGCGCGAAAGCTTCGCGCACAAGGAGTCAACCTGTTGGGCGGACGCGCGACCCGGCGGCGTCTGCATCCGATTACGTCGTTGGAGCTGGCAACTGACGTTTCGAGTCGCCATTCAGTCTCTGACCTCATCAGTCGAGGTGGGCTGCCGCCAGTGCTCGCAGCGCAGCATCCTCGCAATGAACTCGCCGACTATACCGAGCTATACCTCCGCGAGGAGATTCAGGCCGAGGCCGCGGTCCGCAATCTTTCCGGGTTTGCCCGGTTTCTGTCTGTTGCGGCGGCGTGCAATGGGGAACAGGTGATCTTCACCAATGTCTCCCGCGACGCCGAGGTGCCGGCTCGTACCGTGCGTGAATACTTTCACCTGCTTGAGGATACGCTCGTCGGAGAGCTACTGCCCGGGTTCACCGCCACCAGTAAACGGAAAGCCATGTCCTCCGCGAAGTTCTACTTTTTTGATGTCGGCATTGCCAACGTTCTCGCTGGCCGGGTTGGCGTCGAACGCGACGACCAAGCGTGGGGTCGCGCGCTCGAACACTTCGTTTACACCGAGCTCCGCGCGTGGACGAGTTATCGCATGCCGACCGCCAGGCTCTCCTACTGGAGATCAGCGTCCCGCCTGGAAGTGGACTTCGTGCTTGAAGTCGACCCCCCTTGGGAATTTCCTTTCAGACAAGGGCCGTCGCCGTCCTCCCCGATGGATTCCCCGTGGGCATTCTTGCAGGGCCACGGGGACGGATCGCAGGCAGTAGGCATCGAAGTAAAAGCAACCCGCCAAGTCGGCCCAACCGATCTCAAAGGCTTGCGCGCCTTGCGCGAAGAAGTTCCGCACTTGCGCTGCATCGTCGTTGCCGCCGAACCAGCGCCGCGCGTCGTCGACGGCATCGAAATCGTTCCGCTGCCCAACTTTTTGTCTCTGCTGTGGCAAGACGGCCTTTCTGCAGGCACGCCGTTCCCCCCAGCTGTCTCCTGAGCCCTGGGCTCGTCAGCTCGGCCGGGCAACCACAGCGACGCGTGTAGGGACCGTTTGTCTGCCTAGGGGCAAACCAAGATCCGCGACATTTTAACCGTTGTCACCTTAAACTGTTCGCTTGACGCGGATGCAAATCCTCATCGTTGGCGGCGGAATCTTCGGTATTACCGCCGCCATCGCGCTTCGCGGTTGCGGCAATGATGTGACCATTGTCGATCCTGGTCCACCGCATCCACTGGCCGAGTCGACCGATGTCAGCAAGGTCGTACGTATGGATTATGGCGCCGACCTGGACTACACCAGTTGTCACGTCGCTACTGCGGCAGGCGGACGCCGCTGGGATCAGGTTAAGGATCGGTACGGGCAGCCGCGTCGTCGACGAAGGTGCGCTTATTGACGGCGATCTCGAGCGAGCGGATCTCGTGTTGATATGCGCTGGCTCGTGGGCGCCTATCCTGTTGCCCGAACTCGAGCACTGTCTTCGCGCCGTGAATTAAAGGGCTGACTTTCGTTTTGCTGTTTGTTCGACATGGCTTGTGGTTACCGCAGAGTTTTGACAGCCTTATGTCAGGTTTGTGATGAATCGCAAAACGCGCCTGTTTGCGCTGGCCGAAGCCCTGCGCGCTCGCCGCACCGGCGTTACTGCCGAGGCGCTGGCTGAGCGCTTTGGGGTGACGCTGCGGACGATATACCGCGATCTGGCGACGTTGCAGGATGCCGGCCTTCCGCTCCGCGCTGATCGAGGTCGCGGCGGCGGCTATGCCCTCGACAAAAGTTATCAACTACCACCCATCAACTTGAGTGCGCGCGAAGCGGCGTTGCTGGTGGCCTTAGGACGCATGGCCATTGAGCAGCGACTGCTGCCATTCGTCGAGCAACTTGAGTCTGCCCTCGACAAAGTGCGCGGTGCACTGTCAGCCTCATCACAACGGGAGCTGCTTACGCTCCTTGACCGACTGCGATTCGTGGCCGTTCCGGCACTCCCCGTCGCCGCGTCCGTGCGTCAGGCCGTCGAAACGGCCTGGTTCGAGGACCGAACTCTCCGGCTAGAATACCAAAAAAATGCGTACACCATCGCACCGCGCTTGGTGCAGATAAGAAACGTGGTGTTTGATCGGTCAATCACGCTGCTCAACTGCATCGATCTGGAGACTGGCCAGGACCGGCAGTTTCGTCTCGACCGCGTTCGCCGGGCCACTGCGCTGCCGACGGGCGCGCCTGAGCGATGACCATTCCCGCCTGCGCTACCCCGACAATCTCGCCTGGTAAGATGGTACAGAAGACACGCAAATGAAGGCCGCAGACGTTCGACGTACGTTCCTGGACTATTTCGGCAGCCGCGGACATGAGGTCGTGAGCTCGAGTTCGCTCGTGCCGCAAAACGATCCGACGCTGCTATTTACCAATGCCGGCATGAACCAGTTCAAAGATCTGTTTACCGGTGAGCAAACGCGATCGTACAAACGAGCCACGTCATCGCAGAAATGCGTTCGAGCAGGCGGAAAGCACAACGACTTGGACGAAGTCGGCAAGACGCCCCGGCACCACACGTTTTTCGAAATGCTCGGAAATTTCTCCTTCGGCGACTATTTCAAAGCCGAAGCGATCGCATTCGCGTGGGAGTTACTAACCCGCGAGTACGCGATCGATCCGGCGCGGATGGTTGTCACGGTGTATGGCGGCGACCGCGAGCTAGCCACGGTGCCCCCCGACGATGAGGCGCGCAAGATCTGGAAGAAGATCACGGGATTCAGCGATGATCGCATCATCGGCTTGGGAAAGAAGGACAACTTCTGGCAAATGGGCGAGACCGGACCGATGGGGCCGTGCACCGAGATTCATTACAACTTCGAGCCGACCGGAGCCTGGCCCACCTCGGACCCAAAGAGTTGGACCGGTTGGTTAGAGATCTGGAACTTGGTGTTCATGCAGTTCGAACGCCGCGAAGCTGGGGGCCCGCTATTCCCTTTGCCGGCACCGTCCGTCGACACCGGTGCAGGTCTCGAACGGCTGTCGTCCGTAGTGCAAGGAGTCCGTTCAAACTACGAGACCGACCTGTTCGTGCCGATCATCGACCGCGCCGCCGAAATCGCTGGCGTGTCCAGCCAAAGCGGCGGTGAGATCCAAGTCGCGCTGCGCGTGATCGCAGACCACGCGCGCTGTTCGGCGTTCTTGATCGCCGATGGCGTGTTCCCAGACAAAGGCGAACGCGAGTACACGCTGCGCCGAATCTTCCGACGCGCCGTGCGGCACGGTCAGCAACATCTCAAGCTCGATAAGCCGTTCATGGCCGAGGTGTGCGACCGAGTGATCGACGTGATGGGCGATGCGTATCCGGATTTGCGCGAGCGCCGCTCGGTGATCCAAAAGGTCGCTCTCGAGGAGGAAGTGCGGTTTCGCGCCACTTTGGCGCGCGGTCTCGAGCGCGTCGAGGCAGAGTTGACCGAACTCTCTACCTCCGGTGCGACCGTCTATCCGGGCAAGGCCGTATTTACGCTGTACGACACGTTCGGATTTCCCGCAGACCTCACGAAAGTGATCGCCGAGGAACGCGGCTTTCATATCGATGAGGCCGGCTTTCAATCGGAACTCGCCGAGGCGCGCAAGAAGAGTCAGTTCAAGATCGGCGACGCCGCGGTAGAGACCATATTCAAGCAGCTCGCCAGCGAACTGGGGACCACAGAATTTCTAGGCTACGACGGCCGGGGCACCACCGGGGCAGGCACGGTGCGAGCCGTGATCTCTGACGGCAAACGCGTCGAAGTGGCGAGAGCAGGTCAAGCCGTGGCCCTAGTTTTCGACAAGACGCCGTTTTACGCCGAGTCCGGCGGGCAAGTCGGCGATACCGGCTCAATCGTTAGTGCTGGAGCAAAAGTTCGCATCGACGATACATTGAAACCCTCAGGAGACATGTTCGTTCTTATCGGCGAAGTAACCACCGGACAACTGGGTGTTGGCGAGGCGGTGAGCTTTGAAGTCGATGACGCTCGACGCGAACGCATACGCGCCAATCACTCCGCGACACACCTCTTGAACCTCGCCCTGCGCAACGTGCTGGGATCCCATGTGGCGCAAAAAGGTTCGCTGGTCACACCCGATCGACTGCGTTTCGACTTCTCTCACTTTTCCGCGATGACGGAAGCTGAAAAACGAGAGGTTGAAAACCTTGTCAACGCCGATGTTCGAGCCAACGCAGAGTCGGTGATCTCCGTGCTTCCGATCGACGAAGCCAAACAACGCGGCGCAGTGGCAATGTTCGGCGAGAAATACGGCGACACGGTGCGAATCGTGGCGATTGGCAACGAATCGCTCGAGTTTTGCGGCGGCACGCACGTGCGTCGAGCCGGCGACATCGGAATGTTCAAGATTTTATCGGAGGCCGGCGTCGCCCAGGGCGTGCGGCGCATCGAGGCGGTGACCGGCGAAGGTGCGCTCGACTACCTGCGAAGACTCGAGCACGAGCTCAGCAGGGCGGCGGAAGAGCTCGGACTAAAATCGCAGATCTTTGGCGTGGCCGACCGCGTCGATCGACTCCTTGCGGATCAAAAGCAGCTCGACCGCGAAGTCGAGAAGCTCAAAGGCCGACTCGCAATGGGCGGCGGTGCGCGCGACCTGTTATCCGAAGTGGTCGTCATCAAAGGCATTTCGGTCCTTGCGGCGGCGGTTGATGTCGATGATGCGAAAGTTCTCCGCGACACCGGCGATCAGCTCAAGCAAAAGCTGGGCTCCGGAATCATCGTATTGGCGGGTCTCGGCGGCAGCGAAGTCCGGCTGCTAGCGATGGTCACCAAAGACCTCATCGACCGCATACCTGCTGGCAAGCTACTTGCCGACGTCGCGGCGCAACTTGGTGGTCGAGCCGGGGGTCGCGCCGATATGGCCCAGGGTGGCGGGAAAAACGCCGCGGCCGTCCCCGAGGCTCTCCGTGCAGCGCGCGACTGGGTAGAACAACACGGGTAGTCAGCCATGGTTGGGCCCGCGCAGGGTATGCTCGGAGGAGCGATGACGCGGGCATCCGATCGGCTTCCACCGCAACGTCCGATCATCGACGGCACCCACCCTGTTCGTGAGCAGGAGGGCCAAGATTGCGGATCGTACGACCAGCAAGCCCTGCTCGTGCTCGCCAACTACGGTGCCATTCATCAGCGTGCATTCCCACCGGAACCGACGACAAGCAGACCTCGCGCGACGCGGCCGCAATTCGGCGGATACAACAACGCGACGGCAGCGAACACCTCCTCCGATGCGTGCGAAAACCCTCTCACTCTCATCGGACTGCCGGATGCACTAGTTTCGATCGTTGTCCGCCAGATTACCGGCATCACACAAGAACTCAAAACCCTCGCTTTGGCGATCCGCAGCCAGAAAACCGCTTCCACTGCCGAGATCGAATTGCTGCTCGGGTACGCAAAGCTGAGTGGACCAGCCGGCACCAGCGCCATCAATTCGTTGTTCATCGTGGCGAAAGGCGGTGCGAAACGCGAGGCTCTCGAAGCCACAAACGCGCTGCTCAAAGTGGAGTCCAAAGCGAGCTCGGAGGCCTTGACGCAGTTGCTGCACCATCGAGCCACACACTCCGAAGTTCAACACGCCATCGTTGACTTCATCGCAAAGCACCCCGACCGCCCGGATGCCAAACGCCTCCTCGACGCAGCAGTCGCTGGATGCCCAGACGCAGGGGTTCGCGTCAAAGCGGCGGCAGCGCTACACTAGAACGCTGGCGAGATCGCACGTCTGATTTCTTGCAAACAACTCGCCGTAGTAGAGTTCACAAAGCTGGTGGAACGATGCGCCGGGTTCAGCTAGCGCCTCGAAGCACGCGTTCGATCGCGGCAGGAATTTCCTTCAGGTGTTCGGGCAATGACGCTGCATTCCCCAGGCTGACTTTGGTGATGCCCAACTGCTCCAACGTTTTCGCCCACAGCTCGGCGAGCGCAATCCCCTTATCGCCCTGCTCCACCGAAAATGCACCTACGTGCAGATGCTGTCCTTCTTTGAGCGTAAGTTGCTTCAAGGTGATCTTCAGGTCCCGCGCGCGCGCAACGGCACTATTGAGAAGAATGTTGCGCCAATATTTCGGATTCGCAATTGGCTCGAGGTATCCGTGCCGAACCAGCTCAATCCGTCTTCTCATTCGGGTTTTGCTGGCGGCGAGCGCTCCAACCAGTAGCGCTTGACCCACGTTGTTCTCGGCAAAATACCCCGCGGCATGAACGAGTTCGACGGCACCGGGCGGTACGCCTCCTGGCATCGGAATTCGAACGGCCTTGGCGTCAATGTTCTCATGGCGAAACTCCGACCGTTCGTAGGCTTCCTTCGCCAGTTGAAGCTGAGCTTTGACCCGCGCATCCGCAACCATCGCTTGAACGCGTGCTGCCGATGGTGGCTCGCCGAGCACGCAGGGCTCAGTGAGCGAAAAAACATCTGCATCGTAGGGATAGATGAACAATGCGTCAGGGGCGGCGATGGCTGCGCCTGCGGCATGCGCCACGATCTCCGGACGCTCTGTTGCAACGGCCTGTTGTTTGGCTTCGAGAGCGGTCGTAACCATGGGTTGGTTTTACCGCAAAGTTGGTCGCGATGCCGACGGCAGTTCTCTACCCCTTCGCGAGTTCGCTGCGGATCCGCAGTCGCAGCGCATTAAGCTTAATAAAGCCCTGTGCGTCGCGCTGGTCGTACACTGAATCCTCCTCAAACGTGACGATGTCGGGCCGGTACAAGCTCTGCGGCGATTTGCGGCCGAGAACGGTAATCGATCCCTTGTAGAGCTTGAGACGAGCCGTTCCGGTGATCGCTTGCGCGATGTCGTCGATCATTCGCTGCAGCGTCTCGCGCTCGGGCGCAAACCAAAATCCGTTGTAGACCAGCGTCGCGTAGCGCGGCATGAGATCCTGGCGCAAACGCAACACCTCGCGGTCCAAGGTGAGCGACTCCACGGCCGCGCGAGCCGCGTGGATCACGGCGCCACCCGGAGTCTCGTAGACACCGCGTGACTTCATGCCGACAAAGCGATTCTCGACCAGGTCAACGCGTCCAACGCCGTGTTCGCCGGCGATCGCGTTCAGGCGCGCGAGGAGTTCGACCGGTCCGAGCCGCTCGCCATCGATCGCGACGGGATCGCCACGTTCAAAGTCGACCTCAAGAATGCGCGCTTTGTCTGGGGCTTGAGCTGGATCGCGCGTTCGCTGGAACATCTCAGGTTTGGGCTCGTTCCACGGATCTTCGAGAACGCCGCCCTCGTAACTCGTATGCAGCAGATTGCGGTCGACTGAGTAGGGCTTGTCGGCGGTGGCTTCGATTGGAATATTGTGAACTTTGGTGTACTCGATCAGCTCGCGGCGGCCCTTAAAGTGCCACTCGCGCCACGGCGCGATGATCTTAATGCCCGGTCGAAAGTGATAGGCCGCAAGCTCAAACCGCGCCTGATCGTTGCCCTTGCCCGTCGAGCCATGCGAAATCGCATCGGCGCCCTCGGCATCTGCGGCTTCCATCAGACCGCGGCCAATGCAAGGCCGAGCGAGCGAGGTCCCCAAAAGATACTGACCCTCGTACAACGCGCCAGCGCGCAGCGCAGGCCACACGTAATCGCGCACGAACTCGAGGCGTAGATCGCGCACAACCGCCTTGGACGCGCCGACCGCAAGCGCTTTTTTCCGAGCGGCCTCGAGGTCCTCGTCTTGCCCAACGTCAGCGCAATAACATACGACTTCACAGCGATAGGTTTCGGCGATCCAGCGAACCGCTACACTGGTATCAAGCCCACCGGAATAGGCGAGCACAACTTTGGTAACTTCAGACATGGCCGGAAGTTAGGGCCGTGCATGAAATAAATCAATCGCGGAGCGCATTCCCAGGCTTGGTTCGGGTCGATACAGGTGGGGGTCCTAACTCAGGACCTTATGCAGAAACAGCTGGCACAGGTGCCGATAGGCTTCTAGACGAGGCATGCCAGAAACGTCGAGGATCTCATCGAGGGTCAACTGACCATCGACCCGGGACAACAAAAACGCGGCCCGCGGGGTCATCGCAGCGGAGCTAAGCTCGTGCAGCGGTCGATCCAGCTGGGGCTTGTGATCGAGATTACCCAAGAAATTCTGGAACACGTTCATGATTGTCTCGCGATTCCGATGAATCAGTTTTTGCGCGAGTGCGCTGTTCGGATCTTCGCACATCGCGAGCTCCGCCGCGCATACAGCCTTCTCCGGATCGGTGTGAATCCAGTCCGATGCCCGCGCCAAGAGTGTCGTTACGCGGCGCCGAATGCGTTCGTCGCGCGGCTCATCGATTCGCCCCCCTTCGGCGTCCACTTCGTCGAGAATTTGCGCCGCACGGGCGTTTATCGGATCATGGCGCGGTTGAAACGGAACGCTTGGGGCTCCACTCGATCGCCTCAGGGTCCGAACTCGGCTCATTGCATCGGCGGTATCGGCGCGAGCAGACTGGCGTGTAGGTAACTCGTCGTCGTCTGATGTGGGAGAAAGTCTGGGCAACTCCTGGGTGGGTCCGGCGCCCACTATGTCGTCGGTCGCAACGGGTGGAACAGCGGGTGGGACTTTGAGGTCAACACCGAGGTCTCCTGCCAGAACTGCGGGCGACTCAACGGAAGGGACCACGACGGGAACCGTCACTGACTCGGCAGCGAGATCGCCAATCGCAGAATCGGAGAGATCGAGGATCAGGTCGTCGATTGTCCGTACAGAACTCGGTGCTGCAGCGAGGGTCGGTCGGGGAGGTCCCACTAGAGAATCCCGCTTTTTCCCCTTGGATACGACGTCGGGAGGTCGCCAGGTCTCGGCTTGAGATCCAGGTGTTCCTCCACGCGCCTGCGGGGCAGCCCGAGAAGGTGCGGGGTGCGACCCTCCCCCACTGGCAACCCGACGCGGTGTGGGCAGCGAAGCGATTAAATCTTCCCCCGCTGTGGTTCGCGCATCGCGTACCGCAGGCATGTCGATGGTTGCACGTTCCGAGCCCAAGCTTAGAGGATCGCTCAGCTCGATCTGGGGCGTCAATAATTCGGGACTGGAACCGCCCGCATCGCCAACATCGGCACGAACGAGCGGAGTACTGGGAGACCTGACGCGAACTTCGAGTTGTGGAGGTCGACTTGCACGGGCCTGTGGCGTCTGCTCGCGCGAAGCAGAATCGGATCTAGCGACCGACTCCGGCGACTGGGTTTTTACTCCTGTGTACTCAGTCGTCAGCGAATCGAAGCTAAGCGCGTCCGGAGGTGACGACAATCCAACGTCGTCATCAAGAGCGAGTTGCAGCGACAGCTCCAACGAACGGGTGCGGCTGCGCTGCAACGCATCCGCTGCTACGTCTTCCTCCAGGAGCCAGTCGTCGCGAAACGAATCAAGGGCCGGCGCCGCGCGCACGGGTTCGTCGATCATCGGAGTCGCGCGAACGGCGGAACTTTCGATCACGTATTCCGGGAGCTCGTCCATCCCAAACATCGAGAACGCGGAACCGTTTTCGATCTCAAGACCAGGGCCAGCAGCCCCCTGAAGCTGTCGCGAATTTTCGCGGACGTAGCCGACGTAGCTCGACGCCTGTACATTCGCTGGCTCGAGCGCGAGGGCCCGCTCCCACGCTACGAGCGCCCCGTTCAAATCCCCCGCTCGATAGCGATGCAGCCCGTCATCGATTAGCTGCTCGATACTCCCAGTGTCGCCCGAACGGACAAGACTCCCAAGAGAGTGTGGCGGCAGATCGAAATCGCTGTTGCGGCCCACGCCCTATCCACGTGTTTTTGATACGACGCCGCGGAACATATTCAGCGTCCGGGTTAATGCTTCCGTTGCATCGGAAAGCGCTGTCAGATCCTTGGCCTGAATAGATTGGCGCGTACGCTCTACGACCGCGCGCGCCTTTTTTACAGCGTCCTGACCGAAGTCCGAGCCAGCGATGATGTCCGTAACCTGAGGAAACAGCGACTCGATCTCGTCCAGCGACTTTTCGGCCTGATGGCGCGCTTGCTCGAACTCTTGGCCCGACCGCACCTCAAGCATGTAGTCCTTGTTTTGATCGATCATCTTTTTGATCTCGTCCTCGGTTAACCCCGAGGTCGCAGTGACTGTGATCGACTGCTCTAGTCCGGTCTCCAGGTCCTTCGCCTTCACCGATACGATACCGTCCGCGCTGATATGGAATGTGACTTCCACCTCAACTTCTCCTCGCGGCGCCCGACGCAGCCCGGTAAGCACGAACTCCCCTAACAACTCGTTCTCCTCGGCGCGATCGCTCTCGCCCTGAAGAACGAGGATCTTGACCGATGTTTGGTTGTCCTTCACGGTTGTAAAGACGTGGGACTCCGAGGTCGGTACCGTGGTGTTCTGCTCGATCAGTTTGTGGAAGTAACCTCCCACGATCATGATGCCGAGCGAATGCGGGGTGACGTCAAGCAAAAGAATATCGTTCTTCTCGTCGGTGAGCGCCGCTCCCTGAATCGATGCGCCTAGCGCAACCACCTCGTCGGGATGGACGCCTTTGCAAGGCTCGAGGCCAAAGAACGCTGCACACGCCTCCTGGACTCGCGGCATCCGCGTCATGCCACCGACGAGGATCACGTCCTCGATCTGATTTTTTCCAATCTCAGCTTCTTCCAAGGTGCGCGAACAAATCTCGATCGTGCGATCGACGAGATCCATGGTCAGCTCCTCGAGCTTATCGCGCGTCAGTATCGTTTGCAGATGCAGAGCTTCATTGCGTCCCGTCGAAATAATGAACGGAAGATTGATCTCGGTCTCTTTGACACTGGACAACTCACACTTCGCCTTCTCGGCAACGTCTTTGAGACGCTGCAACGCCATCTTGTCCTTGCGCAGGTCGATGTTGTGCTGTTTTTCGAAACCAAACACCAGCCAATCGATAATGCGGCGGTCAAAGTCTTCACCTCCGAGGAACGTATCGCCGGCAGTAGAAATCACTTCAAACACGCCGTTGCCGATCTCGAGGATCGAGATATCAAAGGTTCCCCCGCCGAGGTCGTAAACGGCTACCTTGCGCTCGATGTTGCGGCCAAAGCCATACGCCAACGCGGCGGCAGTCGGCTCGTTGATGATGCGGATGACATCGAGTCCGGCGATCCGGCCGGCGTCTTTTGTCGCCTGACGCTGGCCGTCGTTGAAGTACGCCGGCACCGTGACGACTGCCTTCACCGCTTCTTCTCCGAGATATTCCTCGGAGATTAGCTTCATCTCTTGCAGAATGTACGCAGAGACCTCCGGAACGCTGAACACCTGATCGCGCAGCATGATGCGGACGTCGTCGTGAGGCCCCTCGACGATGCGATAGGGCATAATTTCGAGCGACGAACGAACCGCTGCAGACCCCCACTTGCGGCCGATGAGCCGCTTGGCCGCATAGACGGTGTTCTCCGCGTTCGTAATCGCTTGCCGTTTCGCGATGTGCCCGACGAGGCGCTTGCCGTTCTCGGCAATCGCAACCATCGATGGCGTGGTCTTGTAGCCGCCGCGATTCGGGATCACCGCTGGCGTTCCGTCTTCGACGATCGCGACACACGAATTGGTCGTGCCTAAGTCGATACCGATCACCTTTTCAGTGCCCATACGACTGCTATGTTCCCTCGTTTTCGCCGGCGTTCGCCAGTCCTGCAGGCCTAATTCAGCTGTTCAATAAGCGCCGAACTTCCGCCAGATCGTTACGCAATTCCGCCATCAGCACGTCGTTGTCGCTCTTGAGGGCCATCGCCATCACCAATACGTCTTCCGCATCCGGCAGCTTGCCGCACGCCTTGAATGCAGCGGCCAAGAGTCGTGCCAGCGAAGGGTCCGACGGGGAATTGCCCTGCGCCTTTTTCGCGAGCTCGAGCGCGGTCCGGGGCTGACCGGCGGCAAGCGCGCAGCTGGCGGAGCGGCGGAGGTACTTGGTCTGAGGATCGACCCGAATCACTGCCGAGAACAGTTGCATCGCGCTTAGCGGGTCCCCGCCGACTTCCAGCGCCGTCGCCCGCGAAAAGAGCTCGGCGGCATATTCCTGGGGAGTTTGGGATTGTTGCACGACTGCTTGAACGTTCTGAGCCGCCGACTTTTCGGGGTTGGTTAGTCGATCGTAGGCCCGGCTCACACCCTCGAATACCTGGGACAACCGGTGCGCAAAGCTGCCGAGCTGCCGCCCGTAGTAGCGATCGGGATGGATATCTTTCGACAGCTTGAAGTACGCGCGCTTCAAGGTCCGGACGTCCGCTCCGTGCGCGACACCGAGCATCGTCCACGGATCTCCGGTGTCGACCAGCCTGGCCATGGCCAAGATCTTACGTCGGTCCGCATCGGGCAGATCGCACGACTCAGCAAGGCACATAAGCTCGTCACTCGTCGGGTCCGGCAGCGTGAGGTCTAACTTTGGCTCAGGCGTACTCGGGGGAGGCGATTTCGCCCCAGTCTGTGGCGATCGGTCGGCCGCAGCATCCGCTGCCGGTCGAACCACAGGTGGCTGAGCCGCAGGCTGCTGTGCGGCGACTCCACGGACGGAAGAAACTGAGCTTGGCGGTGCGCCCCGAAGAACGTCCGCTTGGGGGGGATTTTTCTCACCGGGCAGCAGCAGCGCGCCCACCGAGCGCAAGCGAGTGACAATCGCTAATCCGCGCTCGATGGGAAGCCCAGTTGCGAGAAGCACGTCTCGCAACGACTGCTGGCCGTCGATGCGAGACAGCACAAAGAATTCGTCAGGCGCAATCTTGGCCTTGACAGGATCGAAGTCCGGGCTGACCCGCAGCTTCTGCAGCGTCGAACCAATCCCTCCGATTTCTGCCGGCACACGACTCACCCAAAGTCATATATCACGCACCCCTATCGCACAGTTCATTTGCTGCGATGCTTCGCTACGCGGCGACCGCTTCGAGGATCGCCTTCCCCATATGAAGGCGATTGCCCGCTTGTTCCCAGGCGAGCGACTGTGGACCATCCAGGACGTCGCCTGAGATCTCTTCGCCGCGATGAGCCGGTAAGCAATGAAGCACGATGGCTTCCTTAGCGGCGAGGCGCACAAGCGCAGCGTCGACGCAAAAACCCGCGAACGCCGCCCTGCGAGCCAGGGCTTCATCTTCTTGACCCATCGAAGCCCACACATCGGTGGATACAACGTGTGCTCCCCGCGCCGCTTCGCGAGGATCTTTGGTCAGACCGATCGTCCCCCTCCCGAGTCGTCGCACGTTGTCCTGAGCCTGTACGAGGATGTTGCGGTCCGGCATGAACCCCTCGGGACAGGCCACTGCCAGGTCCAGTCCCAGCAGGCCCGCAGCCTCGATCCATGAATTGGCCATGTTGTTGCCGTCGCCGATCCACGCGTAACGCAGCCCGTCGATTCGACCAAACTTTTCTCGGACCGTAAACAGATCCGTGGCGACCTGACATGGGTGATGGCTATCGGACAACCCGTTGATGACGGGTACCGATGCGGCTCGCGCCAAAGCTTCTACCCGATCTTGCGAAAACGTCCGAAGCACGATGGCGTGGCAATAGCTCGATAATACCCGCGCTGTGTCTTCGATCGGTTCGCCGCGCGCGATCTGACTGCCTTGAGACGACAACACGACCGCGTGCCCGCCGAGCTCAAATACGCCGACTTCGAAGGATACCCGAGTGCGGGTCGACGCTTTTTCAAACACCAAAGCGACTGCCTTGCCGGCAAATGTGGTCGCGATCCGGTGCCGCTTCAACTCCGCAGTGCGGTCGAATAGCGAAGGCCAGCGCTCTGGTGCGATATCGCTAAGCGTTAAGAAACGTTTCTTCATTTGCCAGCTCCTGAGGCAAGGACAGAACGCAAGACGGCAATCGCCTCATCGATTTCGGCGCGCGTCACAATAAATGGGGGCGCAAACCGCACGCACTTGTCGCCAGCGACCGAAACCAACATGGCTTTTTCGCGGCATGCCGTCGTTACCTGCGCCGGGACGCCGGATACGGAAATGCCGCGCAAGAGTCCCCTGCCGCGCACCGAGGTCACATGGCCGGGAAACTCCACGACCAATTCCGACAGTTTACCTGCCAGGTAGTCTCCCATCGCAACAACGCGATCGAGGAGCCGCTCTGCGTCGATAATTTCAAACACCGCCTCCGCCGCCGCGCACGCAAGTGGATTGCCGCCAAACGTTGAGGCGTGAGGCACAACCCCCCGCCACGCTTCTTTGCCCGAACCATCGGCGGCAACAAACGCTAACCCCGCCGCCGCTTTGTCGCTGCACGCGACTGCGCCAATCGGTATTCCGCCGCCGAGTCCCTTTGCGAGCGTCATGACGTCCGGAGCCACATCATCGTGCTCATACCCAAACCATGTCCCGGTGCGGCCGACACCAGTTTGAACTTCGTCAAAGATCAGAAGCGTCCCGGTCTCGTCGCACAGCCGACGCAGCCCAGCAAGATATCCGGGCTGGGCGACAATGATGCCACCCTCAGCTTGGAGCGGCTCGACGATGAGCGCACAGGTGGTCCGAGCTTCGAGTGCCCGCGCCGCCGCATCGAGGTCGTTGTACGGGATGTGCTCCACCGGACCGACCAGTGGCCCAAATCCTTCGCGGTATTTTGCTTGCCCCGTCACGGCCACCGTCGCAAATGATCGACCGTGAAAGCCATTGATCGTAGATACAAACGTGGTGCGATGGGGAGCGCCAGCCACTACGGCTTGATATCGGCGCGCCAACTTGAGCGCGGCTTCGTTGGCCTCGGCGCCCGAGTTTCCGAACCAGACTCGAGTCGCAAACGATCGCTGGGTGATCGCGGCCGCCGCCGCAATCTGGCGATCGTTGAAGTACAAGTTGGAGACGTGAACCAGTTTGCCGAGTTGTTCGGCAACGCGCGCCGTGAACTGTGGATGGCAATGTCCGAGACCACAGACTGCGATTCCAGCGGTCATATCGAGGTACCGCGTACCGGCAACATCCCAAACTTCGCAACCGCGGCCCCGCGCAATCACCATGGGCTGCTGTCGGTAGTTCTTGACGAACACTCGATCGGCGAGTGCCAACAATTCGGGCTGCGTCTGCACCGGTGGTGTGTACCACGGGCCGCCTAGACTCGGCCCCAACGGCTGGAAAAAGTTCGGAACCGCGCGCGTGCTCGCGGATCGCTCAGTTGGCGCCACGTACAGGTCGACGCTTGGCACGTTCCGTACTGTTCACCGTCAAGATGTGCACAACCCCCGGGCGGAAGCCGCCGCCATGACCTGGGTTCTCGCGATAGTCAGCAATAGTCAGCCGCAGCCGCCCGAGCTCCCACAACCGGGTTTGCTGCACGAAGCGGGTGAATCATCCAGCTGAAGCCCGCAGTCGGAACAGGCTCCATCGATCAGCGGCGCCGCAGTACCGCACGCCGGGCACGGCGGTTCATCGCCGTGCGACACCGCGTCGATATTGATCGACGGTGACGCAAGGCCTTCTCGATCCACAGCGGCTAGCCACTCACCGTCGAGTAGCCCAGCAAATCGAGCCAGGTCGTGCTCCTGGACCAGGAGCTGCGCCTTTGTGCCTCAACCTCGCCCAGGCGCAGGCGCGATAACCACGGCCGGAATTCCAGCGGCCAGGCACTTGTCGCGCACTTCTTTCATGTATCCAAGCGAGCCGGTCATGCACGGCACCACGGTGCCCTCCTGTAGCGCAGCTGCAGCGCTGGCGATCGTCCATGCGGATTCCGTCGGTTCGGTACGTGACGCCATGATCTATCACCACAGTGTATTGGATCGCGATTTCGCGCGCTACGTGATTCTGAGCCTTCGCCAATCGCACATCTCCGGGCGGAATCCGCCACACCAACGTGGAGACACTTCGGCTGAAGAATCGATCCGCCTCCGCACTCCCGGGTCGGGAGTGCGGCGCACCCCGGCGGAGTTGCGCAATCGCATCGACGGAGCAGTTGTCGAGGATGAGCGATTGGAGATATGCCCAGCCCGTCGCGCTCAAACTTTAGAGAGTTCAGCTCCGCAGAGTTCAGTTCCGGCGGCAACTATTCGATATCGCTCTAGTTTTTAGATGTATTCCGCGGTAGTTGCGCATGCTACTCTGGGCGACTGATGCAGCGCATAGTTGTTGTATTCGCAGCTCTACTGGCACTTTCTCTAACGTTGCTTCCCGGTTGCTCCGCTACGCAACAGAACTCACAGCCAAGTCGCGTCGAAATTGACATTCCCGCGGTGCCTAACCGGGACCTTGACCTGCTGTTCGTCATCGATGACTCGGCCTCGATGAGGGACAAGCAGTTGAAGCTGAAAGCGGGTTTCGCAAAGTTCGTCGACGTGCTAGCCGCCCTCGACGGCGGGCTACCGAGCATTCATATCGGCGTCGTGACCTCCGACCTAGGCACCAAGGGAACACAAGATACCGTGCCTGGACCTACCATTGCCGGCCGCGGCGGATGCGCGGGAGAAGGCAAAACCGGCAACCTGCAGACCTATGGCACACCGCTGGTCGTTGGGAATTTCATCCGCGATACCCAGAACGCCGATGGCACGCGCTCCAAAAACTACACAGGATCGCTTGCGGAAGCGTTCTCTGCCATTGCGACTGCAGGCGATAGTGGCTGTTTCATCGAACAGCATCTCGAGGCAGCCAAGCGCGCGCTCGATGGCAATGCCGCAAACGCCGGGTTTCTTCGCCCGAATGCGTATCTGGCCATTGTATTTGTCGCCGATGAAGACGACTGCTCGCTGGCTCAATCCGCACTCCTCGCCAGCGACGCGGCGGCGCTAGGTCCTCGCAATTCGTTTCGCTGCACACGGTTGGGCATTACATGCGACGATGGCGGAGCGGATTCCACAGCGATGGCCCAGGCCGGCCGCAAGCGCTCCTGCCACGCGAACAACAACTCTCCATATCTAACGAAGATCGACGATTACGTTGCGTTCTTCAAAGGTCTCAAACCGGACGACCCGAACAAAGTTGTTGTGGCAGGGATTATGGGCACGCCTGAACCGTTCGAGGTAGAGCTTCGCGCGCCTCGACTCGGTGACCCTGAAATTCCGCAGCTCGCCCATTCCTGCAGTTACACAAATTCACTCGGCCAACCGGAAGTGGCCGATCCGCCTATTCGGATCAAACAATTTCTCGATTCGTTCTCGGTTCGATCGGTGGCTCGTTCGATCTGCGACCCCGATCTCTCCGATGGGCTGACTCAAGTTGGACAGCTGCTTGCGTCAGCGTTGCCCGCGGCGTGCATCGATAGCGCACTTGCCGATATGGATCCAAACACCGAGGGACCACAGTACGACTGCGAGGTAGTCGAGATCGCGTCACCAGGCGATGGAACGCAAAGCAAGACGCCATTGCCCGCGTGCAACAACCCAAATTCTTCGGCCGAGTCCACCAACAAGCCCTGTTGGACGATCGGCACCAGCGCCCAGCGATGCACCGCCAAGCAGCATCAATTGCTTACGATAGAACGCACGCAGGACCCCGCACCGGACACTCGAGTTGTTGCGCGCTGCGCAACCTGCACAGATGCCGACAACGACGGCATCTGCGACCCTTGACGGTCCTTCCCTTCAGCCCAATCGGTTGCGAATCGCAAAAAAAAGGGGGGCGATCGGTAGCGCAAGCGCGCGCGGACGGTCATTGCGGTCGCGGATCCTGGAGAAGTTGCGCCAGAGGACCTCGCCGCAGTGATTTTGATCGGCGCGCCTCGGCGACCGGAACCCGTCAAAATCACTGGCGCACGCGAGGTACTAGGGATTGAAGCCTATTGTCGGCCGAACTCCGGGGCGCGCGTATGGTTGGCGTCCCGGATGCCACATCATGCTCTTGACGTTATATAATTTGTGAGTTATGTAGCAGGCATGGTTCAGGCAGGCTCCCTTGACGCCACATTAAACGCACTCGCGGATCCGACACGACGAGCCATTCTTGCGCAGCTTGCCGCCGGCGCGGCGACCGTAAACGAACTGGCCGCACCATTTGAGATCTCGCAGCCGGCGGTGTCTCGGCACATCAAGGTGCTCACCGCGGCGGGGCTGGTGGTGCAATCCATCGACGGCACAAAGCGGCCATGCCGCCTTGCGCGCGGCGGACTGGCTGAACTCGACGCATATCTCGGGATGCTCCGAACCGCACTGGAGCGAAACTATCAACGCCTAGACAGCCTCCTGGCAAAACCGAAACGACGTAAAGGAGCCAACAGATGAGCAAGTTGACACTGGAAACCGAAGGCGAAACGCAGGTTGTCGTCAAGCGACGCTTCAGCGCATACCCCGAAGAGGTCTATCGCGCACACATGGATCCGAAACTCATCCAGCAGTGGATGCTTGGGCCTGACGGCTGGACCATGCCGGTGTGCATCAACGAGCAAAAGGTTGGCGGAAAAATCCGCTATGAATGGAGCAACGGAAAAGGCGGAGGATTCTACCTGACCGGAGAATTCGTCGAGTTGGAGCCACCGAGGCGCATCGTCCACATTGAACGAATGCATATGCCCGATCCAACACCCGACAATCGCATTGAAACCACCTTTGAAGCCGATGGCAATGGCACGATCATGACCATGCGCATGACATTGCCCGACGCCGAGACGCGTAAAGCGATGCTTGCCACCGGTATGGAACATGGCATGGAAGCTGGCTACGCACGCCTTGAACGCATGTCGGGATGGAGAGCGGTGTGAGCCATGTGAGGACAGCCGTAGCCCGTCGACAAACGGTCAACGATCGAACTCTGACCGCCGAATTTCGGCTCACAACGGCAATCATGCACGTGAGATCGCGTGCGGAGTAGTCTCCGGGAGGTTTGAGTCCAGCGTGCTCGACTTCAACTCCTCATGTTGACCTGGCAGGTCGGTTGCCCATTCGAACTGACTGACACTGGGGCAGACTCTCCGCGTGATGCGCTACGCCGCCCGGCTATTTTTCGCCTTCCGCCGGGAGGCTTTCTGCGGGTGAATCGTTTCGCCGCGGGCAAGCATCGCGACAAAGCGTTCGATCTTAGCGGCTCGCACGGCGCGAGATTTCACCGCGCGAATCTGATACGCGAGCGCGTAGATATTTTGTCTCGACAGCCGCTTGAAGGCCGCGAGCGCCTGCGGCTGTGTGCGGATAGCTGCGGCCAGTTCATCGGGAATCTGCATCTCGCTTGCAGGGGCGTAGGCTGCATCCCACCTGCCGTCGGCTTTGGCGGAGTCGATGTGCTGCTGGCCGTGTTCGGTCATGCGGCCGGCGGCGATCAGGCGCGCGACATGGCGACGATTGATCTGGCTCCACACGCTCTTGGGCTTGCGGGGTGTGAACCGCTGCAGGAACGAGTTGGAGTCGAACGACTTCTTGAGGCCGTCGATCCATCCCCAGCACAACGCGACGTCCAACGCTTCAGCGTACGTCACAGTTGCAAGCCCAGACGCCTTCTTGTGAATCTTTAGCCACAGCTCGGGTTCACGTGCGTGATGCTTCGCGAGCCACGTCTCGAACTCCTCGGCAGTCTTGAAACCGCGCGTTCGCTTCGGATCGGGGACTACGGGCGCCATCGACAGATCAAGTACCATCGCCCATCGCATTTCGTCGAGAGGTGAGGCTCGCTCGGGTGTGATTGCGACGAATTGAATCAATGAGTTAGAGTCCGAATCCGGGACCGGAATCGGAGTCGGGACCGGAACCGGAGTCGGGACCGGAACCGGAACCGGAACCGGAGTCGGAAGAGGTGAGGCTCGCTCGGTGCACCTCCGCTCGGTGCGCCGATACCCGTGGATCGAGTAACCAGCTTGGATGTCTCGGATCGAATCCAACGAACCGCATCCAATTGCGTTAGACGGCAGCGCCGATGCCGAGGGTCACGGCTGTTCCGAAATGGACTCCTGAAAACTTCTCTTTACTAGAGTCGTAGTCGTCGCCGATCCGCAATCTACCCTCGAGCGCGATGCGCAACGCTACCCGCGAAAATCACAGCTCACCGCCGATGGCTGCCGCTCCCACAGGGCCCTTGAAGTCGAACCGGCTGCGGCCCTGACCTTTGCGCGTTATTTCGCCATACGCGTAACCCGCCGCGAGTCCAAGGGTGCCGCATAGCCGTTTCGCTGCATCACACCATCTCGCCTCCGGACCGAGCCGGGCCTCAACCAGCGGACCGCTTTGTCCCGAGATCTGCGTGATCTCGGCGTGCGTATCCGGAACTACGTCGTCGGAGCCAGACGCGCGTGTCGCAGAGCCGCGTCAACTTCATGGACGAGCAGACGCAGCAAATCCGCAGCGGGAAGCTTGCGCACCGAGGCCGCGTTTTGCCCGGCCCATAGCGCCAACAGGTCCGCTCGATTCGCACGCCCTGCACTCGCCCGCAACGAAGCCGTTAGCAGGTGTTGCGAGGGATAGGGAAGTACCTCATCGAGCATTTCCTCGAGGGTTTGCATCAGCGTGTTGCGAATCCCCCGCGCGTGCCGTCCCGTGATTGCTCGCGTCAAATACGTTCGCCTGGCGTCCGCAGTTCCGAGCTTGTCTTTGTGAACGCGCGAGGCGCCGGCCTCGTCGGTTGCCAAGAATGCACTGCCGATCTGCACCGCGTCCGCCCCAAGGGCCAAAGCAGCAACGATACCCCTCCCATTGCTAATGCCACCGGCGGCAATGACCGGAATCCTCACCGCGTCGGCGATCTGTGGCACCAACGACATCGTCCCGACCAGCGAGTCTTCGACGGCTGCAAGAAACGAACCGCGGTGTCCTCCGGCATCGCTGCCCGAGGCGACGACTGCATCGGCGCCTGCGTCTTCGACCGCCACCGCCTCGTCCACCGTAGTGGCCGTGCCGATCGTATAGATACCAGATCGACGGGCCTCGGCGAGAATCGCCCGATCTGGAACTCCCATCACAAAGCTGAACACCGGCGGGCGAAGCTCAAGGATTGTCGGCATCTGCTCGTCGAACGTCGGCATGTCTTCTCGCTTCGGGACAGCAAGCTCAAGCGACCGATACAGCGGAGCTACCGACTCGAGCATGCGCGCGCGCGCCGCATCCGTCGGTACGACATCATCTTGTCCCGCGATGGGACACCACAGATTGATGTTGAAGGCACGACTGGTGAGCGCTCGAATCTCCGCCACCTTGGAGCGAATCTGTTCCGGGTGGAGCCCAACGGCGCCGAAAGATCCGAGGCCACCAGCATTGGAGACTGCGGCTGCGAGAGCGGGCGTGGAGTTTCCTCCACCAAACGGGCCTTGCACGATGGGGTATTGGATCTGTAGCGCCTGCGCGAGCGCCGACTTTGTCCACACAGCGTTACGACTCCTCATAAGCGCACGACCGAATCCGCTCGCGCGCGCGGTGAACCAACACTGGAACATGACCTGCGGTGATACCAAGCGCCCGCGCACCGACTTCGGCCGGCTCGTCGATCAGAACCGGGCGATGGGCGTGGACGAGCTCGGCAACCCAGCGAAGAAGTCCGGGAGGGCCATGATCGGTCGCAAGGTCGGATATCTTGGCAAGGGTCATTGGGGGCCTCAATGAGAATAGGACGCGAGCGGCTGTTTTGTTCGTTTTCATAGGGATTTTCAAGCAATGCTCGACCCCCATTATACTTGCATGACGCAGGTAATACCTTGATCGCAACGCGGGGCCCCACGCTCACAACATCCATCGGAACCAGCGATAGGCGCGGTAGCGCGGGCTCGCAAGCAGGCTGGAGATCTGCGTGCGAGCAACATGCTCGTAGCGCGCTCGAAACGTTGCTGTGAGAAAGAGTTGCGAGCGCTGCAGCAGGTTGGCAAGGAATTTGCCGCGCCGGCATCGAAACACGAACGTCGGCACATGCGCGTATTCCTCTTCGACACCATATTCAAAGTCCATGAAGCCAAGCGCGTCCTGACCCAGGATCGATAGATCGATATCGGCGATGAGCGCAGCTTCGAAAGTCGCTGGCGCGCACTACTTTGCCGATAAGAATGACCTTCTGAACAGCCTCATCGCCGACCTCGTAACGCGTTTTCGCGATCGCACCCACAGCTTCGAATCCGAGACCGACCCGCTCGACGCCTATGTTAGCGGCGCACTTGCGCTTGGAGCCACAGCGGATACGGTCGCCGCCCGATGCTGGGTCGGGGTATTTGCCGAGGCCGTGCGAAGTCCGGCGCTGTTCGAGCAAACGCGGCGACTGCTCGAAGCGGAAATGCAGACGATCTGCCGCCGTTCCGGGGCAAGGCTCGATGAACACGGCAGCGGTGCGGTGCGGTGCTCGCCTTTATCGTCGGCTCGCTTGTTCTCGGCGCATTTGCCCCGCGCAAGACAGCGGGATTTGCAGCCCCAGCGCTGCGATTGTTGGTCCAAACGCTGAGCAGTGGCGCGGCATCGTGCAACCACGCGACCTAGATTTCCGCTCCCATTCGCTCGTTCGTCGATGAGAGTGGACTCGCTCAGAGATTGACGACGTTCGTCGGGCGACCCGCGAGGAAATTCCGGATGTTGTCGACGGTAGTCGACATCAAGCGGCGACGCGCTGCCACTGTCGCCCAGGCCATGTGGGGCGTTATGATGCAGTGCTTGGCCGCAAGTAACGGGTGGTCTGCAGGCGGAGGTTCCAGGCTGAGAACATCGAGAGCTGCTCCGCCGATCGACTCGCTATGGAGCGCCTCCGCTAGGGCGACCTCATCCACGAGCGAGCCCCGACTGGTGTTGATGAGCCAGGCCTCCCGTTTCATCAGCGCAAGCCGTGACCGATTTACGATGTGTCGGGTTTGATCGGTGAGCGGACAGTGCAAACTGACGATGTCGCTGAGGCCAAACACGTCGTCCACGGTGACGTGTCGGACTCCTTCTTCCGGTAGCGCACTGGCCGAGCGGGTCGCCGCGATGACCTGCATGCCGAACGCCCTTCCCAGCTCTCCGACGGCGCGGCCGATTCGGCCCCAACCCACTACGCCGAGCGTTTTGCCCTCGAGTTCGACCTGTTGCGATGTCCAATATGCGAAGTCCGGGCACCTCGCCCAATCGCCCCGCCGAACCGAATCTGCGTGGACTCCAACATGATGAGCGAGTTCCAAGATCAACGCGAACGTTAGCTGCGCAACTGAGCGCGTGCCGTACACGGGAACATTCGCGACGATCACTCCTCGCTCGCGCGCCGCGGCCACGTCCACGACGTTGTAACCGGTTGCAGTCACCCCGATGTAGCGCAGCCGAGGCAGTCGCTCGAGGACCCCGCGGCCGAGCACCACCTTATTGGTGATTACAATGTCGTAGCCTTGGGCTCGATCTATCAACTCAGACGCATCGGTCCGATCATAGAACTGACACTCTCCGAGAGCTTCCAAATCACTCCAACTTTGGTCGCCCGGATTCAACGTATAACCGTCTAGAACCACAATTTTCATGAGTCGCCCCCGATCTGTAGCCTATGTAACATCGCCCGCCTGGTGATCAGCCCCGTGCGCATCAGCTGAGTTAACCGCCCCAGATGCGAACGTGTCGTGGCGAGCGGCGCTGGAGATCGCGATGACCGCAGGGTTCTTGAGCTTTCGCTCCGCAGATATTGCATAGAACCGCTCTGAAACCCCGTCAGCACGGCCAAAGACCTGAACTACGAGTCTAGCGGGTCGAAGTGCCGACAGCCATCGCCCGCGCTAGCCGACCCACGTTGCGCCTGGGAGGCCTCCGCAGCCAACGTCGAACATCGCGCACCAAACAAATGTGGTGCAGAACTCGTGGATAAGGTCAGGAGCATTTTCGCACATCCATTCGGCGTCTCCCAACGCAGGAGTCGGCTTCTGAATCGGACCCAACAGGGTCTGCCCCCCGGTGGGTTCGTATCGATACAGCACAGCCCCCGAGCTGGATGGCTTGATTTGGTAAAGTCCAGGTTTCATCGTAGTGGTCCGGAAACTTCGTCCGACGAAAAATAGCTGAGACGTGGCAGATGCCGCGGAACCGATCGTGTTGCGCGGCGTGTAGCCGGTCGCGACCGCTGACGTGAGGGGCAGCCCCTTCTCATTGGCTACGTTGCGTACGCCTAGGGCGACGGCATCTGTGAACGTCGTGGTCGCGTTGACCAATGCAGATGAAGTGATCGCAACTTCTTGTCTTGTGGTGTTCGTATCGTTGGTATCCGTGACGTTTGCGTCGACGCAACCAGCGAAACATGTGAGAGCGGCGATTATATGTTTTGTTGTCATCGGCCTGGTAGAGGTCGCCGGCCCGCGAGCATTACGGACTTTTTACTAAGTGCTAAGCGATCAGCTGGAGACCAAGCCCACTCGAATGCAGGGGTTCTAGCTAGTCACCCCTCGCAACGAGGCCGCCCTCTGGTACCTTCGCAACGCCCGTGCGGTATCCGGGGTTCGCCTTGCTCTTCGCCTGTGTCATCGCGACGTTGCTTTTCGTTGTAGGCCAAGGTGACTTCGTCGCGTCTGACCCGCTTTGGTACGCCGACGTCGCTAACGCCCTTTCGAGGAACCCCAGGGAAGTATTTGCGACGCACGAGAACCATCCGTTCGTGATGCGGATCGGCTTAACCATACCACTGGCATTGCTCTACCGACTGTTCGGAGTATCGACACACGTAACCAATCTCCCGTGCCTACTGTCCGTGCTCACGATTTTGCTGGTGGTATTTGTCGCATTTGTCGCCGCTCCCACGCCCAGGGCGAAGCTGTTCGCCTTGCTATTTGGTGTGTTCTCGACTCCGCTGATCCTGCATGCGACTGTTCTCAACGTAGATCTATGGCCCGCTCTCGGTAGCGCTATACGCCGGTCGGCCGAAAAGCAAATGGATAGTTCACCTTAGTGAGACTGTCGTGTACGGAAACCGTTGGCTCGACCTGTGCGAGCACGATAAGCGCTCGGCATAGCCCATTCACTTCATAGTAAGCCAGGCAAAGAGTTCCGCTAACTTAGGCTGGTCGTCGAACACAAGATTCGGGACCCGCTTTTGGAGCGCTACAATCCAATTCGTTACAGCAGGAAGCATTTGCGTATTGGAACGTCCTGGCTGAATTTGCAGCTCGCTAATGTATACGTGGGTTGCCTCGGCGCTTAGTTTTAGGTCCGCGCTGATCGCGGTCGGCGTCAAATCTTGGAGTTCTCGCAATATTGCTATAGCAGCGGTTTTTCCCTGCGCTTCCAATTCTCGGAGAGAGAGCATTTGCGGGATCTCGTGTAATTCCCTGGGAATCCCCTCGACCAGCGGCGCGCCACCGCGTGGCTTGGGTGTCGCAGAGCGGATAGAAACGACCTTTCCGGCAGTGCCACCAGCTTCCGCATGAACCGCGGACGTGGCAGCAGTACCAGAAAACGTCTCGCGGAACCGCCTGACGGCCGCTCCGAACCCCACCACGTCTCTAGGATCCACCTGCCAGACGGTCCATCGCCCGCCGATGGCGAACGTAACGTCCAGCCCTAGCAGCCGTTCCACAGACGTCGGCCAAATGTTCACTGCAAGCCTGTCGGACTTGACCTGTTCGCGCCTTTTCCTCACCGCGTGTAAGCCAAGGATTTCAGTCCACGCCCGGCCCGCTCCTTCTGGGTCCCTTTTCAGCGCCGCCTCTATCTGTTCGCCGACTGTGCGGTCACATACTTCGTTTACCACCGAATGCGGTGACACGGATCCAGCAGCCGCACGAACTCCTGAGCTTTCTACGAAGGCATCACTTTGCTTGAAGAACAGCAATGCATTTTCGCGCGGAATCTCGAACACCGTCTTTCCCCTACCGGTGACTAACGACACGCACAAAGTCTTGGCTGTCTCATTGTGGGTGACTTTGACGACATAACCTCCCAGGGCTACCGGATCGCTCGATGGTATAAGCCGCTCCTTTCCCAGCGGTTTGAGAATCTCGTAGAAGCGTTGTATTGCTTCGGGAGTTTTGCACGCACTTGTCAGCTCGAAGCCGAGTTCGCCAATTCGCTTGAGCTGCAACTTTAATAACAAACCGTAGGCTATGCGCTCGAACCACGAGAGGCCGGCCTTTACTCCGGCCTTCTTCCAACCGCCGCCGGCCTCGGCTTGCCTTATTTCCTCTGGAAGGCCTTCCAAATTCCCGCTGCTGAGCGCAACTACTATCTCGCCGAGGCTAGGGCCGTTTTGCACTTCGTCTAGATAGTTGGCTAGCCAACTCGCAAACCCTTCGCCAAGCGGTCCTCGCGCCGGTCCGCTATACGCGACGAGCCCAAATACATCCGCACTCGGGCCCATTCGTCGAAGTGGATTTTCTCCACGTACGGCTGCCTCGTTATTCGGTGACGGCCGACCGTCGCCCACGTGGCTTTCGGCGCTCTCCACTTCGGAGTGCAACGCGCGGATCAGTTGTTCGACCTCTGGTGTCACATCCCTCCGTACCACGCAAGTCATCTAGCTGAAAGCACAAACACAGATGGCCCAATGTGACTTGCGGCACACCGACGCACGACATCTCGCCGAGCCGTACCGCGTAGCGACTACATCGTCGCAGCGGCCCGCGTGGGTTTGAAGTGCTCCCCAGCGAAACGGAATCTGGCTGCCATCAACACTCTGGGTACTGCCGAGGTCCTTATCCGGTCGGGGAGTTCGCAGGCATTACCTCACTCCGGTAGGATCGCAGAGTGGGTGGCTCCTCGGATTGGTTTCGATACCTCTTGGGGATTCGTATGCCTAACAACGGGCGCAAGAACCGGTGGAGCCACACCTTCCAGGACCGCCTCTCATCGAGGATTCTCAGCGGAGATCAAGAACTCGTTGATGTGTCCGGTCATCAAATGGGCTTCTATCGGTTTGCTGAGGTCGGCGAGGTCGCCGATGCATTCCCGAACGCAGCCTGGCCGTCAGCTCCACCTTGCCGCTGGGTCGGTCCTCTCTTGGGATTTCTGAACTTCGAATGGTGGCACGGGCACATGGAGTTTGATGACCGTCTGTTTTTCTCTCAAGTGCTGTTCGGTGCAAGCTCAGGCTTCTTCGCCCGCACCGATACCGGGGGATGGTACGACCCCGTAGTCGAAAAGGAGTTCACTGTCAACGACGCAGTATTGAAGCACGGTTTTCTGGATGGAGACTTCTTTCTGAGCCGTGCCTGTTGCCTCGAAGACCGTGCTGCCTATGAACATAGCGTCCGCGATGCCATCACCGGGGAACTTGATGCGCTTGGACTGCGCGGTGAATTCATCTCCTACGGGACTGGGCACAATCCCATCCGCATCGACCAATTTGAACCAAAGAAAGGTCAAACGTACGCGGAGTGTTGGAAACACTTCCGCCAGCACTCGAGCCGAACCATCAGGCTGTGGGGTGTCGATTGGGAGGAAAGGGGGGAGTACCTTCGAGAATTTCTCGATGACGACGCCGACTAAAATCGTATCCGAGGCGCGCACGAGCGATGCGAGCGGCGCACCCTTGGCGGCTTGTTCTGCGCCGGCCATGGCCGCCGCCTGGGAATCATTGCGTTCCGGGGCGACGTACAAGCGCAAGGTCACGTCGCCATCGACCGCGGTGAACTCGAGCTGGCGCATCTTCATTAGCCGGTGTGCGCGATAGGCACACGAATCACATGACCATCGCGCGGTTTAGCCGACCCACGTTGCGCCTGGAAGCCTCCGCAGCCAACGTCGAACATCTCGCACCAAACAAACATGGTGCAGAACTCGTGGATGAGGTCAGGAGCATTTTCGCACATCCATTCGGCGTCTCCCAACGCAGGAGTCGCTTCTGAATCGGACCCAACAGGTCTGCCCCCCGGTGGGTTCGTATCGATACAACACAGCCCCCGAGCTGGATGGCTTGATTTGGTTCGAATGCTGGGGTTCTCATCAACCTGCCGCGCGGCAAGGGTGAACTTGACCGATCGGTCGACTTCACCGCGCGGATCGAAACACTGAACCTGCCCCGATTAGCGGGTAACGATCACGTGTATCTAGTCGACGCAGGAAGCGGTGCTGCCCTATGGTCCGCTCTCGGTAGCGCTACACGCCGGTCGGCCGAAAAGCAAATGGATAGTTCACCTTAGTGAGACTGCCATGTACGGATTTTGGGAACTCGATGCCAGCGATGACATCAGACACACAATTTGCCACTTCTGAATCGAGGCCGCTGCTGTGCGACGATATCACCCTGCCATTGGGAGCAACGAAGAACTGACTCGTCACAGTGCCGGCCAGATTTGGTTTCGCCAGCAACTGCTTTTCGTAGCAGTACGATATTTTTGGAATATTGCGCTTGATGTAGCGGCGAATGATCGCCTTATCCAGATCGCCTTGATCTAGCCAGCACAGCTTCACCCGTGGACTCGTTGCATGACACAACATCACCGTGGGAACCGCTGGAGTGTGGCCCGACAGCCCAGCACTGGCACGACCGCTCCCGATGCCGCAACGATTCCCACAACTCCCCGAGGCGCCGATGGTTCCGTACGGACCAGCGCCGATGGTGCCCCAACCCTCGCCCCCACTATCCGGGCCAAAACCCGACCGGCCAAGGCCAAAGTTCCCGTTCACTTCACCCGCCTCTTTGCCAATCAAGCCACCGGAGATGTCGGACTCGTCGAAGCCACTGCTGATATCGCTGACCTCGGTTAGCGAGGCGAAGGCTCCACCTTGGACAAGTGTGCTGCTGCCCAGGATCCCCGCTGTTCGTGCCAGCTCGATCGCCTGCTGACGGGCAAGCTGTGGCTTGTCTAGATGCTTTTGCATTGCATACCGGCCGCCGACGCGACTCGAGTTCGGACTCCCCATCAAACGTGTCGAAAGCGCCGAGGACAAACCGCCATCGGCCGGCGCTGGATCGCCAACGGCTACTGCCTCTGCGACCAGAGGCGGAGCAACTTCGACCGTCGTGCTAGCAAAGCGGGTTGCGGTTTCGTCTAGCGCTGCGAAGTCGATGCGGGCACTCGAATCGTCGGCTACGGCATGAAACAACAACAGTGCGATCATCGCCGCAGCTGCTGCAGTTCCCGCAAGTGAGTATAGGAACGGCAGGTCTACCGCAAACCCGGGAGCCGCACATGGACGCGCCCGACTGACGCTCGACACGAGAAAGGTCGCGTTGGCCGCGTAGACTCGAATCCTTGCATTGGCGGGAATCGGCGATATGCGCGTCTGACCCCGAGCAGCCAATTCTGCCAGCGATGTCGTTTGGCCGCTAACGATCATCTCACCATCCATGCTGCGATCGATATTGAACGCGAAGTCCTCGCCACATGGTTCGACGAGAATAAACGACGCCGCGCGCGTTCTCTCGGTTGCAAAATCGACACCCGGCGCACAGCCGATGCTCACCGACGAGTTCGCTTTTTCCTTGTGCAAGCGCGCTAGCGCGAATGTCATCGTCAGCAGCGCGGTGGCCAGACCGACAACAGCGACCCAGTCGAACTCGGCCGATAAGGTGCGCGGCCGCACAGCATAGCCTGGCTTGTAAAGCTGAATCGTCTCGTAGGCGTATTGCTCGTCGTTGTGCGCCGCATTAGCAATCCCGGCACAAAACGCGAACATCACCGCGACGAGTGACACGACCCCGATCGCAAAAAGCACCCAGGTTTTGCGGCTCACCCTTCCCGCTCTTGGATCGAAGCAGTGCGTAACGCCGATCACTGAGTCACCCAACATCGCCACCACCTCGACCCCGCCACCATCCGCTGCACCGTCCTCGGTCGCTTGGGTCGTGTCTCGCGTCCCAGAACCGGCATGCGCACTTCGAGTCGCCGGCGACCGAGATATCGCTGAGAGAATTTTCATGCGAGCTACCCCCTCCGTTTCCCAGTGCATCGCCGATGCCACTCCTAAGTGGAGTTAATTATTGATGTTTGCCAGGGAGGGCAAGCCAAAAGTTGCTTGCTTGAGCGATCGATTGCCGGCACTTGCTCGTTGACGACCTCGAGTACTTTCCGCCTGCACCGGCTAGCGGCGAAGCCTTCGCGGCGATGTTAGCATCCTTAGTAACGAGAGCTTGACTAACATCGCGCGCTAGTAAAGGATTCGTTACTAGCGCCTAGCCCTGGTAACGCCGGCTTTCCCAGCCTGCGGACCTGGTCAAGCACGTGTCCCTAGCGGAACCGACATGCCCAAACGAACCACCGGACGATACGAGCGAACTACCGTGGGTGGCGAGACGGTCGCGGCCTTCGTCCCGCACGGGCTGCCGCCCGCGGATCCGCCCATTGCCGTCGACACCGCCCTCGCCACGAGCCTCCGCGCAGCCGAGCAAGCCCTCGTTCGCCTCGAGCTGGCCGGGGAAATCGTCCCATCGCTGGACTGGTTCATCTATGCGTTCGTCCGCAAAGAGGCCGTGCTGTCGTCGCAGATCGAGGGAACGCAGGCGACCCTCGTCGATCTGCTCACGTTCGAGGCCCACGACGGCGCCGAACCGAGTGCCGCACCCAACGTTGACGTCGAGGAGGTCTGCAACTACCTCGACGCGCTCGCCTACGCGCGCGCCCAGCTCACCGATCCCAAGGGGCTGCCGCTTTCGATGCGTCTCTTGAACGAGACGCATCAACGACTCATGCGCGGCGTCCGCGGTGCCGAGAAGCTGCCCGGCGAACTGCGTCGCAGCCAGAACTGGATCGGCGGAAGCCAACCTCGCAACGCCGCGTACGTGCCGCCACCTCCGCATGTGCTCGGCGAGGTGCTCAGTGCGTTCGAGAAGTATCTGCACGCGAACGATTCGCTGCCGCCTCTCGTGCGCGCGGGGCTTCTACACGTGCAGTTCGAGACGATCCACCCGTATCTCGACGGCAACGGCCGCATCGGCCGCTTGCTCGTGACGCTACTGCTCGAGCATTGGAAGCTTCTGACCAAGCCCGTCCTCTACCTGAGCCTGTTCCTCAAGCGGCATCGCGACGACTACTATCGTCGGCTCAACGCGGTGCGGGTCGACGGCGACTGGGAGGGCTGGCTCGACTTCTTCCTCCACGGAGTTGCGACGATCGCCGACGAGGCGGTCGCCTCCGCGCGAGAGCTATTCGCGCTCGTAGCCGCGGACCGCGTGCGCGTGCTCGCGCAGGAGGGGATGTCCGTCGTCGCGCTACGGCTGTTCGAGCTGCTGCCGCGCCACCCCGTCGTCACCGTCGCATCGGCGATGAAGCTCGTCGAGACGACCAAGCCCACCGCGGGACGCGCGATCGAGATGCTCGCAGCCACGGGCGTTCTCGTCGAGACAACCGGAAAAAAGCGCGACCGATCCTTCGTGTACCGGGCCTACCTCGATCGCCTCCGCGTCGGCACCGAGCTTGAGAGGGCGAGGACAGCGGCGACTACCGCCCTAGGATGAATCGGAAATTAGATACAGCCTGTCCGAACAGCCAACCAACGACAATGCGTTGAAGAACAACGGTTCGTTGTCGATTAGGGTCAGGCGATTCCGCTCCCAGCGAACCCGTTATTGTTGTAGCCACACGAACGCCTTTCAGAACCCGAAAATGCTGCCCAATCCGCTCTCGCTGCCACCACCAACCGAGGTTTCTAATTCATTATTTAAGTTAGAAATCTCCGCACGCGTCGTTTGCCCGCTAACCGTCGAAAACTGCGTCTCCGCCGCGAGCCAGGTGTAGTTCCGCGCGGTGACGACCTGGATCGAGAATCGGCCCGACCCTTCTGGGACGGGAATCATAGCCTCGCCGGGGCCACAATCGAAGACAAAACTGTTCAAATATGCCGAACCGGTGCCGACGATGATCTCAACGATCAGCTTCTGAACGTTGTCCTCAACGAGGGTGGGACAAGGCTTCATCGGGCCGGTCATCGTGCGTGGAACTCGCGAATCCGTTGGATTGGACGAGATCACGTCTTGCCCAGCCCAAGACAGACGCAAACGCGCCGACAGATCCCACGTTTGTGGTTGCTGCGCAGGGGCGATTGGAGGATCCGGATCAACACAGCCATAAGCACAGGCAAGCAGACATAGCACCAGCCGTCTCGACATGCCCACAGGCATTGCACAACGCATGCCAGGGCTAAGTACAGGCCTCCGCAAGTTCGTGACCACCCGGGCCGCCGATCCATCCCGGCTGTCTTCGTTGCTCCTCGGTCACGTACCTTCGGGTACGCTCCCTCGTCGCGCCTCGCCATCCGGTCGCCTCGGCGACCGGGGTGGCCACCAACTTACGGGGAACTGTACTAAGTCGCCCGTTTCCTAAGCAAACGCTGCCGAGCGGTGTAACACCCGGTGGAGTTCTGACATCTAAAGCGAACCAGGTGGCTAGAAAGCACCGTTATTATTAATAGCAATGTTCATCGACTTGCTCTGTTTTGAGTTGGATCATTTCATCTGCGAGCAATCGGAGCATGCGATCAGCCTGTCCGGATAGGCTTGACGCGCCAGTGTCGCAGCGACAGCATGATGACCGTGCCACGTAAGCCGCCGCAGCGGTTCGCGAATCTGCGCGCGCTCGATCCGTTCGACTCGAAGACGCTCGATACGCTGCGCGCGGCGCTACAATCAGCGACCGGCCCAGTCATCGCGGCTGCGGCGCGCATCATCGAAGAGAACCGACTGGATGGTGCCGTGCGCGATCTGGGGCCTGCATTCGAGCGGCTGTGCAACGAGGGTGCGAAGCGCGACCCCTCGTGTCGCGGCAAGCTCGCGATCGCACATGCGCTCCATGCGCTCGATTACTGGGAAGACGCGGTATTCGTCGGCGGCCTAACTTATGTTCAAAAAGAGGGATGGGGCGCGGAGGACACCGCCGGCGAGCTGCGCGGAATTTGCGGCATCGCGCATGCGCATTTCGCGCGCGAGGACGCGCTTGATGTCCTCGCCGGATTGCTCGCAGATCCGCACCGCGCGGCTCGGGTTGCTGCCGCCCGAGGGATCGGCGATTCGGGCCGTCGCGATGCCACGGCGATCTTGCGCTTGAAGCTGTTGATCGGCGACGACGAGCCCGCCGTGCTGTCTGCGTGCATCGAGTCCCTGTTTGCGCTCAGCCGCGACGATTCGTACCCGTTCGTCGTCGCGCTCCTGTCGGGTGACCACGAGCGCGCCGAGGTCGCTGCCCTGGCTCTCGGCGGATCGCGCATCGCGGCCGCATTCGATGAGCTCACCCGGTGGTGTATGGGCTGCAAGCCGGAGCAGCGCCATCGCGTCGGTTATCTCGCGCTCGCGTTACTCCGCACCGACGTCGCCAACGACTATTTGCTCGATGCGATTCGCTCGCATGGTGGCGCTGATGCGATTGCTGCTGCGAAAGCTCTCGCAACGTTCAAAGACGACGTCACCATTGCGGAGCGCGTTCTAGCCGCAGCCGATGAACAAAAGCTCCCCGCCGTGCGCGACGAGATCATCGCGCTATTCCGCTAACGCAGGTGGACCAGCACTCTGTGCGACACGCTCAGGAGCAAGGCGACCGCCGGCATAAGCCGCGAATCAACGCTGGTGCTGCGCCATGTACATTTGCCACATCAACGCGAAACCGGCGCACGGGAATCGAGCACGCGATAGGATTCCTTGCGCTCCCCTTGTCACTTCCGAACCATCGCCAATTTTACGCGCACTGGCGCCGTTCTCGCGTTGATCGTGGCGAGCTTCGCAGCGCTGCGGCGATGAACGGGGCCGATGCGAACCCAGTAGGTTTCGCCGCGCTGTAGCGCCCAACGCTCGCTGGGAGCGCGAAGGTCTTGCGCGCCGTAACTTCCGCGCTCACCCACCATATTGAGCAGCGCGTAGGGCTTGCCGGCCGGACTATCAGCGACCGACCACCCCTCCCCATCGAGAACCGGCGGCTCGCCAACGACAGAAAAATACGCTCGCTCCGCTTCCTTGGCCAAACTGATCGGCTTGGCGTCGCGCGGAAGTTCGCCGTCCGCAATGACATGACCGGCCTGAGCCGGCGGGTCCTTTGCGCGCGAACGCGATGCAGCGGGCAGCACGGTAACGGTCGTGGCACGCCAAAACCACGCGCGAGTTTCATCGAGCGACCACGACCCGACGAGAGCCACGCGATCGCCCTGCGTAGCTAGCGCAAGTGGCGGCAGGGCGACGCGGATTGCGAGTGCCCCGTTGCCTTCTGTGTCATCGATGAGCCATAGGTACTGCGCGGTCGCAATCGCACCCAACACGCCGTACGCAATGCCGCGCTGACCTCTCCGTTCAAGATATCGCGCCCGATCAACCACGGCCTGCCAGGCTGGCACCGCGCCGAGCTTTGCGACGGTAGCCCCCACGCTCTGCAGGATCGCGCGCGAGTCGGCACTCGATCCAGCCCCCGTCGCGGGCTCGCCGGTCTTGCCCGTTTCGTCATTGCGGCGACTGGGACAACCAGTCACCAGCGCGAGCGCGAGTCCGATCGCGGCGACACAGCTGCAACTACCTTGTACATCGCCGCCTCGCGTCACCACAAATGCCCTCGCCGCTCTGGGTTCCCCCGATAGAACTGCTGCAGACTGCGCGGCCTATCCAGCCGCTAACTGTCGGGCAGCGTGGATCGCACGCGAGATTCCGAACGGGGACGCCTTGAGCTGCAGAATCAGAAAATCTCCCTCAGTCGACATGCTCGACACCTGTACGACCGGAGTTAAGGTGTTCAAAACCGCCCGGACCTTGTCGTTGTTTGCAAATCCAGCGTCCTGCATAAGGTCGAGAACCACGACGTCGTCGTGCGCCTCGACCAAGACCGGAGACTTTTTGGGCATGAACTTCGCCAGGTTGCCGGGTTTGGACAGATCCAGCGCGCCGCTCTTTAGCAGCCCCGCAAGCGGCGTCATCGACTCCCCCAGCACCTTCATCGTCACGTCCGAAAGCCGCAGCGTCACCCTCACGGAATGCTCGGATATCTGAATGTTCTCGGTTCGAATCGATGCCCCGGCGCGCACCGTGGTGCCCATCAAGTCTACGGTGGCGCCCAGACTAATCGCCGGCGGGCGCGGTATGATCGTGATGTCCTGCGGCGCCTTCTTTGAAGGGGGAGTGTTCGAGATAAACCACCGCAAGGCGTCGAGGGGAACGGCGACCCGCATGCCGAGCGCATGTCGCGCCATGCTGAGCATCGTCGTCGGATTCTTGACCATGAAGCGACCAGCAGAGCGAAGCGCAGCACGGATCGGAAGAGCCATCCCTCATGCATATCACTAAACTCCGCGACGCGGCGTCAGGACCCTCAGGAATGAGAGCCGAAGTACGTAGGAGAACCTCCGTGTTGGCTGGTGTCACAGGTTGTTGGGGTAAACGTTGACGTAGGTTGCGATGTGTTCGCTGAAATCGGAGTTGGCAATGGGCATTGTGCCCTTCGTGCCAGCCAGGGGGCCAACGATAAATGTCCGAGACTTCAGGATCCCCGCGTTCTCGTACGCCGCGATATCCGTGTCGGCATTGCCATACGCGGCCACGATGTTCCAGCCGAAGTCATTCACCATGCGCTTTAGCCATAGGGTCTTGTAGGGCTCCGCGGTTTGGAAGTACGGCTGGGTGATCACCGGCCCGACGGGGAACATGAAATCGCGAAGCCAGTCGCGGGTTTCCGTGCGCAGTACGTTGGGACGCGCAGTCAAATACACAATCGTATACCCCTTCATCGCCCAAGCTTGCAGCAAGCGGTCGGCCGCGGTCATCATGGCGGGGACGTCGGCTTCATCTAACGCCTGCTCGACGATCTCGGAGTCGCTGGTCGTGAGCGTTGCGTCGATATCGCTGACCACAACCTTGCTCCCGGGCGCCAGCAGAAACGTGTAGTGCTCGGTGCAGCTGCCGTCGGCCTCTAGCATGGCGTACACGGGGACTCCGTTCGGCGCTGTGACTCCCGTGGACGGCAGCTCGTAGCTGCCATCGTCGGCCGTGGTTGTGCGACCGATGGAACTCCACGCCTCGTCGGCGTACAGCCACAAGCTTACCTGTTCACCAGAAAGCGGTTCTGAAAACAATCCTTGGGCGGGCGGGGTGCGCGCCTTGCTACCCCGGTACGAGATCGGCGTTGCGCTGGGTGTGGCGTCCTCGGCCAAATACAGCGAAGCCACGGCGCCACCTGGATTGCCGAGGGTATCGGAGGCCTCGTCTTTCACACGCGGTTTGTCCCGTGCGAGTTTTGCATTGCTTTCTCGCGCAAAGCCTCTCGATGCGAGCCGAAATGGCAGGTCACCTGGAGCTGGACAGCCGAGCGAAGTCGCTTCGGTCAGCGGGGGCAGATCGTCGGAGCAGCCCGTCGAGAACAGTCCGAAACCAACGAGGAACCATAGCGTGCGCACGGCTCGCATCGTATCATTGAGTGGCCTGTGTCTCGAGGCAGTCACGGCGAATGCAGCCTGGCAGCCCAAATCAACCAGATCAGCGATGCACGGCGCCAGAATGGTCGGTCAGCGACGGATCGAGGTGCTCACGTGGCACGATCAGCCGTAATGCACGAGGCGCTACCTCAATGACATAGCGGTCTCCCGCAGGAATCTCCTCGCCGTCGATCTGCGCCGCCGGCAAAGACCCTCCTTCCGTTCGAACCGTTAGCTCCATCCGCGTTCCTGCGATCGCAGGTGCATTTTGAATTCCCAACATCTCGAGCTCTGCCTTGCCGATGGGACTGTGACGGAGACTGGCGATCAACTTTGCAGTCAGATCGCGCCGACCGGCGACTGGCACGAGTTCAAACCGCCCGTCGTCGGACTCCGATTGCGGCTCAAAGATCCATTCCCCGCCAAAGACATGCGTATTTTTTACGATGACGTCGATCAGTCCCGGGAGATTGTGAACCGTGCCGTCGATAACGGCATCCAGATCAAACTTGATGTCGACCACATAGCTCTCCGCGAATCGCTGTACGACCGCACCGATGTACACCAGCTGGTCGCGGTAGATCGCGCCGAGTCCAGGGATGCGACTCGCGCGTTCCCGATCCCGGTTGCGAGTCGCGAGACTCGCAGCTCCGAGCCCAATCGAAAACGAATCGAAAAATAGGTCGCGGTGGATCTCTTTCAGCCCGCGCTCGATGGCAAGCGTCCCGACGTCACAGCCGATCGTCTGGCCGGCTGCGATGACATCGACGTTTCGAGCCAGGCCCCCAGGTCCCACAGCGAGGCCAAACGATTTGCCCTGATCATTGGCGGTACCTGTGGGAAGCATTCCCATCGCCACCTCGCGCGCGTGGCCCGAGCGAAGGATCCCCTTTGCGACCTCTGCGAAGGTACCGTCCCCCCCCATATAGATAATGACGCGCGCGCCTTCGTCGACGACCTGGCGCACTAGCTCGCTCGTCTCGCCGTCGGGCAGGGTAGCGACGAAGCGGTGCGGCACCTGTGCGTCGTCGAGTAGCGCCCGGGCGCGCCGAATCCAGTCCGCTGCTTTGCCCGACTGCGCGCTCGGATTCGCGACCAACACAGCGGGGCGATCTTGTAACCAGCGGGTGACACCTAACGTCATGTGCGACCAACGGTACCTCGCGACGCTTGCGTGCGGTAGGCTTGCGACAGTGTCAAGAGTAGAGTCTGAAGTACACGAGGCATTGCGACAAACCGTTCGTCAGTTCGCCGCGACCCGCGTCGAGCCCCAAGCCATGGAGCACGACCAGTCAGGCAGGTTTAATGCGGGCTTGCTCGCCGAGCTTGGCAAACTCGGCCTCATCGGCATTACGATCCCGGCCAACGACGATGGCGCTGGATTAGACGCCGCAGCATCGTGCATCGTCCACGAAGAACTGGCGTACGCCGACCCTGGCTTTGCTCTCGGATACCTCGCGCATGCGCTGCTATTTGTAAACAACTTCTATTGGGCCAGCAGTCCCACCCAGCGCACCAAGTACCTGCCCCAAACCTTGTCGGGCCAACAAATCGGCGCCATGGGAATGACCGAACCTTCGGTAGGCACCGATGTATTGGCGTTGGGAACCATCGCCCACCGCAGCGGCGACAGCTATATCCTCAATGGTCGCAAAACGTTGATCACCAACGGCCCGGACTGCCATGTCGCGCTGGTCTACGCGAAGTTCGAAGGTCGCATCACGACATTTGTCGTCGAACGCGGGTTTGCTGGATTCACCACCGGGCCGAAGATCGACAAGTTGGGGATGCGAGCCTCATCCACGAGCGAGTTAATGTTTGATAACTGCCGGGTCCCCCGGGAGAATCTCCTGGGAGTGGAGGGTGGAGGCATCACGAACATGATGCGCAATCTGGAGATCGAGCGACTGGGGCTAGCGGCCATCAGCATTGGCATCGCTCGCCGTTGCCTCGACGTAATGGTGCGCTATGCGGTCGAGCGGAGCTCATTTTCCAAGCCGCTGTCCGAGCACGGGCAGATTCAGCGCTACATTGGCGACAGCTTTGCAAAGCTCGAAGCAATGCATGCACTCGTTTATAATGTCGCTGCCACGGTAGGACCGGAGCATCGCAATCGCCTCGGAACCGACGCAGCCAAGTTGTTCGCTTCAACCGCGGCAAAAGAAATAGCCGATGCAGCGGTACAAGTCCTTGGCGGCTACGGCTACTGTACCGAATACCGCGTGGAGCAATTCCTACGCGACGCCAAACTCATCGAGATCGGCGGCGGAACGCTCGAGGCGCACCAAAAAAACATCACGCGCGATCTGACTGCGGCGCGATAACGCCTAGACGACCGCGCGTGGCGCGGCGCAGCGAACTTTACTTCGCCGAGCCTTCAGCGGCTGGCGCTGCCGAGCCGGCTGCCGAACCCGAGCCTTCCGCTGCGGGGGCCGCGCTACCTGCCGCCGATCCTGCTGCTGCGGCCGAACCTTCTGCCGGAGCCGCGCCACCGCCCGCGGGGGCCGCCGCGCCACCCGTCGAGTCCGGAGCGGCCATACCGGCGCCCATCGCCTTCTGCATGCACTTACCCATCTCTTCGCCGATCTGGGTCGCCTTCTTCGTGTCCTCTTCGGACATCGTGGGGCGCTCCTTCATGTCCTTGGCCTGCTCCGCGCTCCACTTCGACATCTCTTCCGAGACCTTGGTCGCGCAGGGGGTGTCCTTGCACGCGCACATCTTGTCCTTGAACTCGGTCATCTTGGCCATCGCTTCGCCGTTGCCACCCTTCTTCTTGCAACCGGCGGCGGCGAACGACAGAGCGGCAAGACATACGATCATCATTTTCTTCATCAGTTATTCTCCTGTTGCCCTGTACCTTCTCGAATCCTCGATCGAGGATCCAGTAAGGCTCCGCACTTCTTTGTCGCCGATCATCGCAGGAGGTGCGGAATTGTCGGTATTTGTAACCGACTGTCGAACTGATCTTGCAACCATCCGATGACATTGAGGGAATTGTGACTTCGACGTGATCCGGGTCGCATTGCCGGCGAAGCCGATTCGGCGGTAAACCACTGCGTGGCCGACGATCTGCCGGGGAACCTCAGCGATGCCTTGCCACTCGTTGCGACGTCGCCGCGATGGATCGCGGTAGCTCTCTCCGATTTGGACTCGATTCACGCCGATCACCTGCACTGCGAGCGAAAGGCGGCGCAGTCCGCTCTATCGCTGATCCGCAGCTATCCTGAGCGCACGGACCTCGTCACTGCGATGGCGCGCTTAGCTCACGACGAGACCCGGCACGTCGTTCAAGTGGCGCAGCTGATGACGCGCCGCGGTCAGCCAGCTGCCTACGATTTCGGCGACGATTACGCGGCCGCGCTGCGCGACAGCATCCGCAAGCCGGAGCCCCTGCGCTTGCTCGATCGGCTCCTGGTCTTTGCTGTCATCGAAGCGCGCAGTGCAGAGCGGCTCGAACTCCTCGCTGGAGCACTCGACGATCCGAAAGCGGCGATGCTGTATGCAAACCTTGCGATCAGCGAACAGCGCCACCGCGATACCTTCCTCGCTCTCGCTCGCGACACCGATCCGCACACCTGGCGCGCCCGCGCCCTCGAGCTAGTCGCGCTGGAAGCGGCCATCTTCGAGGGCCGTCCGATCACCGCCCGAATCCACGGCTGAGCACTCCAGTTCCGGCTTCGACCGACAACGCGGTTCCTGCTAGACTGTCCCTGGCATGAGTGACGCCAGACACGAAGCAAGAATAGGCAGGGGTCGTCGCTAGGTTGCGCGCAACCGAGCGATTACGTTGCATCACTTCGGATCGCCGAGGCGCAGGAGTCGCAGGGCCTCCGCGTTGCATACTTCGGGCACGATGTATCTGCCCGCTTCATCGCGAACCGCCGCTCGAATGCCGGGATACTCGTTCTCGAGTTGCTCGTAGTGGCGATGACGCCGAACGATGTGGTCGTGGTTCGCGGCGATCTTGACTAGTTCTTGGTTGCGAGCGACGGCGTCCGCCACGATGCTCCGCAGTTGCGCCGTATCGAAGGGTTTCTGGATAAACCGAAAAATTTCCCCCCGATTGATCGCGTCGACCGCGGTCTCGAGCGCCTGCCGCCCGGTCATTAAGACCCGCACCGTACTCGGCTGGGTCCGGCGCGCCGCTTCAGTTAGTTCGACGCCGTTCATCTTGGGCATCTCGTAGTCGGTGACGATGACCGCCACATCGCGTGCAGCCAACCACTCCAATGCTTCGTGGCCGCTATTGGTCGGGCACACCTCGATCGGAAGTTTGCGCAGCGCGCGCGTGGCGGTGAACAGTACAGCCGCATCGTCGTCGACGATCACGACCGCCGGCGTATCACGAAGCGACACTGCCACCCTGCTGTGCGACGAGCCAAAGCACCTGGTCGAGCTCTGCAGCTAACGCAGCCATGTTTGGGAATCGTTGCTGCGGCGCTTTTTCGAGACAGCGCAACAGCATGCGATCGAGTTGTGGCGGCACTGCGGAGTACGGCGACAGCACGGAGGGCGGCGGCTCCTGGATGTGCTGGCGGCATAGCGTCCGGATATCTGGGGAATGAAACGGCGTAATGCCTGCGATCATTTCGAACATCACCACTCCGAGAGAATATTGGTCGCATGCCTCGCTAGAAGCTCGCCCCAGCAATCGCTCTGGAGCGACGTAGCGCGGTGTGCCCAACAAATGAGTGGCGGTCTCATCGATTTGTTGGGCTTCGAGAAGCTCGGCAAGGCCAAAGTCGACAAGCTTCACGCGCTCACCAGCGATAAGAATGTTGGAAGGCGTCACGTCAGCGTGAATAACTCCCGCCTCGTGAGCGGCGCGCAGCGCGTCGACGAGTTGACGCGAAAACAATAACGCTCGCTCTAGCTCGAGCGGCCCCTGTTCATCGATCATCCGGCTTAGGCTTCGCGACTCAAGGAGCTCCATCACGAAATAGGGCCGACCGTCCGGAAGGTAACCGAAGTCAAACACGTCGATGATGTTCGGGTGGCGAATCCGCGAAGCGGCTCGCGCCTCGCGAACAAATCGATCGATACTTCGAGGGTCGCGGCGAAATGTCTCGCTATGGAGCACCTTCAGCGCGTACGGACGGCCCAAGGTCAAGTGCTCGACCTTGTACACCCGGCCCATTCCACCCACCCCCAAACGCTCCAACACCCGGTAGTGGTCGACCACATCGTTTTGCTGGAGTTCGCGCGGACCTGTGGCTCGCTCGCGCTGCTCGTTCGTCAGCACCAGGCTTGCCGAAGGCGTTCGTCCCGGCCGCACCATCACAACGAGCTCGCAGTCTTGACTACCCCGCCGAAGCCGGGTTGATCCTGTTGTTCGCGAGACAGCAAATGGACTGCGCGGAACGCCCTCTAACAAGTCTACTTCTGCGAGCACCGCGAAGCGGGAAATCACTCCGATGGCAAGCGTTTGTTCGAGCGTTGCGGTTGCCACAACGGAGCCCCGCCGTTCGATCGAGACCATGTAGCAAGCGTCGGCCAGCGGGATGGGATCGATCGAAACGCTGTCCGCTTCACTGCCCAGAGCGGCGTGAAGTATCGCATCCGCGAGATCGACCACGTTTCCCATTCTGGGTAGGAGTCGACCAGTCTCGCACAACGTCAAGACGTCGCCAAGAATGACGTCCAACCATATGATAACAAATTGATTTTACTCGCGGTCAACCTGGCCCGAATATGGCATTCGGGGCCGCGGTGACGGTTCAACCTCAAGCCCAACCCGTTCAGGTGCGAGATGGGGGATCCAAGCCGCACACGGTGGCACCCGCCGGCGTCCGCATCCTCATCGTGGATGACAACCCGCGCGTGCGGCGCTCAACCGCCACGTTACTGTCGCGGATCGGGTTCCACGTAATGACGGCGGACGATGCCGATCCCGCGATCGCACTCGTGGAAGCGACCCCGCCAGATCTTGCACTCATCGACTTCGAAATGCCCACATCTGGCCTTGTTGCGGTCAGGAAACTCAAAGAGCTGTGCGGTCCGGCGATCTGGGTTGCCGTGCTGTCGGGCAACGACAGCCCAGAGATGCCAACAACCTGTTTTGATGCCGGGGCAGACGACGTCATCGTCAAGCCAGTCCCCGTAAACGAGTTACAGCGCCGCGTCGTTGCCGCGGCTCGCACGCAGCAAGCGTTCGTCGATGCGCGCGTGGCCCGAGAGCGTGCGGATCGCCATTTGGCCTACGGTGGCGAAGCCGTGGCCATGTTGGCGCACGATCTCAACAATGGACTTGCGGTTGCGCTTTGCAACATGGACTTTCTCGAGAGCTCTGCGGTGGAACTCGATGTAGAACAGACTCAAGCGGTCACGTCGACTCGAACCGCGCTTCGCAGAATGTCCGGATTGGTCGCGAACTTTGTCGATATCGCCCGATTTGAAGACGCTGCCGTCAAGCCGCAGTGCGCAGCTACCAACGTCGCCGATTTGTTGGCGATGGTCGTCGACGTGCATGTCGTAGGAGGGAAAGCCCGTGTCGCCATTACGTGTGAACCCGATCTGGCGGGCCACTTCGACGCGGCGCTCATCGAGCGCGTTCTGCACAATCTCGTCGGTAATGCAGTGCGCTACTGCCGCGCGGGAGAAATTCGAATCACCGCTCAGCGCTACGATGAGAGCGACCCGCAGGCGGTAGAAATCGAGATCTTCAACAACGGACCACGGGTACCCGCGGAGCTCGAGGGCACCCTGTTTGGAAAATATGCGAAGGGCTCAGACGGCAGACGCGGCTTTGGCTTGTATTTTTGCCGTTTGGCCTGTGAAGCGCACAACGGCCGGATTATGTATCGTGGTAGCGACGATGGCGTTGCATTTGTCATTCGACTTCCGGGTCGCGGATAGAGCTAGGTCGTAGCAGCGAACCATGGGTAGTGCCGTTCCCATTCGGGTGCTCATCGTCGATGACGATCCAGCGATGATTGGAGCCATTTCCTCGGCGGTACTGCGCAAGCTGGAGGGCACCGAATCCGTCGACATCGAAACCGCGTCGGATGGCGTATCGATCTTGTCCAGCCTCCAAGCGGGCCAGGCACCGTGGGACGTCGTAGTTCTCGACGTCGACCTGCCCGGGATCTCCGGTCCGCGCTTACTCGACCATTTTAGGGAACACGGCGCCAGCTCGTCGATCATCATGCTCTCGGCGGATGCGAGCGCCACCACGGCCGCGGCGTGCATGCGCGCCGGTGCATTTCACTACCTCACCAAGCCGTTCCGCCCCCACGAATTGGTCGAGATTCTCCTTTCTGCCGCGCGCCATTCGCGACTTCGCCGCGAACTCACAAAACCGCGCACGACCTCTGCGTCGATGCGCCGCTCGATCGTCGGAGATTCGCCGGGAATGCGGCAGCTTCGAGCGGCGATCGAGCGAGTCGCCGAACAAAACGTTTCGATCTTGATTCAAGGAGAGTCTGGGACCGGGAAAGAGCTGGTCGCACGGGCGATGCACGACAGCTCCAGCCGTAAGCGCAAGCCATTTGTGCCGGTCAACTGCGGCGCGATACCCGAAACGCTGATCGACAGTGAACTCTTTGGCCATCAACGAGGAGCATTTAGCGGTGCCACCAGCGACCGCAGCGGCATGTTCGTCGAAGCCGACGGCGGGACGCTGTTTCTCGATGAGATCGCAGACATGCCACTCGCCGTGCAATCGCGCCTATTGCGCGTGCTGCAAGAGGGAGAAGTCCGACCGGTTGGGAGTAGCGGTGTACGCGCAGTCGATGTACGCGTGATTGCCGCAACTCACGTCGACCTCAGCCAAGCTTCAGAGCGAGGACGATTTCGCAAAGACTTGTATTACCGCTTGCACGTGGTCGTGCTCCAAATCCCTCCCTTGCGCGAACGGGTAGAGGATATCCCCGACCTTGCGGCGCGATTTTTGCAAAAACATAGTGAGGGTTCTGCGCTCACTCTCGCCCCCGCAGCGCTCGACGCGCTACTGAGTTACTCATGGCCAGGCAACGTACGCGAGCTCGAGAATGCACTGATCAGTGCCATCGCAATGCGGAGCGGTGACGCGATCGGATCGGAAGCGCTACCGCACCACATTCGCTCCAGACCACGCGGCTCGACCCCGCCGCCGATCGTCAGCCTCGGCTCCGAACCGTCATTGTCGCTGACCGAGGCCAAACGCCGCGTTAGCGCAGCATTTGAACGCGACTACCTGCAACAGATCATGAGGCGCGCACACGGCTCAGTAGCCGAGGCCGCTCGCCTGGCGGGGATCGATCGTACGAATTTTCGCCGTCTCCTGCAGCGTCACAACATCGATCCCGGAACCTTTAAGTAGTTCGCGGAGCGCAGTATGGTTCGCGCCATGGCTGACGATCTGCCCAAGCCCGAGCCCAAGGAAATCGATGAAAAACTGGCGCTGGAGCTCCAGCATTTGGCGGAGAACGCCGTTCTCAAAGGCAAACCGTACGGCGATGAGAAGTGCGGAAACTGCCTCTACTACCTGAACGCTGACGCAAACATTGCGTACTGCTGGCATCCAAAGTTGCGCATTCTTGTTGGCACAGAATGGTGGTGTCAGTGGTGGGAGAAAGTGGACAATGCCACTTAAGCGTAAGCTATCGGGTTTGAAAACGATTTCAGTTCATGACCCCGGACC
>CAYQQM010000028.1:0-51101 GCA_964419605.1 uncultured Kofleriaceae bacterium | reverse complement strand
GTCGTCGTCATCGTCGTCCTCATCGTCGTCATCATCGTCATCATCATCGTCATCGTATTCGTCGTCATCCTCGTCTTCGTCGTCGTCATCATCATCATCGTCATCCTCGAAGTCTTCGTCCTCATCGTCGAGAAGCTCTTCGCCCTCACCGATGTCATCATCCTCATCGTCTTCTTCGCTCGCGTCACTCTGGGACTCGCGGAACACGCGTGGCGCGCTGTCCTCCACATCGTCGTCGAATTCCCCAGCGGGGTCTTCGCTGTGTTTGTCGAGGCCTTCGTGGCCGTTTCGGTCGTTGCGAAAAATGGGGGCGATATCCGGCGACGAAGCGGTTGTAGCTCGGGATGGAGCAGGGCCGCTGGGCGCGGATAGTTGCACCGCCTGCGGATTTGGCGTCGGCGGGTCGCCAGGGCTATCGATGCGTACGACGCGAGCTTTGATCTCGCGCCGCGGTTTGGGCAATTCCACCGACTCTTCGTCGAGGAGTCGGGTGACCGAAGCGCCGAGCCGCGTTGCCTCCGTCGACGCGGCGAGTGCGCTTTCGCGCGATCGCAAGCAGTTGTCGCATCGCCCGCAAGGCGGCGGCTCGGCTTCGCCCAAGTACTGCAACACCACCTGGTTCCGACATCCCGGCGCTTTGACGTACGTCAAAAGTGCGTCGAGTCGCTGGCGATCGGCAATGCGTCGCGCTTCGTACTGGCGAGCGCGCTCCATCAGCTCCTGCGGATCGGGGGGCGGGTCGGCCACGTAGTACAGCCCGCCGTCCTTCTCCGATACGAAACCCTCATCCTTGAGCAGTGACAACACCGTGCGCGTGCGCTGTTGTCCAACTCCGGATCCCAGCGCAACATTGGCCACCGTGGGCGACGAGTCTCCCTCGTTTGCGGTGCCTACGGCTCGGGTGAATACCTCAAGCGTATCAAAGACTTGCCTGACTTGCCGCTTGGTGGGATAGGTCCCAGACAAAAAGTATTCCTGGATGGCGACGTCGTCGGGAGAAAACAACAGCACGCAGCGCGCCGGCTTGCCATCGCGGCCGCCACGCCCAGCTTCTTGGGCGTAGGCTTCGAGCGAACCGGGCACGTGGTAGTGCAGGACGTTCCGGATATTAGGTTTGTCGACACCCAATCCGAATGCGTTGGTAGCCACCATGACAAGCTCTGTCGACGCCATGAACCGCTGCTGTGAGTCGTCGCGGTCTCCTTTGTTCATGCGCCCGTGGTACTTCGCAACCGGCACGCCCCATCGCGTTAGCGCTTCGTACAGCTCCTCGACCTTCTTTACCGTGGCGCAGTAGACGATCCCGGGGCGGGGCAGCTTTTTGAGCAGCGTCACCAGGGTCTTCATCTTTTCATCTTCGTCGTGGAAGATGATGACCTCGTAGTGCAGGTTGGGGCGATCGAACGTCGTAGTAACGACCGTTGCCCCCTCGATGCCGAGCTGAAACAGGATGTCATCGCGGACGTGGGGCGGTGCGGTCGCCGTGGTTGCTAATACCGGTGGCCGGCCGACGTCGTCGATGGCTTTTCGCAGTGACAGGTACGCGGGTCGAAAATCGTGACCCCACTGCGATACGCAGTGAGCTTCATCGACGACGAATCGCGATACGCCAACCCCGGCAGATGCTTGGCGCAAGAACACCCGGAACTCGGGATCCGCCATCCGCTCCGGCGTGGTCAGCAACAGTTTGCCTCCGGGCGAGCGAATCAGTGCATCGACTTCACGGCGCTGCTTAACCGTCAGGGTGGAGTCGATCTTGCACGCGCTTACTCCTTTGGCGACCATCTTGTCGAGCTGGTCTTTGATGAGCGCGATGAGCGGGCTCACCACGACGGTTACGCCGGGCACAACCAAGGAAGTAAGTTGATAGAGCAGGGATTTTCCGCTGCCCGTTGGCATGACGGCGAGCAGGCTCTCGCCTTCGAGCAGGTGTTTGAAGGCTTCAGCTTGACCGGGACGGAAGGATCTAATGCCGAGCGCGGCCTGGCCCACGCCCAGCAACGCTCCGACTTTTTTGGGCAGGCTCGTGCCCTCCGCTGGAATCGGCCCCTCGAGGCTATGCGCCACTTTTGTTGGCGGGGTGGTAACTGCCGAACGCCTTGCCCTGGCTGAGGAGGACGCAGCTGCAGCTGTCGCGCGACGGCGTGGGGAAGCCGAAGCCGCAACCGGTCGTTTTACCGGTGGCGTTGGCTTTTTGGATTTGGTGGTTCGTGTGATCGGACGCTTGGCCAAAGGACCACGTCTCCCAATTCGGGCTCATCGAGCGGTTCGACTTGTCGCCCAAGCCTGATCAAAACGATCGAAGCAGCGGGCAAACGCGCTGGCCCTCAGAAGAAGACCTCCGCGTACGTAATGAAGAGCATACCACAGGGGGCCTCCGCAAGCCCTCACAAGATTATCTTTGAAGGGTTTGTGCTGTATTACACAGGCCTATGGCGCCCGCCCGACCTGTCGTCGAAGCCGAAAATCGCCTGGAACGGTTCAATTCCGATCGCGAGGGTTTGCTTGCCGAAGTCGAACGACGCGTCGTTGCGCGCCGCGTTACCGACGCGAAGCGAGGCGGTGACTCTAGCCTCGAATATGTCCTTAACGACGCAGCGTTCTCGGAGATCAAGCGTTTGGAAGCCAGCCACGAAAACGCTTCCGCCATCGACAGATGGAAGGACCTTTCGCGCCGCTTGCTGGCGATGAGCCATGAGGACAAGGAGGCGGAACTGCGCGGTTTGGTGCGGCACTACGGGCGCGATGTGGTCGGCAACTTCGACCCTCGCGTATACCGGTTCGCCAGCGGAGTTGGACCCTCCTTGCTCGGCATGTTGTTCTCGCCGCTAACGAACTTCCGGGATGGACTCACCGCGCTCTCCAGTCTCGATCAGCGCATTGTCCCCGACGGTGAAATTGAGCTTGCGAAAACCTGCGCGGAACGCGGGACCCTGATCGTAACGCCTACGCACTCGTCCAATATGGACTCTCCGGTCATTGGCATTGGCCTCATGCGGGCGGGGTTGCCGCCAACCACCTATGGGGCCGGTAAAAATCTGTTTTCCAATCCGTTTATTAGCTTCTTCATGCGCAACTTGGGGGCATATCGCGTCGATCGACGGTTGCGCTTTGAGCTCTACAAAGACGTACTGAAGGAATATTCGACCGTACTGCTCGAGCACGGCTACCATTCGCTGTTCTTTCCGGGTGGAACACGCTGCCGGTCGAATGTCGTCGAGAATCATCTGAAGCTCGGACTATTGGGCACCTCGGTAACCGCGTACAAAAACTTGGTGCGCGAAGGCCGTGCTAGTCAACGCCTCTACATCGTGCCGGTGACGATCAATTACAGGCTCGTGCTCGAAGCCGAGACGCTGATCGAGGATTATCTCGCTGAGACGGGCAAGAATCGCTTTATCATTACGGACGATGAGTTTTCTCGAGTTCGCCGCATCGCGGAATTCTTCCGCAAGATCCTCACCCACGAGGGATCCGTGGTCGTTCGGCTGGGTCGGCCGTTTGACCCATTTGGTAACGACATTACCGACAGTGGCGAATCGCTCGATAGAGCAGGGCGCACAGTGGACCCTGCGATGTTCGTACGCGGCGCGGACGGATGTGTCTCAGATGACGATCAGCGCGACGCCGAATATACGCGTGAGCTTGGGCGCCGCCTTGTAGGAGCCTATCCTCGCCTCACGGTGTTTCACTCCACGCACCTCGTAGCGCGAGTGGTGTTCGACGAAGTGGCCCGGCGGGCTGGAACCCGAGATGTGTATCGGTTGCTGCGACTGTCGCCCGTTCAGCTGATTGTTCCCAAGTCTGGGATAATTGCTGACGTTCGCCGCCTGCGAGCGCGGATCGCGGCGACCCCCGCGTATGGGGCGGAACACCCGCAGTTCGCGGCGCAGAGCGACGAGGCCAAGGTTGCCGATGCGATCAAGGGCCTATCTACGTTTCATACTCGCAAGATCCTCGACGAGGCCGGGGAGAAACTCCAGGTCCGAGATGTGAAGTTGCTCTACTACTATATGAACCGCACCGCTCACATTCCAACGGAGGAGGCGGCACCGTGACCTCGCATGCGCAGCGAGCTGAAGTAGTCGGTATTGTCGGCGCCGGATCGTTCGGCACGGCGCTGGGCTACGTGTTGGCCAATGCGGGACGCCGCGTCGTCGTGTGGTCCCGTGATCCAGCGGTCGTCGCGGCGATTTCCTCGAGTCGCATGTGTCCGAGGCAGCGCACTCCGCCGCTCCCTGCTTCGCTCGAGGCAACGACCGATCCACGCGTAGTCGCTGAGGCAGCGCGATTTATCGTGATGGCCGTGAGCTCTACACACGTTGCCGGCAGTGCGCATCAGCTCGGCGCATACCTCGATGGTAGCCATATCGTGGTTCATGCAGTTGGCGCGTTGCCGCAGTCGCGAGCAGAGGCTTCGAGTGAGCACTCTGGGCTGTCGCGCGGTCGCGTTTCCGAGGTCATCGGCCAAGGCGTCCCTACGCTCAAGATCGGAGCACTTGCGGGCCCAGCGCTCCCTGCGGACCTCGTCGACGGTGAATACGCCTCGCTAGTAGTTGCGTCGCGGTATAACGAAGTCGTTAACGAGGCGCGTCGGCTCCTCCATATTCCGCCACAACTGCGCGTGTACGCGTCAAAAGACCTGGCCGGCGTCGAGCTCGCCTCGGCGCTTGCCGGTGCCTATACCGTTGCGTTGGGCCTATGCGATGGACTCGCGATGACAGCGGGACCTCGGGCCGTGCTCATTACCCGGGCAGTTGCCGAAGCGTCGCGCCTCAGCACTGCGTCCGGGGCGGAGGCCCGCACGTTTTCTGGTCTCGCCGGGCTTGGCAACCTTCTCGTCCGCTCCATCGAGCGCTCGGCCGACTATACGCTGGGACGCCAACTTGCTATCGGCGCCATCGCAGACGATGCGCCGCGCACCGAGGGTGCTCGCGCCGCCGAGGCAGCACTTGAACTTGCGGCCACGTTGCGCGTATCGATGCCCATTCTCGCAGGACTTTCCGCCGTGCTGTCAGGACGAATCTCGCCTCGAGACGCGGTTCGCACGTTGGGTGATACCGGCTCTGTCGAAGAGTGAGATACTACCCATCGGCATGCGGTTTCTCGCTGCTATGCGACTGATCCTCGCTCAGCGATAAATTTCGCGGCGATGACCAACTTTGATGACAACGACGCACAACACGGATTTCTCGACCTCGTACAGAACACGGTAGTCGCCAGTGCGGGCACGATAGAGGCTATCCTCACCTCTCAATTTCTTGATGTCCAAGGCAGATGAGAACGGGGAAAGTGACAACAACTTGATCAGTTCTGAGATCCGCGCCTGCACCGGTTTTGGCAGTGCGGCATATTCACGTGCTGCACTTCTCTTGAATTCAACCCGATAGGTCATCTTGCGCGCTTGCTTCGCCCAAGAACTACTTCCAATGGGACGGTTTCCTCGGCCTTCCGCGCCCGATAGGCCTCGAGATCGATTTCGTCTTCGAGCTGCTCTACTAGGGCCTTCTCTACGAGAAAGCGCAGTTTTAACCCGTGTCGCTTGCAATATGCCCGAGCCGCCCGCTTCACTTCGGGCGCGACTACCGTCGACAACGTTGCAAGGTTCGCCATAAAAGGTATTTATCACGTTTTATCGTGAAAAAACAAGATTGAGTCGGTGCTCGTGCGAATAGCCATCGCACATCGTAGCCTGGCGGCTTGGTCGGTCCCCGGGCAGGCACACACTCTGACGGCCAGCTGGGGCAACACCGAGTCGCGCCAGCGACACGCGTTCAACAACAGCCGGCCAGCACTGCCTCGCCGCGGCGGCGCAGCTCGGCGATGGTGGCTGCGTAGTCGGCGGTGCCAAAAACACCAGAGCCCGAGACGATCACGTTGGCTCCGGCAGCGACGACTTCCGCGACGTTGTCGGTCTTGATTCCGCCATCTACCTCGATGTCGATCCGATACCCTTTGTCGTCGGCTATTCGGCGCAGCGTTCGAATCTTCTCCAGCGCGCTCGGGATGAAGCTTTGTCCGCCAAATCCAGGATTTACCGACATGACTAGGACCTGATCGACATCTCGCAGCACCCATTCGATGGTGCTGATCGGCGTGTGTGGGTTGATCGCCACCGAGGCTTTTTTCCCAAGCGCGCGGATCTGTTGCAACGCGCGGTGGAGGTGCGGGCACGCCTCGGCGTGGACTCCGATAATGTCCGCACCGGCCCTGGCGTAGTCCGCGATCCATCGGTCGGCGTTATCGATCATCAGATGGACGTCGAGTGGAAGCTGGGTCACGCGGCGCACGGCCTCGACGACGACGGGGCCGATGGTTAGGTTTGGGACAAAATGGCCGTCCATCACATCGACATGGACGTAGTCGGCGCTGGCGATAGCGGCAATTTCCGCCGCGAGATTGCCGAAATCGCAAGATAGAATCGACGGGGCGATCTTAACCGGTGGCACGTCGGGTCCTTTAGTATCCGCCGAACAGGTCGGTAAGCGTAACGTCCAGGGCGGTCGCTACCTTAAATAGACTCGAAACCGACGCGCTCGATTCAGCTCGTTCGATTTGCGACAGCAGCGAGACCGAAAGGTTGGTTCGGCGCGCCATTTGTTTGAGGGTAAGGCCGCGGCCTTTGCGCAAGTCGCGGATCTGGCGACCAATCGCTGCGTGCAGCTCATCCTCGCGGCGCAATACCAAGCCTTTTTTTTTGGCGATCCGCGCGATCACCTCGCGAAAATCTGCGGGGGTGAAGGGTTTGTGGATATACGCAGATACCTCGTGCTGGATCGAAGCGGTCGCTGTATCGAGCGTGGGGTACCCGGTCAGGATGATCACAGCGATATCATTGTCGACGGCGCGGATTTGCGCGAGCAGGTCGAGTCCGGAGACGCGCGGCATCATGAGATCGAGAACGACGAGATGAAACACTTCATCGCGAATCCGTTCGACGGCCAACGTAGGATCGGCCAACGTCGTGACGTCGAATCCCTCCGCCGCTAAGAAATCCTGCAAGTATTCCAAAATGTCGGCGTCGTCGTCGATGACCAGCACCGACAGACGCGCAGATGTTCGAACTGAGGGCGCTCCCACCACCCCCTGGTTGTAACCGAAAGAAAGAGTCGGGGCGACAGGATTTGAACCTGCGACTCCTTGGTCCCGAACCAAGTGCGCTACCAGGCTGCGCTACGCCCCGTGAGGGGCATTAGGTAGCGTGACCCCGGCTGCCTGTCAACGTCGGAAGACAGGCAGCGGAATGTGAACGCCCAACTCAACAAAGCTGGCGGACTCCGCGAACCCCAATCGAGCGTATGGAGCGATCCCGGCATACCCCCAGATTCGAATCGAAGCGCCCAATTGCGGACGACTTTCGTCCGAAAACTGGATGAACGGACCCGCCGATGCGCCGATCCTAAGGCCCCTTACTGCCGTTCCGAGGATCGCGTCGGCCCACACGCGTCCCCCTCGCTGCGTCGACCGGGTGGCGCCGACAGAGCCCCCAAGCTCACCCACCGGCTGGCGCTCGCGGACGCGGACGATCGAAAGCTCGGCGCCAAACGCCGAGTCCCACGCAGCGCGGTCTGATCGGCTGTCCATGGAGGCGGACCATGTGGCCGCGGCAAGGGGGCCCAGCCAAACGTACGTTCCGTCGAGGTCCCACGAGGGGCGGAACGTTGGCTGGGGCGGGGGAGGCTGCCATGGGTCAGGGCGGACTGCCGGAGCGGTAGCTGGTCGGAGCGGCTCAGCTTTCGCGTTGAGCCCAAGCGCCACTACAAGTGCGCACAAAACCACACGCGGGCGCCGCATCCTGATACAATGAACCGGCACCTCCAAGAGACGCGCTATGGACTCGCCGCCTACCACGGCGGGGCCAGCGGTTTTGTGGTCACGATGTCGACTTTGGCCATTCAGCAGAGCACACCAGCGGGCGGACCGGGTGACAGCGGGATCGTACCACCCGGGTTGGAGCGCGACTACGAGTTGGTCCGCAACCTACCACTTTTCAAGGGGATCTCAGGTCGAGACCTCGCCGCCGTTCTGGCGCAAGGCGCCCTTACCTACCGCCGCGTCGAGCGCGACACGCTTGTCATCGATCCGATTGGCCTTGGGCAAGGCCAACCGGCACCCGTGATCTGCATCGCGGAAGGCCAAGTTGCTGCTGCGGTATTTTCCAGCGGTGATCTCGAAGAGCGACGTGCGGCGCAGGTCGCGCACGAAAACGCATCGCAGGAAGAGCGACAACAAGAGTCCCTGATCAAGCCACCGCCACTGGCACGCACTGCACTCAAAAACGTCGCCTTGTTCGTGGAGGGGGATCTGTTCAACTCGGGCGCACTCGCGGCCGCCAAGGATCAGCCCATTGCGTTTTATTCCGTTGCTCCTTCGAGCTTGGTTTCGCTGGATCAGCGAGCCGTGGCCGAACTTGCGGTTCGGTATCCACCTTTCGAAGCGCGGTTGCGACGGGCGTTAAGCGTTTCTCGGGAACGGCTTGCCTGGGTAACCGGGGTTAAACAAGAGTTGCTCGACTTTTTTGTTCGACAGGGAATCAGCGTTGCCGGGGAAAAGGTACGGGTGCGCCAGCTGGAGCTGTGCATCGATTGCAAATTGTGCGAGGAGGCGTGCGAGCAGCGGTACGGGGCGCGACGTTTGACTCTCGGTGGCTACCAGCTCGGCATGCTCGACTTTATCTACACGTGTCGAACGTGTGCGGATCAGCGATGCATTGATCCATGCGAGTACGACTCGATTCGCTACGACACCAAGCACAAGGAAGTGATTATCAACGAGGCGACGTGCACGGGCTGTAGTGCCTGTGCCCAAGCTTGTCCGTACGACGCGATCGATATGGTGGAGGTCGAGCCGAACGCGCCAACCTTTTCACCGGCATTCGCCCGCCGACTCGACAAGCAAAATGCCCTCACGTTTGGTCCGGGTACCGGCCGAATTGCGCGGGCACGCCGGATTGCAAACAAGTGCGATCATTGCATCGCCTATGGCGATCAGGCTTGCGTCTCTGCGTGCCCAACCGGATCGCTGGTTGAAATCGACGCCTACGAAGTGTTTCGCGAGCGGTCACCGGCAATGGCGATGTTGGCGCGGTCCGGCTTTGACGTCGATCTTGCGAAGAAGGATCGCAAGGAAGTTCTTCCCGTGTTGCCGTTCACCGAGGGGCTCGACGTTCGAACGGGAGGCCATGCAAAGGTCAAGCGCCGCCGCTTCGCGCCACTCTTCTTCTGGATGGTGGGCCTTGCCGCGTTTGTGGTTGCGTTCGGCGAAATCTTGCTGCGCAAATATGCCCCTTCGATGTCGTATTTGCATTCAACCCTTACGAACATGCCCGAATTCTCTGACCTGTCCGAGGAGGGGCTCCTCGAGAAGGTTACGTATCGACCAGGCCCTGGGCTGTCGGTATACTGCGGCTTCGCGGGCGCGGTGCTGATGGCTGTCGCGGCGATTTATCCGGTATTTCGACGCATCAAACTGTTTCGCTGGTTGGCTTCGAACACGATGTGGTTCGACTTCCATATGATGGCAGGAACGGTCGGTCCTTTGTTCATTATGCTGCACGCCTGGTGGAAGCTCGATACCTGGGTCTCCGCCGCGTTTTGGAGCATGGCGATCGTGGTGATCTCCGGCGTACTGGGACGCTACTTGTATACGTTAGTCCCTGGACTGTCTGCAGGCGTCGAACTCGAGGAGCTCGACCACGAGCGGGCATTTAGCTCAGCTCGATCCCAGTTTCCCGCGCCGATGGCCGAGATCGATCGCGAATTGGGACACCAACGCGCGAAAGCGCAACGCGTCGCCCAGTCGCCAAGCTTGGTTCGCGCGATGTGGTGGCTCATCTTTCAGGATGTTGGTCGGGTCGTGCGCACCGCGGTTCGCCGGCGGCGCCTAGCGCGGATGGGACTGGATCGCCGTACCAGACGGGATCTCGCTCAGCGAGCGGGGAGAATGATCGTGATTGCGCGGTCGCAGGTTGTTGCACCCAAAGCAAAACTTCTGCTGCATTCTTGGAAAAAAGTGCACGTTCCCTTCACCGTTTTGCTTGCATGCTTCGCTGCGGTGCATATTTACGACACGTGGTCGCGTGCCTGGTAGTATCCGCGTCATGCGTTTGGTGGTTGCGATCGCGGTAGCAACCGGGTGGCTGATAGCCTTCGGGGAAAACTTCGCTCGCGCAGAAGACTTCTTTTCGAGTTCACCGGGACCATTGTCCTCAAGCCATGCAGCGTTTGACAATCCGAATCGCTGCAACGACTGTCACGTCGACGATTCTAAGGCGCTGTCGGCCGAGAAGTGCCTCGACTGTCACGATCACAACGATCTTCGCGCCCGAATCGCCGCTAAGCAGGGGTTTCACGCCTCGAATCTGGTAAAGGGAAAAAAATGCGAGGTGTGCCACATCGAGCACAAGGGGCGCGGCTTTGACATCATGGGGTGGAAATATCTGCCGGGCGGGCAGAAGGCGTTTGACCATGAACTCACCGGTTGGCGGCTCAATGGCAAGCATTCGACAACCGACTGCGATGGCTGCCACAAAGGCAAGAATAAGCAGGGTCTAAAGACGTTCATGGGGACCGACAAGTTGTGTGGTTCGTGTCACCTAAAAGAACAGCCGCACAAATTTGAAGCGACGGAAAAGCGCAATCTTGAGTGCGAGCGCTGCCATGGTGAAAGTGTCTGGAAACCGGCAAAGCCGGCAGACCAACAGAAGTTCAACCACAACGATCGCAGGGATGCGCTTATGCCGCTGCTCGGCTCGCACCGCGACGTCGCCTGCGCCAAGTGCCATCCCAAGAGCGCATTTAACCTGCCATCGCCAAAGCCTGATCGATGCGGCAACTCAGGATGCCACGTCAGTCCGCACGACGGACACCTGTTTAGCCGCCAAGAGTGCGAGAAGTGCCACTCGCCAACGTTTAAAACGCTCAAGCAGCAGAACTTTGATCACACGCAGGAGACCAAGTTCGACTTGGGAGTCGCGCATCGTCAGATCAAGTGTTACGACTGTCACACCAAAGCCAAAGGCGAGAACAAGCCCACCGCGTCGTGCGAGGTGTGCCATGCCAAGGATTCGCACCACGGTGCCCGATTTAAAGCGTTTGGAGAGCCGCCTCGCTGTGGAACCTGTCATCCCTCTGGTGGCCCCAAATTTATTCCGACCGTGTTTAATCACGGCGCGCACACGCGATTCAGGCTCGAGTTCAAGCATCAAGAGGTCACGTGTCGCAAGTGCCACCGGGGCACCAAGCCGTCTGATTTCGAAGTTCTGAGCGATCTGGTTGACAACAAGTCTCGCGTCGACTGCATGGGGTGTCACGCTCACAAAGCGGTTCACGCCGATCCTGAGAACCCGCAAGGCAAGTACAAAGCGAGTTCAGTTTGCACGCCCGGGGTGAAGTCATCGTGCCAGTGTCTAAGCTGTCACATGCACCCGGGTGATCCGACGATCCGCATGGGCGCGGATAATCAGCTTGCCGATAAAGCGCACAATAAGGTGAACGGCACGTTCCCACTGGTAAAGGGGCACGCCACGGTGTCGTGCGCAAAGTGCCATACGGGCAGGGATGCAAAGAACAAAACGTCGTTTTCAAGTCTAAAGCCGAATTGCAACGCGAGCGGAGCTTGCCACGAAGACTCGTTGCATCGAGGCACCTTGGGTGCCTCGTGCCTGAGCTGTCATGCCGGGGGTACGTGGGTCGCGACGAAATTCGATCACAATCAACCGTTCCCCGAAGATGCGAAGGGGGAGGTAAAGAGTTTTCCGCTTCGGGGTGAGCACAAGAAACTACAGTGCGAAGACTGCCATACCAAAGACCGAAAGTTTGCAGAGACCCATGCGACGTGTTCCGCCGAAGGGTGTCACAAAGACGACGACGCCCATAAAGGGCGGCTCGGCAACGCGTGCGAACGCTGTCACCGTGAAACCGGGGACAATGTGTTCAATCACAACGAGATGTCGGTGTTTCATTTGGACGGAAAGCACCTTGAGGTTCGGTGCGCGGATTGCCATCCTTCGATTACGTTTAAGCCCCGTCCCACAACGTGTTACGGCTGCCATCCGGAACCGGAGGTTCATAAAGGCCAATATGGGACGCAGTGTGAGCAGTGCCACTCCACGCGCACGTTCGAGGATATCAAGCCGCTCCACGATGTTGGAGACTTCGCGCTTAAGGGCATGCATGACAGCATCGCGTGCGAGCGGTGTCACAAGGATACGAGACCGCTGGCAGGATCGGGCAATTTCTGCCTCAACTGCCATCGCCAAGACGACATTCACAACAACTCGCTATCGCCGCGGTGTGGCGAGTGCCATACCCAGTGGTCGTTTGCACCTGCGCGGTTCGACCACGTCACCGTGGGTTGCAACTTGACGGGGCTGCACCGCACGTTGGCCTGTTTCGACTGTCATAAGAGCGGTAACTTTGCGGGGCTCGCATCGACATGCGCCAGTTGTCACGTCAGCGATGCCGCGCGCGCGGGCACCGTGGATGGAGTCGTTCATTCCGTTCAGACGGAATGTGGTACCTGTCATAGTCCAAACACGTGGGTTGGCGCCACATCGGTGGTGGGCGCGGGCAACGCTCTTGGCAGGGATTCGGTGTGCCGATGACCAGGGGAAAAACCCTTGCGTTAGGACTCGTCCTTGTCGTCGGAGTACCGTTGTGGGGACAGGTGGCCAGGGCGGAGCGAGTCGCAAAGAAAGCCAAGCGAACCAATGCATCCGCACCACCCGATGTCGCAGATATCGAGGATGCCGACGATGATGCGGTCGTGACCGACGACACCACCTCGGATCGCTCAGGCAAGCGAGCTTCTAAGGGGGAAGCGAAACCCACGGCGAGCTCCGACGACTCAGACACCGGAGAGTCCGATGAGCGACGCGATCGCCGCCCGCCAGATGGACGCGAAAAACAGGAGACGCGCGAACCAGCGAATCGGCCCGCGCCGGCCGGAACGTCGAAGGCACAACCTTTCGTGAAGCAGGACCTAAGCGGTCATGATTTGGGAGCTGACAAGAAGGAAAATGAGTTTGAGCGCGACCGGTTTTTCGTCGACAAAATCGACACGCCCGCGACGGAAAACGGGACGCTTATTCAGGGCAGCCTCACCTCGAGTTCGCTGGCGTACCTTGAGTCCGGTGGCACGTATCCCCCTGCGAGCGCCGGCAACACGAGCCCCGGATCGAATGCTGCGGCATACTCGAGGTACTTCACCGACTTGCGGTTGCAAACGGATTTTCGCCATATCGCCGGAAGTCGCTGGGAAGCGCGCGTCGACGCCCGCGTACGAGTGGTGAATTCGCCGACGGCTCCACCCGAGCCGGCGACAGGAGCTCCAAACCCACGCATCCAATCCGGATTAACCGGTCAAAGCGAGTATGAAGTTCGCGAACTGTGGCTGATCCGCAGCGGTGCGAGGACCGATTTTATTTTGGGTCGCCAATTCATTGCCGATTTAGGGGCTGTGAAGATCGACGGCTTGCGGTTTGACTACGCGAATTCCCCTCGGCTTACTCTAATCGGATTTGGCGGCCTCTATCCGCTGCGGGGATCTAGGTCGCTTACAACTGACTATCTGCCACTCAAAGACCCTGGCGATCCGACGCAGTCAGCCGGGAGATTTGTCGGTGCAGGCGGATTTGGCGCTGCATATCGAACGCCGACTGCATACGGCGCCTTTGGCGGTGTCGCGTTGGTTCCGCTGCAAAAGGAACAACCCCGCGTGTTTGCGACTGCGAGTGGATACTATCGGCCTGGAACTACGCTCGATGTGTATCACTTGGCACTCATCGATGTGGTTTCGGCCTCCGGCGCGCAGATCACGAACCTCTCAGCAGGTCTAAACTATAAGCCCAATCAGAGGCTTCGAGTAACGACGAACATCCATCACGTCGATACCGACTCGCTAAACATTCAAGCAGCGGCATTTTACGATACGCCTCAGCCCAACGCGGTTGTACAAAACGAGCTCGCCTTGAAACGCGTAGCAACCACAACTGCGCGCGCTAGCGTTTCTGCAGGGCTGGGCCATTTGCAGCGGTTTGAACTCACCGCTGCGACCGCGTTTCGCTATCGACCTGCGCTGGCACTCCGCACGTACGCGTCCGGCGGGCTGACACCGATGACCATCCAGCTCGATGCGGCGAAGAGCGTGGAAGTATACGGCTCCATTTTAGACCGAAGGTCGTTGCTGGACACGCGGATCGGCATCGACGCGCTCAAGACCTATGGTGTGGGTACGGTCGCGTTCCAGCGCAGCGAGTTGTTGGGGGTGCGCGGCTTTTTGTCACGTGCCATAATGAGCGGCCGGGGCGAATGGCAAGCAGAGGCCAGCTACCTGGATACGAAGGACAGCGGATTTGTTACCGCTTGCGCCGGAGGCGCCACGTGTTTCGGGCAATCGGCAGGGCAGGTGTTGTCCGCAGGCGGAGCGGTTTATTATCGTTATCGACGCGATTGGTTCTTCTTGGCGCAACTGTACGGGTCGATCACGAACATCAAGAGCGGGACAGCGCCAGCCGATCCGCCCATTCGAGGCATCAGTGCGTATCTTCGCATCGCCTATCGCTTCTGATGCCGCTTTAGGCCGTCGCCGCTCCCCTGAACGTGGGCGTTCCCCTGGCCGTGGCCGCGCTCGGGAACGTGATCGGCAGCATGGACGTCCTCGATGCAGTCGACGAAACCACTGCGGCGAGGTAATGCGCGGCAGGACCGTTGGGCGGCGTTGTAACGCCAGTTGTCACGTTTTGTGACGCTCGAGTGTCGGCAAACATTACACGGTAGCGGTGCTTCTAAGCCCCAGGGCCATGGACTCGTGGCACGCGTGGTGCTTAAGGTCCCGGGCATGACCGTTCGACTCGCGCTTGTCTTAACGCTGTCGGCACTGACCCCTGGGGTTGCGCAAACGCTGCCGTCGTCGCCCCCGCCCCCAGCGGCTCCTCCAACTCCGGTCCATTCCTCGGCTCCTGGAACGGCTCCGATCAGCGACGGGAAAGAAGCGTTCGATCGGGATCTCGACGCCTTGTTTTCGTCGACGGGGCTGACTGCGGAACAGGCCGCGACGCGAGCCCACGGCGTTTCCCCGGCCGTGCGCCGTAGCGCCGCAGAGGTAGAAGCAGCGTTTGCCGAGGCGGCCACCGCCGAACTGGCGCGCGTTCCGCAGATCGGAGGCAAAGCGTCGTATGTGCGCAACTCTGCGTTGCCGCCGCTAAGTTTCGGGCCGACGACCATAGAAATCCCGAACAACTACTACACGGCCCAGGCGCAGTTGACCGTTCCTTTGTCGGAATATGTCGTGCGGTTTCCCAAGCTGATCGACGCGGCGAAATACGGCGTAGAGGCAGCGAAAGCGAGCAAGGCGAAGGCCACGGTGGCCGCAAGTCACGAGGCTCGGCTGGCCTACTATGAATGGTTGCGGTCAAGGCTCCAGGTGCTGATCGCTCAGCGCCAGCTGGTGCAGGTGGAAGCAACGCATCGACAAGTGAAAGCGTTAACCGACGTCCAGCGATTGTCGAAAGCAGAGCTGTTGCGGGTAGAGTCGCAACGCGCGACCGCGGAACAGACGCTCGACCAACTGTCTCGCTTATCGGAGCTGCGCGAAGAACAGCTGCGCTTGTTAATTGGGGCGGGCGCTGGAGAACCCCTGGCCATCGGGGAGGACGTTCGTACGAGCGTGGTAGCCCCGCAGCCACAGAACCTGGATGCTGCAATTCAGCAGGCGGTTGCAAAGCGCTTGGACGTTCGGGTACTTCAGAAGGGCATCGCGGCGAAGACGCACCAGCGTCAGGCGGAACTTGCAGGTGCGTTGCCGCGCCTGTCGGCATTTGCAGTGGCGGACTACGCAAATCCAAACCAGCGAATCTTCCCGCTCAAGGAGGAGTTCAAATTCACATGGTCCGCCGGGGTGCAGCTTACATGGACGCTCAACGACGCTTTGATCTCCAATGCGGCTCGGCGCCGTCTGGCGGCTGAAACCGACGAGTTGCGCGCCGATTACGATAGCCTGGTGCGAGGGGCGCGGCTAGAGATCCTGTCGGCTCAGCAAGCCGTCCTGTTGGCCCTTCATGCCGCTGAGACATCGAACAAAGGGCTTATCGCTGCCGAGGAGGGCTATCGAGTCCGCAAGGCGCTGCTCGCAGCCGACCGAGCGACTGCGGTGGAGCTGGTCGACTCGGAGACCGAGCTTACTCGGGCGCGGATCGCTTCGCTCAACGCGCGAGTGGATTTGCGCGTGGCGCTCGTTCAACTCCGACATGCTCTAGGCGAAGACGTTGTCGTCGGGCACTGACAACTGTCGAAATTCTGTATAAAAAAACCTGATAAACATCGATACCAAGGGGCTGCGCAAGTGGCAGGCTCCGTGCATTGGAGGCGTTCGGCATGCGCGTATTCGCGATCTGTTTTCCGATCCTGTGGATAGGGATTGGCTGCAAAAAGAACGACCAGGCTAGCGATGCCGGAAAGGCAATTCAGGCTCCGATTCGGGTTGCGACGATTGTCGCCGCCGAAAAGCCAACGCCAGACGTCTTAACGATTACCGGCACCATCATCGCCGATCAACGCGCAGAGGTAACCGCCGATACCCAAGGAAAGGTGATCAACGTGATGATCGAGCGCGGCCAGCGGGTCAAACTTGGGCAACCCGTGATCCAGCTCGACGTCCGAACCGCGGCATTGTCGGCACGGGAGGCTCAGGCGGCGCTGCAGGCGGCGAGGGTGTCCAAGCAACTCGCAGACGACCAGTGCGCACGAACCAAAGCGTTGCTGGATCAGGGAGCCATTACCAAAGAAGAATTCGATCGCCAAAACACCCAGTGCCTCAGCGCGATCGAGCAGGTTGCACAAGCGCAAGCGCGCAACGACATGATGTCGAAGTCGGTGGCCGACGGAATGGTGCGCGCACCGTTTGAGGGCGTTGTATCGGCAAAACATGTGTCACCTGGTGAATGGGTCGGCTTCGGAAAACCGCTCTTCACTCTGGTCGATACAGACCCGCTCAAGATCGAGTTGTCGGTGCCGGAAAAGGCGGTGACCTCGATCAAGATCGGCGACCGGGTTGAAGTGGTCGCGGTAGCGCATCCCGAAAAGACGTTTGCCGCCACGATCACGCGGTTGGCGCCGGAGATCGGGCGCAGCCGATCGTTGATTGCCGAGGCAACGCTGGACGGCGGAACTGAGCTCGTCCCCGGAATGTTCGCCGAGGCGCGCGTTGCGGTGGGTCAGACGACGCGAGTCGTCGTTCCCGCAGCCGCCGTGATTCGACGCGACAAGGCGTGGCACGTGTTCGTGGTTCGCAACGGTGTCAGCGAGGAGCGGATCGTACAAGTCGGACCGGTGCCAGGACCTCAGGAAGTCTCGATCGCGCAAGGCGTTGTGAAGGGGGAGAAGATCGTTGCGGCCGTGTCGGATCAAGTCGTCGACGGTGCCAAGGTAGCGGAGTAGGCCATGCAGTGGCTAGCCGACATATGCATTCGACGCCCGATTTTTGCGTTCGTGCTGATCCTTGTCTTCGTGGTTGTCGGCGCCGTTGGGTACAAGAACCTGGGCGTCGATAAGTTCCCCAAGGTTGATTTTCCGCTCATCACGATCATCACCCCGTACCCGGGCGCGTCTCCATCAGCCGTCGAAACCGACGTTACCGAAAAGGTGGAGGAAGCGGTGAACACCGTGAATGGGCTGGACTCGCTAACATCGACATCGACGGAAGGGGTGTCGATGGTGATCGCGCAATTTGCGCTTGAGGTCGATCCGGACAAGGCAGCTCAAGACATCAATGAACACCTTGCGACGATCCTGCGCGATCTCCCATTGGGGTCGCGACCTGAGGTGCGCAAAGCAGATCCTGATGCTGCACCGGTCATCGTGCTCTCGGTCAAGGGGCCACCGGAAGTCCCCACCCGAGAGCTGACTCGGTTCGCGGACAAACAAGTCAAGAGCCGAATCGAACGCCTCTTGGGCGTTGGGCAAGTCGTGATTCTTGGCGGGCGCAAGCGTCAGATCAATCTTCACCTCGATCCGATTCGACTCGCAGCGGCCGGAGTCTCGGCGCTGGAGGTTTCGCGCGCCATCACCACCGGAAACGTGAACGTTCCTGGCGGCCAAATCAATACGGGTCCGACGAAAACCACGCTGCGGGTCGAGAGCAGATCGCTCGACCCACAAGCGATTTGCAAGATCGTCGTGAGACAACACGACCTGCATCCGGTCCGTCTCGCCGATGTGGTTGAGCCGCGCGCGGGTGCCGGCGCGAACGATTGCGCCGACGACTCGGAAGAAGACGCGGAAACCTCTGCTGTGAGGAACGGTACCGCAGCGATCGCATTGTCGGTTCGCAAGCAATCCGGGACCAACACGGTCGCAGTCGTGAACGCCGTCGTGCACGCGGTGGGCGAGCTCCGGGCGAGTCTGCCTGCCGGGTATTCGGTCGATGTCGTGCGCGACAATTCGATTCAGATCCGAACGTCGGCAGAGCAGGTGCTGGAGCACCTGGTCGTTGGGGCCGCGCTTGCCGCGCTGGTTGTGTTGGTGTTCTTGGGCAGCGTGCGCTCCACCATCATCGCAGCGATCTCAATTCCGGTGTCGATCGTTTCGACGTTCGGGCTGATGAGTGCGTTCGGATTTACCTTGAACATGATGACCCTGTTGGCGCTAGCGCTTGCCGTAGGAATCGTCATCGACGACGCCGTGGTCGTGCTCGAAAACATCTTTCGCTTCATCGAAGAAAAAAAGATGAAGCCGTTTCCGGCGGCGATTCACGCAACCAAAGAAATCGGGCTCGCGGTGCTTGCGACCACGCTGTCGCTCATGGCGGTGTTTTTGCCCGTCGCATTCATGAGCGGCATCGTCGGTCGGTTTATGTACAGCTTTGGCTTAACGATGGCGTTTTCGATCGGAGTGTCGATGCTGGTCGCATTTACGCTAACGCCTATGATGGCCTCGCGCATGCTGGCGATGCCCGCGGCCGAAGGGCAGGAGCGGCATCGCTCCGCGTTGGAACGCATGAGCGATCGTATGTATCACTCGATCGCGCGCGTGTATTCCGGCATGCTGGCGTTTTGCCTTCGGCACCGTTGGGTAGTGGGCGCGGCGATCGTGGGGTCGTTCGCGATGTCGTTTGGTATGTGCAGTCGACTTGGAGGGGACTTTTTGCCGGCCAACGACGAAGCACAGTTCGAGATCTACGTTCAAGCACCCGAGGGCACAACGCTGGAGGCGACGACACTAATCGGCGAGCGGATTGCCCGTCAGGTACGTGCAATCCCTGAAATCGACTCAACGCTGGTTACCATCGCTGGAGGGGATCAACGGCAATCCAACGTCGGCAACATTTACGTTCGGCTGGTCGATCCGGTCCGACGTACAAGGACGCAGAACCAGGTGATGCAGCAGGTTCGCACGGAAGTACTTTCGCAGTTTGCGACGGTGGCGCGCGAGTGCTTATCGAGTCGTGCCGTGGCCGCCTTTCACATCACAGGTGCGCCCAGATCGTTAATGTGCAACGAAGATCAGACGGTGCGTGTTGCTGCCCAGCCGGTCAACGACTTTTCCGTTGGCGGACAGAACGCGAACGTTTCGTACCTCATCTCTGGACCGGATCTCGGAAAACTAGAGCGTTACGGCAAGCAAGTTTTGGCAACGATGCGAACCGTGCCCGGCGTCGTGGACCTGGACTCGAGTCTGCTCGACCCAGTTCCAGAGACCGCGGTGCGGCCGGATCTCGATCGCGCGGCGATGCTGGGCGTCGATCCTCAAGATATCACCAATACCCTGGCCATCCTCATTGGCGGTGCCCAGCCTTCGACCTTTGAGGATCGAGGCGACCAGTACGATGTGCGAGTTCGCGCGGGGGAGCGGTTTCGAACCGATCCATCAGGACTGGCGCTCATTTCGGTGCCTTCGCGAACGCTGGGGCAGGTGCCGCTGAGCGATGTAGTTACCGCCTCGCCCGGCACCGCGATTTCAAAGATCACGCGGCACAGCCGAGAGCGCGCCGTAACCATCACGATGAACAACGCGCCTGGGTTCCCTGAATCCGGAATCGTGGCAAAACTCGAGCAGACGATTAAGGACCTGGATATGCCGCCGGGATACGTGTCCGAACCGTTCGGTCGGTCAAGAGAATTCAAGAAGATGCAGAGCGCATTTGTGTTCGCGATCGTGCTCGCAGTCGTGTTCATGTACCTGACGCTGGCGGCGCAATTCGAATCGTTGCTCCACCCGCTGGTTATCATGCTGTCTTTGCCGCTCACCGTGCCGTTCGCGGTTGCGTCGTTGATTATCACCGGTGGGAGCCTAAACATCTTCTCGATGCTGGGGATCATCGTGCTATTCGCGATGGTGAAAAAGAATGCGATCTTGCAGGTCGACCACGCCAACGGACTGCGACGTCAGGGCCTGCCTCGGACAGAAGCGGTGCTCGCGGCCAGCCGCGATCGGCTGCGTCCAATCCTGATGACGACGTTTGCGTTTGTCGCAGGGATGTTGCCGTTGATCACGAGCAAGGGCGTTGGATCCGGATTTTCCAAGGCGATGGCGAGTGTCGTGGTTGGAGGGCAAACACTTTCGCTGCTTTTGACCTTGATCGCGATTCCCGTGATTTACACGTGGTTCGACGACCTGGCCCGTGTGTGGCGTCGGTTGTCGCGTCGCCTCCGCGGCGGCGACGAGGTCGACCGCGGAGCGGCGGAAGTGGGCGTGGTCGACATGTACGCGGCGAATAAATAGCCCCATCCGGAGCGCGCCGTAGTCTGACCACATGGCGCCGGTTCGAGAGATATTCACTCGGGCTGTCACTTCACAGCGAATCGGGGTTCCGATTCGAAGTTCAATCTGGTATTACGCGGCTTCCTTCGCACAACTCGTGCTCGTGACCATGACGAAGACCACGAAGACCGCGCAAGTCACTGTTCCCAGTCGAGACCTCAGGAGTCTTCTCCATGTGCCGCAAAGCGACTTGCAGGCAGCGGTCGCGAGTCGGTTAGAGCGTCGCGGTTTCCCAGCGTTTCGCTCAGCCCACCTTCAGCTGCTATCCGCGATTGTTCCAGAAGGCATGCGTCTCGCGGACCTGGTTGCTGTCGTAGGACTGCCGAAGCAGACCGTGGGCGATCTAATCGACGACCTCGAAGACATGCGGATGGTCGAACGTTTTCCCGATCCAGATCATGGGGTGATAAAGCGCGTTCGCCTTGGGCCAAAGGGCCGACGATGGGCGGCCGAGGTCCGGCGAGGCGCTGCAGCCACAGAAGCGCGCTGGACGATGCGACTTGGTCCGAAGAAAATGAAATCGCTGCGCGCGCTGCTCGAAGAGTTAGCTGCGACCGTCGAGACCTCTGGAGCGAACGCAAAGCGAAAGCGCAGTTAGGGACGCGACGCCCACCACAGGACGGTCGATAAGCGTAAAATTCGCAAAAGAGGATCGAAATTGCGCTGACGGAGTCACCGCTGGCGATGCGGGTAGTGAGTCTCGAACCACGCAGCGAGATCGTTAACCTGTCGCGCGGTAGTTTGTTCGAACGCTCGGTCATTAAAGAGCTTAACGTATTTGTCCTCGAGAATGGCCGCGAGCTTTTTCGCTGCGGCTTGTTGCGCTTTGTCCGCCTTGAAATGCTCGCGTATCGCGGTGTACTGCTCCGTGAGCTCCGTTGCGGCGATCTCTGCGGAAAGCACTTCTGCGCGCCTCCGTTCGCGTTCCACTTCAACTTCGCCATCGGGGCTTTCATGCCCAAATGTGTTTTCTAGTCGCATTTTTGCGGACGCAAGATGAGCCTGAGGGTCCTTGAGGAAGAGGCCTACAATGGGATCCGAGTCGATTTGCGCCAACTGCAATGTGTCTCCGACGTAGGCATAGGGGTCGAATGCCTGGGCTGCGCCGTTCACAACGACCCCTGTACCGAACGCCACTTTGTTGCGATCGTAGCGAAAGACCTCGCCCGGTCGCGCAGGGTCTTGGCAATACGTAAACCCATCCTTGCCCCGCCAATCCGGGCCTTCCCGATACGCGGCTCGCTCGGTATTCACGTCCCGAATTGTGCCGTTTCGAATGTGACGAATTTGGTCCGCATCGAACCCCGCCTGCTCGAGTTGCTTGTCTGTGATATGAAATGACCACCCGGCGATTTTTGCGATCGCCTGAAACACTGGCTTGCGCTCCAACGCTGCGGCGTCGATGCGTCCGTGCGCCTTATGAGACGTCGCATCTCCCTGAGATGCGGTGAGGTGGATGACAGCATTCTGCTGTGCAGGTCGGTGCGGACTCCGGAGTTGATGTGCGGGCGGTTCCGCATCGATGGCCGGCGGATGTGCCAGCAGTTGGGGCGAAAACGTCATAAGCGCTCTCTTTCGTAGCCACATTATTGCATCGCGAATTTCGGCGTCAACGTCCCTTTCGTTCCTCGATTGAGTGTGACAATAATCACGGGTTGGAGTGCCAAAGCACCCCCGCTGGTCCGGCTTATCCCGAGACGATGTCTGCAGACATGCTGTTCTATCGCGCAGGTTCGTCTGGGGACCGCCGAAGTGTGCGGCCTTGTCCGAGCTCGATTTGCCCTGCAAGGACGCCGAATCGAACCGCAGTCCGCGCAAGTGAGATTCCCTGGCGAATGGTAAATAGGGCAATCGCGCCGAGTGTGCCAAACATCGGATGACCGGATGCGAGGATGGCGTACGCCGCTGTGATCATCACGAGTCCGAGGTTGCCCAGACCGGAATGGATCCACGTCAACGGCGTTCTGAGGACAAACAGAAACGAGTGCGCGTATGAAGCGAGCACGTGATACTCATGGTACGGCTGTAGCGATAGCTCCACGCGGGTGTAGTCGGCGACGGTCCACAAAAGTTGCGCTAGTGCGAGAGGCGGGAGGACTGAGAGTGCGAGCGGGCCAACGAGCTCAGCGAGGGTCAACGCCTGAGCCGCGCGCCCGCTAACGGCGTTGGTACAAGTGGCAAACACCAGCGCAACGCCAATCCAGCTCGGCAGCGAAAACAAGGCGAGGCGCGCGTAGGCAAGATACGTCGAGGCACCACAAGCGCCGAAACACCGCGCCGTCTCGCTTCGACCTTCCGGGCGTTGGACCAGTACGCCGTAAATGCCGCCAGCGAGAAACCAGGAGGTAATTTGCCACAATAGTAGCGCCACGGAACCAATGCCCACGCACGCCAGCACATTGGCGCTTGCAAACCGCAGCGCCGCCGCAAGGGCGACGAGATCGCCGTCGACCGCGTCGTCCCACAGGGGTACCTGGGAAAACGCCTGAGCCAATACCACTGCCATGGCAATCATTGAGGCAAGCGCGACGATCGACTGCAGCAAGAACACAGCGAACAGCGTTCCGGTGTATCGCGTAACCGCAGCGGCACCCGCTCGGAGCATCGATGCGAACGTGATGCGACTTGAGGTCACGGCCCCACCAGCTGCATCAGGGTTTGAGTCCAGGACGCTGCACGCGCTGCCGCACGGAGCGAGGCTGCACTGTCACCGATCAGGCGATACCGTTTTTCGATCGGCGAAGCGAGCGCGACCTTGCCTTCCGGATCGAGCTGAACAGCGACGAGCTGCGAGCTGCGCTCGATCTCAAACCGCTGCCAATGGCTGCCGCCTCGGTCGTCCCAGCGCAACCGTTGCGTTGATCCATCGCGGAAATGAAGGGCGATGTCCACCGGAACGTGCACGGCGCCGCTGTTTTGGACCACGACCTCGCAGGTCCATGACCCAGTTTCGGGTGCCTCGGATTCCGCGAGCACCTTTTTCTGCAGTCCTGCACCGACGACGCCGCGCTTGGGGTGAGTAGGACGACATCCGGCGGAACGGATTTTGAGTTGTACTCCTCCGACCTGGTGCAGCGCGGGTGCAAAGAACCAATCGAGATTTTCTCCGAATTGAGCTTCGAGCGTAGTCGCGAAATCGCGCTCGGTCGGGTGGCGAAAGGCAAACGCTTTGACGTACTCCCGTATCGCTGCCACGAATCTCTTCGATCCAAACTCTCGCTCGAGCGTAGTGAACATGCGCATCGCAGCGTCGTAGACAGCGTCTGCGTACGCATGGACATCGACAAATCCTGAACCAGCCGTAGCGATCGTTACGGGCAATTCAGTGAGATCGCTGCCGAGTGCCAGTCGCAGCGCAGTCAAATCGGCTTGGATGCCAAAAGCATTCAGGCCGCTAGTTCGCGTGCCGTATAACTGGGCCATGGCCCGCATGGTGGCCCATTCGTTGATGCCTTCGTCGAGCCACGCTTCCTCGGCCTCGTTGGAGGCGAGGAGCCCTTGAAACCAGCTGTGACCTACTTCGTGGACGGTGGTATACTCGGGGACGTATACGCCTGGCTGAGCGAATACCGAATCTCCTCCCGTAGTCACCAGGGTTGGGTACTCCATGCCGCCTGCGGCCAAAGCGGCATCGGCAGGCGGATCGATGATCGTCATCTGCGACCATGGGTAGGGCAGGTAGTCGCGCGAAAAGGATTCAATCGCACCGATGCCCGCTCGCAGATGGCGGAGGGCGAAGTGCTCCTGTTCTGGTCGGTACCACACGCTGACGTGAACCGCACCATCGGCCACCGTCGCCACTCCCTTCATTTCGCGCATGTACGGGTCAGCCATCCATGCGAAATCGTGTACGTCTTCGGCGCGATAGACCAATGTACGGGTTCCGCCGGGCGACTCCGTTGCGGACGTGAGAACCCCGGTCGCAGCGACGACATAGGTGCTCGGTACCGTCAACGATACATCGTAGGTACCAAAATTGGAGAAGAATTCGCTCGTTACTCGATGTGGCTCGCACTTCCACTGCTCGAGCCCCGGAATCCCTGTGCGCACACCGATCTTAGGGAACCATTGGGCGACCATGTGAAATTCGCCTTTGTAACCGGTACGAGCGAATACTTCGGGCAGCTGCGCCGTAAAGCGAAAGCTGACTTCTGTCGTTTGTCCCGGTTGCACGGGTTGGAGGAGAGGAAGTTCCACCACGGTTTCGTCGTCGCCAACGTCGTTGGGACGCCGAAGCGAATCGACGCGTTCGGTGCCATCGAGCTGTACCGATTCGATATCGATCCATCCCCAGCCTCCTTCACTTGCGCGCGCTCCGCGCATTTGCCCTCGACTGGTACGCCAAAATAGCGAGCGATCGTTCTTGAAGGCGTTGAGGTAGAGGTGGAACGGCAGGTAACTGACTGGCGTTTGACCCGTGTTGGTCCAGTGCAGGGTTTCGGTGGCAGTTACCTGATGGCGCGCCGGGTCGAGCCTCGCATCGATTTTGTAGTTTGCGATCCTTTCCGATCGGGCTGCAGCACTGCCGCGCAATGCCGACAGGTTAGTGGGCTTGGGAAGGCGCTTGACCCTCGGGGGGCCATGGCTACGGCCGCAACTCGTCGCAAGCGCGAGAGGCACGAGCATGGCGACGGCCAGCCGATTCAGCACGCCTTTCTATACCGCTTTTGCTACGTTGCTGGGATGAACGAGGTCGGATGTTGATTCTCGCTGATGCACGTGACACGCAGCAGTTTGGCGCAAAGCTGGCGAGCATCGTGCGGGGCGGCGATGCAATCGCTCTTGTGGGCGAGCTCGGCGCAGGTAAGACGACTCTCGTGACGGGCTTTACTCAGGCACTTGGAGCCGGCGCCGCGCACAGCCCAACCTTTTCGCTGGTGCACGAATATGTTGGCGAGCCGTGGATCGTTTGGCACATGGATCTGTACCGAATCGAGCGCGAGGCCGAACTCTTGGAGCTTGGGATCGACGATGTCGTCGGCAATTCGCGCGGTATTGTCGTAGTGGAGTGGGCCGATCGCTTTTCCGTTCTTCCCAGAGACCATCTCCGAATCGAGCTGCGCCACGCCAAGCTCGGTCGCCAGGCCAGCATCGTTGGGACCGGTCCGCGCGGCCGCGCGATGGCGGCATCACTGGCCCCTGCAGGAGATCAGGTCCGGTGAGCTACTATGTTACCGTGCGGTGATGCGTTGCGTCATCGTCCTGATTTGTGCTGCCTTCGCGGTGGCGAACGCCGAGGGCTCGGTGAAAGCGCCGGTGGCTACTTCGGGGGACGTCGCTGGGCCAGGAGGCTCCGTGCCGACTTCGGGACCATTCGACGCGCCGATCTCGATCGTCGAGTGGAGCGACTACAGTTGCGGCTACTGCGGCCGCTTGCAAGAGACCCTTGCTCGGCTCGAACGACTTTATCCGGGCCAGCTTCGCCGGATTCATCGCGCTTTGCCGCTGGACGAGGAACGGACGGTAGCGCTGGAACTTGCGCGCGTCGCTGACGCACAGGGCCGCTTCCTCCCCGTGCACGCGAAACTGTTCGCGCTACATGGACGTGTTGACCGCGTCGGTGCGGAGCTTCTCGGTCGCGAGTTTGGCCTCGACGTAATGCGACTGCGAGAGGCACTAGACGCTGGCGTCTATCGCGCTGCGATCGCGGCCGATGTACGAGATGCAGCGCGGCTCGGCGTTACCGGTACGCCTACACTCTTCATCAATGGCCGCCGCATACCGGGCAGCCAGCGGCTGAACGTATATGTCGAGATCATCGATCAAGAGCTGTTGCGCGCCCGAGTCGCCGCCGCGATCGCGCCGTTCGGTGCGCTGAACCGCTTCAAGACTGACGGCAAAGTTGGGACGCCTGCCAGCGAACCGATTGATGCACCGAGTCCCTCCGACCTGGAACCAACCGCGACGTATCGCGTGGGGCTTGGGTTGCCCGGGCAACAACAGGGCCCAGAAGACGCGCCGGTAACGATCGTGATCTGGAGCGATTTTCAGTGCCCCTATTGTGCCCGCCAAGCCCGTGTCCTGGCGGATGTGCGCGCACGCTATGGCGACCGTGTGCGCATTTCGGTTCGGCCGATGGTCCTGGCTGGGCATCACGGCGCAATGCTTGCTGCGGAGGCTGCCGCTGCAGCGGCCGCACAGGGGAAGTTTTGGGCGTTTCACGACCACGTGTTTTCGAATTTTGGTCGATTGCGCCGCCATGACTTGGAAGCATTCGCCGAGGCTGCGCAGATCGATCTGGCGGCGTTTCGCGCTGCGCTGAACGACCACAGGTACCGAGATGCCGTAGTCGCGGAGACCGCAGCGGCTGAGGCGATCGGTGTGGATGGAACCCCAACGATGTTCATCAACGGGCAGCCGATCGTAGGTGCGCGGAACAGCGCAGCCATGCGAACGACTATCGACGCTCATCTTGAACGGGCCACACAAGCCATGGCGCGGGGCGTGGCCCAAGGCGATCTCTACCCGCTGGCGATGGATGGGGCGATTGGCGACGAGCGCGCCGATCCATCAATGATTCCAGAATATTCTGTAGGGCGCCTTGCACTGCGCGCCGAGCCGCTTGGGCGCGCCGTCATCGCCGCGTGCCGCCGCCGCGACGAAACGCGAGCCGCTATGCTGGCCGCAGGGCTCAGAGGAAAAAGTAGACACCGCGCTTCTGCGGTGTGCACTGCGCAAGGAGTCGATCTGCCTCCCAAAGACGAATAACGCAATAAAAACATATAGTAATAGCATCCGCATCTCCAGGGTTATTACTGAACATCAGACCAGTGCGGTACAAGAGCGGCATGCGAATCGCGTGCATTTACGTGCCTCAGTTCGGACTTCAGGCGGCCGTTCGACTGGACCCATCGTTGCGGGGGAAGGCGGCGGCCGTTGTAGGGATGCGTGATGTGGAGAGGGTCGGAGCGCATCTTGCGCCTGTTGTGGTCAGCTGCTCGCGGGCAGCGTGGGATCTCGGAGTCCGGCTTGGCATGGCCGGAGCCGCTGCGAGATCGCGCTCCCCGGGAGTCGCGGTCGTAAGCGCCGATTGGGAGATCGAGCGGGATGCGATGCACGCGGTGGGCGACGTGTTGCGCGGGCTGGCTGAAACTGTCGACTTCGGCGGTCGGGTCGGCGCGACGGGGGCACACCTGGCAATGTACGCCAAGGTTCCGTCGAGCGTCCGCGGCACGACGTTCGGCAACCGCGTGGTGGATCACCTGAAGCGGATCGGCTTCACGTGCCGCGTTGGCATAGCGGACGATCGATTCACAGCGCAGATCGCAGCGAGCCACCATCGCGGCATGGTGGATCGAGTGGGCGAATCGAGATGGGTAACCAATGTGCCGCGCGGAGGCTCGGCGGCGTTCTTGGCGCCGTTGCCGCTGATGCTGCTCCCGATCCCGCCGGAGGTCCAGCACATGCTCGAGTCGCTCGGCGTGCGAACGCTGGGCGAGTTTGCCGCGTTGCCGGCACCTTCAACGGCGGTGCGGTCGGCGTCGGGGGACACGGACTTCCAATCGTTTGCAAAGGGTGAGGGCGGGGCGACCCTCCGCGCTCAGGTTTCGGACCGACCTATTTGCGAAGAGATGTTGGTGGGCTCTGGCAACGTGCTCGACGCCACCGACTCGCTGAGCACGCCCACCGTGGTTGCGCAGTTGGGGCGGAGGGTCGCTTTGCGCCTAGAGGGTCGCGGCACTGTTGCAACTCGTTTGCAGCTTACCGTGAAAGCTGGAGCATCGACCCGCGTTGTCGATGTTGTCCCGGGCCAGCCGCTGTTCGAAGCAGAGTCGCTTGCGGGGGCGTTTGCATCGGCCGTGGGCGATGGCAATGCAGGGGAGTGGAAACTTCGCGTCCAAGTTGTAGGAGAGCAAGCTTCGACGAAAACCAACCCGGCGCACGCGATGCTTCCGGACTCCGTGGTGAGGCTCCCAAGCGAAGATCGAGCCGAAGCTGAGACCCAAGCCGCTGTGGCCTTGGCGGAAGCAACGTCCACAGTGGAGCCACTCGCACTTGTACTATCGACATCGGGAGCATTGCTTTCGCTCTCGGCTCAACGTGGGCGGCGTTACCGCCGCGCCCGTCGCGGCAAACAGCGCTCCTTTGTGTTGTCTCCCGCTGTTCAATCGAGGCTATGGGAGCAGGGCCGCTAACGGTTACTCATTCGAGGGCCTTAGGAGCTGTTCGGCAATCTGTTTGGCTAATTGCGCGTCGACGCGATCGCCGAATTGCTTCTTAACAGCGCCGATCACGCGGCCTGCCATCTTCGGGTCTTTCGTAGGTAGCTCGGCGATCGCCTTTGTCACAGCGTCGCGCAGTTCCGCTTCGCTCAGCGCAGTTGGCAACCACGTTGCACACCACTGGATCTCGAACTCGAGTTCAGGGATTTGCTCTTTGCCGCGGTCACCGGCGTTCACAAACTCTTGCTTCGCCTTCTCCATCTGTTTTTTATAGGTAGCAATAACGTCGAGAATTAACCCGTCGTCCACCGCTCCACTAAAGCCTTTAGCGGTCCGTCGTTCCATGATCTTGGTGTTGATCATGCGAATTAGGTTTGCCGTTTTCATGTCCTTTGCTTTTAGTGCAGCCGTGAGCTGATCGCGCAACCTGGCCTCTACGTTGGTAGACATGGCCAACGATTACCATGTTCTTGTGGCTCTTAGTTCAGTACTTCGGGGTCTGCGTACCCGGCTCCTGGAGTTCCTCGCGCGCGAACGATTTCGGAGCGCCAGCAATTGGAATCGCGGGTGTTGAATCGAACGAACAACATGGAGGTGCCATCGGCTGTTAGCGTGGGCTCGCCCCAGATTTCGAGCCCGTTGGGGTCGGCAAATCCCGGGGTGGGCAAAGTCGACGGCGCACTCCATGCGGCGGTGCGAGAGGGACGGGTCATCGTCCGCAGCGTTGTGTCGATTCCTTGCGTGCGGTGGTTATAAAGCATGACGAGTTCATCGTCCGAAACCCATACTTGCGTGTCGTGATGTTCGCTGCCAGGGATCACGACTGGCGCGTCGTTGGAGCTGCCGTTCCACCGCCCATATACGAGCCGTTCCATACCTGCCCTATCGGTTTCCCAGCCGTAGAGGTCTCTCGATGGAGTGCGATGCAGATCGGTAACCTCCACGTAGATGGACGTGCCATTCGGCCCGGGAACGGTTTCGCGGCCGTCCGGACCGTATCGACCGGTCATCACTTGTGCGACTCCCCATGGCGCGCCTTTGTCCGCTCGAGTCGACATGTAGTTGCCGTTTCGATCGCCGGAAGTGCTGCCGAAGATCATCTCGGTTTCATCGTCGTTTAGCCACACACAGCATTCGAGCCCAGCACTGTTGACGTTTGATCCAACGCTTTGGGGCGCCGACCAGCGATTGCCGTCCCATTCGACGAAGAACAGGTCGGTTGCATACTCCAGGCCGGCAACGATGCGCATATCGGCGAAGGTGGGTCCGTGGGGACACTCTTGGGGAACGCGGCCGCCGAGAAAATCTGATGTGTTCCAGGTCGAGTATAAAAAATACAATCGATTGCTATCGTACGAAAGGAAGATCGAATCGATGTAGCCCCCGCCGCCGAGCGGAGTCAGGAGCGCACCTTGGGCAAAGCGATCGACCGGATCGGCATCTGGGGGCACGGGTTCTGAGGAGCACGCAACAGTCCCGGCAATCGCGACAGTAGCGAGGTGCTTCAAGATCATAGGCCTCATGGAAGTTCCGGTGTTCTAGCTCCCAAGTAGCCTAGGCCGGATTGCCGCCGCGGCAGCTGTAAACTTGGGTGGGGGCAGGTAGGACCAGGTAGGGAAAGGTAGGGAAAGGTAGGGCTTACTCCCATCGGTCTTCCGGTTCGCTTTCTTGCGACGCTTGGGATGCAGCGTGGTGGGAGTCCTCCTCCGATCCTCCTCCACTCGCCTCATCCATCAGCCGCGCGCCCTCCATCAGCAGGTGCATGGTCGACGCGTTGACCAGATCCTCACCCTCAATCGGACCCGAGGCGAACTGAAACTCGCCCGAACTCCAGGTTAATAGATGATAGATGCATGCAGCGTGGGCCGGCTCGTCGGCTCCTTCGAGCCGAGCTTGAACGACTCGACCCGCGCGAACGAGGATCTGCGCAGAACGCCCCTCGCTCAATGACAGCCGCAGCGTTCCGGTTTTTCGCTCCATCTCGATCAGCGTAAGAAGAGAAGCCAGTCCCACCTGTGACAAGTCGCCGCGAAGCCCAGATCCCGCGATCTGAGCTCGCGCTTCCGCGACGGTTTGCGCCGCCCGGCGCAGGGTCTTACCCACGCGAAGCTCGAGTTCCTCAAATCGGAACGGCTTAATGACGTAGTCGTCGGCGCCAAGTCGAAACCCACGAATGCGGTCGTTTTCCGACGACAATGCCGTCAGAAAGATCACGGGCAACATCGCGAGCGAGGTGTGGGCCCGAAGCTGGCGCACAAGCGACCAACCATCCACTTTGGGCATCATCACATCGGTGATGAGCAGATCGGGCCGGCGAGTTAGCGCGCGGGCCAGGGCATCTTCTCCGTCCACCGCGGTCTCCACGGAGTACCCGCGTTTTTCGAGAACCGTCGTGACCATACGAAGAATCCACCCATCGTCGTCCGCGACCAGTATGTGTTGGGACATGACCGCCCTTCAGCGTAACGCGCACGGCAAGCCGGGTGCAAGTTCGCACCCGGTGCGAAGAGTCGTACATGAGGCGAGCTGGGGCAGGTTAGGGCCCCAGTGCGGCTGGGGGTGAGCCAGGACGCGCCGGATCCAGTTCGGTGCGCACGGTGGTCGTGGTCCAGGAGCTCCGATCTCGAACCGCGAGTTGTCCGTCGCGCAGGGCGACGACCATCCGACCGGCAGTATCGGCGACTATTCCAGCAATGGAAGAGGTTCGGTCTGGGCCGAAGTTCGGGATCGGCTCTTGGACCAGTCTCCCGGCGCGAACGGTGACGACTTCAAGGGCTGTGTCGGTGCCGCCTACGGCCACGACGACGTCGCGAGTGACGGCCACAGCGTTCGCGATGCGAAAGCCGGCGGGCCATGTCAGGGTCCGTGGTATGTCGAGCGCGACTAGGCCCCGCTCCGCGATCGCCCATCGATCGCTCAGCAACGCATCGACGGTGCGCGGACTCTTGGGTATCGGCCGCCAGGTGGTTCCGGACAGCCGCTGTAGCCCGCGGTCGGTCGCAATCGTTATTCGCTGCATCGACGAAGCTCCGAGCGCTGTGATTGGGCGTGCGGTTCGCGGCAGCGCGACGGGGGCGGCGACCTCGCCTTCACGAAAAGCGAACACCGTTGTACCCACTGCAATCAGGGGTGGGTCGCCACCACCGAGCAACCCCGGCATTTTCTTGCTGACGTGAATCCGACTCCAGGTTCCTTCGCGCCATTCGAACGCCGCGCCGCGCCGCGTGACTGCGATGAGCGCGAGCTCACTGCCTTCGAGCCGAGCCACGCGAACGACCTCATCGGCGATCCCGCCCGCGTTGTGTCGAATCCACGCACCTCGACCATCGGGTTCAAACACTTCCCCGCCCGGGCCGACGGCAACAGCGAGCCTGGCATCGCGACGGCTTGCTCCCGGTGCCAATGCCGCGATGACGGTTGCGCTCGGCTGCGCAGCAGCATTGGTCGCGGTTGCAACGACACTTGCTAGGTACGCCGCGATTGCGGCTGCATTACTTGGTCTTCTTGAAGTCGCAGGCATGTAGTTCGGCTGCCGTCGACGCGTGCATGGCGCACTGAACCGCTTTTTTGCTCGAGCTGCCACGGCAGCGCCGAATTTCGCCTTGAAGACTCTCGGTCGTACCGAGGTTATCGGTTTGCAAAATGTGTTGAATGTTGCGAAGCGCGTGTTCACAGTCTTCGGAACTGGGCTTGTCGCACGCCCCGACGGCCCATGCAGTCAAGGCGGCCAAGGCGACGCGTAGGTGGCTGCGCATCAAGGCTGTATAGCAGGTTTGCGTCACTTCAGTCATCTGGGCTGCGCGAACCAGGAGGCGCCCAGACGTCTGGCGACGAACGCAACAGCGCATCGGCGCGGTCTAGATCCTGAGTCGTATCAATTTCCCGCCATTGGCCATCGACCAGGATCGGATCGACCCGAACTCCGCTGCCAATCAGCTCTTGCAACAGGTCCGTGAGGTAGGCGTTGCGAAACTGCGCTGCGCGTTGAAATGCGGCGCGGTCGTTGTTGGCGAACCGATGCAGCAGCCGGTCCAGCGAGGCGGCGACGATGTCTGCGCCACGTGCGCCAAGTCGCATCAGTCCGATAAACTCCCCGACCGCCTCGTCGGGGGGCAAGGCGCGCTTTCCAACGCGAACCACGGAGCCGTTAGGATGGAGATCGGCCACTTCTCCTTCCTCGAGGGGATGCTCGGTGCGGCCGTGGTAGGTCGAGCGAAAATCGCGGTCGATGACCAGCCCAATCTCTGCCGTCGATCGCGCTGCGGCCGCTGCCACCTGAGGCGTGAACACGATGTCGCTGTACAGCACATAGGTGGGGCGGTCGAGTAGGCTCCTTGCGCACGCCAGCGACAGCAGAACATTGTTCGTCGGCCATTCGTCATTATCGACGAAAATGGCGTCCGGAACTGTGCTGTGAACAAACGGTTCTAGGATGTCTCCGCGGTAGCCTCGGATTACAACGAGTTCATCGACACCTGCGCGGGTCAGCGCATCCCAGACCCACGCAAATATCGGGCGGCCGCCGACTGCGACCATGCATTTCGGCGTGTCATCGGTGTGGTTTCCGAGCCGTTTGCCGCGCCCGGCTGCGATCAAAATCGCTCGCTTGATCGTCATCGCGTATCCCCTCGAAATCGTCCAAGGCGAAACGCTACCCCGCCGAGGGTCTTTAGAAAATACATTGCATTGACGGCTCCGTACGCCCAGAAATAGACCTCGATCCGGTCGCTGAGCGCGCAAATCCAAAGGTACTGCGGGTAGTGGACCACCACGCGGGCTGCCCATTCTAGTGCTGAGACGGCGCGCCCGATCACTCCACGCCGCCGGCGCAGCTCTGCCGGCTGACCATCCTCGCTAGGAGGTTGGGCGCCATATTCGGGTCGACGCGTAAACGACGTGAGCGATAGCCCGGCAGCGAGACAGAACCCTCCGGCGAGTCCGATGAGCAGGAAGTGCACGTTACCGGTCTCGCACCACAAGCGCACAGCGACACACGCGTACAGCAGCATCGCTTTGAGCTCGTCCATCAGAAAGTCGAGGAGATGGCCAAGCGGAGAGGTGATGGCGCGAAGCCGCGCCAACATTCCGTCGGCGCAGTCGAGAACAAACGAGAACTCAAACACGGCAGCGGCGACGATCAGGCTGGTCCAGCCCGGACACAGCGCAAACATGGCGCAAGCGATCGCTGCCACGCCTGCAGACAGGAATGTCACCTGGTTTGGCGTAATCGCTGTTCCGCGCAGTGCGTACACCACGACGGCCGCCGGTGGTCTGGCGACCCATTGCGTAAACCGGTTGATGTCTTGTTTCTTTTTGGACGCCCGATAGATCGCGGCGATTTCAGACGCCATGGAAGGCGGCACCCTACCGCAATTCGATCGTATTTCGGCGCCCGTTGGCTGAGCCAAATAGTGCTATCGTGCAGCGTAGATAGGCCTGGCAATGAGTGAAAAATTTCCCATGACCCCCGCGGGCTTCGCCGCGATGAAGGCGCAGTTGTACAAGCTCAAGAATCACGATCGGATCGCGAATAGCCGCGCGATTGAAGTGGCGCGCGGCCACGGCGACTTGTCGGAAAACGCCGACTACAGCGCTGCAAAGGAAGAACAGGGCTTGATCGAGGCAAAAATCCGCGAGCTCGAAGCGAAAACCGCACTCGCGGAAGTCATTGATCCCACAAAGCTTTCTGGCTCCCGAGTCAAGTTTGGCGCGACCGTAACGATCGAGGACGCGGAATCGGGGGAGGCATCGACCTACGTCATCGTAGGCGAGCACGAAGCGGACATCAAAAAAGGTCGGATCTCGATCGGCGCGCCCCTCGCTCGGGCGATGATCAATAAGGAAATCGGAGATACCGTGATCGTGCAGAGCCCGAAAGGCAAACGCGAGTACGAGGTAACCAACGTCGAGTGGAAGGACGTTCCGCCGCTCGAGGGGGAATCGTCGTGACCCCGCATCGAGCGCTGTCATGGGGGCTGTGGGCGGTGCTGACGTGTGGATTCGCAGGGTGCAAGCAAGGTCGGGGCGATCGGTGTCAAGTCGACGATGACTGCGGTTCGGGTCTAATCTGCAACCAGGCCACCAACACGTGCCAGGATCTAGGTGGCGGTGGCGATATCGACGCAACGGTTCCCGATGCGTCTCCCGATGCACCTGTAGGCTCCGCGAGTCAGGCTAGCAGTCTGCCACACCTGCCGGGATCGTAGACCGGGGCATGTACGCAAGGGTTGCCCAGGAACCTGGGATGGAGTTTCGACGCTCTGCGGAAGCAGATCGAGACGGCAAGGGACACCGAGGCCATCGGGCCGAGCACTTCACCAGGCGCACCTCGTAAAACGCCTTGAAGACCTCCGATTCGCAGTCGAAGCGCGCTCCACGGCCGCTGTTGTTTCTATCTAGGCCTTGTTCTCTTTCAACCGTTTTTCTAGGTCGAGTACTTCGAGGTCGCGGGGCCAGACCGCGCGCAATAGCTCGAGAAGTCCGTTGGCACTGGCAGGATCGCCGGCCGCAAGGCTTTCCCGGGCGCCCTCGATTTGCATCTGCTTGAGCCCAGGAGCGAGCTGCGACGTTTGCTGGGCGGCATCGGCGCGCGTCGCTTCGTCGTCGGCCCGCATGGCGAACCGCGCGACCTGCGCCCAAAAATAGCCCGATTGAGGATGACGGGATCTGCTGGCCACATCGGCGGCGGTCCGAGATTCGTCGACGGCATTGCGTAGGTCGCCAAGCTGTTCGGAGACCTGCGCCAGATCGAGCCAGGCCCAGGCAAAGCTCGGGTCCTCCGCGACAACCTGTTCCAACTGATCGCGGGCTTGGGACGTTTCGCCTCGTTCCAGGAGTAGTCGAGCAAGGTTCCAGCGTGGTCCGGGGGCACCTGCATCGCGTTTGAGCCGCGCGCGCAGCTGCTTTTCGCGAATCGAAACCGCAATTTCGCCTTCGTCGTCAAACACATCCTCCGCGAATTCCCCATCCTCATCGTAGATCATCGCTAGCGCATCTACTTCGCCCGCGAGCCAACGATCAACACGCGTTCCTTCGCACACAGAATCTTCGATTGAGTCGTCGGTACGCCAGATGCGCCCCTGGGCATCGATCGCGACAGCGCAGCCCTCGGATGTCGCAAATGTCCAGCGGCCCTCACCGCGTGCCACCTCGTGTGAGGGAACGATGTGGAGACTATCGACGTACACGCGACCGCCATCGCAGTGGCCGTACAGGGCGATGAGCGGTGCGGGCAATCCGCTCGGCAGTCGTTCATTCGGCGGGTCGAGGTCGTGCAGCCCGGGAAGCGCATTGCCGAGTGTCCGAAAGATTCGGTCTAGCGACTCGCCATCACCGCCACGCTTGTCTGACATCGCAAGAATGTAGACCGATCCCCGAAAAGGCCAAGGCCGAAGGGGATCACCTCGATTGGGAAGCCACCTGGATCATGCGATCGCGTCGATGCTATGACTGCCATATGAGCAAGATTCTGCCTGCAATCGCGCTTGCAACAGCAACGATCGCTTGCGGCGCCAAGTTCCCAGGTCTTGGGCCTGGGGGCGGCTCCGCACCCGTACCGCAAATCCGAGTTGCAGCAGTTACGCTGGGCGCACACCCAACAAACGCGATGCTCGCCGCGTATTACTGCGGCGAGGCGGCAGGGGGCGGACTCGCCGGTATGGCGTGCCGTGTGCTCGGCGATGTACCTTCGAAAGCTGATTTGAAGTTTACGTTTCAGGTCCAGCTCGAGGCGACCAATCCGAGTTCATTGCCGATGCCCGTTGTGAGTGCCCTGCTTGCTTTCTCGGCGTACCCCGCCGATAGCGGTGGACAGAATTTGGGAGCGGTGTGCGTCGAGATGTGCAAGGATCCAAACAATTGCCCGCAGGCTGGCAATGCCTGCGATAGCAGCGATCCGCTAATCAAAAGCCCCCGAGACTTCGCCGGTGCAGCTGCCGGATTCCTGATCGCGAGTGCGCTCAGCGGCGGTCCCAAAGTCGAACTAACTATGCCGGTCGTCGATCCCGGCAAGTCCCTAGCGTTCGTGGCAAGTCTCTCGCTTGGCATCGACCAGATGTTGTCGCTCATCAAGCGCGCGAGTGGGGAAGCCATCGCGTCGGCGCGCAAAGGCAAACAACCTACGTTCGTAATCCCTTGGTCGGTCGAAGGCTCCGTATGGGTTCGGTTCGAAGGTTTCGGCCGCATCGGGGCCAGCTTTCCGCGCCAAGCCGGCGAATGGCAGCTGCAGTAGGTTCGCAACGCCTTTGACCGGGTAATCGTTGCATTGCCCGTGGCCCATTTCGCAAAAACTGCGCGTTTAGGGCGCGCGTATGGGTAAATCGATCGATGAGCGCGGTCGAGCCGCCGGATCGCAAGCGCGGCGATGATCCTTGGCGGTCCCCGACGACCCTTTCAGGGGCAGCGCATTAGTTTCGTGACAATTCGTCGTTGGCCCGCGCCGCCACGAGTGTGATATCGGGCAATTCCGCTTTGGGGCGCGCCGACTCGACGGCCACAGGGTCGGTGCGCTCTCGCTTCAACCGGATCGGCACGCCGGCTTCCGGTGACTTTGAGTCTGCTTTTGACTCGGTCGCAGCCAGTTTGGCGTCGGCCTTCGGTTCGAGCTTGCGCTTTGCTTTGTCTTCGGCGCGCACCTTTTCCTTGTCGAGCTTTTGCGTTTCGCGCTCGCGCTCCTCGCGCTCTTCGCGACGCTTGTCCTTCATGCGGCGCAGGCCACCGGTCATGATTTCGGCGATTAGCTGATCGTATTCCATGCCACATGCCTTTGCGATCAGCACCAGGTCCGAATAGTCCGGGGTCAGCCCCGGAAGCGGATTGACCTCGAGCACGTAGATCCTACCCTCGCTGTCCATTCGCATGTCGACGCGAGCTACATCGCGACAGTCAAGCGCCCAGAACGTCGCACGGGCGATCTTTTCCATCGCCTTTTGTTCGGCTTCCGTTAGTTTGGCTGGGCACTCGTAGTAGACGTACTCTTCCCATTCTTGCTTGACAGCGTAGTCGTAGACCGGCCGCGGATTTTCAGTCTTTTTGAATTTGATTTCCATCGGCGGGAGCACGCGCGGCCGCTTGTCGCCCAATAGCCCGACGGTAAACTCGCGTCCCGCGATGTATTCTTCAACAAGAGCAGGCTGTCGATATTGTTCGACACAGGTTTTGACCTTTTCTCGTAGCTCTTCTTCGGTGTCGACGACACTCGTCGATCCGATGCCTTTGCTGGAACCCTCAGCGTTCGGCTTCACAATGAGTGGAAATCGCATCTCTGGCGAGAGTCGTTCACGCGACGATTCCATCAGCTGGAAGCGCGGCGTTAGTATATCGTGCTGTAGCAACACCTTTTTGCCTAGCGCCTTATCGAGGGCGATGGCCAGGGTGGCAGAGTCCGATCCTGTGTATGGAATCCCGAGTAACTCGCACAGCGCCGGAACCTGAGCTTCCCGGTTACGCCCCTCAACTCCTTCGGCGATGTTGAAGATGAGGTCAACGTCTGCTTCGGCCAAGACCCGCGGCAAGTCAGGCGTAGCTTCCAGATGCACGACGATATGCCCCTGGCGCGCGAGTGCGTTCGCGATCGCGATGATCGTTTCTGGGGGGTCCCACTCGGCTTCATCGTCACCGTCGGCTGTGCGCTTGACGTTGTAGGTGAAACCGACGCGAATAGGCTGCACTCGCCGAGCGCGCGTGAGTCCGAGCTGGCTGGCAGTCGCCAGGCCGGCTCGCAGTGCAGCGGCGTTCAGGATCGCGAGGATCGTGGCCTGATAGGTGAGTCCAACTTGCGCCGTAGCTGCAAACAGCGATGAATTGGGCGCCAGCTGGGGCAACGCGTTGATCTCGAGCAAGTAGATGCGACCTTCTTGCGTGACGCGAAAATCCATGCGCGCCATATCGAACAGACCGATCGTTCGGATCGCCTCTTGCGAGATTTGCCGCAGCCGAGCAGCCACATCGCGCGGCAGATTCGCCGGGCAGCGGTATTGGACTTTCGCTGGCTCAACGTTCTTGAGTTTGTAGTCGTAGATGTGGAACGCGCGCTCCCCATTCTCGTAGACCAGCTCGACCGGCGTTAAGAGGCCATTGTCGTGGCCGACCCCATCGATGAATCCGACTGTGACGTCGATTCCATCGATGTATTCCTCGACCAACACTCCATCCGGGTAGGCGCGGAGTGCGCTCTTGAGCGCAGCGCTGAGGTCCCTCGGTTCTTTGATGACGGACGAGCCGAGCGTGCCATTGTAGATGCCCTTGCTCGAACCTTCGTGATTCGGCTTTACGATGACCGGGAACGCGAGGCCCGCTCCACGTTCCACAATAGTCTCGTAGTTACGTGAGGTTACCAGTACGCCGCGAGCGGTCTCGATGCCCGCTCGCTGAAGCATCAATTTCGTGAGCCATTTGTCGAGAGTAATCGCGTTGGTATAGGCATCGGACCCCGTAAACGGGATGGCAAGCTCTTCAAACAACGCTGGATAGAACGCTTCGCGCATTCGCCCGCGAACGCCTTCGGCGGTGTTGAAGATGATATCTGGGTCAATGGCTTCGAGGCGCTCCAGCAAATTGGATGCGGGGCTCGATACTTCGACCTTTTCGACTTCGTGGCCGGCGGCTTCCAGTGCCAGTGCGATCGCGCGAACGGTCTCGGCGCTGTCGTACTCCGCTTCCTTTTCGGTTTCGCGAACATCCGTCAACCGCAGGTTGTAAGTGAACGCGACCTTCATGCTGCGGTACAAGCTTTAGCAGAGCGGTGTGACAAGCACGGATCGGTCATAATCCCCATTATGCGCATTTTCTACTACGTTGCGGCGCTTGTCATCGGTTGCGGTGGACGAGTTAGCGGGACGCAGCATCGAACCTCGGTTGTCGCGCAGCGACCTGCAGCCGATCTCGCGCGCGCCAAGACATCCGCCGCCTCCGGCGATCCAGGTACGGGCACTGATCCGAGAGTGGTCGACCTCGACATCATTCGCATCACCGCTACCTCGAAAGGCGTTGGCGGTGAGGCAACTGCCGAACATATTGCGACGGCGGATCTGTTCAAGCAGGCCAATGAACTGGCGAAGGCGAAGTCGACCGAGCGGGCGCTTGGGCTGTATCGCCAAATCATCGCCGACTTTCCCGATTCCAAGTTCGCTCCAGTCTCTCTGTTCAACGTTGCGGCGATTTTTGATGCGCGTGGCGACCTCGAAGCAACTCTCGCCACGCTGGCCGACCTTGTGCGCCGCTACCCAGACAGCCGCGAGTCCATCGAGGGCCACCTTTATGTAGCCGCGCTCCAAGCGGAGCATCGCCGGTGGACCGACGCGATTTCGACTCTCGATAGCATCCTCGCTCGAGCTAACCTCACGTACAGCGACCGCATCGAAGCACTGGCCCGCAAGGGATACGTGTGGATCGAGCTGGATCGGAACTCCGATGCGAAACTAGCTCTGGATTCCGCGGTAGCGGAGTGGCGAAAAGCCCCACATGTCGACGATCCGTACTACATCGCCATGGCAACCTACTACCGAGGCGAACTAGCCCATCGAGCGTTTCGCGATGCCCCGGTGCGATTGCCCGATGACGTGCTCATTGCAGACCTTGAGCGCAAACGCGTGTTGGCGGTGCAGGCGTATGACCAGTGGAAGGAAAGTCTAGGTTTTCGCCAGGCGTATTGGGCGACTGCCTCCGGGTACCAAATGTCTCAGATTTTTGTTGAGTTGTGGGTGGCAACGGTGACGGCCCCTTTTCCAGCGCGGATCGGGCGCGACGCGCGCGATACCTATGTCGTCGAGGTCCACGATCGAGTTCGCGAACACCTAGCCAAGGCGCTGGAAGGCCATCGCATGAATGTCGAGTTGGCCAAAGCCTACGGGGTTCAGACCGAATGGAGCGTTGCGTCAGCCAAGCAGGCCGAGGTGGTTGCCGACTGGCTCTCCAGTGACCGACCCGGCTCGTTTGTCACGCCAGACTGGCGGGGCGGAACGTAAACGAAGAGGCGGAAGCACCGAGCTACCTACGTTGGCGTCTGTTCTGGAGGCCGTGGCCGCTCCCCTGAACGTTGGCGTTCCCCTGGCCGTGGTCGCGCTCGGAAACGTGATCGGCTGCGTGGACGTGATCGACGCCGTCGACGATCGGACCGACGGTACCTCGACGGGAGGAGGGGGTGAGGCTGCGAAGGCTTACTTGTTGGCTGACTGTGACCATGACGCTGGGTCGCGATCTCGAGTCAGCTGATGACAACTCGCACAGCCCTTGAGTAGTTGGCCATAGAGCTCAGCGCGAGCGTCTTCCTCCGTGAGGGTGCCGGCTCGCTGGGCGAGCGACTTCACCGTGGTCGCGAAACGAGCGACCTCCGCGCCGCGCGCTTTTGCCTGGGCCGTAACCTTGGTGAAATTCGCCGATGCCAGCGCCGATGCTCCCTCTGTCCACATCTGATCAGACGGACCAACGAGTCCTTCCCACAGGCGGGCCGCGGCCCATTGGTGTCGTCGCATTTGCACGACGAGGCTGTCGTCGCCCTCGGGCTGTGGTTCCCATGCGAACGTGATAATGGCGGAGTGCGCCGTGTGGCAGCGAGCGCATGTGTGGCCGAGCGTCGCGGCCGCAACTGCCGCTGTGGGGATGTCCTGAGAGTTGGCAACGCGTCGTGCCGCCTCGCGCAGCGCTTCGACATATGGTTTCCACCCGGCGATCGCGCCATGCTCGTCGTGTTCTGCCAGATAGCGCGCAGCAGACTGCGCGGCGGCGAGATTGCCGCGCACGACCGCACGCTGGACTTCTGTGATCGCCGCGAAGTGCTCCCGCATGTGCTGCTTCAGCCCAGCATCGGGTTGCGGCGCAGGCTGGGTTTCTGCAGGTTTCGGTGGAGTTGGGACCGGGCCGGGAGGGGGCGGCGTGTTGTTACTTCGGTCGCTACAGGCTGCGACCACGGCGAGCACCGCAAACAGAGCGCGGTGATGAAGCTTGCGGCTCATGGACGTGACTCCTTGGGCTCTCGCGTTGGACAGCCGCGCGGACTCCAGCAACTTTCATACGGGCCTGCACCCCGCGGATTGGCGCGATGAAAAAAGAACGGAATCGTCACGTGAGTAAAACCACTGCGGGCTGGAAATCGCCACTCCTTGGAGGCCGTTCGCACACATGTCTCGATTTTGCGTGCGGCCGGCCGCGACAACTGTGGTGTGATAACCCGCAAGCGGAAGATCGACCCATCGCGGTGGATAATCAGCTCGAGCCGCATCAACCGAGTGCTCGGTGGACGACCGGCGCTTAGGTAGCACTTGCGAATTCCTTCGACGTACGGTTCGAGATAGCGCTCGACATCTTTCGCTGTGAGTGTCTTGGCGCTGACATCGCCCCCAATCGCAGGCCGCTGATCCGCGAGCGACGGCGGCACTACCGTTGCCAACATCACGCTCGCTACAGCCAAAGCTCTCACTGTTGCTTGGTACTGCAACGTCCGATCCACGCTTGCTTCACACCAGAACACGGATGTGAAGTCAGGTCCGGATTATCGCTGTAAACTCAAGCTCTTCTGCATCCCGTGCGCGTTTAGCGGCGCTGCCACAGGCGGTGCAGCACTACTGCAATCCCCGCAAACCTTGCGTCCGCGAAAACGAACCGCGCAAAGATATCCAATCTCGAAGAACAATTCTGCCTATCGAGACGGCAAGTGATTTGCTTCTGGCAAAAAGCAACCAACGGGCGATCAGCCGGTACGCCGCTTACACGAGCAGTCCCGGAGCCGGGAACGCTGCGCAGAAATCCCGCACTTCGCCAGAAATCTGGCTGTGCAGGGATACGTCGGTAGGTGCGGCGACGACCCGTGCCATCCAGGCGGCGATCGTTTTCATTTCCGGCTCTTTCATCCCGCGGCTGGTTACCGCAGCAGTTCCAAGGCGGATTCCCGATGGGTCGAACGGCTTGCGCGGATCGAAAGGCACCGAGTTGTAGTTGAGTTCGATCCCAGCTGCATCAAGCGCTTGGGCGGCAACCTTTCCAGACACGTTTTTGGTTGTGAGGTCGGCCAGGATGAGGTGGTTGTCGGTGCCGCCCGTCACCAGCGTGAATCCGTGCTCGATCAGCGCGGATGCGAGGGCGCGAGCGTTGGTCACGATCTGTTGGGCGTAGACTTTGAACGTTTCATTCTGGGCCTCGCGCAACGCGACCGCGATGCCCGCCGTCGTGTGATTGTGGGGCCCACCCTGGAGGCCGGGAAACACCGCGCGATCGATTGCTTTGGCGTGCGCTGCTTTGCACATCAGCATGCCGCCGCGCGGACCCCTCAAGGTTTTGTGCGTGGTCGTTGAGACGACGTCGGCAACGGCGAGCGGGGATGGGTGCGCGCCGCCAGCAACAAGCCCGGCGATATGGGCAATGTCGGCAACCAGAATCGCCCCGACTTCGCGGGCGATCTCGGCATAGCCGGCGAATTCGATCGTGCGCGGAATTGCGGTTCCGCCGCAAAACAGCAGCTTCGGCTTTTCCTTCCGCGCTAGTTCGCGCACTTCGTCGAGATCGATGCGATGCGTATCGCGCCGAACGCCATACTGGACGGACCGGAAATAGCTACCGGTGATCGACACGTTCCAGCCGTGGGTGAGGTGGCCGCCGGCGGGCAGGCCCAGGCCCATGATCGTGTCGCCCGGCCTGCAAAATGCCAAATAAATCGCAAGGTTGGCCGGAGATCCGGAGTACGGTTGAACATTGGCGTGCTCGGCGCCAAACAGGGCTTTGGCGCGATCGATGCAAAGCTGCTCGACCTGATCGATGTACTTTTGGCCCTCGTAGTAGCGCTTGGTCGGATACCCCTCGCTGTATTTGTTGGTCAATACCGACCCGGTGGCCGCAAGTACGGCGCCAGAAACGTAATTCTCCGACGCGATAAGCCGAATCGAGTCGCGCTGCCGGCGTTCTTCCGCAGCGATAAGTTCGGCAATTTCGGGGTCGACAGTGGCAATGGTCTGGGCGAGGGCAGGATGCATAGCCAGTGTCATACCACTGCTTTCCTATTTCGCGACGGCGCGAGTATAACGTGTGGGTGTATACGCCGAGTCGCCAGGAGTTCGTCGCGGCTGCCCAACGAGGCAATCTCATCCCGGTCTATCGCGAGCTGTTGGCCGATGGCGACACGCCCGTATCGGCCTACGCGGCGCTGGGAGCCAACGCCCATAGTTTTCTGCTCGAATCGGTGGTTGGAGGCGCGAATTGGGCGGCGTATTCGTTTGTTGGCGTCGCGCCCCGAGCGGTGATCACGTGGGCAGGGGGTACCGCAAGCGTCATCTGGTACGACGTGGACAACAACGGCCCGACGCGCAAAGCAACATGGCAGGTGGCGGATCCCACCGCGGCGCTCGCCGAGGTGCTCGCCGATTTGCGGCCCGTCGACGTGCCTGGGTTGCCCCGGTTTTGGGGCGGCGCGGTCGGCTGGATCGGCTACGACTGCGTCCGCGCGTTCGAAACGCTGCCGGCGCGCGCGCGGCCGGGCCTCGACTTGCCGCCGCTAGCCATGGTCATCACGGACACGCTGCTCATCTTCGACAATCTTCGCCAAACGCTAAAAGTCGTTGCAACGCCATATGTTGCGCAGCCGGATCGCGAGCCACAGGTGGGTGCTGCATACGATCGGGCCTGCGAGAGAATCGACGCGATCGTTCAGAAGCTGCGTGCGCCGCGGCGACCGCTTCCGGCGCTTGTTCCACCCCAGCTTGGGGAGGCGGCCAGCGACCGGGTCCCGCCCTCGACGTTCACGAAGCAGGGGTTTTGCGACGCGGTCGAGCGGGTCAAGGAGTACATTCGAGCAGGTGATGCTTTCCAGGTCGTGTTATCGCAGCGGTTCTCGGAGCCTGCCGCGGGGGCGCGGCCACTCGATGTGTACCGCGCGCTGCGGGTGATCAATCCCTCACCGTATATGTTTCATTTGGAGTTCCCCGAGGCCAGGGTTACCGGCGCGTCGCCAGAGACGCTCGTGCGGCTCAGCGATGGACGCGTCGAAGTGCGGCCCATTGCTGGGACATGCCCGCGCGGCCGAACGCCAATTGAAGATGACCGTTTGGCCGAGGCTTTGCTAGCGGATCCGAAAGAACGGGCGGAGCACTTGATGCTTATCGATTTGGGGCGCAACGATGTCGGCCGCGTTGCCGAGGTCGGTTCGGTTCGGGTTGCCGAACAAATGGTGATCGAGCGATTTTCACACGTCACTCACATCACATCGCATGTCGTGGGTTCGCTTGCACAGGGAAAGACGTGGACCGACGTGTTGCGCGCAGCCTTCCCAGCCGGGACGCTTTCGGGCGCACCAAAGATTCGCGCGATGGAAATCATCGACGAATTGGAACCGCATCAGCGCGGCATTTACGGCGGCGCCGTGGGCTATGTCAGCTATACCGGCAACGTGGATTTCGCGATCGCGATTCGCACGCTAGTGAGTCACGGCGATACGATCTACCTTCAGGCCGGAGCGGGGCTGGTTGCCGACTCGGTTCCCGAGCAGGAATACGAGGAGACGGTCAACAAAGCGCGCGCAGTTCTGCGCGCAGTAGAAATGGCACGCACCGCCGAGGAGGCGCCGTGAATATCCTCCTGATCGATAACTACGACTCGTTTACCTACAACTTGGCACAATATTTGGGCGAGTTGGGCGCTGAGGTTGCAGTAGAGCGAAATGATGCAACGACGATCGCCGCGATCGCCGCGAAACGGCCGGATGCCATCGTGATCTCACCCGGGCCGTGCACCCCGAATGAGGCCGGGATTTCGATGGACGTCATTCGCGAGCTGTCGGCCACCATTCCGATCCTCGGCGTGTGCTTGGGCCACCAATGCATCGGCCAGGTGTTCGGCGCGCGAATTGTCCGGGCGTCCCAGGTGATGCACGGAAAGACGTCGCAGATCTTCCACGACGAAAAGGGGATGTTTGCCGGTATTTTGAATCCGTTCGTGGCGACACGTTACCACTCTCTGGTCATTGCGCCCGAATCCATGCCAGACGTCCTAGAGGTGAGTGCGAAAACGTGGCAAGACGAGATCATGGGCGTGCGCCACAAAACGCTCCGCGTCGAGGGCGTGCAATTTCATCCCGAGTCGATCATGACCACAGCGGGCAAACAGCTACTGGCAAACTTTCTGGGACTGCCCCATCCATGACCGCGATCCAGCGAGCCATTCATCGCGCTCTCGACCGCGACAACTTGAGCCGCGCCGAAATGGCGGAGGCCGTAGGCGAGATCATGGATGGCAAAGCCACGCCGGCGCAGATCGGCGGATTTCTCGTTGCGCTTCGAGCCAAAGGGGAGCACATCGACGAATTGGTCGGGGCCTCAACTGCGATGCGCGCACGTGCGCTCCCGCTACAAGTACCGAATGCGGCGCGGGCGATAGACACTTGTGGTACCGGCGGCGACGGTATGGGTACGGTCAACATTTCGACGCTCGCGGCGATCCTCTTGGCGGCGTGCGGAGCAACGGTCGCAAAACACGGCAATCGAGCGCTGTCGTCAAAATGTGGGTCGGCCGACGTGCTCGAGGCGCTCGGAGTGGCGGTGGATACGCCGCCTGAGGTAGTTGAGAGATCGATGAAGGAGGCGGGCATCGGCTTTGCGTTTGCGCCGCGGTTTCACGCCGCGACCAAGCATGCGGCGGTGCCGAGACGAGAACTCGGGGTTCGGACGATCTTCAACCTGCTCGGCCCGCTGACCAATCCTGCTCATGTACAGCACCAAATCATCGGCGTGTTCGACCCGAAGTGGTGCGAGCCCCTGGCCGCAACCCTCGGGGCGCTAGGCCTGCGCCGTGCTGCGGTGGTTTGCGGAGGGGAAAGCCCCCTTTGGATCGACGAGCTGAATGTTAATGGCGAGACCTCGGTTGCGCTGTGGAATGGCGCAGAGGTTCAATCCCTGACGTTGACACCGCGAAGCTTTGGTTGCGACGAGCTCGATCCTGCGGGATTGGCGGGCGGCGATGCGGCCTACAACGCGGGCGTCCTGCGCAAGGTGCTCGCGAACCACTACGTCGACCATGGCGAGCGCCTCGAAGCGGTTCTGTGCGCGGCAGCGATGACTGCAGCTCTTGGACTCGAGTTGCTCGATCCCGGGCCATTCGAGATTGGACGCCTGCCGGCCCGTTATGACACCGCAGTAACGGCGGTAAAATCTGGGGGTGCCCGCCTCGTCCTGCATAGGTGGTGCGAAGTCAGTCGAGCCGCCGCAGACGACGACCTGGCCTACCTCCTCGACCTTCGGGCTCAAGACTTCGCCGGGGTGGAATAATGCCCGACATCCTCGAGACTATCTTGGCTACCAAGCGCAGCGAGCTGGCCGAGCTCACGCCAAATCGCCGGACCGAGATCGCGGCGGCAGCCGAGCGGGCGGCCCCTGCCCGTGGATTTCGCAATGCGTTGGTGCGTTCAATCGGGGACCGCATTCGGGTTATCGCAGAGATCAAGCGGGCCTCACCGTCAGCCGGCCCGATTCGCCCAGGTGCGGATCCAGCGGCGATCGCGCGCGAGTACGCGGCTGCAGGAGCAAGTGCGATCAGCGTCCTGACCGACGCGAAGTATTTCGACGGCGACCTACGCTTCCTTCGCCAAGCGCGCGAAGCAGTGCCTTTGCCGTTGCTGCGCAAAGATTTTGTCATCGATCCGATTCAGGTGGCGGAGGCGCGGCAGGCTGGGGCCGATGCGGTGTTGCTCATCGTTGCGGCGTTTCCTCGCGGCTCGGTTGGGTTGGCCGACTGCCTAGCGATGGCGCAGCGAGTCGGCCTGGATGCTCTCGTCGAGGTTCACGATGAAGCGGAGTTCGCGATTGCCACTGCTGCTGGAGCGACGTTGATCGGCGTAAATCATCGCAATTTGCGAACGTTTTCGATCGACATGTCGCTGACCGAGCGCATTTCGAAGCTGTGTGGACCGCGGAGCGACATCGTACTGGTCGCCGAGAGCGGCATTCGCACGCGCGACGATGTGCAGCGCATGGCCGATGCTGGCGCGCACGCCATCCTGGTCGGCGAGCAGCTGATGCGAGCCCCTTCTCCAGGTGCCGCTCTCGCCGAACTCCTGTCATGACGCGGATCAAGATTTGTGGCGTGACTCGGGTCGACGACGCGGTGCACATTGCCGGCCTCGGAGTCGATTTTATCGGCCTCAATTTTTGGCCACACTCCAAGCGGCACGTCGCCCTCGACCGCGGTGCCGACATCGCGCGGCACGTCCGCGCCGCACATCCGGCGACCCAGCTCGTTGGCGTATTTGTCGATCCAACGATCGATGACGTGGTCGCGCACACAGCAAAAGCCAATCTCGACATCGTTCAGCTACACGGCAGCGAGACGTCGGAGCTGTGCGTTGCGATTGGGCGCGCGGTGCAGACCCCGATTTGGAAAGCGATTTCAGTCGCAACGTCGAACGACATTGCCGACCTGACCGCATGGCCGGTCGATGCGATTTTGCTCGACGCCCCGAGCCCGGGACGAGGCGGTGCCGGCCTTCCGTTCGATCACCACATGGCCAAGCAAGCCCATGTTCGCCATCCCGGCGTTCGGCTGGTCCTCGCGGGTGGGCTCAACCCTACCAACGTCGCCGCGGCAGTTCGTCTGGCCACGCCATGGTGCGTGGACGTCGCTTCAGGAGTCGAGTCAGCGCCAGGCGTTAAAGACCCGACGAAGGTGGCCGCCTTCGTTGCCGCGGTCCGGAGCTGATGGGCGCGGCCGGGTCGAAGCGCTTTTGGCGCCCGCAGCTGTGCTAGAAAAAGGCTTTTCGAAAATTGGCTTGGACTGTTTCCATTGCGTGTTTCAGGAGTTCCTCGGCGGCTTTGGGGTTGCCTCGTTCCAGGCCGCGCAAAAAAATGGGTACGTCTTCCAGGAGATTGGGCACATCTTCAATGTCCATGATGCCATTTTTTGTAGTCACGAAATCTACGCGTTGCCGTACTACCTTCGATGTGCCGGGCTCAATTCTAAAGCCGTGTTCGAAGCACGACCTTATCGTATCGATGGCTGTGAGCAGCATGTGGTCCAGCTCGCGTTGGTTCGCAGGCAACAAATGCCCGTTCTCTCTGACCTGGTTTGCCTTCGTCGCGAGGTCCTTGAGAGCAACCACCAGCTGTTCAATTGAGGTCGGCAGCCTGATTGTAATGCCGTCGGATGGTTCTAGATCCCGTACTCCGGCCGAGATTGGGTCAGATGGCCGAACGCGCGACAACCGACCGGGTCCCCTCGTTCCCAGACCAAGGATCGCTATGCACCCCAGTTTTTCCATGTCCCTGGTCGCAATGGCCTCTGCAACCTGTCCTATCACTGATGTTCTGCCCACTGTCGCGGCAAGCTTCACGCTTACTGGCAATCGATCGTCTCGCCTATAGGGCCCATATGCTCGTTCGGCGTCGCTGATAAAGCGTGAAGGACAAACAAGTTGCATGCTCGTAGCGGCCTGCGCGACCGGGTCCGCTGGCACAACCTGGTCTTCAGGATGGTTCTGCAGATAAACTGCGCTTCGATCCAAGAGCGCGATATTTGTTTCGGGCTCTATCGATGCCATTCGACGGAATGCTGCGCCACTGCTCCTAGGCGTGTCAACAACGGATTAACCGTCAAGAAACTCCGGAGCGGCTGCAAACGACAGTGTGCGCTTCCGCACATTCATTTGCGCAACCACATCGAGATCCGTTTGACCGAATTCGCGCCGCGTAAACAGTGGTCGAAGAGCTGGTTTGGGTCACCAACGATCCGGCGCTGGCCTGTATTCTAGAGTTCGTGGTTCGCCGCGAATCTCGCGAATCCAGGACTTATGATCTACTGCACAGACAAGTCAGGAAGTTGCGTCAGGATGTTGTACTGCATCTGTAGCGAATGCTTGGCGACTTTTGCGCGAAACCACACAAACCTGGCTCGCGCACGCTCGTCCAGGTCAATCGGCTGATTTCCCCCCGACAACTTTTCCAGGTTTTTCGCTGCTTCATCTAAGCGCTTCGCGGGATTCGTAATGAAATACCTTTTGAGCGTCTGCTGCTCTAAGGAGCTGGCTTTGTCGAAATAGGCAACGGGATCATCTGCGGACACTTCAGGGGGGCCAGTAAGAGCAGACGGCTCATCGAAGACTACGTCGGTGCCTGGCAAACGCGGTTTAACCAGTTCCGCCGCCAATCGGCCATTGTCGTAGCCAACAGCTCCATCGGGACACATTGGATCCGCTCGGTAGACTATTCCTCGCCGATGAAGCAATGCCCCGCTTTGGTGCATTTGGCGAATGCCATCCTGCGTCAGCCCCATCGCTTTAAGCTGAGCATCGTCCACAAACTGGTACCCCGCGGCCGCAACGAACTCGAGGAACGCTTGGTGGAGGCGTGGATCGACGCGGAGGCCCATTAGGGCACACGGACCGAATCCTTTGGTGCCAGCTGTGACGCGTACGGGTTGTACCAAGCGCAGTTCCACGTTCTGAGGCCGCCCAGTTAGATGGCCAAGCTCATCGCTCGTTGAACCCAACGCGGCCGGTGCGGCGGCGAGGCGGGATTGCACGTGGCGTAAAACGTTCATGGGGTATCCTTCCGCTGGCCAGGCTTGCACGGCCACCACTGGGCTGCAAGAACTGAATTTCAGGGTGCTTTGGGACCCTTGGAGGCCGCGTCGGAACGAAATCCGCGGCAACGACCTTGGGAGGATATTTGGGGTACTTCGCAGTGAAAACTTCACTGCGATCGGGCAGTTCCGCGATCGCACACGCCGCCGATCGAGTAAGATTTTTTGGTGGGCAGTGCATCTATCGACCTCGGCGACCGTTATTGGGCGCTGGGCTTGCCTGCGGCAGCGCGCAGCGTGTTTGCTCGAGTGCTGGCCGCGTCCACGGACGCTACACCCGCGTTGCGGCTCGCCGATATCGCGCTCGCCCAAGGGGATGTAACGAGTGCACGAGCGTATGCGACTGAAGCGAGCAAGCGCGCACCCAGCCCGGCAACCTGGATCCTGCTGGGACGGACACAGTTTGCAGCGGGTGAGCTCGGCGCGGCACGGCGTTCGTTTGCGCTGGTTCTCGATTCTCGGCAATGCGGAGCATGGGACCGGGCTCGCGCCCACCGCGAGTTGGCGCGTGCTGCGGCCGCCCACGGGGATGCGGCGGGTGCAGCGGCTCAAGCAGCGGCTGCGTTTGACGCTGCGCTCGTTGCGCTGAGCGCCCCGAAGGAAGTCCCCTTGGGGGGCGCCTCGAACGATCCTCGTA
>CAYQQM010000027.1:0-51259 GCA_964419605.1 uncultured Kofleriaceae bacterium | reverse complement strand
ACCGGCGACCTTCAGCTTGGGAAGCTGACACTCTACCGCTGAGTTAATCCCGCAGGTCGAGGCAACCTTTGCCTAAGAAGCCGGTATCGGTCAACAGCTCGGCGAGTCGTTCGGCGTTAATTCGCAGCGGCGGGGAGCCGAATCGCGGTGAAGACCTGTTTGCGGTCCAGAAAGCGAGCGACCGCGGCTTTGAGGGTGGCGTTTGTCATCCGGGCAAGGGTCTTCGAGGTATCGAGGATATCGGTGGGGTCGTCGCGGTAGCGGTACGCAAATGTGAGCCGGTCGAGCCAAAATCGATTGGTACGCAGATCGATCTCGCGACTGCGAACATAAATCTGCTTCAGCCGATCCATGCGGCCAGCGTCGATGCCGTCCTTGCTGATCTGTTCCACCGTGGCCATGACGGTTGCGATGAGCTCATCGACGCGAGCGGGTTCACAGCCGAAGCTGATCGCGAACGTGCGCTCGGGATACGGTGATCGCAGCATGGCCCCGTTCACGGATACTCCATAAACGCCGCTCTTGTCTTCGCGCATCTTCTCTCGCAGCGCGTGCGACAGCGCCTGACTCACCACGTACATGTCCCGCTCCTTGTCTCGGCTCCAGGCCTCGCCCGCATGAAACTGCAACTGGACGGAGGCTTTGGGTTCCGTCCCGAGTGGCCACTGCTTCTTGACCACGTGAGGGACTTTGCGAATCTTCAGGTCCTTTTCGACCTCGATGCGGCCTTTCCCGGGTAGGCTGGCGAGGTAGGTCTCCACCAGTCTTCGCAACGTGGCGAGATCGAGTTCACCTACAAACACAAACGTGAAGTCGGAGACGTCGCCAAATCGACTCCGATAAAATGACATCGCTTTGTCGAGATCAACGCGCGCGAAATCGTCGGGCTTCGGCAGGTTGCGCCGAATGGAATTGCGGTACAGCGCTTCGGTGGTGTTGCGAGCGTACTGATATTCCGGCGAGCGCGCTTGGTTGGCCACTTGTTCCGCCGAATTTGCCTGCCAGATCTTGAACTGTTCGGGGTCTTTGCGCGGTGCCGTGATCCGAAGGTGCAGAAGCTGAAACAGTGTTTCGAGGTCGCGCGGTGACGCTTGGCCATTGAATCCCTCGGTCGTTTCGCCGATCGATGGCGTTATCGCGACCTGTTTGCCGGCGAGCACCTTTGCGAGCTCCTCGGCATCTAAATTCGCAACTCCGCCAACCGCCACGGCTGCGGTCGAAAAGCGCGCGCTGTAGTAGTCATTGTCTGCGGCGAGCGCAGTGCCCCCCGGAGAGGTCGCCGCTACAACCACGGTGTCGCGCTCGAAATCGGTTGGCTTAACGATGACGCGAGCGCCGTTAGAAAGCGTCCACTCCGTCACCCCAACGCTGTTCACGGTGGCCTCCTTCACGATCTTGCCGGGGGTGGGCGGCTTCTCCAGCAGCGCGGTTGGCAGCGGTTTGTCGACCCACGCTGGAATTTCGGTGCGTTCGACTTCCGCAATGATTTGTTGGACCCGCGCTTCGCTGAGGGTGGGTACCCCTGCGGGCAAAGATACGGTCACAACGCGGTTTTCGGCGCCGCCGAAGGTCTTTGCGAGCGCGTTCAGTTCCTCGACGGAAATTGTGGGCAAATAGTTGTTTGTTAGATCGCGCTCCGCCGCTCGACCAATCATGAGCTCCGCAGTAAAGAAGTTTCGGGTGATTTCATCGGCAAAGGCGCGGCTTTCTGTTGTCGCCTCTTTGTCTGCGGCTTCTTCAGCGCGCCGAGCCACAACCGCTTTGGCGCGATCGAGCTCCGCCTGTGCGAACCCGTGGCGTTCGGCGCGCAACGTCTCGGTGTAGAGCGCTCGCAGGGCTTGCTCGACGTTCCCCGCTTTGACCTGAGCGCTGCGGGAGAAGACGTCGATTTCCCTCACTCCGGTGTCGATCGTGGTCGCGGCGTTAAGAAACGGAGCCGCAGGTTTGCGGCGAACGTGCGCGAGTCGCTCGTTGACGAGGTTGACGTACACCTGTTCCACGACCAAACGCCGGTAGTCGTGTGCTGTCGAAGTGGCGCGCCGCGGTACGAGGTTCAAAATGTCGATACTGGGGGTGGGTAGTTCAGCGTCGGTTTCGATCGAGACTCGCGTACCGCCGGCAGTCGGAATTCCCCCGGGCAGCCTCCGCCTCGCTTTGGCCGGCTTCTGAAGATCGGTGAATCGCGCTGTGATCGCCGCCTCGATTTCGCGGGGATCGATCTCCCCCACTACGATTACCGCCATGTGGGTGGGTAGGTACCAGTCGTTGTAGTACCGAACGAGTGCATCGCGGTTTGCCGCTTTGATAATCTCCGGTAGCCCGATCGCAATGCGGTTGGCATACCGCGTGTCTTTCAGCACGACCTTGGCGTGTTTTTCGAACAGCCGCATTCCAGCGCCGCGGCCGAGTCGCCACTCTTCGAGAACGACGCCGCTTTCTTTTTTGACTTCCTCTGGATCAAACGAAATGCTGCCCGCCCAGTCGCGAAGAATGTCGAGCCCTTTCGCGAGGAATTCCGGTTTGTCGGTCGGGACTTCGAGCTGGTACACGGTTTGCTGCCACGAGGTGTATGCGTTTAGATCAGCACCAAATCGCATTCCGATCGACTGCAGGTAGTTTACCAGCGCATCCTTGGGGAACCGCTTCGTGCCATTGAACGCCATATGCTCGACGTAGTGTGCGAGTCCCCGTTGGTCATCGTCTTCGTCGACAGAGCCGGCGTCGACGGCAAGCCACATCAGCGCGCGCTTTTCGGGTTTGCTATGCTTCATTACATAGTAGGTCAAGCCATTCGCAAGCTGGCCTTTGCGCACGACTGGCCATAGCGGCAGTTCGTCTGGTTTGGACGGGCTGACGGACGAGGCGTTTCCGGCGTGCGTTGGTTGCGAGGAGTTGGAAGAACGGATGTCGGGTTTCGGGTTCGTGCCGCTGCAGGCGCAGGTGATGGCAATGCAGATGAGCAACAAGCGGTTCATCGCGCCGAGCTTGCCATGGCGCGCGGGCGTACGCAGTATCCGAGAATGAAATCAGTGGATTGGCGGATCGGCCGAATCTGCTGAATCCTCTGGCACGTCGAACAAGGCCGCGAGTTCCTCCGCCTTTTGGGCCGCATCCCGGCGCCCGAGCTCGATGAGTTCTGAACAGTAGTGGCCGTCGAACAGAAGGTAGGATAACAAATCGCTTTCGGTGCCCGTCGATAATCGCTGGATTAGGCGGCGAGCTAGTGAGCCGTATACTTTGACGCGTCGCTCGCGCACGAATTGAGCCGCGAGCGCACCGATATCGACCGAGGGCCGAATGTGGACGGCGTGGATACGGCGCACCGGTGCACCGCGCAGTCGCTGCAGTTCGCCGTTCATCATGTGGCCGAATTGATCGCCAAACGACGCATGCCCCGCTTCTAAGATCTGATTGATGCGCTGCATGCGCATGAGATCGTATTCGGTGTGGTCCAGCAACAATGCGTTGAGGGCTTTACCGGCGAGGAACAGCGGCTTGGGATATTGCTCTTCTCGATCCCGGAGCAACTCCGGCGGCTCGGCTCTCGCGACGTGGCGCAGCGACACCAGCAGCAGCCGATCGGCGCCGAGTCGAATCGCTGGGGACATCGGCGTATTTTGGCGCAGGCCACCGTCGGTAAAATACGAGTCGCCGATCTTGACTGCGGGAAACAACATCGGGATCGCAGCCGACGCGAGGACGTGGCGCGGCCCGATGCGGGTTGCCCGATGGCGCACGAACGGGTCGCGACTCCATTCGTGCGGAACCGGTTGGCTACTGGACAGGAACACGACCGTATGACCGGTGGCCACTTGCGTGGCTGAGACGGAGATCGCATGCAGGCGACCGGAGCGGAGGTTGTGCTCGATTCCGCGCCAAGGAATCGTCCGGATCACAAAGCGCTCCAGCCCCGACGTATCGAGGAGGCCGCCATATCGGAAGCTTCCGGGACGGGGTGTTGGCGGATCCGCTCCGAGCAACATTCGACCCGCTCGAATCAGGTCGCCTGCTTTGAGTCCGAGGAGTTCTTCAATGCGCAGCGATCGCCACGCGGAAACGATTTGTTCCGCTTGTGCGGCTGGTTCGTGCACGGTTGCAGCAAGAAACGCCGCGTTGATCGCGCCAACGCTCGTACCCGTAACGATATCGATCGGCAACGGCCGCCCGACCTGCTTCGTGAGGTCGGTCCGGATGTAGTGGATGATGCCCGCTTCATAGGCGCCGCGCGAGCCACCGCCCGCGAGGACGAATCCGATCTTTGGTCGTCGCGGCCGCAAGACCCCTATTGTCGCGTTGGTTGGCCGGGTAGCGCAACCCTTTGTTAGCATTCGTGAAGTTTATGGTTTCGATGGGGCCGAAATGCCCCCATCGCCAGGGTTGTCGGCGACGGCAACCATTCGCGCGTGGATCACACCGCTCGTAACGGGAACGAAATGATAGCGTGCTACCTCGTGCGCTGCGAGCGAGAATGTAAAGTCATGCGCGCGTCCGTCTGCGACACCGCTCCAATAGGTTGGAGTGCGCCCGACTGCCACTCCGTCGACAGCGATCTGGGCACCTGAGGGCGACGAGCGCAAGTGGATGCCGATCGGCTTGCCCTGCGGGGTGGCAACGGCGCCGCCATCCGCGGGTCGGTTCGCCGCACCAGGCGTCGTTGCGGATACTGCGGATCCTGCGCTGCCATTGCCCGTTCCCGGTAGCGGAGCGGTCTCTAGTTTGGGCGGGCTAGGGCGACTCGAGCACCCAAACACCGCAACGGCCGCGATCACAGACCAACGCATCGCCGGAAGCTTAGTACAGTTCCCCGTACGTTGGTGGCCACCCCGGTCGCCGAGGCGACCGGATGGCGAGGCGAGTAAGCGTACCCGAAGGTACGTGACCGACGCCCCTTGGACGTCCCTGACGAGGGATGCATCGGCAACGAAAACGATCGACCCTCTCATTCGAGGACCCTCAGGTGCTAGGATGGCGCATGTCCATGCGTAGACTCGCGATCAATCTCGCTGCGTGTTCTGCCACGGTGCTCGCAGTTATGGTGATCGTATCGCTCGCTACCGGGGCATCGCAGGAGCCGCACGAGCACTTCGCAGTACCAGAGGCGTACGCCATGTCGCTCTTGGATCAGGGGCGGGCGCTGCGCGTAGTTTTTGCGCTCGACGTGGCGTTTCTGGCTTTGTACACAGGGTTCTTCGCTGCGCTGGCGAGATATCTCTCCGAACGAGGGCGACCGTTTACGCGCCTTGCGCTGGGTTTCGCGATTGGAACTGCTGCGCTCGACATCCTCGAAAATCATCACATCCTCGGAATGCTGGATGCGGCCGAATCGCGCGTGCTCCCCCACAGCTTGGAAATCTCCGCGCAGGCCGCGCTGAGCGCCTCGAAGTTCACGTTGTCGTACGTGGCGATGTTTCTGTTCGGTCTAGCGGTTCCGCGCGACACTCGATCCGGCTTGGTGCTGTCGTGGTTTCTGATGGCCGGCGTGCTGTTGTCGGCGGTCATCGGTTACGCACTGCCGCCCGGTTCGGCCCATGGCTTTGACAGCGGTCGATGGATTGGGTTGCTTTCCGGATTTGTGCTCACGATAGTTTGGCTATGGAAACAGCCAGATCGCCTCACAGCAAATGACCGTGCGCTATGATCAGTTCGGGTGAACTTTGCGTTAAATTCTCGTTGCGAATCCTTTCACCAGCGTACGCAGCTCGGATGGCGGAATGGGCTTCTCGAACCAGCGGTTGGGCGTGGCAGCAAGAAATTCTTGGATCGATGGGGACGTCGGGGTTTGGGCGACAAATACGACTCGGCGCGCGACACCTGGATGATCGATGAGCAAGGACTGGTACAGCTCGGTTCCAGCGAGGTCGACATTGGCCAAGATCACGTCGAATGAGGTCCCGCCACCGATCTCAGCCAACGCATCGCTGGCAGTTGTGCAGCAGCTTACCTCGTGATTGCGCAACGCGCGCTGAAGACTGCGCACATATGCTGCATCATCATCGACGACAAGAATCTTCGCCCGGATTTCTGCAGCCACACTGGATGGCGTGAACGGCAACGTGATGCGCACCGTGGTTCCTTGACCGATGATCGACTCGACTTCGATGGTTCCACGTGCGCGCTCGACGATGTCGCGGCAGAGGGGCAATCCCAATCCAATATCCACGTGCTGAGGTCGAGGTGTGAACGTCGGATCGAACAACGAACCCTGGCGATCGGAAGCCAACCCGACTCCAGTATCGCGGACTTCGATTGCAACCTTTCCCTCGGTTGCTGTCGCAAACGCACGGATAGCGATCTGATTTCGGTCGGCGGCCCCAGGTGCGATCGCGTGAGAAGCGTTTGTGATCAGGTGAGCGAGTACGTTGCCCAGACTGGGTTCGTCGATAGCGACCGCGCCGTCCGCTTCAACTCGGGTGATCGCACGTGCCCGGTCGCGAAGCATCGGTGACGCGACGCGCACGGCCCACTCGATGCAACGGCGCAGGTCGGAGCTCGCCGAGGACGGTGTTGCGTTTGAGAACGTGCGCAAGTCCGCAATGATCTGAGCGACTGAATGCACAGCTCGTTCAAGTTCGAATTGGGTAATAAACATGTCGTTGATGCGGCCAGCCTCATTGGGGTTTCGTTCGCGTAGTCGGTCGAGCTCCTCGCGCAACAGCTCCGCGTGAACGGTCGCCACGGCGAGCGGGTTGTTCATCTGGTGCGCAAGTGCGGCGGCCAACGCTGACGTCGCTTGAAACCGCTCTCTGAGCTCCCGTTTTCGGAGCTCAACCCGGTGCGCGCTGATATCGCGCGCGACGACCACCGCGCCAACTACTCGGCCATTTTCTACGACGGGCGAAGTGAGTTCCGAAAACAGGTGGTTGTTGACCACTGCCTCTTCGCGAACCACGGTGCGGACCTCTTCAACCGCCCGCTGCCACGGCGAATCGATCACATCGCGCAGCGGTTGGCCAATCTTCCCTCCGAGTTTCTGTGCTGCCGGATTGAGGTACGTGATGCGGCCAGCGAGGTCGACCGCAAAGATTGCGTGCCCAATCGCGCGTAGCAAGACATCCACTCCCAACCCGTATCATAGGTCTGGGCCTTATGGCCCGGCCTGAAGCCACGCCGGGGTTCGCGATCGAGAGTACGCCGCTAGAAATAGATTTTAGAGGAGGCCCGGGATCACGGGACCGCCAGACCCCGGAAGCAATTGGGACCGGCCAGCCGTTGTCCGCTGGGGCCGCCCGCGATATGGCGGATATTGCCAATAAACGTCAGACGGGGTACCGTTTCGCAATGGCCGCTACCTCCCTCAACATTCAGCTCAGCCAACGACTTCGCCAGTATGTTGACGAGCGCGCGGGGGACGATGGGATCTTTTCCACCCCTAGCGAATACATTCGGCACCTCATTCGCGAGGACATGATCGATTCGGCCATTGCCAAGAATATCCTCGAAGGATTGTCCGACCTTAGACGTGGTCGGCTATCGACGAAGTCGATCCAGGATATTGGCGACGACGACTGATGGCTGCGCCAAAGTCGGCTAGAGGCTCCGCGGGGCGCTATGTGCTCACGAGACGCGCAGAGCAGGATCTGCGCGAAGCAAACGTGTGGTCGCGTGCGCGATGGGGGCCCGAACTCACTAAGCAATATTTTGCTGATCTACACAAGAAGGCACTTTTTCTGGCCCGGCTTCGTTTGCGTGTGGCTCGAGAGGATCTTGCTGCGGGGACAGGGCTCCTGATCTACCCGGTGAGAGAGCACTCTTTTGTCTACGAACCCTTGGATGAACGGACAATTGCGATCGTCGCTGTCATTCGACAAGGAAGGGACATTCCAAAAATCTTGCGGAAGTGGGCCGACACGATTACCCGAGAGCTCTCGGTGATTCGCAAAATGAAGCGGTCGTCCAAGGCAAAGTAGTTCGATGACCCTGCTTGCCGAACGAGAATCTCAACCCAAACCAAGGCTCGTCATCAGCCCGTCGAGGGCGGCTCGAAAGTCGGCGTGCAGCGATGCAACGCCATCGAGCAAGGGGCGAACGCGCTGCCAATCCAAGTCAAAGAAGTACATGTGTCGGAACGCGTGTCGAAAGCGTCGATACTCGTCGAGGCGTGACGCCAGAGGACGTTCTAACAAGGCTGGACGCAAACCCTGAAGCGGAGCACTCAGCTGATCGATCAGCAGTCGATGCGATCCGACCCCGCTGGGAAACGACTCGTCGATCCCATGCGCAATGCGAGATAGGCAATTCTCGATCCCGTTGTAGAAGTTGTGCACATACCCAGCGGCTGCCATCAGCTCGATACGCGATGGTTCACGATGCGCCACCAGTCCGCGAAGTGCCGCGATTTCCGAAACGACGTCGGCCAGCCGTTCGCACTCGGCGGCCAACTGCGCTCGCAGCGCGGGAAGTTCGGCTCGCGTCATGGCAACAACCGCTGTCCGTCCCTGCGGATCGCGAATGCTAATTCCGGAAATGCGCGATCCAGATCGACTAGATCTACCGGCCACTCCAGCGCTCGCTCCACTTCGGCGGCCAGGCGATAGAAACGCTCCGGCTTACAACCCGACACCGCTACATCGATGTCTGAATCGGGTCGCGGTCGTCCCAGGATGACTGAACCGAATAGAAATGCCTCAGTTGCGCCGCTGTCGCGCAAAATCTGCTGCAGGAGCGGACGGCTTGCGTGTACCCGGCTCCGCAGCGCGCCGACCGCTCTTTCCCGCTCCGCGTCGCGCTGGTACCAGCCCGATTCATGGATCGACCTGCTCTCTTTCAAGGGGGTGCTGGGCACCTTCACTCCAATATTGTAGACCGAAATCACTGGCCGGGCGAATCGATTCATCTCCTCGCCACTCGCGCCGCGCGGTTCGTTCGTAGAAGCGTTACCTATGCGTGGTTGGTTACACGTTTCATGGATCACGTGAGACCAGCGATTGCAAAATGCGCTTCGCCTGCATGGCGGCGCCCATCGGGCCTCGAGCTACTGCTCGCAGGTGCCGGCTGACAGGCGTTGAATGGCCTGGTTGTCGACGATATCCGGAGTCGACAGCAGGCACTGGCCTGCACTCACATTCACGCCGTAGTCGCTTGGACTGGTCTCCACGGTTAGGAGGCCTGAGACAAGTTTTAGCTGTTCGTCGCCACTTGCGGTCGGTTGGAGCTCCAACGTCGGGTTGGCCTCAAAAAGGTGTACGCGAGTGATGTCATAGACCGGCTGGTCATCTCCGAGCACTGCGTGATTGATGGCGAGGCGCAGATCGAACTCCGGCGACACCACAAAGCGCGAGATGCCGCTTAGTGCATCGACGGTCACCGAGACATCGAAATGCCGGCCGCTATCGGGATTGAGATCGAGGGTCAGGCCGCGTTGTCCGCCCACATCGATCGTCGTCGCCGAATCGCCAAGCCCGATGTGCGTGATCGCGAAGGCGATGCCTTTGCCAAACGTTGCAGCGGCTGAAGCGCCGCCGAGGGCCACGTCCATGCTGGGCTTGGTTCCGCTACCTGGAGCATGCAGGGTGGTGCGCTTGAGGTCGAGTCCGGCGCTGCCTTGTTCGCGACTGCCGTCGAGGTCGACGCGTAACAGCTGGGTCGCCGCGCTCGTAAACCGAATTGCTTCATCGCTCTGCAGATCCACGCCTTGTTTGGCACCCGCAAATGCAACGCTCTCCAAGATGTCCAGGCTTGCGGCGACGTGATTGTCGCCGAGTACGGTCAATTTGGCGGCAACCTTGCCGGACATCGCCACATTGAGAGGCTCCTGTCCCAGCAGTGGCGCTAGTTCGCCCAACGAGTCGCTTACGTCTCCCAGGTCCACCTCAACGCCAAGCGATTGATGGCCGATGTCGATCGATAGCGGCTCCTGGCTCGAGGGGCCAACCAGGAAGGTCAGACGCATAGTTGTGTCACCCGTGACCCGAATGCGTAGATTCACGGTTTGCCAGTGCTGGACGCACGCTGGGTCCAACGTCCCATTGAGAGCCTTGGGGCATCCCAGTGACGGAGGCAGGCCGTAGATACCGTTGCCCTGGTAGTTGGCATCGGTAAAGATGGTTTCGTTCAGCTTCTTGATGAGGTCGTCTCGCCAGTCGGTCGTCGCGTCGGCTCCAGCGGTGGCGAAGAAGTTTGCCGCGGTCTTGGACCCGGCTGGGGTGTCCCTGATAGCGGCGGTGAGCTGCCCCAGGGGAAACTCCGCCGCATTGCTCGCTTTGGCCGCGTTATCGGTGTTGTCGAGTACGTAGCGGAGATTGCTTTCGAGACGGCTCCGCATTTGAGCAGGCGGCAATGTGGTTGTAGTGGCGTCGCTGCATGCCGAAGCGAGCGACATTGAGGCTAGGAGAATGGACGGTCGGCTAATTTTTCTCCGAATATCGGTCAATTGCATGGCTGAATGGCTTCATCAATCGGTGTGCCAACTAGACGCTGCGCGATTCATAGGGGTAAGGGCTTGAAAAAGCGCAACAAACACCGCATCAGCATCCCATGTGCCGCTAACGATTGTTCACGGGTTGTGAAAATCCCGGTCGCTGTATTCCAAGTACCAACGCCGCCACATTCGGGCGGATGTACGTAGTCGGTACGAGTATCGTCAACTCTCCTACATCGGCGCCACTGGACTCGCGCTGCTGTGCCCCAGTGCGGATCATCGGTCTGGCTCTTCGGTTCCGGTTCGAAGCACGCCGTTTTTCACGATCGTTTCGGCGAGTTTATCGAGGTCAACGCGGTACGAACCGCTGAGCAGCGCCGCCTGAATCCTCGCAATGCGCGCTCGTGAACGATGCTGCGCATCGTTTTCAGCTGGGATCGCGATGGATGACGGATCGATCGACTCGGCAGCAACTCGCGGTGCCGACCCGACTTCTTGTTCGTGTTCCCCCGTTGAGTCCGGATCCGCAGCGCTTCCCTGGGAATCCGGAGTGGGATCGGCAGGCATCGGCTACAACGGCGATTCGACCGGCTCGAGCCGGTATTGAGGTAGGACATGCGACCAAAATGACCCCAAACGTGCTGTGCAGGAAGTTCAGCTTGGATTACGCATCCTTGCTCGACTGGCCCAAGAGGGTGCGCATTTGGCTAATGGCGTCGCGATGGAGCTCGCGAACCCGAACGCGGGAGATCCCCATCACCTTCCCAATCGCGAAATAGCCAAGTTTTTCTATGTGGTACAAGCTTAGGATCGTCACGAGCTGTCGATCCAGTGCTGCTAGCGCAGCGCGCAGCCGGGAACCGCAGGGCGGCTGGATCGCGTTGTTCATTTGATACCTTGTGAGCGCCACCAGCTTCCAGGCGTGGACTCCAGCGCGCGAATCATCGAAGCGACCTGGCGAAGGGCGCGCGCTGCCGGCGCGTTAGGGGTGTGAAGTAACAGCGGTACCCCGGCCACAGCTGCTTCGCCGACCGCCGGGTCGTGCGGAATCGCCGGAAGCGCGGTGAGCTCGAGGACCAGGAAGCGGTGAACAAGCGCGCTAAGTTTGGCAAAAACTTCGTCGGAATGAGCTTGTGACAGCACTCGATTAGGAACCACGAACGCGCGCCGGATCCCACGCTCGGTACAGAGGACTTTCAAACACGCATACGCGCCGGCAATCGCTTGGGGTTCCGGACTCACCACTACGATCACCTCCGCTGCGGCCCCGGCAAACAGCGTCTGTGGTGCGCCAATACCCGCCGCGATGTCTAGAACCAGGGTGTCGAAGCTAGCCGCCAGCGAATCGACGAGATCGAGAACGCGGTACAACCCTGCCGATCCGAGTGTCGCAAGCAGGTGGCTGCCGTTAAGCGCGGGCAGCAGTTCTATTCCATGTGCCTTCACCAGTACGTGGTCGAGGGGGGCCCCGGCTAGCGCGTCGAGTACGCTCTTGTTTGGTGCTACGCCCAGAAGCAAGTTTTGGCCCGCAATGCCAAAGTCGGTGTCGACCAGCAAGGCTCGCGCTCCTGCTTGGGCCGCGCCGATCGCAAGATTGGCGGCCACCAAGCTCTTTCCAATGCCACCTTTGCCGCCGGTAACTGCAAACGCCTGGCGACAGGGGGCCTCGTTTCGCGGTGACTCGCGAAGCATTTGGAGTGCGGCTGGCTGGGACGACATGCGGTAGGCAGCCAGAGCAAGCTCTGGGCCGAGATTCTGACCAATTGTTGCGGCATGTTAGCAAACTCGGCGTCGGCGAGCTTGACGCTATCGCTGGTCGGCCGAACCAGTCCGCGTGAGCGATGCGATCGAGCATATCGTATTTGGAAGAATGTTCGATGTTGGTACAGATGCGCACTTTATCGTCGACAGAGCGAATGGTGGCATCGTGTCCGCAAATGTACGTGTCGCCTCGTTGCTTGGGCGCACTGTTGATTCCGTACTGGGGACTGCCTTCGCTAAGCTGGCTTATGAGCCGCGCGACGTGTTTTGCGACGGTCGTTACGATGGCGTGGCGCTTCGCCGAGCCGATGGCCGTCCGGTGCTGGTGCGCCTCGATGTCGTGAACATTCCAGACGTTGAGCCTGGTCGCGATGTTGTTGTTGTGACTGCGCGCGACCCCAGCGAACATACATCCGTAGACCACCCGCTGGTTGCGGATCGTACGTCGTTGCTTGCGGCCCACGCAGCGCTCATGGCTGAGAACAGCAAACTTCGACAAATTCAGGCCGAGCTCGAAACGTGGAACTACGATCTCGCCGTACTTGCGTATCGCGCCGGGGTCACGGAGCTGGTCGGTAGCATTGCTCACCATCTCAACAATCCCCTGGGGGCGCTGCAGTCGACGATCCGCGCCGTCGACAAACAGATTGCCGAATTGCCCCCGGAGCATCGCGGTGAGTTGGATCGACGCATCCGGCGGATCACGAATATCGCGGGTCAGATCGAGACGAATGTGAATGCGATCGTTACTGCGAGCCGATCGTCGAAACACACTGCGCTGCCGCCGCAGGTGACAGCAGCGATCGACAGTCCGAGTTACCTCGGCGGGCGCATTACCCCATCGAGTGGTCCAGCTCCGGACAACAAGGTGTCGTTAGGATCTCGGGTCGAACCGATTCGCGCCGGCGGTAGTAGGGCCCGCAAAACTACTTCGAGAGTTCAGAGTCGCACCTCAAAAGGAAACGTGAACGTGAACAATGGGATTGTTCGAAAGGGGGAACCATGAAGGAGGCGCGCATTCTAATCGTCGACGACGATGATGACGTTCGCGGTGCATTGGTCGACGAACTTAGCGCAAGCTACACGGTCGAAGCGGTCAGCTCAGGGAGCGAAGCGTTTGATGCGCTCGCGACGCAGCAGTATGACGTTGTAATTTCCGATCTGAAGATGCCAGATCACGATGGCATCGAAGTGCTCGAGTTTGCGCGCAATCAGCAATCCGATGCGGTACGAGTCCTGCTGACGGGATATCTAGACGAACGGGCGCAGCAGGCACTCATGTCACCCCATGCGCCGTACAAGGTAGGAAAACCGTGGCACGACGAGATCGAAGTGGTGGTTCGTCGCGGACTCGAGCAAAGAGAATTTGCCCGCCGCCTGACGGCGTCTGTACAAGATGCACTTTCCATGTCCGCTTTTGACGACGAATTGGCAAAGACCGAGTCGATAAGCGACCTTGGAACCACCGTGGTGCGGCGCGCGCTCGCGGTGGAGGGCGTTACGTCAGCGGTTGCGGTCACGCGCAGTTCGGATGACGGCGGCAGTGAGGTCGGATCCGAAGTTCGAGACCGGTCCGGCTGGCGCGTAGATCTACCACTCGATGCGGAGGGCGAGCTGCGGCTACAGGCTCGGGGAACTACCGAGGCGGCTCGACAGCTCATCAGCTACATGGCGCATCGCGCTCAGCGTCGGTGTGGTGTGCTCGAAGCGCGGGTTCAAGCGTTGTCGTCGAATGGTGGTGGCAATCGGGTGAACCGATTGATGCGCCAAGCGACCGTCGGTGCGATGACTGCGTCGCTGCTTCACGATCTGGCCTCGATGATGCAATCGCTGTCGGCAGCGCTGTGCGACATCATGAGCACGGCGGGTGAGGTTCCAGGACTGCGCGATGCAGTCTTTGATGTCTGTATGGCGGGCGACGAGGCATTTCAGCTATTCGTTCAAACGCGCAAGTTCATTCGCGGCTCAGAGGTTGCCTGCAAGCCGGTCCCTGCCAAAAAAGTCGTGGAGGGTGCGGTACGAGGAATCGGAGGCGTTGTTCGCGAGCGATGTCGGCTCGAGGTGGGTGAAGTTGCAGACGTAGCGGTGTCGATCAACGAGCCGTTGTTTCTTCAGGTAATGATCAACTTGCTGCGCAATGCCGCCAAAGTTTCGCCTCCCAACGGCGTTGTTGACATCCAAGTTGCTACGTCAGGCACCGAGGTAACGTTTTCTGTTTGCGATGATGGTCCTGGCGTGTCCGAGGAACTAGGGGAGGTGATATTTGATCCGTTTGCCAGTGGGCCCCTCGAAAACAAGGGCCTCAGTTTGGCCATCTCGGCATACATCATGGAGCTGCTGCAGGGTCGGCTGAATTACCGCCGCATGCCCGGGCGCGGTGCGTGCTTTTCTGCCGTCCTACCAATCCACACGCTGCGACCGGACGCCAACCTCAAAGAACAGCACTCGCAGGCACCCTAGACGAGCACAGACGAGCATAGAGAATCAGAAGGCGCTAGCGGCGGGTCGTTGTGGATCGCACGTGTCTATCTGCGATCCCGAAGCGCTTTTTCCATCCTAGAGAATCGGTCCAACATCTCCTGGTGTAGAACATCGGTCTTTTCGTGCAAGTGAGCGATTTCGAGTTCCGCCTTAAGGTTTACTTCGTATTCGATATCGCTGCGGATTCGGTCGCGGGCGGTCGAGCGATTGCTGCTGAACAATAGCAACGTCGACAATAGAATCGCTTCGAGCGAGACCATCATGGTGAGGAGATTATACGGGAACGGATCGAAGGCACTTTTGAATGAATTGGCACCGATCCAAACCGCAAAGTAGACGACGTGAAGGATCAAAAACGCGATGCTTCCGGAAAAATTGGCGATCCAGTCTGCGGCTCGCAGTACGATGTTGCCTCGGTCGATTTTGACCTGTTCATTTACGTTGCGAGACACGCGGGATTGCAGGAGCGCGTTGGCCTTGCGAGTCATTCGGCTCATCGCGGCGAGCAGCCCAAGCGCCGCATCGGGCCGTTTGCGGAATAGCTGCTGAAGGTCGTCTCGGTCGAGCACGTACAGCGTTCCAGCCTCGACTACGCGGCCGCTGGCCGTGCGCGGGCCACCGTCGAGAAGCGATAGTTCGCCGAAGAAGTCGCCGCGCTCTGCAACGTGCAGCACGATTTGTTGACCGGCTCGGTCGGTTACAAATAGCTCAACTCGGCCGCTGTGCACCACGAACATCGAGTCGCCCGGGTCGCCGGAGCGGAACAGCATTTCGCCGGGCAAAACAGCTCGCTCGACGAGAGCAGCCGCAAGAACGCTGCGTTCCTCGACCTCGAGTAGGGCAAACAGAGCGACGTTGGCCAGAAAGTCGGGGTCGACTGCCATGGCTAGCGAAGGTCCAGAAGAAGGCTGGCGTGCTTTTCCGCAAATCTCGCGATCGCGCGTTCGAAACGTTCTACTTGACCGGGAGCGATGTGTGTCAGCGCAGACTCGTTATAGAGGTTGTACTCGACGATTTTCCCGCCCGGTTGTGCTGCATCGTCAACGACATTGAAGAATGGCTTAGATCGCTTAAACGTGACCTCGCGCTGAGGCGCGAATTCGCGAATGACTTTAGTGAGGTCATCATGAGCCGTAGTGCGTAGTCTGCGCACTGAAATATTAATGATGTTTGTGACGTCCGTGAGGAGATGCGGATTGAACGGCGGCGGCGGTAGTGACTTGGGGGCGCGGGACTTGGCCAGGCCCAAAAGTTTTTGAATCCAATGCACATTCATTGCCACCGCCGCATCCTCTTGCACGTGATCCATTGCCGGTGTCGTCTCGATTGCGTCACTTCTCGGGTCATGGATCAGCCGCGATACATCCGGTGGTCGGAACCCCATAGATGTGAGGTACCGTTGTTCGCGAGAAAAAGCTAGTGCCTCGCCACAGTGGAGATGACCGGTTGAGGGCGACGAGCCGCGACGAGCGCGAGGCGGAAGGAGGAGCGCTACTGGCGGTAGCGCGACGACTGACAACGACGCGATCGGCAATGGATCGCGCGTCATCAATCGGTCAGATTCACTGTGACGAGGTACTAGTGTTCCGACGCGAACGAGGCCAAGCGAAACGAGGTGGGACCCTGTCAGGGACTTCAAGGGGCGTCGAGGTGCACGCCCCAACAACCCTAGTGGTCGCGAAACGTTGCACCGCGAAACGCTTGGCCGAGCTGGCGAGCGTCGTCGACCGCGGCCGCGTCGTGGGCGCGATAGACGGCGTAGTGTGGCCTGGCAGCCTCATCGCTGGGGCTGCGCAGCGCCGCCGTGTATGCCTCCCACGAGGTTTGCCGCGAGGCTAGATAACGGCGAAGGATGACGTAGAGTTCGCGGTGTGGCAGGACGGCGGTTGCGGCAGTAATTCGCGCCCGCAATTTACGCCATTGCGGCAACGCTTGTTGGTCGATGGCGTCGGCTAACTCGAGTTCATCGATCTGGTTGGCCCGTTGTTTGGCAAGCAGGTCGTTGAACGTGCGTAGCGCCGCGCGTTCTGAGTTGCGGAATTCCGTGATCATTGCGTCGTCGGTAGCGCGGCCTGTGGGGCGCGAACATGCGGTCGCTATGGCGATAACGAAAACAACGACCGAGCCCGACATTACGGCGCTGCTTTCACAAACGAGGCCGCTGCGTAATCCTTGATAACACCCGGGAACTTTAACACCTGGGAATGCATCGCGACGTATACGCCGGGTGTCACGACCTGTACCGCGAGCAGTGCTTCGGTGAGATTCTGCATCGCGTCGGTGGAGCGCAGCTCATAGGGGCGAATCGCGCCCGTGAACACAATTGGCGTGGCAGGCGCCGCACGCGGTTGCAGGAGCTCGACGACGCGGTCCCCGGTTACGGCCAGCCGATCGGTTCCGTGCACCACGACGACTCCATCGGTCGAGTCGGCAAGTTGAATCGCCGTGTTGGCGATTAACGTGTGGTCCTCAGGCGTCATCTCCAGGCTGTCTTTGTTCATCAGTGGGATGCGCTGGATCGCCGGGCCGCGGAGCTCAAGCGAAGCGAGCATCACGTCGAGCACAGAAACCCGGTTTGCAAGCACACCGGACAGGTGGTCATACGTTTTTTCGATCGTGCCGCCGGTGGAAATCAATGCGATTCGCTTGGCCATTGGGATCACAGCAGGAACGGCAGCGCGAAGTACACCACCCCGGCCGTTGCCGCAGCGCTTATCAAGATCCAGAGGAGAATCGAGTATCTAGGCGTGCGGTGAGCCTGCACAGGAGAGCGATCGGCCAACGCTGGAGACGGTTGGAGAGTGCGTCCGAACCGCGGTTGCGTGATTCTTCCGGAGGGTCGGTCTGCCAGCTCGGAAGCGCGGTTGATTAGCGGCGCGGCCGGAAGCATGGGAGGCTCTGCGGTGGTGCGGGGATGCGCTGGAAGCTCTGCCGTTGGTGCAGAGGGTCCGGTCAGGTCGGTCGGTGTGGCTATGCGCCGCTCGGGAACCGTCGGGATAGCCGAGACAAGGGCGGGCGCGGGGGCAGGGGCGTCGGCCGCCACGGAATCGGAGGCAGAGGACAACGCAAGGATGGGTACCGCTTGAGGTTCGGTAGGTTTGGCGGACTGCGGTGGTTCTGGCTCGGTCGTCGCCTGGGTACCAGAGTCTCCAGAGACAACTTCGACGATCACACTCGGATTGCTATCTCGCGGCGAAGACTTCGACTCCGAGCCGACCCGCAGCAGCTGAGTCGGCGGTTGCGAGTCAACGTCGGATACCGCCTCGGGGACGCGCGAGGCCGCCACCGAACCGACCCATTCCGCTAGTTGGCGGTCGGACGTAGTGATGCCGAGGCGCGACAACTCGGTGGTCAGCGCAATTCGCATCGCCGATGCACGTTGCCATCGCACGTCTGGGTTGCGTTGTAGGGCGGTCATCACGATGGCATCGATCGCCGGCGGGATATCGGCGTTGAGCGTGGATGGCGGCGGAATCTGCATCGTTTGGACGCGATCGAGCGTGTCCATGTCATTTTTGCCCTTGAAGAGCGGGGATCCCGTCAACAGCTCATACGCTACAATTCCTACGGCGAACAAGTCCGCACGCGCGTCGATCTGACCCGCGATGTACTCGGGGGCAATGTAGCTAAACTTGCCCTTGATTACCCCCGACATCGTTTGCAGCTGAAGACTCGAAGTCGAAGCTTTCGCAATTCCAAAATCGATCAGCTTTACAATACCAGCGTCCGAGACGATGACGTTTGAGGGCGACACGTCGCGATGGATGATGCCAAGTGGAGTTCCCGATTCGTTGCACAAGTTGTGGGCGTAATCGAGTGCGTCGCAGACTTGGTTCAGAATGTGAAGCGAAATCGGGATGGGGATTCTGCTGCGGGTCTCCAGCGCGTTTCGCAGCATGTCGCGAAGCGTGCGGCCGTTTACGAGCTCCATCGCGATAAAATAGACGTCCTCGACTTTTCCCAAGTCGTAGGTTTGGGCCACGTTCGAATGGCGCAGATGGCTTGCGAGCCGGGCTTCTCGCACGAACGAGCGAACGAATTCCTCGTTACTTGCGATGCTCGGGAGCATGCGTTTGAGCGCAACGGCTTTGCGAAATCCAGCCAGCCCGGTGGTTTCGGCGCGGTGAACGGTGGCCATGCCGCCCATACCGATCTGCTCGTACACGGTATAAGGGCCGAACTGTTCTCCGGCGGGACTGGTCACTGTAGCAAGCGTACTACGGGCACGGCGGAATCGGCTGATTATGTGCTACCTTGACGAGGGCGTCGTAGTTTCTGCGGACGCCCTTGGCTACGTCATTGACACTGCCCCCGATGGCCTCAAGATGCTCGACGAAGGCCAGCTCCGAGACATTCGGGTCGTCGGTGGCCGTTAGCTGAATGGTTCCGAGACTTCGGGTGATGAAGTCGGAGCCTTGGACCTTCTGGTGCTTGATCATTGCCAGAACCGGCGCGCTAGGTACCCCCTCTACGGTGCCAAACCGCCACTGGTCGTCCCATTCGACGGTGAGAATATTGTTGACGACGTAGTGGACCAAGAAGCTGTACTCGTACTCCGGTTGGTCGCTTGCCGTAACGGAATGCGACGACGTCGTGCACGTAGCCACGTTGGCTTCGGGGTTTTTTGCGGCCTCCCACAGCGTCTTTGGCGAGACCAACACGTGGCCTCGCGCGTAGACCTTGAAATACGGGCTTTCTCGCGACGTCAAGCGCAGCTCTTCGGTGTAAGGGCCGCCGTCCTGCCTAGGCACTAGATTTTCCTCGAGCGGCTCTAACCCCGGTGGGAATGGGGTGGAGATGTCGCTTTGGCATCCCATTGCCACAGCGATGGCAGCAGCGAGGATTTTCATTCGCGGCATCGATACCACAAGAACCCCGGCTGCGATCACCTAGAATCCTGCTGCCCGGGCCGCTAGTGCGGCTGGGAGAGGGCGTGTCGGCGCAGTCGATCGGCCAGGAGCGGCAAGCGATCGTGACCCCTCGCCACCCAATCCCCCACTTTGAACGCCGGTGCATCCCAGAGCCCGTAGACCGCGAGGTCGGAAGCGGCTGCCTGCACCCACGGGGCTGCAGCAGGATTATGAATAATTTCACGTGCTTCCTGCCACGGCAGGTTGGCGCGCTCCACGACGTACCGCAAATCGACATATTCGGTTAGGTCTCGCGCTTCGGACCACGCCGCCTGCATGGCGGATCGCGCGAATTCCAAGAGGCGGCCTTGTTGGTCCGCCCAATGTGCGATCGCATTGCAATGCTCCGCGCCGGCACCACTGGGGTCGCAAATCTCGCCAAAACGGAGACCCAACCGGTCTGCTTCGCGCTTGGCATCGCGGACCGAGTAGAGCCGCTGGATAGTGGGCATCCCGGCATGGTGGCCGGCGGGAAGCGGCCGCAGGCGGAGGGGTACGCTGTGGGGGGCAAGCACCGATTCGATTTGTTCGATCGCCAGGTAGCAATAGGGGGAATCGAACGAAACCCACATCTCGCATTGCAGCGGTTGGATCGGCTTGTTCGGTTGCGGTTCAACAAGCGCCTGCGGACCCCGCTCGGACTCGGGGCGCAACTTGACGACCTCGGCGAGCGGCGTTGTAGTATCTTGGGCCAGCTGCGCTTCGAGATAGTGCAGCCGGTCGACGCCCCAGTACCACTCTCCGGCGTAGTGGAACATTGCACCCATGTAGTGGCCGGTCTTGCGCAGTGCTGCGTAACTCGAATGCAGCGCCGGTGGCACCGACGTGTGCGACTCGGTTCCCCACGTTCCCAAAAGCTTTGCGAGCTGCTTGCGGTCGTTGCTCCACAGCGCAGCGGATAGCTCGAGCGCACACTGCAGCTGTTCGCGCGCTGGGCGCTGCCGAATGAGTGCGGTACCCACATCGCGAACCGCACTCGGGTCACTCTCACGCGTCGACGAAAACTCGACATCCCAATACCCGGCGAGCTGTTGTGCGTCGCGCACGGCGTGCCTTGCGCGCAACGCGGGTTGCGGGTCGACATCGCTGGCGGGTGGCGCGACGACGTGGATCTCGAACTCGACCGGGTAGGCCGCGATCAGTCGGCTGGCAGCTTGCGCGGCCAGATAGCTCCACGGATCGGAAATGTCGAAGTACAACTCGAGCTTGCGCGGTTCGTTGGTCACGCGATCGCGCAACTCAGCGACCAAGCGCCTCGCGGCATCCCCGGGAGGCCCCAACCACGCAGCAACCGCCTTTCCTACAATTCGCTTAGCGATGAGCACGACCCAAGCTACTGCATCGCGCAGGCGCGTACCACCTGCAGCGGGCCAAACGCTGGCGAACCTCGATTATGGCCCCCAGTAGATCTTCGATATGTCGCCCGTTGCGGTTAACCCGCTTCCTACCGCCCATATCTCTGACCCAGAAGCTCCCCACATTGCGTTCGTATCTTTATCGTTTAGTGCAGGGTTCCAAGTCGCACCGTCCCAGTAAAGGAGTCCGGGGCCGCCAACGATCCACAGGCTCTTGGGGCCAGTACCTCCCGTGCCCCAGAATTGGTAAACTGCAGCAAGAAGTGGGCTATTGGTCCAACTGGATCCGTTCCACCGCTGGATCAATCCGGCGCCGGTCAGGGTTGCGCCTGCGACCCATATGTCATTGGGGCTGGTGCCGATAATGGCCGAGAGGTAGTTGGTTTCTGCACTCGGAAACGGATTCCAACTGGTGCCATTCCAACGCACTACCGCGCCGCGCAACTGGTTGCCGCCCGGGTGATACGTTGCTGCAGCCCAAATGTCGTTTGCGGCTGCAGCCCACATGCCGACAATACAGGTACTTCCCGTTGGATAGTTTTGCCATGTACTGCCGTTCCAACGCAGAATCCCGCATGAGTCGAGGATCGCTTCATCAGCGTAGGTTACCCACACGTCATTTGGCCCGGTTCCCCAAACTTTCCCGTACTGGACGGAGCTAGCGGTGATGGGTGTGGACACCGGGCTCCATTGGCTCCCGTTCCAACGCAGCAGCGTCCTCGCATTCCCATAAGCCCAAAAATCCTTCGGTCCACTGCCCCAAATCCCCCATAAATTTTGGGTTGTTCCGCTTTTCACACGTTGCCAAGCCGCTCCATTCCAGTGATGAATTATCCCATATCGTCCGACTGCCCATACATCGTGGGGACCGCTGCCCCAAACACCAAACAATCCGCCATTTTCAGGCGCGTCCACCGCGACCCACCCGGCCGGGGTCACGGCGAGAGCGATGTTCACTGTGCGCGGCGGCGCTCCAACCGCTGAAACGGTGACCTTTCCCTGATAACTGCGCCCCGATAGGCCGGCCACGTTTGCACGGACGCTGAAAGACTTCGCACTCGGCTTCACCGTAAGCCATGGAACGTCTGTGGTGGCTTTCCAGGTGAGAGTTCCGCCGCCGGCGTTGCTTACCTGGATGGTTAGGTCGGGGGGATTGGCGCCTCCCTGCTTCGCTTTGAATGAGGCAGCCGTCGGACTTAAGCCAATGGCTGGCGGAACTGGAGTCATGACTATCGACAATCGAATTGGAATACTTAGGACCGTTTCAGCCGCGTTGGGCGAAGCCATGGCAACGGTGCCGTCGTAGTTGCCGACTGCAAGCGCACTTGCCTCCGCCGTGAGCTTGACCTGAAGGGTCGAATCCGATTTGGTAGCTGTGAGCCACGGAACAGTACTGGAAGCGCTCCAGTCGACGATCGCGCCCCCAGTTTCTTCGACGGTCAAAGCTTGGCCATCCGTCGAGGTACCACCTTTTTCAAGCATAAACGTCAGCGAGCTCGGGCTTACGGTGAACGTCGGAAGATGTTCTTCAGGAGTCGACGTATCACTAGGAGTCGACGTATCACTCGGAGGTGCATCGCTTGGCGCACTCTGCGGTCCGACGGTGCAACCTACAACGCACGCAAACGCAATAGCAACTAGTGCTCGTTGTGCGCTGTGCCATGAATCCGGTACGTGGCTCACCAAACGAGGCGTCATTGTTTCGATGTATCAGGGCCGAGGCGACAAACTCAACAACAAAATGTACGACGGAAACCGACGTGTGCGGGTTATCACACGACGCGGGGAATCGAAGGAAAACCACATCTCGCATTGCACACTTTGCACACTGCAGCTGTTCGCGCGCTGGGCGCTGCCGAAAGAGCGCGGTACCCACATCGCGAACCGCACTCGGGTTACCCTCACACGTCGACGAAAACTCAAGATCCCGGGTGACCCAGAGCCGTTCTTTTGCATCTTGTCGGAGCACTTCTTCCGACACACCACACCTCGTCCAAACTTCTTCGTCGAGCCACAGCACGGATGTGAGATCGATCACTTCAGCGGTACCGTTGCAGGAATTGAGTTGATGACAACGTTTGGGGGTTGCTAGGGTATTGAGGGTATTGCCAACGAGCCGTAGTTTGACTACCTGGCGTTTTTTTATGGGTGCTGACCTCACACCGGATGAACGAATACGGCTGGAACTCGAAAAAGCCAATGCCGGCAGTGAGCCCGACTGGAGGTCGCGCGCAACGGCGTCGGGTGCGACAAGCGCCCGCGACGGTGACATCGGGTCGGAGAACCCAACTTGGAGTCAGGCTGGATTCGCGACGGTTTTGCAGCGGCTGATTCGATCGATGCCTGCAGAGGGCGTTGGCAAGTCAAATCCGTACGTCGATCCGACTCAAGGCCAGGTCAAAGCGAAGGACCCTCTCGCGGGAGTGCGCCGCCTTCAGGATAAACTGCTCGCTGGGGTTACTTTGCAAGGGGACGCGGACTACCAAGCCGCCCTAACAGAAAGCATGTCGCCGACGGCGCTCGCAGCGAATCTGGCCGAGCTTAGCGGAGAAGCTCTTGAGCTGATGAGCGACCACTGGTTCGCCACCTTGGTGATGGCCGCAATTCGGGCCGCGATGCAATACGGAGCCAATCGAGCGGCCCAAAAAGGCTCTATGGTGCCCCAAGCAGCGCTCGCGGCAGGAGACATGGCGCTTTTACTGGGACCGCTGGGCCCCGGTATCCGGAAATGGCGGGAAGCGGTTCAACTCGCTGCGACGACAAAAAACACTGTGCAGGCAGCGAACGCGATGAAGGACGCACAGCGGAACTACGCTCTCGTCGTGGCCAGCGCTGGGGCGACCTTGGCGAGGTGGGGACTCATGCGGAGGTCGGCGCAGTCGCGAGCGAACCCCGCGCGACCGCCCATCATCATTAATCCCGGGACAGCGCAGGCAGAGGTTCCTACCGTGGCCGGCGCCGCCGTGCCAGCGCATCAAGTAGCGCCGTGGATGCCGGACTTACCTCCGATCCTGAAGGAGTTGGGCCGATTTTTATCGCCGAGCGTTCCCGCTTTGTCACTGGCTGGCGATGCAGTCGGCGCGGATGCCACATCGAGTCTTGGGTTCAGCGTATTTTTCTCCGAGTCACAGTCTGACTCCGTCAGCAATCGCCCCACTGTCCAGCCCCTGGCATCTGGCCAATCCGGAAACAATCCGCGGCCAGCGGTCCAGAAGGCCCCCAGCCCATCTGCCCAACCGAGGGTTTTGCATCGCACCGCAGCCGGAACGACGGAGGTTACCGTCTACGAAGAACTGTCCCGCGCCAACGATGGCGTCCCCAGGTCAGCGACCCTTTATCATTCGGGCTCTCATGAGCGTCTCGGTGAGGCGACCGTGGTCAGCATCTCACCACATGGAGTTGTGATGAGGTTTTTTGCGAAACCCGGCTACGAGGGCGTTATTGCGATGACGTATAGGGCGCTGTGCAATGACGTTCATTTGTGGAACAAACCCGTCACTGTTTACATGGCACCATATAGTCCGACTTTTAGCGCGGATATGGCGACATACCTAAAAAGGCCGTTTTTCGACGAAGGAAAACTCGTCGTCGATCTCGCTCAATATCTTCAGGATGGCGGCACGAACCGGCAGGACATCAACCAAGCTGCCCAACACGCGTTGCAGCAAACCGATGTCTACAGGGAGCTAGCGTCGGTTGGGCTCGAAATGAACGATTACAGGAGTGGGCTCCCTAAAGAATACGAACGCCGTGGAATGTACGGAAACTATCCTGTGTTACAGATGGAGCCTAAGCTCAAGCCTAAGCCCGCGCCGGCAGCGCCGACGAACAGCGCGATCGGCCCCGCGTATGTTTCAGAGTTGACTTCCAAATTGCCCGTCGCTGGCTGGTTTGAACAGGTGAAGGGGCTTTGGCCATCATGGTCAGAGAAAAACCCTGAACAGCGCAGAATCGCTTTTCGCGAGGTGATACACAGCTGGACCAAAGAACTCGGTTGTCCCGATATCGAGATTGTCTATGGACATCCCGTCGGCTTTCGCTATCACCGTTGGGACGCAGCGATAGGCTCTGACACGTTTGCAAGGCGAGGCAATGATCTGGTGTTCGAAATTGTTTGCGAGCACCTCGGGCTCATAGGTGCTCAGACGCTACAAGCTTGGGAAATGGTACGGCGGCTAGTGGCAGAAGGTGAAACTGTCTCTGCCCTCGAGGCAAGCGGCTATCCGCCAGGGGTTATCAAGGCGGCTATGCAGACTGGCGCTAACGATCTAGCGATGTCGGTCGAAGCAACAGGAGCGATTCTCGCGAGTATGCAAGGTCGGAACCTCCAGCAGGCGGAGAAGGTTCGGGAAGAAAAGAATGCGGCGTTGTGGCGCTAAATTTCTCAAAAGGCAACAGAGGGGAGAACCATCCAGCCATCGAATCAAGAATTCGCCAAACTGCGGCAGGAGCTAGAGGATGCCGACCGACACATCGATGCGACTCCTGAACGAATTTTTCCAGCACACGTGCGTGAGTTGATGTCACAGATGGCCCAAGCGGAAGAGGTCAGAAGAACCCTCGCAAAAGAGTCAGAAACAAAGCGCCTCGAGAACTTTGTATCCGACTCCTTGCGTAACTACGATCAGACGGATCAACGACGCCAATTGCGCGACGTATGGCACGAATCCGGTGATGGGGATTTTTGGTCGGGTTACGGCGTCGGTCGCAAACCGCATTGACCTAAATTGGGTCAATCGCACCAGAACGACAGGCTTTCGGTAAAACCGTTGAACTTCGGCGTAGTCTGCGCCGCGATGACTACGGAAGATCTCACGGCAAACGTACTGGCCGCGACGGAACTACTTGAGGCGATTGCTGGGGACCTCAAGATGCTGGCTTCGCTCGATGAGGCGGTGCGGATCCGCTTTGTTGCGGCCGCCGGAAAGTTGTCGCGACCGGACCGCTACAGTCGCAAGGCGCTTGGCAAAGCGCTCGCACGGGCCCGGGTTCGAGCGCGGCGCGATGCGGATCGCGCGCTGCTCGATCAGGCGGGAATTCGCGCCTTGCGACGCGAGCCGGTGTTTCGCACGCCGCTGCCCACGCCGGAGTGGACGGCTGGCGATAGCTCGAGCTCGGCTGGAGCGCTAGGCACTCCCGAGGGAGTGCGGGATGCGAGCGATACGCCGCTCAGCGACAATGACAGCGACGATATATGGGCCCGTGCTGAAGCACGGCGACAGGAACCTAGTGGTCCGCGCGTCGAGACTGCGCGGATCTGCTACGTGTGCAAGGTCGAGTACCATCAACTGCATTCGTTTTACGATCAGCTTTGTCCGCCTTGCGCGGGGGAGAATTTCGCGAAGCGCGAGCAAACCGCCGATATGCGGGGTCGGGTTGCCCTCGTTACTGGTGCGCGCGTTAAGATCGGCTATCAGGCCGCGGTGAAGCTGCTGCGAGCCGGTGCCGAGGTTATCGTCGCGACGCGGTTTCCTCGCGACGCTGCGCGACGATTCTCGAGCGAAGCCGAAAGCGCCGATTGGACGCATCGTTTGCATATCTACGGCATCGACTTGCGGCACACGCCGAGCGTTGAGGCTTTTGCTCGCCACGTGGCTGCGACGCAACCGCGGCTCGATGCGCTAATCAACAACGCGTGCCAGACCGTGCGTCGGCCCGCAGGCTGGTACGATCACGTGGTTTCGAGCGAGTCGGAACCAATCGCTACTGCGTTTGAGCGCGCGGTGCTCGACCGCAATCGGTCGCTGATCGGCGACACCGACCAAGCGATTGCGCTGCCGCGCGGCGGCGACATCGCCACTGTGGGACTGTGGCGCTCGGCTGTGCTGTCACAAGTTCCGCTGCTAGCAGAAGACCTCGAGGCCAGTCGCGAGCTGTTTCCGGCCCATCGCCTCGACCAGGATCTTCAGCAAGTCGATCTGCGGCAGTTCAATTCGTGGCGGATGACCCTTGCCGAAGTACCTACGGCGGAGCTGCTCGAAGTTCACTTGGTCAACGCCGTGGCGCCATTTGTGCTCAACGCGCGATTGCGGCCGCTGCTCGCAGCGGTACCCACTCGCGATGCGCATGTCGTCAATGTATCGGCCATGGAAGGTCAATTCTACCGGCGGTGGAAAACCGACAAGCACCCGCATACCAATATGGCGAAGGCTGCACTCAATATGATGACGCGCACGTCTGCCATCGAGTACGTTGCGGACGGTATCCACATGAATTCAGTCGATACTGGTTGGGTGACCGATGAAGATCCGATCGCTCACGCCGAGCGCAAACAGCGGGTTCACAATTTTCACCCGCCGCTAGACATCGTCGACGGAGCCGCACGGATCGTCGATCCGGTGTTCAGCGGCCTCAACACAGGTCACCACGTTTGGGGCCTGTTCCTCAAGGACTACAAACGGACGCCGTGGTGAATCTCCGCTATCGACCGACGGCGCTCAAGCTGGAGAGGTCTGAGCAGCAAGCCACCTGCGGGTTACCCTTGGTTGCCGCGCTCGAGCTCGGGCAGGGCGGCAAAGGCAGCATGTACGTCGCGAAAGTTGCTCAGCCTTAGGTCAATGACAGCCCAGAGTTGTTTCGCGTCGACGTCGACGTAATCATGCACCAGGATGTTTCGCATTCCCGCCATTCCCTCAAGCCGAGTTCCAAGCGCGTTTTCGAGTATCGAGTACCGCACGAGCGCCGGCACAACCTCTCTATAGGCGCCAGGTACGGGATGGCCTCGGCCGGCAAGCACGTGGTATCCAAGATCGAGAATCGCTTCGATCGCGACGTGCAACGCGCGCTCCGCCGCGAGCACTACGAGCGGATCCGATCTCTGCTCCGACGGTAGAGCGCGAAGCCGTTCGAGTTGTATCAGTACTGCCCCAAGATGAGTCAGGCGAGCGAGAACAACCGCGGGTCGCACGGTCACGGTCGCTGCCCCTGGGCTCTAGTCATTTGTCCAAGCAAGACCATGCGCGAGCGTTGCTCATCGTCCTCGGCTGCGTAGCGTGCGGCGCGCATGAATCGCTCGACCTCGAGTTCGTCACCCTCAAATACTAGTTTACCCGTTGTAAGGATCTCCCAAGCCAGCGCGGGTGCGGCTGTTGTCAGATCAATCACGTCGACATCAGATCCGATCGCAAGGCCCACCTCATCCATTACTGCCGTCCGTTGCAGCTCAAGCGGCGGATCGCACAGCACCGCCAGATCAACATCGGAATCGGGTCGATGTTCTCCATGCAATACGGAGCCAAATAGCCAGACGCCCGCAACTTGCCGTTTTGCGATCACACGCGCCTGAAGCAGCACTTGAAGTGCCTGGACGGCGATGGGGACCACCCTTCAAAGAGTAGCACGCCGAGTTCCCCGTAGCATTCGCTGCCCTTCGGCGGACCGTTGGAATTGAATTCACTAGTGCCTGACGCGTGGTTTGCCGTTCGCGATCGACAGGGTTTGTTCGGAACCGCATGGACCCGGATATTGCGCTTACAGCAGCGGCTCACTTCGCGAGGCGTTTGACAGCCCCGATCATTCCGCCTTCGCCGGGGCTATGTTCCATCCAGTATATGAAGTGCTGGTCGATCCACAGGCGCTTTATCGAAGACTCGGCGGCCGCTACGTACACCTTCTTCACGCCGCCGGTGCAACCGTCGAGGGGGCACCTGTGGATCTCGCTGTTGGTCGCGCCATCGATCCAGTACACACCGGAGTCATCGACCTTGAGGTCGGGGAATGGGCGGAAACTGCTTTGAAACTCCGTTGCGGTTGTGCAGCCGCCAACAGGACACATATAGATACCGTTACCGGCACTGAGGCGGCCCGTTCCATTGATGTAGATGATGCCGGCGTGGGCTACTAGCTGGTGGTAAAGGTCCGCTCTCGAGGGGTAGCGGCCGTCGCCGCTAACGATCGTGCGGGTACAATTCGGCGCTCCAACCGGGCACTTCAGGAGTGGTGTCGAGTTGGGCGTACTCGTGTCGACCGTGTAGATGAAGTTCGCGTCGGTGGCTATGCCAGATAGAGGCTTTGATGCGATGAACACACGCGTACCGCATACGCCTTGCGCGCAATTGACCTGGCTTAAACCCCCGTCAGGATCAAGAAAGGTGACCGTGTCACCGACCACTGACATTGCTGATGGTGGGCTAAATGCCTCGTATGAGGCTATTGGGATCGTAACCGGGCAACCAGCTATGGGACAAGTGTAGATTGCGTACCTTATGGTAGCTCGATCGGGAGAACCAACGAAGTAGACGCGTCCGTTAGACACCCGGATCTCGCCGGTGGGCCAGTGGCCGGTAGGGGCGGTTGATGCAATTTGTGTCGGTTGGGTGCCCGCGCATCCGGCGAGCGGGCAAGAGGCGACCTTGTCCTCGTAAGTGACGTAGAGGGATGTCGCATCGATCGCGAAGTCGTTTGGCTCTCGGATGCTGGCCCACGCTGTGACAGGTGAGCACAGGCTGGCGGAGCACGTCCCTCCGCCACACGAGTGGCCGCAAGCGCCGCAATGATCGCCCGAGGTCGTCGTGTCGACGCATGCCCCACCACACACGTGCTCCGACGCATTGCAACGCAGGTCCGCACCACCGTCCACACCGCCGTCGGAAGGACGTCGGTAATTCGGATTTGGCACGGTGCATGCGACTCCAAGGAAAAGGAGGGAGGAAAGCGTACGGGGAATTTTGCAAACGAGGGAACCCGAACCTATCTCAAACCGCTCTATGGGGCTAGCAGGATCAGCGCGAGCAGCGCGCTTGAAAGCAGCTTTGTCGCTGAGCCAAATTGGATGGAAAAAGTCTTGGTAATTTCTCTGGAGGTTATAACTGGCCATTATGTATGGAAAAAATAGATCGCCGTTCAAGTCGCGGCTCTGCTACAACCGTTGCACACTCCATGGGCTCGCAGCAGCGTGTGCCGTTTCAACCCGTCGTTGTCTCACAGCCCTCGGGGGGGGCAGTTGAACTTCCCGCTACCGGCCAAGTTCCCCGCGACCTGGCAAGTGAATGGCTGCGCTTCCAAGTCGCGCAGCCGGAGACCGGGGTCGCTTTCAAGGAAGTTGTCGTGACGCGCCCCCAGCGCGATTCGGCCAACGGACCCACTCAACCAGCCGGCCCAGTGTTCACGCGAGTCGATCGGCGTAACTGGATCAGGACGTCGCGAGAACCCAGGCCACAAGGCGATTACTTGGTGGACGCTCCGGCGGTTGTTCCGCCACATCTAGTTCTCGTAAATCAGGTGAGCGCGGCAGAGGCCTCCCCGTCGTGCGCACAGCGTAACTCGAAGGAGTTTCAAGCCGCCGTCCGCAGTGAAATCACGCGCAGGGTCACCGCAGGGCAAGCGGCCTCCGATCTGGATTTTGAATCGGATGCTGTTCTCACTGGCGAGTGCAAAGTTCGATTCCACGTTGTTGGTGCAGTGAAGGAAACTGACGACAGGTGGCAAGTCGAGTATTCGAGTTCGACGATCGAACGAAAAGGCGCGACGACATTTAACGTGAACTTGAACTTCGTGCGACAGAAGTTGTGGATCCTGAAGCCGAAGCAGTAGCTGGCTCAATAGGACCTGCGAACCGCCCGCCTAGGCGCGCGCATTCGGGTATCCTCCCGGGATGCGGCAGCTTGTGCTTGCGGTCGTCCTCGTGGGGTGTAGTAGTGAGTTTCATGCGCGCCCGGATGCGGTAACAGATGCGGAAGCGGGCGCAGAGCTGGGGACTGACAACGGCGCTGGCAGTTCGCTGTTGCTGCTCGAGTTCGAGAGTGCGCTGGTCGGCCAGTCGGCCTCGGCGGTGGTTACCTTAGTCAATCGCGGCACGATCGAAACCGGGCCCATCGCGTTTGCGATCACTGGTCCTGCGGAGACTGACTTTTCAATTAGTAAAGCCGACAGCACCTGTGGCGCCGCGCTCCCCGCATTAGGCCGCTGCTCCCTCGTTGTGCGTTTCGTCGCCACAGCGGCAGGACCGAGAAACGCCACGCTGACGTTCGATAGTGCTCCCGGCGGGTCCGGATCGCTGCCGTTGTCCGGGTTCGCGACGTTGCCGGCGGTTCATTTCGCACCGACGGTGCTGGACATTGGAGCGCTTCAGGTCGGTGGTTCAACGATGCGCACCTTCGAGCTGCGTAACGATGGAGCCAATTCCGTCTCGCTCCAAGATCCGGTCGTGATGGGTGCCGGATTTTCCCAGGCGAGTTCGACGTGCACTGCGACACTTGCGGCGCATTCGAGTTGCCACATTTCCGTAGTTTTTGGGCCGATTGCGATTGGTCAGGCGACCGGATTTGTTCAAGTTGCGGTCGATGGTGCAAATTTCGCGGCGCCCGTTCGGGTCCGCGGCGCAAGAGAGCTGAAAGTGGCAAAGACCGGTAGCGGTAGCGGTCGCATTGCAGCCGTCGCAGCAGGCATCGACTGCGGTGCCACATGCCGTGCGCTCGTAACGTCTGCAATCACTCTGGTGGCAACTCCCGACGCGGGTAGCACGCTGACCGGGTGGTCGATTGCTTCATGCGGGGCGAGCTCCACGTGCGTTGTTCCGCTCGATGTGTTCGCGACCGAGGTGACTGCGACATTCGTGCGAACAGAGGTTGCAAATATCACTTTGTCGTTCATGGGTACGGGCGGTGGCGATGCTCGCATTCGCACGCAAGACGGCCCAGTCGTTGCAAACTGCTACTCGAGCTGCACCGTCCCGGTTATGGTCGGAAAGCCATACGAGATCGACGTTTCGACGTGGTCTACGTTCTCAGGGTTCGGCGGCGCATGTACGCCCACTACCGTCGCAGGAACGTGTGAACTGTTTGCGACCTCCGGTTCAACGACGGTGACTGTCGCGTTGGATAAGCGACCGGGTGAGCGGTACACGCGATTTCTTCCCGGTAGGCCTCTGCATATGAAGGTCGACACGGCAGAAAACCTCATCGCGGCGCTGTTGCGCACCGATAACAGTCAGCTGCTGAAACTGTCGCCACAAGGTGAGATCGTGTGGTCGATTCCATTCATCGTCGACGACATCGATATTGGCCCGGAGAATACGATCTATGTAGCTGGCAGTCAGAGCGGATTTTCTGGGCTGTTTAAGCTCGACGCGAGCGGAGAGGTTCTGTGGAAAGTACCGATCCCGTCTGGGTATTCCGCGGGAGTTTCGGGTATGAGCGGATTTGCGAGTGCGCTCGCGGTGGCCAACGATGGAAGCGCAGCCTCCTTGGGCCCGAGCGGGTTGGTTCGTTGGGATCCTGCGGGGCAGGTGACATGGACCAAGCAAGTGGCGTTCGGGGTCGTTGGGGGGATCGGCGTGCAGCCGGATGGAACCGTCGTGGTTGGCCGATTAGCGGGCGATTCCCTCAACCGCACGGTCGTCGGCGAGCGTTTTGCTGCCGCGGATGGCGCGCAGCTGACCGACCTTGGCGTTGTAGGGAGAGAATCGACAGGACAGTTGGTGGTGGATAGTGCTGGCCAAGTCGCCACCCACAATTCGGGGTCAGGAATCACCGTGTTTCAATGGCGGTCGCATACGGTAGAGGCGAACAACGGCGCGGGGGCGGCAGCTCTCGCCACCGGAACCTGTACGACGGGCGCCGGCCCAGCGATCTATGTGAACAATCGCAGCGACAACGCGGGATGGAACCTGGGGCGGATGGCCCCGGAGGGCAGCGCGCTTGGAACCGTTGCCGGCGGAACCTTTACGCGTTTTGGCTTTGGAACGCCGTCTCTACAGTCTGTGGCGTGCGCCAAGACGAGCGACGCATACGTCGTTGGCGGCGACTACTTGGGGTTTACCGCGTTGAACATTGCCGCGAACTCGAGCGTGGGTTACGTGCAATGGATCGACCCCTAAACTCTGGGCTGGCGATTCTATTCCGAATAGCGTCGGCAATGCAGGGCGCTGTAGAAAGATAAGTATGTAACGGATGCACATCAGCTGCTACCCTGCCGCTGCGACTGAGACCCTAGGAATCGGATGACGTACTTTCCGCAGCCATCTCATCATCTTGCCAGTGTTCCATCTGTGGAGCACCGGCCGGAAGTTGCAATCGGTACAAGTCGCCACCTCGGTTCTGACGTGGCGCTCTTGCTTTGGCGCCAGGGGATTTTTTCAACATTTAATCTTGTCTACGTGGAGGACCCCGGCGCGCACCGCGTGGCGGAGCGTAGCAAGCCGAACAAGGAGACCACCGAGCCGACTGCAAACCGCACCGAGTCCAATACAAAGCGCATAGAGCCAAAACGAAAGCGTACCGATCCGAAGCGGGCGTGCATCCAGCCCAACGACGGGCCCATCGTACCGTTGGTTCAGCCCCACAACTCTCTCTCCGAGGCCGCCCCATCTGAACAAGCGGAGCCAGGAGCGGAGGAATCACGGGTGCCTTGGGAAAACATGTTCAGCGTGCTCGAGGCGAAGGCCAAGTTGGGCTGGGTTGAGGGGCAGATCAGGGCGGTGCACGAACGCATCCGCGCGTTAGATTCAACGCTCCCTGAGCTCGGTGAAGATGGCGCAGTAAGACAAGCGTTCTTCCGAATGAACGAAACGCTGCGCAGCCTACATCGATCCGTATGCGGAAAACCATTTGGAAAGTCTCAGCAATTCGAAAACATGATGAACAACAGATTTGAGGCGATGCAGAAAGCCATTTTTGCTCTCAACGCGCAGGTGGAGAAAGTGGACGGCATTCCGACGTCGAACCTAGATAAGCTGAAGAAGCTGGACGAGACGCTGAAGCGCAAGCTCAGAAAAATAAGCCAGCAGCGGGCGCATCTGGAAGTGAAGCAGCGGGCGCGTTCAGGGGCGAAGAAGCTGGCGTTGGAGAGCCTGAAGGCGTCGACGGTGTCTGTCGGGCCGGAGCACCCCGACAAAGCAGGCTGGAATAGTCTGACCCCGTCGGAGCAGTTGAGGAGGCTGGAGGCTTTAGGGAAGTTGACGCCGACGCAAAAGCAGAACCCGCCGGCGAAGCAGAGCCCGCCAGCCAAGCTGGCTGAAAAACGGAAGGGATAGAGCGCCCCCGCGTTCGAAGCTACCAACCGAGAATCCGGGTGCGCACAGCCGAACGACGTTCACCACAAGGCGGCGTCTAACCCAGATGCACATACAAGTACCCGTAACCAAAAAAGGAAATAAGGGGTAATTTTTTACCCGGGGGTGGGTATATTCTGGCCGCCCCCGGCGGAGACGCCGGCGTAGTTCTGCGACGTTAGCAAGTTTGACCGTTGGATCGGCTCTCGCATTCGTGACAAGGCATGGAAAACTTCGGCGGACGTTGCTCGGACGTTTCCAGACATCGCCTTATCACCGACCATGCCGACGCTGCTCGTCGAATCGCGCTCCGCATGGCGCGGCGGTGCCCGGAATGGGTGGCTCGAGAGGACATCGTTGCTGCGGGAATGCTCGGCCTGATCGAGGCGGCTGAGCGCTACGACGCTACGCGTCAAGAGCCATTCTTGGCATTTGCCGAACACCGAATTCGCGGTGCCGTGCTCGATGAACTTCGCCGTGGCGACATCATGCCTCGCCGCGTTCGCCAGCTCGCGCGCAAAATCGGTGCGGCGATTCGCGATCTGGAGAAACACGGTAGCGTTGCAACCGACCAATGCATCGCCGATGCTCTTGGGGTAACGCTCGAACACTACCGGGCGGGAATGGCTGAGCTGGTGCACGTCGAGGTCGGTCCAATCGACGGCGAGACTGCGCGACTTGCATCAACGCGAGAGTCGCCGGACGTTGAGGCGGAGCGGCGCATGGCCCTGTCGCGCGTCCGCGCCGCGCTCGAACTTCTGGAACCACGCGATGTTACAGTGTTAGGGTTGCATTACGTGGAAGACCTTACTTATCAAGAAATCGCGGATACGTTGGGAATTACACCGTCGCGCGTATGCCAGTTGCTGTGGCGAGCCGTCGAGAGGCTGCGAGGTCACCTCGGTGCACTGCACAGCAAAGACGTAGCGGCGTGAGTCTTCGCGTACTAATCGCCGACGATGATGCGATGATTCGTCGGACATTATCGAGTTCTCTTGCTCGTATTGGCTTTGACGTTTGCACGGCTGCGTCTGGAGATCAGACGCTGCGACTCGCCGACGTAACGCCGCCGGATATCGCGCTGGTCGACCTGCATATGCCGATGGGCGGCCTCGAAATCGCCCGCCAGCTCAAGGCCCGGCGCGGAAATCAGATTTTCGTTGCGATCTTAAGCGGCGATGATGGTGCCGATACGCAATCCAGTTGCCTTGTAGCCGGTGCCGACGCAGTGTTTCTGAAGCCGATCGCTCTGATCGATTTGCGGCGACGTCTCGAAGCCGCTGCAACCAGCCTCAGACAGAAGTCCGCTGCCTCGTAGAGACAGGGACAGTGCCTTAGTCAAGCGCCCGTAGCACGGCGGTGCGAACCGCATCGTATCGCTCGGGAAGCTCCACCGGGGTATTGCGGTACTTCGGCGACGGCACTTCGGCCAGCGTCGCTTCGTGATAGCCCACTTTGAAGTCCGCGAACTTGAGTCCGCTTGCAGTCGAGATGACAACCACGCGGTGATGCTTGGCGATATCGCCGCGGGCCACGAGTTTTTCGACGGCCGCCAACGCCACCCCGGTGTGGGGACACGTAAACATACCGCTGCGGTCGGCACGCGCGGCAGCGTCGGCGAGCTCGGCTTCCGTGGCTGTTTCCACCACGCCTTCAAACTCGCGTAACGCGCGCACGGCCTTCTTGAAGCTCACCGGGTTCCCGATCTGAATTGCCGAGGCAAGCGTGGAGCGCGCCTTCACCGGCTCGAGCGCAGCCCACCCGGAGCGGTAACTGTTCGCGAGAGGGCTCGCATGTGCCGCTTGTGCAACGCAGATTCGCGGTCGGCGATCGATCAGTCCAAGTGCGAGTAGCATTTCGAATCCAGCACCGAGCGCCGATACATTGCCGAGATTGCCACCGGGAATGACCACCCAGTCGGGAACCTCCCAGCCGAGTTGCTGCGCTAGCTCGATCGCCACCGTCTTTTGACCCTCGAGCCGCAACGAGTTCATCGAGTTGGCAAGGTAAACGCCCTCTTTTTCCGCCAACTCTTGCACCAGTTTCATACAGCCATCGAAGTCCGTATCGATCGCCAGGACCCGCGCTCCCATCGCGAGCGGTTGGACGAGCTGCGCGGTGGAAATCTTGCCGCGCGGCAAAATTACAACGGCGGGAATGTTGGCCGCGGCGGCGTACGCCGCGAGCGCCGCGGACGTATCCCCCGTCGAGGCACACGCAACGGCACGAATCGGCACGCCGTTGGCGATCATTTGCTTCACCATCGATACCAACACCGTCATGCCCAGGTCCTTGAACGAACCGGAATGCGAAGTGCCACACTGTTTGATGCGGACGTCGCTAAGGCCGAGTTCGGACGCATACGCCGGGACGCGAGTTAGGGGCGTAACGCCCTCGGCCATCGAGACGATGTTGGATGTCGTTACCTGAGGAGCGACCCATTCGTATTTTCCCCACACGCCCGACCCAAACGGTTCCTCGACCGAACGCCAACGCTCCGCAAACACGGCCTTCCAATCGCTTGCGGTGCGAGCTCGCAAGGCGGTCAGGTCGTGAACCACTTCGAGCAATTCGCCACACGAAGGGCAGCGATAGATCACGCGGTCGAGTGGGTATTCGCCGGAGCAGCCGGCAATGCAGCGAAACTTCGCCGAGAACGACATGGCGCTCTATATATCTCGTACCCGGCCGAGTTCCGAGTCCGACTGGGACGAAGTGGTCGACCAAACCGCGATTTGTTGTTCAGGAATCGGAGGGTTCGCGGTATGTTTCCAGGCACGTTTTGTCTACGCAGGAGCTTTGGGACATCGCCTTGGCGGCAAGAGCGCTCGCGAATCGGGCGTTGCAAGCCGCGCGGGTGCTTACAACCGCGGGCGAAGCCATCGATCAACATCAAGTCGTGGTCGAACGCGTGGCATATGCGGCCACCGAGGCGGCCGTCATCGACGCACTGGTCAGCGCGCCGAGCGAGCTCACCCATGCCGCCGTGGTGGCTGCGGCCGAACTCGCTTCGAGTCTTTGCCATCGCTTGCAAGCGGTCGCGCCTGCGTTGGGCCTTGGAGAGCCGCGCTACGACGACCGAGCGCGCTCCGCGATCGCGCGTTGGATCGCTCCTGCCCCCATTGAATCGCTTGGCACCGAAGCGATCGGCGCTGCCGGCAGGATCCAGTGGCCGCTTGACGACACCCTTAGTGAGGTCCGCGCCAATGTGCGCGCGTTCGCAGATCGAGAAGTAGCTCCGCACGCCGAACGAATCCACCACCACGATGAATTGGTGCCAGAACGGTTCATCGCCGAGATGGCCAAGCTCGGCTACTTTGGCCTGTCGATCCCCGAGAAATACGGCGGTCATGAGCTCGGCAACCTCGCAATGATCCTTACCACCGAGGAGCTGTCGCGGGTTTCGCTCGCAGCTGCAGGATCGCTCATCACGCGGCCGGAAATCCTCGCCAAAGCGCTGTTGGCCGGCGGAACCGACACCCAGAAGCAAACCTGGTTGCCGCGGCTGGCCTCGGGTGAGCTCATGGCCGCAATCTCGGTGACCGAACCTGGGGTCGGCTCCGATGTCGCCTCGATTACATGTCGGGCGGAGCGCGTCTTGGGAGGGTGGGCGATCAGTGGAGCAAAAGCCTGGTGCACCTTCGCCGGCCGCGCCGATGTCATCGCGGTTCTCGCCCGTACCGGTGGTCCCGGCAGTCGCGGCCTCACCCTGTTTGTCGTCGACAAGCCGCGATTTTTGGGCCACGAATTCACGGCGACGCAGGCGGGCGGAGGCACGCTTGTCGGCAAAGCCGACCGCACGCCCGGGTATCGCGGCATGCATTCGTTCAGCCTTGCGTTCGACCAATGGCGAGTGCCCGACGCGCAGGTCGTTGGTGGCGAGGCGGGCGTAGGTCGCGGTTTTGCGTTCCAAATGTCGGGGTTTGCTGCAGGTCGCCTGCAGACGGGAGGCCGAGCGTGTGGCGTCATGGCGGCGGCACTGGAACAAACGTGCCGCTATGTCGCCGACCGTCATCAGTTCGGCAAACCAATCGGCGAATTTGGCCTAACGCGATTTTCCATCGGTCGCATGGTGGCCCGATGGATTGCATCGCGAGCCATCACCTACACGGCTGCGACGGCCATGGACGGCGACGAGCGAGCGGCCGCACCACTGGCAGCGATGGCGAAGCTATTTTCGTGCGACGCCGCTGTCGAGATGACTCAACTCGGCCAGCTCTTACACGGAGGATGGGGGTACGCCGAGGAGTACGCAATCAGCCGATATGTCGCCGACGCCCTGGTCTTGCCGATTTTCGAAGGCGTAAAGCCGATCTTGACGCTTAAGGTCATTGCGCGCGCTCTGCTGGCGAATGGGTAGTTTGGGATGTCTATAAGCCGCTGCAATCGATGCTGCTACCAGCAGCGCGTGTGTTTGTGCGCCGAAATTCCCGTGGTTGCAACGCGAACGCGCATTGTCATCGTCCGCCATTCGCAGGAGCGCAATCGATCGTCGAACTCTGGCCGGCTGGCGCATCTCGCCCTTCCCAACAGCGCCATCGTCGACCACGGCGCAAGCGATGGGCAGCGTACACACTTGCCAAACCTCGACGGCGCGTGGCTGCTCTATCCACTCGGCGAAGCGGCGACACGCGCGCCGGTTCCGCCGCCGTCGACGCTGATCGTGTTGGATGCGACGTGGTCCCAGGCCCGGCGTATGTACCGCAAACTGCCGGTGCGCCGTCTGCCGATCCTCCGTCTGCATGGCGAACACATGGCCTCCGACCGGCTGCGCCAATCGCCGGCGCCGGGACACCTGTCGACGATCGAAGCGATTGCTCACGCCCTCCGACTCCTCGAGGGCGACGCGGCCGGGGCACCGCTTGAACAACTCTACGACCTTGCTGTGTCCCGAGCCGTAGCCAGCGGCCGCACCCGAAACTCGAGAGAGTAAGCAGTGCCATCCCCCCTTGTGACTACGGGCCGAGCAAAGCTGCGGGTACTACAGCAATCCCGTCCGGGCGTCTATATGCTTCCGAACCTGTCGTAACAATCGCGGCGTCGAGCAAGTCTGACCCTAATTGCTCGCGCAACCAGTGTAGGTGCCGCACGTCGCGATCCGTGATGGTCGCCGACAGTTTGACTTCTATGGCAACGATGCGCCCATCGCCGCGCGCTACGATGAGATCCACCTCCCTATCACCGCCTTGGGTGCGGAGATGATGCACGGTGGCCTCCGCTGACTGTGCGTAGACCCGTGTGCTCAAAGTAACCAGCGATTCAAACAGGCTACCGAGTAATGTGCCATCGCGCGGAACTGTGGGTTTGACCGATTCGCCCGCCAGCAACGCTTCCGCGGTGATGCCCAACAGCCGCGCCGCAAGCGCAGGATCTGCGAGATGATGCTTGGGTGCAGCGTTGAGCCGTGCCAAATGGTTCCGCGTAGGCGACCAGGCAGATACGGGATCCAAAATCCACAGACGAGCCAGCGTATCGCGATAGGGCGCGGTGGTGGTTTTAGCTGGTTTGTCGCTTTGCCCTCCAGTCGCTGCGTCGCGAATCGTCTCGTACGAACACGTGGTCGCGGTGGCCGCGGCGTACGCGACAAGCCAAGACCTCAGCGTCGCCGGATTTCGGACCGTGCGCCCGGCCTCGGGGAAGTCGCGGTCGACGATGCGAGCAAGATATCCGTCCAGCTGCGCGCGACTGGCTCGGCCCGTCATCGCGCGCATGCCCGGAAATCCGCCGCGCATGATTTCTTCCACATACTGCGTCAGCGCGACCGGCGTCTTGCCGTACATTCGCGGGCGTTCTCCGCGGATGAGCGCCCCCAAACTGACGGTTGGCTTCGCTATGCCCCGTTCAAATAGCGTTAGCGGACGCATGCGCACCGCGACAATGCGACCAGCGCCAGAGTGTGTGCCCGGCACAACCGGAGAGGCTGATCCCGTAAGTAAAAACCGAGCCGGGCGACTGCTCTTGTCCACAGCGCGACGCACTAGATCCCACGACGGTGGATAACGGTGCCATTCATCGATCAAGATAGGCTCGCGCCCATCCAGCAGCCGCTCTGGCTCCGCTTGGATAATCTCGAGGGTGCCCGGCGCATCGAGATCGTACTGCGTGGCAGCGCGGCGAGCTGCGGTTGCGGTCTTGCCTACACCTTTGGCACCTTCTACGCTGATCGCTGGCAGCGATTCCAGCAATTCATCTAGTTCGCGATCCACGCAGCGAGCAACGTATGTCGACCTGGTGGTCACTCCGGTAGGATACCATTTGTGGTGACGTTACACTACCATTTATCTGAATTTAAGAACCCCATTTAGGTCGTATCTACGATTCCATCTATGGAAGTTGTATTCGTGAAGTAGCTGAAATCATATGGGCGCGGAGCCTAGCGGTGCCCGAGCCGTCGTCAGCGGCCGTTATCGAGAAGAATTGCCCATTGCTTGGGCTTTTGCTTCCAGGCGCTTGAGCGCTCCCACCATCGCTTTTTTGATGGCCTTCAAATGCGCTGCACTGGTTTCTAGCCGAGCCAGAGCATTGCTCGCTTCGGCGGATGCGGGTTGGCCCCGTAGGGCAGCAGTAGCTTCAAGTAGCTTGTCCGTGGCAGCTGTGAGGGAGGTACGAACGCTGCCGAGGCGCCCTAATGCCGCAACCGCCACCCCTTTGAAGTCATCCACCGCTGCGCCGGAAACGTATTTTGCGAACGCTTTCAGCGCGGTGACGAACTCCGCCCGCAGCTCCGCAGTGATTGCCGCCTCGTTCGCCTCCATGGCTGCCGCGAGCGCGCGTTGCGCGCTGTTGATTTGAACAAATATCCTAGCCAGCTGCCCGCCTACCATGCCCACGGAGATGATCGGAGCCACGGTCCGCATGTATGCTCGCGTGGCCTTTGCCATATTGATCGTTCCGTCGCCGTTAAACGCTCCGTTTGAAACGCCTTCGCAAGGGAAACGCTGAAACTCGAGAGTCACGGGGCCAGTTGCCGCCACCGGGTTACGCGGTTCGTTCGACGGCGCTGGCGGAGCCAGCCCGCTGGGGAGCGCGCACTTAGGCGCTTTGCCTGCAGTCACGATCTCACCGATGGCCCCAACGGATCTGCATGCAGCCGTAGCAAGCGAGTGATACGCCAGTCAAGGAAAAAATTCCGCATGAACCGAGATATGATTCGCGCATGCGAACGATGCTCGTCCTGCTGGTAAGCCTGGGAGCGGCGTGCTCCCCAAAGCCATCGACGTCGGTCCCATCGGATGAGGCCGGCAAGCTGTTGATCGATCGAAACTGGATCGATCGCATGCCCCAAACCCACGAGGACAAGCTGCACGTCTATCGGTTTGTGCCGAGCATGGGCGGTGGTGTGTTCCAGGACCGCACCCTATTCAAAGGGACGTTCGAGCTGTTCAAATTCAAGATCGCTGGTGACCATATCGAGTTCGATCTGCCGCAAACCCGCCAGAAGGCGACGAGCCAGTTCAGGATCGAAACGGTTGCTGGACCAGCGCCGTTCGATCTCAAGCTAACGATTTTCTCAGACCCGCGCGGCTCGCGCGTCTACTATGGGATTCGCTCCGAGACGGATCGCGACGGCCAGCTGCTGGAGCGGCGACTCCAGTAGTTCCACAAGCGCACTCGGCAACGTTCATCCCAATCGATGGCCGAGGATCGAGGTCCTCCTCCCCCCATTTTTCCACGCCGGCAAGGCGCGGCTCGGGTATCCTAGGGGTGTGCAAGATCGGCGATGCGCTCGCTGCGGGGCGCAGGCCATCGACGAGGTGTGCCTGCGTTGTCTGTGCGCCGCTGACCCTGCGCCGATTGCGATTCCGGGAATCGAACTCGGCGATGAGATCGGCCGCGGCGGTAGTGCAACGGTGTATTCGGGGCGCCGAATCGCCGATGACCGCGCCGTCGCGGTAAAGGTCTTCCAGGCTGATCTCGACCAGGACGCTGCGACGACCGCGAGGTTCTATCGCGAGGCCGCGCTGCTGCAGTCGTTGCCTCACCCGAACATCCTTGCGATCGAGGATTGGGGAGAGGTGGACCTAACGGTCGATCGACGTCGCTACATCGTTACAGAGCTTGCCGTCGGCGGCCCAGTCTCTGACCGGATCCCACTCGACCGAGCGGAGGCTCTAGAGGTCGTGCAACAAGTGTGCGCCGCGCTCGCCTTCGCCCATGCACACGGAATCGTGCACCGCGACGTCAAGCCACAAAATGTGCTCGTCGCTGCCGACGGTGTCATCAAGCTCGGAGACTTCGGCGCGGCACGCCAGGTCGCCGCGACAGACCAGCGCATCACGGAAACCGGAGATATCGTCGGCACTCCGTATTACATCGCTCCAGAGGCAATGCGCGGCGCGCCTCATGATCCGCGTATGGACGTCTATGCAGTCGGCGTGCTTCTGTATCACCTCATCACGGGCACGCTGCCGATCGGGTACTTTGAACCGTTACCTGGTGCTCTCGATCCGGTGGTGCGACGCGCACTCGCCCACAACCCGGACCGCCGATATGGCACGATCGTCGAGCTATCCGACGCACTTCGCCGCGCGGTCGTGGCTCCTACGCCGACGGCAACGACACCGACCGCTACGCGATTCCTGCGGCGTAGCACCGTGGCCGCGACTGCCGTCGTTGGTATTGCGTCGGCAGTAGCGCTAGCGGCCTGGAGCATGTGGGCGACGAGGGGGAATGGCGTCGAACCAGAGCGGAACGCTGCCGCGAACACCGGCGCATCTCCGCCCTCGGGCCAAATGACCACCGCGTCCACTGCAGTACTCGACGCAGGCCTCGACGTGCAGGCAACCCCACCTCCGATCTACGCTGACCACCGACCACTCGACCTCGAAGCTAGGCGCGCGTCGGAGCTCGCGCGCGATGGCGAAATGCGCAACGCACGCCCCGAGCGCAAAGCGTCGCGTTCCGCGCTGCCGCGCGATGACAAGCGCTCTGAGCGCAGCGCCAATAGAAACCGAGAAACAGACGGCGCTGGCAAACAACCGGGTGTCGCCGGCGGCACCATCATTGTCGCCGCGAGGCCGTGGGCGGAGGTGCATATCGATGGCGTGCCGCGCGGTCGCGCCGAGCCGCCGACAACGCGGTTTCGCGTCGAACCCGGTGCGCACACCGTGACGCTGTCCCACCCCACTACCGGCAAGCAAACGACGCGCAAGGTCACGGTCGAGAATCGCGCTACCGTCGAGATTCGCGCCGATCTCGGCCGCGACTCGACGGAGCCCGCGCCGTGACGTTGTTTCCCACAACCCGGTGGGGAGAGATCCTCGAGCATCGCGGCGATCCTGAACGGAGACGCCAACTGCTCGGCCGGCTTGCGCTCGACTATCGCCAACCTCTGATCGTCTACGCTCGCCTGTGTGGTCTCGACGACCCAGCGGCGGAAGACGCCGTGCAAGGATTTCTCACGACGTGGCTGGAGCGCGATATCACCCAACGGTTGGATCCGGCAAAGGGCCGCCTGCGCAGTTACTTGCGAACCGCGCTTCGACACTATCTGTCCGATCTTCGCATGTACGCCACCGCAGAAAAGCGCGGCGGAACTGCGACGACTGCGGCGCTTGCGCTCGCCGACGTCAAGTCGGTCACAGCCGATCCAACACCGACGCCCGAACAAGTCTACGATCGCGCCTTCGCACAGCAGGTGATGGCGCGCGCCTTCGCGGTGCTCGAAACCGAATTCAGGGACGGCCGCCGCAGTGGACCGTTCGAAGCGGTGCGCGAGTACTTTGCTCCAGAGACAACGGCGAGTCACGCCGAGCTCGGGGCGCGTCACGGCATGACGGAAAGCCAGATGGCCTCATTCCTTCATCGCGCGCGCGGTCGATACCGGGAACTCGTGCGCAGCCAGGTGCGTGATTTGGTCGCTGATCCGGCGCAAACCGAATCCGAACTGCGCAGCCTTCTCTCCGCGTTAATGTAGTAAATTCAATATCTTAGTAGATTCTTTTGCGTCGTGTGCAATGCCGGGACGCAGTTTCCGTATCTGCTGGTATGTATGACCCGCTGCCTTTCGCGATCGCACTCGCGGTCACATCCGCGTTCGTTGGGTGCACGGAGCCGGGGCCGGCAATCAAGCTCCCCGATGCGGCGCCCCCGAGCACCGACCTGCCGTTACTTCCCGGGGGCAATCATCTCGGGATCGTCGTCGGCTTCAACGCCACGCACCCGGTGACGACCGCGGTCGCCATCGACGCGCGTTGGCGTGAGGCACTAAACAAGGGGATGCGCATTGGCCGGGTCCAAGTCGATTGGGTCGATTTGGAACCTCGGGCCGGTGTTTATGAAAAAACCGTCCTCGAAGAGCAGCTCGCCAGAATCTCTAACGACAATCTTGCGCCGTATCTCAGCGTCATCGGTTTTGAGGACGAGGAATCTGCTCTGCCGGCCGATCTCACGGCGCGGATCCGCGCCGGCGAACTCACGTACAACAGCCCGGAAGTCATCGAGCGCTACAGCCGCCTCATGGATTGGGTGGTACCGATGCTGCTTGCGCACAACGGTTGGGTGATCTCGCTCGGCAACGAGCCAGCGAATTTCATCGAGACGCTACCGACCGCGGCCGAACGCGAGAAGCTGACGAACGAAATCCTTGAATTCGTCTCGGCGATTCGAGCCAAGATCAAGAGCATCGAGCCCAAGCTCGCTGTGACGGTCACAGTGAGCGAGGGGCGAAGCCCAACGGAAATCACCGCAGGTACCGACTTGGAGACTCCGTTTGTCGTTGCGGGGGACGTTGTTACATACAATTTCTACGGCGCCAGCTTCAACGCAAATTCCGACTACCTCGACGACACCGACCCCGTCCGAACGCGCAGCCGCATCGACGCGATGATCGAGAGGGCGGGCGGCCGGCCGATCGTCTTGCAGGAACTTGGCGCACAGGCCGGGCCAGATCGCGGTACCTCGCTCATGGGCTCCTCGTTGGCGACGCAACAGCGGTTCTTCGAAACAGTGTTCGCCGAGCTCAGGCGCCGACCGGAATTTCGCGCCGCGTACGCGTTTCAGCTCGTTGATTGGTCCCCAGAACTCATCGAGGAGGCGTACGGCGAGCCGTTCCGTCAAGCAAACCTTCCCGATCTCTTCATTCGCCAATGGGCTGAGTCGCTCGCAACCGTGGGCTTGATTCGCTTCTCCGATGGTAGCCCGCGGCCAGCGTGGTCGACGTTCTTGGAGGCGCTATGAAACCGCGCATCGTAGCTTGCATCGCACTTCTGGCGGCGCCCGCGCAGGCTGGGTCGTTCGACAACTGGACCATTGCGCTCGAGGTGAACGCCTCTGCCGATCGTGCGCGCACCTCGACGAGCGAAGGCTCCGTCGCGTTGCGGGGATCCGGCGTGGGAATCTACACTTCGGTGGCGCGGCGACTTGCCGATTCGAATTGGTACGCTCAGGGGGCACTGTCGCTGCGCATCGCTGCAAACCTGGTGCGCGATGCCGGCGATGACATCCAGCCACTTGCGGATGCTTCGTTGTTCTTCGGCGGGCTGGGCGGCGGCGTCGCGTGGCGGTCGGCGTCGCAGTGGTGGGCAAGCGCAACACTTGGCCCCGCGCTCGCCGCCTACGTCTCGCCGCGTGTGATCGGCCTCACCGACATTGGTATCGCCCTCGACCTCGCAGCGACGCGCTCGTTTGGCATCACTCGCCACTGGGCAATTGACGTCAGTGGACGCACATCGCTCGCTGCGCTGCCCGATGGTGCCCCGACCGTTTTGGCCGCCTCTCTGAGCCTCGGCGTGGCGGCGCGACTTGGCTGGTAGGTTGGATGACAACGCCGGGCCGGCCAGCTACGGTTGCGATGATGGTTTTGCGCTGGCTGGTCGTTGCGCTGGTCGTGATCGCACCGTCGAGCCTGCTCGCGGAGCCGAGACGCACGGCCGTGGTTGTGGTCGGCGATGCCGGCGCTGCGCCAACGATTGCCGATGCGGTGGTTCGCCGGTTAACGGCCGTCGAGGCGGTGGAGTTCCTTGGTGTGGCGCGCGTCGCCCTGCCGACGCCATCGCCGACGAGCGGGAGTGCTGCGCACCCCGGCACAGCCGGGGCTATCGATCGATTTTACGCCAATCAATTCGAGGCTGCGCTCGCCGAACTCGCCGCGATCCAACGCCAATTGGCCGATTCGTCGCCGGCCAACCACGCCGCTCGGCTTGATGCGGCGCTGTGGCGCGCAGCCATTCTCGAGCGCACGTGGGCTGATGCAGGACGATCTGAACCGGTGCCTGTAGAGTTGCGCGAGGCGGTTCGCGCCGCGCTTCGCCTTGATCCGGACGTGCGCATTCCAATGGAGACCTTCTGGCCGCGGTTCGCCGACCTCGTCGAGAGTGAACGGCGGTTGCTGCCGCGGGTCGAATTTCAGATCCGCGGCCTGCCGCCCACAGCCGCGGTGTTTCTAGATGGTCGAGCGATTGGGCGCCGCGCCGACGTGATCCCGGGGACGTATCAGCTGCGCGTTTCCGCAGATGGCTACCTCACACACACAGAGACCCTCGACCTCCGCGACAATGTCGAGCGAACGCTTCGATTATCGCCGAGCCTATCCACTGCCACTGCGGTTGCGGTTCGCACTGGGTTGCGCCGTGACGACGTCGACAGCGCGCTGCGCCTGGCGCGTCAACTGATCGGATTCGATCGCGCTGAAGTGGTGGTTCTCGTCGAGATCGAGCCTCAGCAGGGTCGTGCCGTGATGGATCGAGGCAATCGCAACAGCCGCTCTCCGGTTCTCGATCACCGAAGTCTCGTCGACTGGATCGCCAGCGCCGTCGTGGCGGCTAGCATAGAACCCACTGATCGTTGGCAATGGAACCTGTCGGCGCGATTAGGCTTTGCCTCGGTTGGAACCTCGTTTTCGTGGAGCAATAGCTCGATCAGCAGCGGGCGCTCAGGAGGTGGCGTCGCGTTCGGCATCTCGGGACAACGTTCGCGCTGGCTCGCGCGTATGGAAGTGAAGCTAGCGCGTGACGCCGTCGTTGCGGTGCCGCAGTCGCGCAGCGTCGAGCCCGCGCCTACCACCGGCCGTCCCGGTTGGCTGGGTACCGCGGAATGGAGCGCTGGCGCACGCGTCGGCACCGATCGTTTCGACTTCGTTCCGCGACTGCGCATGGGGCTTCGCTCGCATCGCACGGGAACCCTGGTTTATCCTGGCGGTGATGACCCGCTGACGAGCGGGTACACCGCTATCGGCCTGGGGCTGGGCGGATTGTTTCGCGTGCGCCCTACGACCCGGCTGTCGATCGAAGCCGCGTTTGCCGTCGATCCGCTAGCCATCTACCTCGAATCGCCAAGTCGCGGCGGCACTGCCAACCCACCCGAAGTTGCAAGCGCTAGCGTGCTCACGGCCCTTCGCCTCGGCGCTGGATGGGTCGGAGAACTCGGCGCTTCCTACGACCGAATCGAAGTCCAATACGTCGGTATGCCACCCACACATGTCACTCCTGCACCGACGGATCCGCGCCGACTCGACGAGTTCTTCTTGTTTTGGATCGGTGCTCGCCGCGAGCTGACCCACTTTTAGGCCTGACCCTACGGTCCAGTTGCCAGTCCCCATGCGGTACATCGGCGGCAGGACTTGTGGACGCAACCGCCCGGCGACTAATGTAGTTTGGTGCGTTTTAAGGGCTACCCGCAGCACGTGGAACATCTACAGCGCCGGGTAGAAGCCGTGCTGGCGGAGCATCAGTTCGACGCCCTGGTGTTGTGCAGCGGCGCGCCGGCGTCGAAGAATCGCTTTGACGACCAGACTTGGCCACTATCGCCGACGCCGGCGTTTTCGCACTGGTGTCCGCTCGCCGAACCCAACGCCTACCTAGCGATACGGCCGGGGCGAAAGCCGACGCTCGTCCGCACCACTGTCGACGATTTTTGGGAGGCAGTATCGCCGCCGGACAGCGACCATTTTTGGTCCGAGTTTGACCTCGTGACCGCCGCTGCGGAGGAGGTGGGAGATGCGTTGCCGTCGGGGCACGTCGCGGTTGTCACCCGTGATCCGGGTGCGGCTCCGCCCGGCGAAGTGAATCCGAGCGCGCTAATCGCAGCACTCGATGCGCTGCGAACCGAAAAGACCGCTTACGAGATCGAATGCCTGGCGATGGCAACGGCCCGCGCCGTTGCCGGCCATCGCGCCGCCGAGGCTCGCTTGCTCGCCGGTCCGGCCTCCGAGCTCGAGATCCACCTCGCCTATCTGGCAGCATCGCAACAAGACGACCCCGCCACCCCATACAAGAACATTGTCGCGCTCGGACCCCATGGCGCGGTATTGCACTACGCCGCCTACGATCGAACGCGAGTCAGCGGCGACACCTCGCTGCTCGTCGACGCAGGCGCGCGTTGCAACGGCTACGGCAGCGACATCACGAGAACGTATGTGCGCGGCAACGGCGAAGCGGTCCGGCACTTCGCCGACCTCGTAACTCGCATCGACCAACTGCAGCGCGAGCTGTGTGCAAACGTCCGCCCAGGCCGCAACTACGAAGATCTTCACGACGAGAGCCATCGCTTGCTTGCCGCAGCACTGCGAGAACTCGGAATCGCCTCCGGCAGCACCGACGAACTCGTCGATCGAGGCATCACCCGCGCGCTGTTTCCGCACGGACTGGGCCACTCGCTCGGCATCGTCACCCACGATGTCGGCATGAAACCTCGCGCGCCGCGACCCGAGAACCGATTTTTGCGCAACACGTCGACCATCGCTGTGGGGCAGGTGTTTACGATCGAACCCGGTGTGTACTTCATCGCAGCGCTATTGAACCCGTTGCGCACGTCCGACTGCGCTTCGCTCCTCAACTGGCGTGCCATCGATGAACTCACCCGATTCGGCGGCGTTCGCGTCGAGGACAACATCGTCGTCCAGGACGACGGCATCCGCAATTTAACGCGCGAAGCGTGGCAACTCGCAGCCGGCGATGACCTGATCCCGTAGTGCTAGCCTTTGCTGGCGTTGCACCGTATCTTTACGCGGCATGATGCGCAGTCGCACACCAATCATCTTGCTGTCGGTAGTTGCGTTCTCCTCCTCCTGCCAGAAAGGCGAAGAACGTAGTAGCTCTCAGACGGGGTCCGGGGCCGCGAGCCACGCGGCCTCCGGGGCCGCAGGTCTTCGGTCAAGTAAGGAACAGGTCAAGCCGCCGTTCGACCTCAAAACGCCACCTGCAGATGCGGTGAAAACCGCCTCAGGGCTGATTTACAAGAAAATCGTCGCGAACGACGCCGGGCAGGCGCCGAAGCGCAATGACACCGTGATGGTGAACTACACGGGCTGGCGACCGTCGACAGGCGAAACGTTTTTTACCAACCGAAGTCGCGGTCAACCGATGCCGCTTAACCTCGTCAATACGGCGGCCGGATTTGTCGAGGCGATGCAGCTGCTCAAGAAGGGCGAAAAGGCCATGCTGTGGGTGCCGCCGAGCATTGGCTACAAAGGCGCCCCGACCGGAACGCCCGAGACTCTCGTCTATGAAGTCGAGGTGGTCGACATTCGGGCGGCACCTGCGATTCCCGCCGATGTGGCGGCCCCACCTGCGCAAGCCACCGTCACCAAAACCGGCGTGCGCTACATCGCGGTTCGCCCGGGGAAGGGAACGGAGAGAGCGCGATTCTTTGACACCTTGACGTACCACTTCACCGGATGGGACGCGGCGGGGAAGATGTTCGACACCACCGAGATGAAAAATCGCCCCACCGTCAGCGCTCCGTACCAACAGCCCGCTGCTCTCGAGGACGTTCTCACCACCATGACGGCCGGCCAGCGGGTGCGATTCTGGACCACCGCCGATAAACTGACGCCAAACGGCAAGCCCACGCCTGGAATGCCGCAAGGTGGCGTGTGCGGTGAGCTGGAGCTCGTCGCAATCGAAAAAGGCTTCGAGCCGCCCGCCGTGCCACGCGATGTCGCCAAGCCGTCCGGCGACGCCCAAAAGACGGCTAAAGGAGTATTCTACAAGGTGTTGAAGGCGGGCAAAGGCGGAGCAAAGCCCAAACCGACCGACCGCGTAAAGGTGAACTACACCGGGTGGACCACCGACGGCCGAATGTTTGATTCTTCGACCCTGCGCAACCAACCAGCGGAGTTCAACCTGCAAAGCGTCGTCGCCGGCTGGACCGACGGCATTCCGCTGATGGCAGTGGGCGACAAGTTCCGGTTTTGGATTCCGGAAGAGCTCGCATACAAAGGCGTAGCTGGACGACCTCAGGGCATGCTTGTGTTTGACGTCGAGTTGCTCGACGTCCTAGGCGGACGTCCGGAAGGCGGACTGCCCGATGACGACCACCCCTCGTCCCCCCATCCTTCTCATCCATGATTCCTCTGGAGGTTGCTTCCGCGTGGGGCTGGCCGGTGAACGCCATTGCCCCGTTCGGCGGTGGACTTATCAACACCACCTTTGTTGTGCGCGAGGCCGGCGTACCGATCGCTGCGCTGCAGCGCCTACACGCCATCTTCGGCCCAGAAGTGAATCTCGACCTGGAGTTTGTCACTTCTCACCTCGCATCACAAGATATTGAAACTCCTAGACTTGTGCGAACGAAGTCCGGCAACGCGTGGATCGAACACGAGGGCAAGGTGTGGCGGGCGACCACCTGGGTTGCGGGCGAATCGGTCGCCGCGATTCCGGACCCGAGCTGGGCCGCAGCCAGCGGCGCACTCGTTGGCACGTTTCATCGCGCGATGGCAGGCCTCGACTACGCGTATCGGTTCGCGCGTGCTGGCGTGCACGACACGGCCCGCCACCTGGCCCGGCTGAACGAACACGTCGCCGCACAGCCAACCACATCAGAGGCCGCTGCATTAGGCCGTGAGATCCTCGAAGCCGCGCGCGCGTTGCCCGATCTATCGCAACAACCGCTGCGCCACGTTCACGGCGACCTCAAGATCTCGAATGTTGTTTTCCGGCGCGAGCCAACTCGTGCGGTGGCTCTCGTGGATCTCGATACATTGGGCCGCGGTACACTCGCCTACGAGCTCGGCGACGCGATGCGATCGTGGTGCAATCGATCGGGCGAGGACGCCGGCAGCGTGCGTTTTGAGCTAGCAATTTTTGCCGCGGCGCTCGAAGGGTTCCTTGCAGAAGCGGCGCCGCTGGTCACGCCAGGCGAGCGACGCGCAATTCCGTTGGGCCTAGAAACGATATGTGTCGAACTCGCCGCGCGCTTTGCGGTCGACGTTTTCGAGGACTGTTACTTCGGTTGGAATGCGAACCGGTTCGCGTCGCGCCGCGAACACAATGCAGTGCGCGCTCGAGGGCAGCTCGCGCTCGCGCGCCAGGTTCGCGCCTGCCGAAGCGACCTGCTAGACATCGCTCTGGCAGGTACGTGATGGTTCGATCCACCTCCGCACTCCCTCAGCGGGAGTGCTGCGCATCCCGGCGGGGCCGGGATTATCGATCCACCTCCGCACTCCCTCAGCGGGAGTGCTGCGCATCCC
>CAYQQM010000026.1:0-54186 GCA_964419605.1 uncultured Kofleriaceae bacterium | reverse complement strand
ACATCCTTAAAAGTAACGCGATTTTGGTGATCCGAGAGCAGTTTGGCCTTCGATTTCCCAAAGCTCATCGCCTTGCCGCCGCCCGACTGCAGCTGCCGCATGAAAACAAAGAAGATCCCCACGAGCAGCAGCATCGGTAACCACCACACAAGTACTTGCGGCCAAATGCTCGACTCATCTTTGGACTTAACCTGGTAGGGAATATTCGCCGCGTAGATCGCCTTGGTGATTTCCCCGGGGAACTCGGCGTTAACAATGCCCTTTTCGGCCTTGTTCTTATAGGTGATGACATAGCGAGCATCGTCGTTGCCGCGAGGCTCGACGCGAATGCTCTCGATATCCTTGGACTTGTTAGGGTCTTTGAGGTCGCTTTGGAACGCGGTCGCGCCACCGTCGAGCTCTCGCTCTTTGGCCCCCCCGTCGGTGAACATCGAGTAGATGCTCACAAACATGAGGATCAGGATGGCCCAGATCAGAATCGTTTTGTGAGATTGGCGCACGGTTACGGCCTATACGGTAGACGTACGAAGACGCCCACTTCACCTAGCATGGGGCTTTTCGAGGCGCTTGCAAAGCCCCCTTGTTCGCAAAAGTCCCTATCAGGGGTCGGGGCTCTCGCCACAACCCCGACGACATCCCGCTCCCCAATCAGTGGACGTGGGCCGAGTCGCCGCGAACTGCATCGACGTCCCCCGACAGCACTCGGTGAATGCGCCCCCCTGCATCGCGCAACACCAGGGCGCCATCGTCGTCGAGGCCGCAAACTTCACCCGTCAAGGCCAATCCATTGATAGTCGCGCGTGCCGCAAAACCTGGAGCCATGCGCTCCCGCCATGCCGGAATAATCGCGGGGAGCCCGACCGCAACGTACCTGTCGACCCAGCTCTCCACGCGAGCCAGCAGGCTGGTCACAAAGGTCTCTCGGTCACCCTCCCCGGCCCCAACACGACCGCCGACCTCTACAGCCTCGGCCAATGAAATCGCAGTGGTTGCTACCGCTTCCGGGGTTCGCTCCAGGTTCATGCCAATGCCGACGACAACCGCATCGAGTTTCCCGCCCTGGCTATGCGCCTCCACCAGCACGCCAGCTAACTTGCGCCCCTGGACGAGCAGATCGTTGGGCCATTTGATAACTGCCGGTGCGCCAACTGCTCGGACTGCGTCGCAAATGGCGACTCCGATCGCGAGCGTCATCGGCGGAACGTCCGCCAAGGGCAACGGCGGCCGCATCACCGCCGACAGGTACAGTCCGCCCGCTGGCGAGGCCCAAGATCGACCTTCTCGGCCGCGCCCGGCGGTTTGCGTTGTGGCAATGACCACCGTGCCGTGAGCGGCACCAGCGCGGGCCAATCGCGCGGCTTCGTCGTTGGTCGAAGCGCACGCATCTACATAGATGCGGTGGTTGCCCAGCCAAGGAGACCCCAGCGTTGACCTACGGCTCACGAACGCACATCCAACGCGATGTCAACCGCGGGCGCAGAGTGAGTAAGCGCCCCGACGGAAATCACGTCGGCTCCGGCGCGGGCGTAGTCGCCAACCGTCTGAAGTGTGATGCCGCCGGACACTTCGACGAGAACGTTTTTTGCGTGCGCCTTTGCGGATGCGATCTCGACGTTTGACGGCGTCATGTTGTCGAGAAGTACCACGTCTGCACCGGCACCAAGGGCTTGATCGAGCTCGTCCAAGCTCCCCACCTCGACTTCGACCCGAAGCGGGTGCGGCGCATGGGCCTTGGCCGCTGCGACTGCGAGGCGAACCGATCCGCAGGCGGCGATGTGGTTGTCCTTAATCAGGATTCCCGACCCAAGGTCAAAGCGATGATTCGCACATCCGCCAGCCCGTACTGCGGACTTCTCGAGCAGGCGAAACCCGGGTGTTGTCTTGCGCGTGTCGACGACCTTCGCCGCGGTGCCCAAAACCGCGTCCGCGTACCGCTTCGCCTGTGTGGCAATCCCCGAAAGGTGTTGGACGAAATTGAGCGCTGTGCGTTCGGCGGCTAAGATTGTCGACGCTTCGCCTCGTGCGGTGAGCAGCACCTCTCCCCGCTCCAGATGGGCACCGTCGTAGGTTCGCAGATCGACTTCAATCGACGCATCCACCAGAAAAAATACCGCAGCCGCAACCTCGATTCCCGCGACAATGATCGGCTCGCGCGCCACCATGTCGGCCGTAACGTCGCTGCCATGACCGGATCGCGCGTGGTGCGCAGGCGAGTCAAACACCACCCGCGATGTCACATCGCCGCGGCCAATGTCCTCGTCGATGGCCAGCTCGATCAGCCGTCGCACCGCAGGAATGGCGGCGAGCCCCCGTAGTGACGACGCGTTCATGGCGGCGGACACTACTCGATCGAGAAGCGAAGATCACGCCCAACGAACGGTTGGCCACTGCTTTCGGCGAGCATGGCGGCGGAGCCGAGCATCGGGGTTCACCGCCACTGCGGTCCCCACCCGCTCGAGCAACGGCAAGTCGTTGTAGCTGTCCGAGTAAAAGAAACTTCGCGCTAGGTCCACGCCTTCACGCATGGCCCACGCTTCCGCAAGCGCCACCTTGTGACGTCCAAAACACAGCGCCCGCGGTTTGCCAGTAAACGTGTCGCCTACGACCTCAAGCTCGGAAGCCAGCACATGGTCGATCGCCGCCCCTCGAGCCACGCTGCGCGCGGCATACACGGTCGATCCGGTTGCGAGGACCACGATGTGCCCAGCGCTGCGATGCCGCTCAACCGCCGCTCTCGCCCCGGGGGCGATGTGCTGCTCAACATCGCGTCGATACCACAGTTCGCATTTCGCAACCATCTCCGCCTCGGAGTCGCCCGCGAGATCTCTGCACAGCCGCGTAAACACCGCGTCCATGTCGAGTAACGCCAACTTGTAGAGAGCACTCCAGTACAGCGCTTTGCCAAGCATCACCGGCGACAATTCACCGCGCCGGTACAAGAACCGCGTCCACGACATCGCCGTATCGATACGCAGCAGAGTCCGATCCATGTCAAAAAACGCGGCTGGGCTGTTGGCACTTGGCATCGCGGCTGAACCGTTCTACCAGAGGGCGTTGCGGAGTGCGGTGTAATGGCAATACGGTTCGAGTTACCGCGACCATTGTTCGCGTGAACGCAAGACGGCAGGCGACGTTCACGCTACACCTTGCGTCATGTGGAAGTGGCCGCTATGCCTGGTGGGCCTCGGCTTCTGCGCGCCAGCGAGCGCGGAGGAGATCTCATTTGCACACGCGATGGAGTGTGCGCAACGCAGCGTTGCAGTCGCACACCTGAATACCGCTGCGGCGACAACGTCTCGGGCTGCGAGCCGCAGTACGTGGAACGAAGGCCCTCTGGAACTCTCGGTGTGGGGCGGCGAGCGCATTGCTCCCGTGGCTGAGAAGGGTTTCGAGTGGTCTGCGAGCGTCTCCCAACAGCTGAACTACGGACAGGCAAACTCCGCACGAAAGCGGGCACTTGCCGCGGAAGCCGAATGGATGCGCGCGGAGTCCGACAATCTCGCTCGGGTGCGCAAACTCGATGCCGGACTCGGGTGGGCAACATTGCGCAGTGCCGAGTCTCGAGTTGCGTACGCTACCCAGGACGTCGAAGCGGCGGAACGGATCGTCGCACTTACGGAGAAACTCGTTGCCGCTCGCGAAGTAACACAGGCCGATCTGGCAACAGCAAAACTCGCAGTCGCGGACGCAAAGGCGTCGTATCTGATGGCGGAGGGCAACCGATTCGAAGCGCGTCAGCGGCTAGCGGGAGTGCTCGGAAGCTGCGCAAAACAGGACCTCCATACCGGGGGCGAAGTCCCTTCGATCGCGACGCCCAAGACGTTGTCGTGGCAACAACACCCTCAGAAAACCGCGCGCGCTGCCGAAGCACGCGCCGAATGGGCACGCGCACGAATCATCGAGTCATCGGCCCAGCGAGTGAGAGCTACGGTCGACGCCCGCCGCGATGCGATCGGCGAGACAGTGGTCGGCCTTTCCCTGACGATCCCATTTTTGAATCCCAGTGGAACACGCGACGCGGCGCGACAGTACGCGGTGGCGGCACAACGCCAAGCTGAACAGGTCCTACACAGCGAGGTTCTCGCTACCGAGATGAGGATCGCCATTCACGAAGTCGAGCATACCGAAGAAGTGTATCAAGTGGTCGCCGAGGAGGCGTTACCGGCCGCAGAAGTCGCATTGGCATCTCGCGAAAAGCAACTAGCCGTGGGAGAAGGCACGCTCATCGAATTGTCGACGTCGCAGCGGCAGCTCGCTGCCACCCGGCAAACGCTGGCCGACGCGTTCGGGAACAAACTCCGAGCACGCATTCGCCTGGCCATCATGTTCGGAGTCGATCCGTGAAACCTACGGTTTTCATCGCTGCTCAGATCACTGTCCTCTTCAACCTATTAGCCTGCGACAAAACTCCTTCTGCGCCGTCGACAAACACAGGAACAGCGAGCTCAAGTGTCAGCTGGGTTCTCCCCGAACGACCATCGCGCGACTCGGCCGATGAAGTTCCAGCCCAAGTGTTAGCCACTTCCGATTCCGAAGCTGTGGTCACAGCACCGCTGCCCGCACGCATCGTCGCTGTGCTGGTCAAACCCGGTGACACCGTGACCCAGGGCCAACCCACGGCGGAAGTGGTCATGCCTGAACTCGACTCCGCCGTCGCAGCGGCGCACGCGGCGACGAGCTCGCTGACAATTCTGCGAAAGCGACGGCAAGCCCTAGCGACGCTGGAAGCGGACAACCTTGTAAGGGCGAGCGACATTGCCAATCTCGAGGTTGAAATTGCACGCCTAGAAGGAGAACGCCTACGTGCGCAAGCCGTCCTTGTTTCCGCAAACATCCAGGCCGCTGGAAAGAACGTGCTTCGTGCACCGATTGGTGGGGTTGTGGTTGAGGCACGGGGGATCGTCGGTGAACTCCGTGCGCCTGACTCTCCGCCGCTGTTTCGCATTCGCGCTCGTAGCGGTGGCCGCATCGAAGCGACTTTGCTTTCGGCACCGGCACCCAACGCGACGTTTTTTTACATCGTCGGGAACCAACGAATCGCGCTGAAACTCGAAAATCTGGTTCCCTCTGGGACGAGTGCGGGGTTTCGCGCTTGGTTTTCAGCGGTCGCCGCCGAGGAACTTCCCGCTGGGGCGCTCGGACGAGTCGCGATCGTCGAATCGCAGGAACCGGACGTCTGGGTGGTCCCGGAATCGGCGATCGCACGCGATGGCGAGTCCGCTTTTGTGTTTACAAAACGCAACACAATGGTTCAACACACCCCAGTTTTCGTGATTCGGGTGGTTCGCGCTCGCGCAGTGGTGCGGGGCGCACTCGCGGATGCGATGGTTGCGCAAGACGCAGCGACTGCGAAACTCTCCCCCCCACAAGAACAGACGCCGCCGTGATTCACACCCTAGTCGAGCGCGCGATCGAACAACGCCGAGTCGTGCTGTTTGCATGGGCACTCGTAGCGACGGTGTTCTTGTTCATCGCCGTTAACCTTAAACTCGACGCTCTACCCGACATTACGAGCAATCAAGTTCAGATTCTGACCCGGGCCCCCGGGCTAACTCCGGAGGAAGTCGAGCAGCGAGTAACGCGCCCGGTAGAAGCCGCCCTGGGCGGCATTCCGAACGTCACATCGATTCGCGGTCTTTCCCGGTACGGCCTCTCGACGTTAACCGTTGTATTCGACGATGCTATTGAACTTCTGCGCGCACGACAGTTGGTTGCCGAACGCCTGGCCTCTGTAAGCATCGACAAGACATTTGGAGTCGAACCGCCACAGCTAGGCCCGATGACCGGCGGGTTGGGAGAAATTTTTCACTTTACAGTTGCAAGCGCTTCAAAAACGCCGGCTGAACTGTTGGTTCTAGTCCAACAGCGCGTCGCTCCGATCCTCAGAACGGTGCCAGGAGTCGTGGAAGTGAACTCTTGGGGAGGCAGTCTTCGCACCTTAGAGGTGCGCGCCGACCCACACAAACTCCAAGCGTTGAACATTACCTTCGATGAACTCAAGCACGCTCTGACCGCCTCCGTAGGTAGCCAACCCGGTGCTGCCCTCGAGGCAGGTGACAGCCAAGTGCTGCTGCGCGGCCTTGCCCTGCCGAAGACCGAGATGGAGCTTGCAGAATCGCTGGTCCGAGTTAGCGGCGACAAAGCGATCCGGGTCGGTGATGTTGCGCAGGTCGTCTCCGGTTCGTTGCCACGGCTCGGCGCGGCAACGCAGAACGGCAAAGGGGAAACGATTTATGTGATGGTGCAAATGCTCATCGGCGCCAACGCGCGCGATGTAACCCACGCGGTGCGAGCGAAGATGAGCACAGTCTCCGCCGTGCTGCCCAGCGATACGACCATCGATATTGTCTACGACCGAAGTTCCCTCGTCGATGCCACGCTCAAGACCGTTGCCAAAAGTCTCCTCGAGGGAGGAGTACTGGTGTGCGTGGTGCTCTATTTGATGCTGGGCTCGGTGCGCGCTGGATTCCTGGTCGCAATGGCGATTCCGATTTCCATGCTCGGCGCTACAGCCGCTATGACGTTGGGTGGTGTCACGGGCAACCTCATGAGTTTGGGCGCGGTGGATTTTGGGCTTCTTGTCGACGGCGCAGTCGTACTGGTCGAACACATGTTCCATCGCCGACTGCACGGCAACGAGCCGTGGAAAACCTTGGTCAAGCATGCTTGCGCAGAAGTTGCCCGCCCTTCCTTTTTCGGCGTGTTTGTGATTCTGCTGGTCTACGTACCGGTGCTGTCTCTACAAGGCGTCGACGGAAAGATGTTCCGTCCCATGGCGCTCACCGTTGTTCTCGCACTGGTTGTAGCACTGCTATTTACCCTGACGTTTGTGCCGGCCGCCGCAGCGACATGGCTCTCCGACCGCCACGTCCCTTCGAAGCCACCGCGGCTGGTTCGATGGGTAGAAAGGGTTCATACGGCATCGCTTCGTTGGTCCATGAAACGCGCCAAAGTCGGAGCGACGATCACGCTTCTGGTCGTCGGTATCGCTGGTGTTGCAGCGACCCGACTCGGCTCCGAGCTTGCGCCTCAGCTCGACGAAGGATCCCTGGTGATCCAAACGACCCGAGCCGGCGACCTGGGGCTCGGCGGCGCCGTGCGCGTTGCGACCTCCATGGAACAAGCGCTCCTCCATAGCATTCCCGAAGTCCGAAGCGTTGCCTCCAGGCTGGGGAGCCCCGCCATTGCCACAGACGTGATGGGGCTTGAACAGGCCGATGTATTCGTCGAACTGGCGCCGAAATCTCATTGGCGTAGAGGCCTTCATCGAGATCAACTCCTGGCGCAGATCTCAGCCGTTGTGGATGCCGCAACCCCGCGATCGAGCCCTTCCCTGACGCAACCCATTCAAATGCGATTCAACGAACTTCTCGGCGGGGCACCGTTTGACGTGGTGGTCAGCGTCCTGGGACAAGACCTGGAGGCCATTACAAAGCAAGGCTCGGCCGTGGTCGCGAAGCTCGCGGCCATCCGCGGCGTCGAGGAGCCGCGCATGCTCGCCGAGGATGTAGTTCCTCTGCTCTCGGTAGTCCCGCGTGCACTCGCGGCTGGGCAAGCTGGATTCACGGCGCAAAACGTGAACGAAATCACTGGCGCGCTGCGCCTTGGTATCGACGTCGGAACCAGTTGGGAAGGCCTACGACAGATTCCCATCGTGCTGCGGCTCGGAGAAGCTGCACCTTCGGCGGAGGCGCTTCACACCGTGCGTGTACCATCGACAACATCGGGACTGATCCCCCTGGGCGACATCGCGGCGATCGCAGCCAAACACGTGCCGGCGGCCCTCTATCGATACAACGGAGAGCGGCGGAAGTTGATCGGGTTCAACGTTCGCGGCCGTGACCTTGGCGAGGTCGTGGCCGAAGCGCAATCGGCTGTCGCTCGAGGGATTCCCGCCGTGGAAGGAGTACGACTGTCCTGGGGAGGCCAGTTCGAAACTCTCGAAGAAGCGAAAGGTCGGTTACGCGTGCTCATCCCAGCTGTATTGATATTGATAGGGCTCGTGCTGTTTGCTCACTTTCGCGCACACCGTCCGGTTCTCTGGGTATTTGCGCATGTTCCGTTCGCAGCCGTTGGTGGAATCTATGCGCTGGTGATTCGCGGCATGGCGCTTTCAATCTCGGCGTCCATCGGCTTCATTGCGCTGTGGGGAATCGCGGTCATGAACGGCACGGTGCTGGTCACGGAAATCCAGCGCCTAGAGCAGCAGGGCCGATCACCCGCCGAAGCAACTGAGATCGCGGCGCACTCTCGCGCCCGCCCCGTGGCAATGACTGCCCTGGTCGCCGCACTCGGATTCTTACCCATGGCTCTTGCCACCGGTGTAGGCTCGGAAGTGCAGCGTCCACTGGCAACTGTGGTGATCGGAGGCTTGGTATCATCCACTGTGCTTACACTTCTGATTTTGCCTGTTTTTCGCATCGCACTAGCAAGGCGCCAGGCATCGTGAGCTAATATGGTCGATGTTCATGGGTTACGGGCGCTGGTCACCGGCGGTTCGAGCGGCATCGGCGCTGCGATCGCCCGCGAGCTTGCGGCCCAAGGCTGCAACCTAGTTCTCGCTGCGCGTCGCCGCGATACGCTGGCCGAAGTCGCGGCAACCTGCCGCGGTGTCGCGGTCGACGTGGTTCCGTGTGATCTCGGGATTCCCGGCGGTGCGGCGAAGTTGTGGGAGACTGCAACCGCCGCGGGCGAGATCGACATCCTTGTCAATAACGCCGGGTTCGGTACGTTCCGCGAATTCGCAAGCACCGATTGGGTACGCGACGCCGAGCTGCTCGAGGTCAACGTCGTGTCGCTCGTCGAACTTTGCAAACGCTTTGTGGTTTCCCGCATCGGCAAGCGGGGGTACATACTCAATGTCGCGTCGATCGCGGCCTACCAATCCGTGCCAAACATGGCGCTCTACGCCGCGTCCAAAGCGTTCGTGCGTAACTTCACCGAAGCCCTGCACGACGAGCTGCGCGGTACAACCCTATCGGCGACCTGCGTTTGCCCGGGTGGAACCCGAACGCCGTTTCACGCCGCAGCAGGAGCCGGAAACTACAGCTGGATCGCCAATGCTACCATGATGACCGCCGAGCAAGTGGCTGCGGCGTCGCTTCGCGCAATGTGGGCCGGCAAACGCACAGCGATCCCCGGTATCGTGAACAAGCTCAGCTGCTTCGGCGTGCGACTGGTGCCCCGGAGGCTCGCTTCGTGGTTATCGCAGCGAGTGCTGGGCAAGCCCAAGCTGGCACTGCCGCCGCGACACGTGTAGTAATTAGCCTGTGCCGCTGGAAACCCGCAGAAAAACCCCGCTTTGGGACGTGCACCGTCAGCTCGGCGCAAGGCTCATCGACTTCGGGGGATGGGACCTGCCCGTGTCCTATTCCGCGGGAACAGTAAAAGAGCACATGGCCGTGCGCCAAGCGGTTGGCCTCTTTGACGTGTCGCACATGGGCGAGGTCTACCTCAGCGGCTCCAACGCGCGCGACGTCGTCGGCCGATTGACCACCAATGCCTGCGAATCTGCTCCGAACGGCAAGGCTGTTTACACGCTGTTGTGCCGACCGAACGGGGGCATCGTCGATGACTGCATTTTTTATAAGCGAGCCGACGACGACTTCTTGGTGATCGTGAACGCGGCGAATCGCAGCAAGGACCTCGCCTGGTTCCGCGAGCACGCATCCACGGCGTGCTCCGTACGCGACGCGTCGGACGATACGGCACTGATTGCCGTCCAAGGCCCAAAGGCCGTTGCGATGGTCGAAGCGCTGAGCGACCGACCCCTAGCGACCATGCCGGGATTTTCATTTGGCGCAGCTACCGTCGGCGGAACCGCTTGCATGGTCGCGCGCACCGGATACACGGGTGAAGATGGCTTTGAGCTTGCCTGCGACAGTCGCGATGCCGTGAAGCTTTGGGGCGCCCTCTACGAGGCTGCTATCCCTATCGGTGGGCTACCCATTGGTCTAGGAGCTCGGGATACCTTGCGCTTAGAGGCGAGATTGCCGTTGTACGGCCAAGACCTCGACGACGACCATACGCCGCTGGAAGCCGGCCTTGGCTGGGCGGTCAAGTTTGATAAGCCCGACTTTGTGGGGAAGACGGCACTGGTCGCACAACGTTCTGCCGGCCTGGCCCGTCGGCTCGCTGGGTTTGCGATCGATGAGAGCGCACGGGCAATCGCTCGTCACGGCTATGCAGTCGTCGACGGCGCCGAACCGGTCGGCGTGGTGACCAGCGGTGGACCGGGGATTGCGGTTGGCGGCGCAATCGGGTTGGCCTACGTTCCGGCAGCGATGGCAACACCGGGTAACCAACTCACAATCGATTGCCGTGGCAAGCTCACCCAGGCCACGGTTGTTTCGGGCAAATTCTATCAACGAGAGAAGTGAAGACTACGCATGAGCATTCCATCTGAACTCCGTTTCACCCCTGATCATGAATGGGTCCGGCCTCAAGGGGCGATCTGGCGCGTCGGCATTACGCAATTCGCAGTCGACCAGCTGGGCGACATTACGATTGTAGACCTACCGAAACAAGGCGACCTCATCACCAAGGGACAGCGGTTCGGGTCCATTGAGAGCGTGAAAAGCGTTAGCGACCTCTACGCACCGGTGTCAGGGCGAGTCGTGGCGGTAAACACGATGCTGACCAGCGCTCCGGAAACCGTCAATAGCGAGCCGTACGACAACGGCTGGATGATCGACATTGAACCGTCAGAGCAGGCGGAGCTCACCGAGTTGATGAACGCCGAAGCCTATGGCAAACACGTGTTGACGCAGTAATCTCAAGACACCGCGCGAGTGACGTAATGGTAGCCGTAAGCCCCTTAAAAGGGCTTGTCCAACCGGACGTGTGGGTTCAAGTCCCGCCTCGCGCACTTCGGCCCCCCCCCAGGCACTGCCCCTAAATATCGATAATCATCACGCCACGCTCTGTTTCTTCGCGCGCTGGGGTCACTTTCGGTTCGTGGTCCTCGCGGTATGTATCGACAGGAACATCGACGCGACCTCGCTCTAGGTCGTTGCGCCTCTGTTCTTCCTTTTTTAGGATCTCTTCGATAATCCAGGGATCCAACATGGGGACCACCTTTCGCTGACGTTACGAGTGCTACTTACATCTCCTATCTGAACCTGCAACCCGCGGGCCCTTTTTTCGCCCCGCCCTTTCATTGTAACGCATCGAAAACAGCCCGGCTCCAATAATAAGCGTGGAAAATACATGTGAGAAATGTCGCATTCAGTTCCCCTGGAGGCCTGGATGATGCAGATTTCTCCAGTATCCACAAGATCTTGCACAATATGTGCAATTTTGGGTCACGGGTGAGCATTGTTCGGCAGCGCTAATCCAGATCCTTCACCTTCCAGATTCCGTCTTCCCTAATGAACGCGATTTCGTACTTATCGGCGTACCCCATGCGCGCATCGTTGCCGCGCTCCATAATCGGCTGATCGACATGGGCCTCGAGCGCTGCCATCAGGGCTTCCAGGTGTTCTTTACTTGCCCCAGTAAACTGTACCTTAACCTTCGCAGCGTCCATCCTTTCGCGGTACGCGTTCGGAACGAAGCGCAGCAATATGTCCCAACGCGCAAGGCGATACGCCCGAACAAAGGACCGCAGGGCCGCCTTCGGCGACGTCTGGTCGTAGAATGCCAGAGGATTGGATTGGAGCTTCCACTCGCCATGTTCCAGGACCAAACTCATGTCATCGCCAAACCCGTAGTCGAACTGGGCTGAAATCTCCAGATTTCCACGGGCGCCGCGCAGCTGCTTCGCCGTTTCGGAAACCTCCCGCGGATTATCGCGCATCATCCGAGCATAGGTTTCGCGGGAAACGCGGCTGCGGAAGCTCGATGACATGAACTCATACGACTCGCCGTAGTCGCGGTTCTCGAGCGCGCGACCGTAACGAGCAAGGGTGCGCTCAGGTCCGCCCGACGCGGCACAGCCAAGCACGAGCACCCAGATCCAAGCGTTCCTCACGCTCCGTGTTATAGCGAAGCGCTCTGGCTGCCGCCAGCCTTGGCAGCGGCAGCGTCGCGTTCAAAACTCCGGGTTGCCCGAACCACGGCGACGATTGCAATTGCAATCGCGATCGTGGGTACGCACATCGCGGCGTACAGCGAATAGTGATCAGAAATCACCCCGAGCAGCCATGCAGAGGGGGCCGTACCCAGCAGGTGCATCGTGGCAATTACGATACCCTGGGCGGCAACCGCATGGGCAGCCGGAGCAAGGTCATCTACGGAGACCGCAACCGGAGCGTGATACCACGACATGAAAAACAGCGCGGCGACTCCGACGACGAACAACATCGGCCCGGGCGACAGCTCGAGGCACAGCACCAAACACGGCAGTGACAACGCCATGCCGATTGCGATCACCCACAAGCGCCCCGTTGGCGCTTTCGCTCGCATCCGATCGGCGAACCGAGCCCCCGTTACGATGCCGGCAACTGCGCCGAGGAATGCGGCCATCACGAGCGCCGTCGCCGCCCGCTTCGTCATTCCCTTGTCGCGCTCGAGAAAGTCGATGAACCACACAGCGTACCCGCCGGCGGCAAACGCCATGGCTGTCGTGGACAGCATGAGCCAGCGAAGCGTTCGAATCCGGAGGAGTAGCCTGCCGCTTTCGAGCAAGGTACGCAGGCCCATTCGCGACCCGCTTTTCGCCGCCCCAGGATGCGCTGGCACTGGCAAGAACGCGACCATTGCAGCAACAAGTGCGCCCGGAATCGCCAACACGACCACGACGGCTGGAAATCCAACTTCGAGCCCTACGGCGAACCCTGCTACCCCGCCCACCAACAGGCCCAAATTGAACATCGCCATTCGGCTCGCTTTGCGCGAACCCTCGTAGATCTGTCCAAGGATCGAGTTTGCAACAGGCACCACCGCCGCTGTACCCAGCCCGAGAACAACGCGCGACATTATCAAGGTGGTGGCGCTGCTCGCGAGAGCCCCACAGGCTCCGGCGACACTAGCGATCAGCAGGCCTACCGCAATCACGCGTCGGCGCTCAAACCGGTCACCGGCCCAGCCAAACAACAGCGTGGCGAACGCGTGCGGTACGATAAAGGCTGCCATCAACAATCCGAGTTTGGCGTCTCGAAACCCGAACTTGTCTCGAAGATCCGGATAGACGGTTACCAATCCCGTCCTCGCAGCGTAGGCGACGAAATTCGCCGTTGCCAATACGCCCAGGACCAGTCCGGCCCGTCGAAATACCGCCACATGTGGATCATCGCACGCCAGCGGACGTTCTTGAATGGCCTACTACTGACCAGCCGTCGAATTCAAGCGCACTTGCTTAGACCGCCGGGCTAACCGGGCTAAACACGGTCGCGCAGTTCGTGATCCACGATTCCAGAAACGCAGTGGTTGGAGGAAATTTCGACGCACCCCTGCAGCGAGGGAAGGAGCATACGCCTTGGTATGTGACTGAACCAATGCGTTTCTGTCTAACTGACCTTGCTCTTGTCCGCCATACCGGCAAGGAACTCGGCAGAAGACACGACGGTTCCATCCACCTTAATCTCGCCCTTCATCTTAAAAATCGTGCCCTTTCGCAGCGGCACGACTTCAATGCGCAGTTGGTCGCCTGGAACCACCGCTTTTCGAAACTTCACGGCATCTATCGCCATAAACAACATCACTTGCGTCGCGGGATCAAACTGAATCGCCCGCGATGCGAGTACGCCACCCGCTTGCGCCATAGCCTCGATCTGCAACACGCCAGGCATGACGGGGACATTGGGAAAGTGCCCCTGAAAGTACGGCTCGTTGATCGTCACATTCTTAAGTGCAACCACTTTGTCATCGGTAAGCTCGAGTACGCGATCGATCAGCAGAAATGGATAGCGATGCGGCAGTATCTTCAGAATCTGATCAAGCTTTAGCGAGTCCACGTTTTATCGTCTCTACTTCATCTCGGCGTTGAGCTTTTGCGTCAGGTCGACCGCTGGGTCCGCAAAGACAATCGCTTCGCGGGCCACAACGATATTGACGCCTTCGGCTTTCGCGATCGCCTCTATCTTAGGTCCGGCCTGCTTCAAAAGGTCCTGGATGAGCTTAGTTCGCTCTCCTGCGAGGTCGCGTTCCAATTTTACGTACACTTCCTGAAGTTCAACAAACTTCTTCTCGAGGCTGGACCGTTTTTCTGCGTAGACCTCGGGCTTGAGGACTGCCTTTTGCTTGTCGAGGTCTGAGGAAGCTCGCTTGAGCTCCTCTTGCTTCTTATCGAGCTCGGCTTGCTTACCCTTGCGAGTCTTCTCAAACGCTTCGTTCGCTCGCTTGCCTGCAGGTGTTGTCGACAACGTATTGTCGAGATCAATGACACCGATTTTTGGTGCAGGAACGGCACTCGTGGCCAAGCCAGCCAGAAGTGGACTGACCATCAAACCAAGACCGAGACAACCAAGGGCAACATAGCGGTTCATAAGGACCTCGTCATACGATCAGTTGGACGAATGGCCAATGGAAATGTTCACAAGAAATTGCCGATAGTAAACTCAAATACTAGGGGGTCTTCGCCGATCTGGGCGTCCAGCGGTATTCCCCACTCAAAACGCAGCGGGCCGATCGGCGATATCCACCGAAACCCAAACCCGACAGACTTGCGCAGGCCCGTGGTCAACGATTCAAAACGAAAACACGGATCGAACTGAATTGGAATTCCGGAGTTCTTGCGCTGAAGGCCGGAACAGTAGCGGCTCTCTAGGTTGTAGGCGTTCCCCATGTCAAAGAACAGCACTCCGGAAATTCCCACCTTCTTGAACAGCGGAAACTCCACTTCGCTGTTGAAGATCAATTGTAGGTTGCCTCCCAGTGGCAGGTTTCCGAGATTGGTCCCAGGATCACCGGGATTCTCCGTGCGCAGCTTTGGGCCCAGCGACAGCGGCGCATAACCGCGAATGTTGTAAATGCCTCCAACCAGGTAGCGCTCGCTGATGGGAACTCCAAGTGGATCAGTAGACGTCGTAACTCCGACCTCGGCATTGAGTTTCAGCACGAACGGTCCCCAAAGCGGCTTGTATTTACGGGCGAAGCCGCCCCAGCGCACAAACTTGTTCTGTGACCCGGTGTACTGACTGGCGTACTCAGCGAACAGCGAATGGTACCATCCGTCCGTCGGAAATAACCGGTTGTTGCGGGAATCCCAAGACAGCGACGCACGCAGAGATGATGTCAGCCCTCCTCGGAACAGGTTGGCCACCGAGGACGCCGAGATCGGCGCGGATGTTGCGCCAAACGTAGCGAGCCCCCCCGTGCCCTTGCTGATGCTCACATCTTCGAGTTTGTACGTTAAGAAAACACGGGCTTCGTACGACAATGGGTAGCCCCACGTCAGCGTGCCACCCGAGGCATTCCGAGCAAACGTCCCGAAGCCGCGGCTCTGATTGTACAAGTCAAACGCGAACGTCCATCGGCTATCGAGCAGATACGGTTCGACGAACCTCAGCAGAAACAGCTGTCGGAGGCTAGAGACTTGCGCTTGCAGTGCCAGAGTTTGGCCGCGCCCGAACAGGTTATTTTGCGATACCTGCGCCTGGGCAATGAAGTTTTCCACCGAAGAGAAACCCGCACCGATCTGGAACGTTCCCGTCGGCCGCTCAGTTACCTCGACGTTGACCTCGACAAATTCGTCGGACGAACCTCGTTTGGTCGACACGACGACATTCTCAAAATAACCGAGCGCCATGATCCGGCGCTTTGAAACCTCTAGGTTCGTGTTGTTGAAGAGTTCTCCCTCGGAAATCTTCATCTCGCGACGAATTACCTTGTCGCGCGTCCTCGAGTTGCCGCGAACGTTAATGCGCTCAAAGTACGCACGCTTGCCCCGAGCGACTTCAAACGTAAGGCTCAACTGCTTCTTATCGATGTCTACCTTGGTCAAAGGAAGCACGTTGGCGTTGGCGTAGCCTTGGTCTTGGTAGTAGTTCGATAGCGCTTCTCGGCTCTCTGCGATGCCCGTACGCGAAAACTTCATGCCCGAGCGGATTGGGACTTTCTGCAAATTCACCGCCGCACTGCCGATGAGATCCCCTTTGAAATTGACCGATCCAATCGTGAATACGGGCCCTTCGTCGATGGGGATGGACAAGTACATGTACTGCTTATCGCGCGATAGTCGTAACTGAGGCGTTCCGACTTTCACGTTGGCGTATCCGCGGTCCCAGTAATACGCGCTTACAAGCAGCATGTCGCGTTCAAACGCTTCCTGCGAGTACGTTCCAGAGTCGTTGATAAAAGACAGAGCATCGGCGCGTCGCGTAGAGATGGCGCCGCGCAACTCTTCGTCTGAAATTGCGCTGTTGCCGATGAACTGAACGTCGCGAATCTTGACCTTTGCCTTCTCGTCGACTTTGAACCAAACGTCTACCTCTGCATCGCTCGCTGGCTTGATCTCCCAGTCGACGGAAGCAAGGTAGAAGCCCTTCTGCACGTAGAGTTCGACAATTTTTTCTCGGTTCCTTTTGACCTTCGCAATATCGACGATCGTATCGAGTTCGAGGTCGATGACTTCGTTGATTTTCGATAGTTCAAGCTCGCTGTGTCCAGCCACGAACACTTTGCGAATCGAAGGTTTTTCTTTGACGATGAAGGTCAGGGTCACCCCGCCAGCCGCGCCGACTTCGGCTTCGACATCGATGTCCGAGAAGAACCCCATCTTCCAAAGCGCCCGCACGTCGTCGCGCAGCTTGGCCGGGTCGAGAATACCTCCGGGCTTGGACGCTAGCGGAACCAGCATTGCGTCGTCTTCTACTTTGCGATTGCCGCGAAAATGGACGCCTTCGATCGGCCGGCCCTGCCATGTGATCGGGCTAGCGTCACCAGCGGAGCTCGCGCCAGTTTGAGTAGCGTCGTCGGGTGACGGTGACGGTGACGGTGACGGTGACGGTGACGGTGACGCCGATCGTGCGAGACTCACTGGGACCGAACCAAGCGATGCCGCGAGCACGACCAACGCGATACCGCCGCGGCGACGGGTGTTGAACAAGCGGATCACGGCACTACCCCACGCTCACCAGTCGACCGGTAGACGTCGGTGTCCTCCACCAATCGACCACCGTCCACCATGCGTAGACGGCGCGGCATCATCGCCGCGAGTTCAGCATTGTGGGTTACGACGAGCACAGTGGACCCGCGCTCACGATTGAGATCCAGAAACAACTCGTGGATAGCTTCGCCGGTAGCTCGATCGAGATTACCCGTGGGTTCATCGGCCAGCAGCAGCGGGGGCTCGAGCACCATCGCCCGCGCAAGCGCGACGCGCTGTTGCTCCCCGCCGGAGAGCTCGCTCGGGCGATGCGTGAGCCGGTGTAGAAGGCCCACCCTCCCAAGGATATCTCGTGCACGCGCACGAGCTTTCGCCGCCGAACTACCTTGAATCAAGGCAGGCATCATTACATTTTCAAGCGCTGTGAATTCGGGCAACAGATGGTGAAACTGAAACACAAACCCGATACTGCGATTGCGAAACGCCGCTAGTCTAGCCGGCGTCATCGCCGTTAGTTCTTCGCCGTTGAATGTGATGGACCCGGCCGTGGGCACGTCCAACGTCCCCAAGATCTGCAAAAAGGTCGATTTGCCTACCCCTGACGCCCCGACCACAGCCACCCGGTCCCCCGGCCCCAACGAAAGCTCCACGTTTTGCAGCACCGGCAGCGAAATCCCGCCGTGGGCATACACTTTGGACAACTCTCGAACTTCGATCCGAGCTCCAAGTCCAGATGCCGCCAACGGACGCGCGCCCTCATAGCGCTCCGGCCCCAGCCCGAGGGGGATGTCTGACCTTGGGTCGGTCCCTTGCTGCTCAGGCGCGTCGCTCACAGGATTCTCGAACGAGCGCAGGACTTTAGTGATGGCTCCTGCGGGTGTCAACGCGCGGTGAGACCTATGCATCCCCTCGAACGGTTGCCCAGAGAGCGATCTACCGCCGAATTCTGCAAAGCGCGAGGGCATTTGCGGCGAAGCGAGGCGGAGAAAGTGAGCCGAATCGATCGACCGCGCGTCGGAGTTTGCGACGATGCGCGGGTCCTTGCGGCGAACGAATCCCGTGGGAGGAGCGAGGAGCGCAGCGTACATCAGAACGTGAGCACCGCAGGGACGAAGCCAACGAAGCATCGCCGCAAAGGAACCGCGCTTTAGTGGCGCAGCCCGGTAGCGGGGCGAACGCGGGCCGCGAGAATCGCGGGGTAAAACGTGGCTGCGATGGAGATCGACACCCCCGCGACAAACGTAATGACGACCGAGCTAGGGTCGACATGGACTGGCATCTTATCGATGTAATACACGTCGGGGTTTAGCGGAATGCCGACCCGCTTCCCGAGGTAGCACGCCACGAGTCCTGTCGCTACCCCCAACACGGTGCCGATAACGCCGATCAGGAGGCCCTGAATCGCGAACAGCTGCATCACGCCTGGATCCGAGGCTCCGAGGGTCTTGAGCAGCGCGATCTCTCGCCCTTTTTCTACCACCACCATGATCAAGTTGCCAACAATCGAAAATGACGCGACCAGAATCACGATACCGAGCACGATGAACATCGCGATTTTCTCGAGTTTCAAAGCGGAAAATAGACTGCGATTTAGCACCGTCCAATCCTGAACCCGGTAGCTCGTGCCGAGCGCCTTCACCAAGCGCTCGACGTACACGCCGCTATTGTCCGGATTTTTGACTCGGATCTCGATGCCGTCAACTGCATCGCCGCGGTCGAGAAAGTCCTGCAGCGAGTCGAGTGTCACGTAAACGTACTTGAGGTCGTACTCGAACATCCCGGTAAAAAAGATTCCGGCCACGCGGTAGTCGCGATTGAATGGAATCGGCATCCCGGTCGCGTCGGGGTTGGAGGCGTCGGACAACGGAGACACAAGATGAACCTCTTGTCCTGTGTAGAGATGGGTTTGTTTCGCCAGCTCGCGACCGACGAGAATCCCCGGCAATCCGCGGGTCCGGCCGGAGGAGGAGCCCGGAAGATCGAATACTTCGATCATCCCAGGATCGTCTGAATGCGATGACCCCGGATCCGCCGAGGTGCGCTGCCCTCCGGCTGAGGGAGTGCGGGGTTGGATCGAGCCACTTCCCTCAGAGCGCGGCGTCTCAGGGAGGTCAGGGAGGATCGATAGCCCCGGCTCCGCCGGGGTGCGCAGCACGCCCGTTAAGGGAGTGCGGAGGTCGATCGATGCACCGCCCGGCCCCCCCAAGGGGACTTCCTTCGGGGCGCCCGCAATTGCGGCTTTTCCCTGGTGATTGCCCTCGGCTGGACCGTCGCCGATCGCTGCATGCGGCACACCGCGACCAGCACCCTCGCTATCGTCGGCCGGAGGATCCTTTGGCACCACCGTATCGAGCGAGGGTGCATCGCCAGCTCCGGCGTCCGGAGAGGCTGCGCGAGCGCTCGGCGCGGAGAAGTCGATCGGGTCACCTGAAACGGGCACGCCGACAGGGGGCGGGTCAAGGGTCGGGCTCGAGGGGGGGTCGGATGTTTGCGGCACGCGCAAGTCCCACCCCGGTTCGGACAGCGGCTCGAGGTTCTCCATCGCGTCTTTGTCCTCGAGGTCGTTCACGAGGTCCGTAACGGCTCCGACCGACTGCGGATCAATGCCCTTGATAATGACGTTCATGCCGTTGCTGTTCGCGGCTATGACGACTTCGCTGACAGCATATGGAGTTGACGCGATGATTCCGGGGATTTTCGCAATTCGATTCTTTACCTCGCGCCATTCGGTAAACTCGCCGTCCTCCCGCGTCACCTGGATGTGGGCGTTGGAGCCCAGGATTTTCTCCCGCAGGTCCGACTCAAAGCCGCTCATCACCGCGAGCACACAGACCAGCGCTGCCGTACCGATCCATACCCCGCCGATTGGCACCGTAGTAAAAAACGTAAACTGAGAACGCAGGCATCCGAACAGGATCGACAGTCCTGCCAGCACCGCACCAAGCACCGTGAAGACAAGGACCGCGATCACGTACCAGCGTTGCACCGGTTCGGGCAGGTCGATATTGGGCGCCGGCGCGTACGGCAGCTTGTAGACTTTTGCCCCCATGACAAGCCCGGCCACGAGGAGCGCTGTACCGACGAAGAACGCGTACAGGGCCGGCCTCGAATAAACGACCACCCCGGCGACAACGACGACGAGCAGATACAGTTCAACCCCTCGCTCTACGGTCCACATCGGAGCGCGCCAAGTGCTTGCGTCAACTCCCAGGGCAACAGCAAGCTCGCACGCCAAACGAGCTCCGACTCCAATCGCAATCATTCGTTTGGTTGCGGCGGTAACTTTGGGTTCCGGAACCAGCAAATACCGCCGGGCTACAAACGCTTTGTAGCCCCAACCCGAAGTCCATCGATCGGCCCCGCCTCGACGGAAAAACACGATCGCGATCGCAACAATTGCAGCGCCTGCAACCGCGAATCCCGCTCCGGTAAAATCGATGCCGTCCACTTGCTACTCCGGCTTACCCTGCTTTAGCTACTCCGGCCGCATCAACGGAAACAGAATTACGTCGCGAATCGACGCTTGACCGGTGAGCAGCATCGCAAGCCGATCAATGCCAATCCCTTCCCCGGCAGTTGGGGGCAGCCCAACTTCCAGGGCGCGACAGTAATCTTCATCGTAATCCATCGTCTCCGCCGCACCGGCGGACTTGTCCCTGACTTGAGCTTCAAAGCGCGCTCGCTGATCGTCAGGGTCGTTGAGCTCAGAAAATCCGTTCGCAATTTCCTTGCCGCATACAAACAGTTCAAAACGGTCACAGAACGCCGGATCGCTGTCGCTTTTGCGCGCTAGCGGCGACACCGCGACCGGAAACTGAGTCAAAAACGTCGGCTGGACGAGCTTGGCTTCCGCAGTTGCCTCAAAGATGAGATAGCCGAGATGCCCGGCGCGAATTCGCCGCTCAAGGTCGGTCGGATACTTCGCCGCAATCTGGCGCGCCACCTCCGGCTGCGCCGCCAACGCTCCGGCAACCTCCTCAGCGGGAGTCGGTAGATCTCGCCCTGGAATACCCGAAATCAGAACGCGGGCAACGTCTCGCACGGGTACTCCATGGGCCATGGCGACCCGCGCCGCAAGCGCTGGATCTTCGAATACTGCCTCCGCTTCGGCGATTCCCCCGAGTTCGCGCACTGCATCTTTTACCGTAATTCGTCGCCACGGGGCAGCGAGTTCCAGCTCCGTCCCATCCCAGGTGACCTTGGTCGACCCGTTTACTTCCCGGGCGAGCTCACCGACCATCTGTTCGGTCAGGTCCATCAGGTCGGTGTACGTCGCGTAGGCTTGGTAAAACTCGAGCATCGTAAACTCTGGGTTGTGCTGCCGCGACAGTCCCTCGTTGCGAAAATTTCGATTGATCTCGTAAACCCGCTCGAACCCTCCCACGACGAGCCGCTTCAAGTACAGCTCAGGTGCGATTCGCATATACAGCTTCATATCGAGCGCGTTGTGGTGAGTCGTAAACGGACGAGCAGCGGCTCCGCCAATGATCGGGTGCATCATCGGTGTTTCGACTTCGAGAAACGCTCGGTGGTCGAGAAAGCGCCGAATCCCGCGAACGATCGCCGAGCGCTTGCGAAACACCTCGCGCACCGCTGGATCTGCAGCGAGGTCGACGTATCGCTGACGGTAACGCAGCTCGACATCGGTCAGGCCGTGCCACTTGTCCGGCAAGGGTCGCAGCGACTTCGCGACGATCCACAACCGCTTAGCGAGAATCGATAGTTCGCCGGTACGGGTCCAAAACGCCGGGCCCTCCGCCACGACGTGGTCCCCGGCATCGAGGGCTGGCAAAATGTTCGCAAAGTCGTCGGCGGCGAGGTGATCGACGTTGAGAAACAGCTGCAGCTCAGCGCTCTCATCCCGAACGGGCGCGAACACCGTTTTGCCCATGCCCCGCTTCACCAGTACACGCCCCCCAACGCGAAGCAACTCTCCGTCGATCGGCGTCACGCCTTTGCGCACGCCCTCCTGCACTGCCGCGTCGGGCTTGGTCGATGCATATCGATCCCGAACGTCGGCAAGAGGAATGTGCGGACGGATATCGTTGCGGTACGGATCGGAACCGCGAACGCGAAGCGCTCGTGCCTTTTCGCGTCGTTCGTGAATGATGCGGTCTAACGTGCTCTCCGGCGTTTCGCTCGGTTGCGACATGGACGCGGACCTTATCACCTACGCTGGTCGAGCGGTGTCAGGAGGCACGCCGCGGCCACGCCGAAAAACAGTTTGACAGCTGCTGACCAGATCTGCTGTAGCACCACCGCAACGCAAAATCTGCCGCGCCGCCGCCCTACCCCGCGATTCGCGAATTCAGTTCGTAGACCTTCGCGGCGGGCATATGGCGATACCGCGTGATTTGAACCCGCAGTTTCGCAACCTGATCGATCACATCGCGTCGGGACGCTCCCTTGGCGAGCATTGCCCGAGCGCGCTCGACGATCGCATCGCGCGCTGCCCTGGGGTGATAAATGAACGTACGCCCGAAGCACACCTGTCCGCCGACGCCACAAAGCCGAAGCTCGGCCACGTCGCCCACCTCAACGCCGTGAAGCGCGCGCTGCTCTGCAACGTGGAACTCCGCGTTGCCGAGCAAATCGATGAGCTCGATGCGACGCGGAGCAATGGCGCGAACCTGGTACAAGCTGCGCTGCGATGTAACGAGCGCACGCACCACATCGGCGCGGGGATCGCGGGCGGCCGCCAGCTCGTTGTACGTTCTGGCAGCCAGCGGCAGCTCGCCGCCAGAAGCAACGCGCTCGACGACGAACCACTCGACAAACGCAGCGCTCCACGCCTCCCACAATTCGTGGTCCTCGTGCACCTTACCGCGGCGTTGTTCGTACTCCGCCCGTGCGACCGCAGCCTCAGCGGCGTTGGCTGTGTGACGAGCATACAGTTCCTCGATCACGTGATCGAGGAGCGCCGCCCCGGAAACCTCCGTCACCGAACGCTCCGCAGCGCATCGCGGAACCGCTGGAACAGGTAACTCGCGTCGTGAGGGCCGGGACTTGCTTCGGGGTGGTATTGAACGCTGAAAATCGGCCGGCGTTCCACCACGAGTCCTTCGACGGAGTGGTCGAACAAATTCTCGTGTGAGACGTGAACGCCCGAGGGCAGCGAAGCGGGGTCCACGGCAAAGCCGTGGTTCTGCGACGTAATCTCGACCTTGCCTGTCGATTTGTCGAGAACCGGGTGGTTGCCGCCGTGGTGACCAAACGGCAACTTGAACGTGCGGCCACCGAGGGCAAGCGCCAAAATTTGGTGCCCCAGGCAGATGCCAAATACCGGCTTGCCACTGGCGCACAGCTCGCGCACCGTTTCGATCGCGTATCCAACTGCGGCAGGATCGCCGGGCCCATTGGACAGAAAAATGCCGTCGGGAGCGTATGCCAACGCAGCGGCAGCCGGCGTTGAGGCTGGCACAACGGTGACGCGAGCGCCGATTTCGCGCAGCTGGCGCAAAATGTTGGTCTTGATGCCAAAGTCGTACGCAACCACGTGGAACGCAACCGGAACGAGTGGCGCCGATTCTTGCGCTGTACCTTGGCCATCGGCGCTCCTCCCATCGGGCGCGGCTCGCCACGCAGCTTCGGTCCACGGATAGGGCGACGCGCAGGTGACGCGAGATACCAAGTCTTGTCCGTCCATCTTCGGCGCGCGCCGCACGCGCTCGATCACGGCGGCAATCTGGTCCACGTCCGCCGTAATCGCGCCGCGCATCGCGCCGCGATCGCGCAACGTCCTTGTGAGCGCGCGCGTGTCGATGCCGTCGATGCCGGGGACGCCCACCTGAGACAGCCAATCCGTGAGCGCGATTTCGCTGCGCCAGTTTGAAGTGAGCGGCGACAACTCGCGAATGGCTAAACCGGCGCACGCGATTCGGTTCGCCTCGAGGTCGGCCGCATTCGCGCCAACGTTGCCAATTTGCGGCGCCGTCATTGCGACGATCTGACCGGCGTACGAAGGGTCGCTGACGATCTCTTGGTAGCCGGTCATGGACGTGTTGAAGACGACTTCCGCGATCGCTTCGGTGCGAGCGCCAAAGCCGCTGCCGTGAAACACGCGACCATTTTCGAGCACGAGCGCAGCAGGCCAACGCGCCGCGCTGGGCGGGGTCGAAGTCATCGAAGTCTCCCGTCGAGGTCGTGAACCGGTTTTCCATCGACCATCGTGAGCACCGCCCGACCTGCGAGCTTATGATCGAAGAACGGCGAGTTTTTTGATTTGCTCGCGATCGTCTCAGGCGTGAGGGTGACCGGACGTTCGGGATCGATCACCGCAATATCGGCAGCAACCCCGACGGAAAGTGAACCGGTCGGCAGCCCGAACGCCCGAGCTGCCGCTCCGGTGAGCGCCGAAATCGCACGCCTTTCCTCCAGGGTTCCCATGCGGACAAAATCGAGCACAATTGGCAGCGCCGTTTCAAGCCCCAGCATGCCGGGAGCCGCGCATTCGAATTCGACGTCTTTCTCGACCGGCGAATGCGGCGCGTGATCGGTTGCGATCGCATCGATGGTTCCGTCGACCAAACCCTCCAGCAGCGCCTCTTGGTCGGCGGTCGTGCGCAAAGGCGGCATGACCTTGGTTCGCGTGTCGTAGTGACTGCACGCTTCATCGGTGAGAGCGAGGTGATGCGGTGTCACTTCGCACGTTACAGGCAACCCACGGCGTTTCGCATCGCGAAGTAAGGCAACGCTGCGCGCAGTGGATACATGGGCGACGTGATACCGCGCCCCAGTCCATTCCACGATTTCGAGATCGCGTGCAATCATCGCACTTTCCGCACACGCGGGTTGCCCGCGAATACCGATCCGGGTCGCCACCGCGCCCTCGTTCATCGAGCCCCCTTCTGCGAGGTCGAGATCTTCGGCGTGCTGAACCAGTGGAAGATCGAACGTCCGAGCGTATTCAAATGCCCGCCGCATGAGTCCAGCATTCATCACCGGCCTTCCGTCGTCGGAAATCGCGACGATGCCCGCGTCTTTCATCTCGGCGATGTCCGCTAGTGCAGTCCCCTCCAGGCCCCGCGTGATGGCCCCAATCGGACGCACGCGAACCCGGCCTACTTCCTGAGCCCGCCGCACGATCAGCTCAGTGACCGCGCGCTGGTCGTTGACCGGCTTGGTATTCGGCATGCAACAAATCGTGGTGAATCCCCCCGCAGCAGCAGCTCGCGTTCCGGTTTCGATATCCTCTTTGTACTCGTGTCCAGGCTCGCGTAGATGCACGTGCAGATCGACCAGCCCGGGAACCACCCATAGATCTCTGACGTCGATGATGCGAGTCGCCACCAGTCCGCGCCCGATCTCCACGATGCGTCCGCCGTGGATTCGGAGATCTGCAGACATGTCGACGGGACGAGGCGCCGCGGGGTCGAATACCCGGCCTCCTCGCAAAACTAGATCCCCGGCTTCCATGGCTGCGGGTTCTTACCACGCTTGCTACGCCGGAGACACGCGGTCGGCCATCGTTGCACGCGATCTGAACACCAGCGTCGCTGCCACCCCAATGGATGGCCGTAGCGCCTCGCGCGCAAACAAGGAACCCGTCCATGCGTTCCCTGGGACCCGATCATTTTGCGCTAGCGTTGACTTGGACATTACCTTAACCCCATTTGATTCAGCTGGTTACGACATTGTTCTTGAACTCTAAGAGGTATGCTGAGAGAGTACATTGGTGAACGTTGTAGGCGGTACTTATGTCGAACTCTGACGATCGTAAGGCCTTAGAGGGCCTCCTCCGCAGTCTAAGCGAATTGGCCGCTGCGTCCGATGACGTGCGGCGCGTCTGCGATACTTGGCTACAAGCCAATGAGCACGACGATGATCCCGACGTGAACTGAGCCGGGCGTCGCCAACTACCGACGCAGGATCAGCGCGGCGGCACCCAGTGCTAGCGCAAGCAGCGTTATCCCGATCCCCATTACCGGCCAGGGCGCACGTTTAGGAGCCGGCGCGACGGCGTTGGTGGTTGGCGACGCACCACCCGCCGCGCGTGCGACCAGCCTAGACGAGTCTCCACCAGGGTCAGACGGCGACGCTCCGTCCGTCCATACCTCGGACTCAATCGTCGTTCCATCGGCGCGCACGGCGGTCACTTCAATGCGAGCGCCCGCTACGCCCACCCGAAGAAAGTGCAGCGCGCGCTCGAATTTCTTCACCGCTTCGAGGTCGATCGGGCTGGACTTTGATCGCCGCGGGTAAAGCGGCGCTCCCCCGCCTCCGGAGACAAAGTAGCGGATCCCATTGTGTTCAGCGCGTTCGTAGACGTGGTCGTGTCCCGAGAACACCGCAGATACCGCGTACGCTTCGAATAGCGGCGTCCACCGCTCGCGAAGATCGGTCGACCCTCCGTGCAGCGAGATAGAAAACGGCGGGTGATGCATCACAACAAAAACGTGGTGAATCGCGGGGTCCTGGCGCGCAGCAACGAGTTCTCGCTCGATCCACGCTGTCTGATCGGTGAGCGCAAAGCTGTACGCGTTGGAGTCGAGTACGAGAAACCGCGACGCCGCGTAGGTAAACGCGTAATAGCGCTCAGTATCTCCGCCGTTTTCCGGAACGGAGAAGTACGCTCGATAGTTGTCTGCGGTCCGACCCCTGCCCTGACGATCATGGTTTCCGAGCGCCGGGAAGTAGACCACTGTGCGGAGCAGCGGGTCCTCGATGTCGAAGAACTGTTGCCACTGGTCTTGGCGATAGCCTTCGTCCACCATATCGCCGGTTCCGAGAATGAACTCTGGAACGTCTTGCAGGATGCGATCTACAACCCGTCGATGCGGTTCCATTCCGCCGCGTGAATCGCCCACGACGGCAAACGAAAACGGCACGTCCTTGCCCGGTGGTGGCGCGGTCGCAAACTCGCCGTCCCAGACCTTGTCGCCAATCGCTACCCGGTAGCGGTAGCGGCTCGATGGCTGCAGTTGTTCGAGCCTAGCTTCTGCGAAACGAGCCGCCGCCACGTGCTGTGTGCGCGTTCCGCTCGGCCCCGTCACGGAAATTTTCGCTGCGCGCTCCTCATCGAGCTCCCACATCACAGTGATCGACGTGGATCCGAGATCTTGTAGATACGGCCCTTTGACCATGCGCGGCGCAGCATCCGCGATCTGGCCGAGGCCAACGACAACCGCTAGGACACCGAACCGTGCAACGTTCCGAGCCACAGCTTCGAGCTAGTCCTTGATGCCGTCGCGCTCGGATAAGCCGAGCTGCTTATTGCACAGCGCGATCTTCTTCGTGACGACAGCTCGAAGATCGGAATCGCCGAACATCGAACGAAGCGTCAGGTAGTTATCTCTAGCGCGCTTGAAGTCGCCCTGTTTGAAGATGGCGTCCGCGCGCAGCAGCAGCGCTTTGTTGCGCTGCGGACCGGGAAGTCGGATCGCCCGTTCCGTGAGCACGAGCGCCGCTGGGGTATCGTTCATCTGAAACGCAGCCCACGCTTGGCCATACACCGCAGGACCTGTCCAGCCCCTGATCTTCTCGAGCTTCTGGTTGGTGCTTCGCACGGTTTCCCAATCCCCCTTCGCCTCCGCGGCGCTCGATTGTCGTAGCAGCGCCCTCGGATCTCGTTCTTCCCCACCCGAGGGTACCAACCGACGCCCGTTTGCCGGTGCGCCGGCTGGCCGCTTAACGCCCCGCGGAGGCGGCGGCGCATCGACCAGGTCCATCGGCGGAACACTACTTGGCTCCGGCCCCGATTCAGGTGCTGCGCTACCTGCTGCATCTTCGACAAAGGGTGTGCTATCAGAGGGCGCGCCAGCCGAGTCGATAATCCCGGCCGCGCCGGGATGCGCAGCACTCCCGCTGAGGGAGTGCGGAGGTCGATCGATCGCGGCGTCAGACGCAATCGCCATCCCCCGGTACGAGGTCGACGGTAATGCCTGCGTGCTCACCCCGCTCTGAGCCAGCATGAAGTACCCCAGCGCTCCACCGCCGCCAAACAGAGCGACCGCCACCACGATCCACCCCCATAATGCCCCTCGGCTCGCAGGTTCACCCCTGACTGGGACGGACGCGATGTCCGCCGACATAGGCGCGGGCGTCGGCGCGAAGGACAACGGGGATTCGGGCGCTTCGGGCGCTTGGGGCGCTTGGGGCGCTTGGGCCGCTTGGGCCGCTTGGGCCGCTTGGGCCGCTTGGGCCGCTTGCATCTGGGCAACCGCAGGGAGGACCGGGTAGGAAACTCGGTCGGGCGACGGAGTCGTGCCCTCGGTTGGTAGCCGAATGATGTGCTGTCCGGAAGGGCTACTTTGAGCGCGCGAAACTCCGGACCGCGTCTCCCACACTTCGCTCGTCGCAGAGCGTGTGCCGCGCTGTACCAGCCCGTCATCGAGACTACGCACCGCCAGACCCGGATTCAACGCCGCAACAACATCCCCATCGATCGTCACCCCCAACACTTGTGCAACCGCGACCCCGCGACCGGACAGGCACTTATTCAGCTCGTACTCGAGCGCGTCCATGCTGCGTGGGCGCTCGCTGGGATTTCGCGCCATCGCCGCCATCACGAGCTCGGACACCGCAAGCGGTAACTCGGGGCGCACAACGATCGGAACTCGCGGATCGACGGTCGCCTTCTTGCTCAATATCTCCATAAAATTGTCGCCCTGGTACGGCGGCAATCCAGTCACCATTTCGTACATGATGGCGCCGAGAGAATAGATGTCGGTTCGCGCATCGGCTGGACGCCCAGCAGCTTGCTCGGGGGCCATGTACTCCGGCGTCCCCATCGCCATCCCGGGACTCGTTAGCTTGCGCTCGCGCGCCGCCTCCGCCTCGGTCGTTTTGGCAATGCCGAAGTCGAGTACCTTAACGACGTCCGCCTCACCGCCGCGCGAGATCAAAAAGACATTTTCCGGTTTCAGATCGCGATGGATGATTTGCTCGCGATGCGCGGCAGACAGCGCTCGACAAATTTGGCTGGAAATCCGCAACGCGCGCGCAACGTCCAGGGCGCCCTCGCGCTCGATCACCGATCCCAACTCAACCCCCTCGAGGTACTCCATCACGAAGTACACACTGCCGCCCTCTGTGGCCCCCGAATCCGTAACATCGACGATGTTGGGGTGACCGATCTTGGAGGCCGCGCGAGCTTCGCGGCGAAACCGCTCCACCAAATCGGGCATCCGCGAGTAACTGGGATGCAATACCTTGAGTGCTACCCGCTTGCCGATCTCGACGTGCTCAGCCAGGTACACCTTGCCCATCCCCCCTTCTCCGAGCAGCTCGACGATGCGATAGCGACTATTGATCTCAGAACCCACGTCGAGCTCGGCAGCCGGATCGACGCGCGGCGCCAACGCAGTTGCGGTGGACGCAGTCGCAGGCCCTGCAGCCAGCCGTGATGCGGAGGCTCGCCGATCAGCTTCGCGCCGGCGGTCGTTTAACGATTCATCGCCGCGATCGACCGCCCGTCGACCGACGGATCCGGGCATGCGCACGGGGGCGTCACTTGTTTCCGCCGAGGCCCCCTCCGCGGCCTTAGCAGTTTGATCGGCTCCCCCCACCACCGACTGCTCGATGAGCTTGCGCAAATCATCGGACGGCGGCAACGTCAACGCGCGGGTCCGGATGCGAGCGATCATCTCCTCGCGCTCAACCCGCTCCCGCGCGATATCGTCTGTAAACAGATCATGTAGAAATGCAGCCATGCGCGAGCCATCGGTCGTCGGCGCATTGCTGGCTAGCCACTGCTGGAGCGCCGTGCGCATCTCATCGCAATCTTTGTAGCGCTCGCCAGGATCGGGGGCGAGCGCCCGCAAACAAATCTCGTCGAGCTCAACGGGTACGCGCGGAGCACGTCGACTCGGCCGCGTCACATCGGGGTTTTTGGCCCGCGACTGCAAATCCTGTGGCTGATCTTTGCCGGGTGGGAATAATTGGCGCCCCGTAAGTAGTTCCCAAAGCACGATTCCGGAGGCGTACATATCGCTTCTACCGTCGAGCTTTTCGCCCCGAGCCTGCTCGGGCGACATGTACGCAACCTTGCCGTAAATGATCCCCGGAGCGGTCTTCTCCAACTTGAGTGTCGAAGCCGCCAGGCCGAAGTCCGTTAGCTTCACTTCCCCTGAGTAGGAAAGCAGGATGTTCGGTGGCGACACATCGCGATGAACTAGATTCAAATCAGGAAATGCATGGGCATAGGCGAGCCCCCGGCACAGCTCTTTGACAATGAACACTGCAACATCGATGGGAAACGCAACCTGCTTCTTTGCGCAGCGATTCCACACCGCTCGCAGGTCGCGACCCTCGACAAACTCCATCGCCAAGAACAATTCGCCGCCGACCAATCCAGCGTCGAACACCGGGATCAAATTCCCGTGCGACAGCTTCACCACAACTTTCGCTTCATCGCGGAATCGCGCGACATATTCAGAGTCCGCGAGATGCGGAAGCACGGTCTTGATCACCATCAAGCGCTCCAGCCCTCGATCTCCGGTGACCGCAAGGTAAAGCGCCCCCATACCGCCTTGTGCTAGCGGCGCGAGCAAGTGGTACTTGCCGAATCTCCTGGGATATTGGTCCCAGTCTTCTTCGGGACTTGGCACGTACACCAGAAGCTACCACGGTGAGCGCCGACCCTCCAATTGAGGAGGTAGGTCCTATCGAAACGATTGAAATGGGGGGGGCTGCGACATAGGATGCAGCGGCCGGAGCTGTGCTACCGGGTAAGGGAAGGACCGACATGGCTGGAGAGCAGGTGCTGGTAATCGACGACAGCCCAACGATCCTGAAGGTCGTGGAGCTGGTCCTATCCAAGGCCGGTTATCAAGTAGAAACCGCGCTCGACGGCGAGCAAGGCGTGGCCGCAGCCCGCGCCAATCCCCCCAACGTGATTCTGCTCGATTTCGTTATGCCGCGAATGAACGGCTACGACGCGTGCCGAGCGATTTCTGCGGACCCGAAGCTGCGCGACATCCCAGTGATCCTGATGAGTGCCAAGGGAGATCAGATCGGGGATCAGTTCGTAAAAGTCATGGGGCTGGTCGACTACATCACCAAACCGTTTTCCCCAGAAGCGATCACCGCGGTCGTCTCGCACACGCTCAGCAAGTACGCCAGTTCAAGAGGTGCGCACACCTCGCCTCCCACTGAAGAACCGGCGGCCCCAGTCGACGACTCTCAGCAAAACGCGCGGACCACTGCTCTTGCCGAATTTCGACGCGACGTGAGTCAGGCTATCGCCGCCCAGGTCTGGTCATTGCTGGCGCTCGCCAATGCCTCGACTGATCCCAACGGAAAAGTCAGTACCGATGCTGCCGCGATCGCCGCTGCGGCCAACGTCGCTTTGAACGATGCGGCACTGTTGAAGTTGCTGCAGGGGCTAGACCTCAACTTGTTCACGGGCGCTCAGCCGGGTTTATCGGGCGATGTCGGTGCCATTCCGATCGCGGCTGTCTTGCAGTTGATCAGCGATCAAGAACAATCCGGCCTCCTCACCGTTGCGCAAGGCGAGACGCGCGTTGACATACATTTCCGTCGAGGCCGGGCCGAACAAGCATTGGCTACAGGCGCTGCAGACGAGTTCCGGCTTGGACGCTTCGTTGTAAACGCCGAGATCATGTCTCGCGGCGATCTCGATGAATTCCTCGCTGCGAAGCCCGCCGGACCTCCCCCAGAGCTGTTGGGCCAGTTGCTCGTGAAACAGGGCCATATGACCGAGTCCGAACTCCGCGGCTGCCTCGTCGACCAGTCCAGTGAGCTCATCTACGAGATCCTGCGCTGGCGCCGCGGAGAGTTTCGCTTCCAACGCGGCCACGCGATGCCGCAGTCGGTGATGGACGCCGCCCTGGGCCTCGACATCGAATCTGTGCTGATGGAAGGCTATCGCCGCGTCGACCAGTGGCACCTCGTCGAACGAGACGTCGACAATGCAGATCTCGTGTTCCTTCGCAACGAAGACTCCGTCGCCCACATGGGGCGCGGCCGACTCACGCGCGACGAGCTCGCCGTTCTGGATCTCGTAAACGGAAAGAACACCGTCAGGGACATTGTCCAGAAGTCACGCCTCGGAAGCTTCGACGTTGCGAAACTACTCCACCAGCTGCTCAGCATTAAACTCGTGCGGCGCAGCGTGCAGCCGGTGGCGGTATCGGGATAATTGGAGGTCCCCGACGACCCTTGCGACCCTTGCGACCCTTGCGACCCTTGCGACCCTTGGAAGTCCCCGAAGGGGGAGAAGTCCCCGAAGGGGGAGAAGTCCCCGAAGGGGGAGAAGTCCCCGAGTGGGGGGGAGGAAGTCCCGGACGGAGGACGGGAAGACCGGGGGCAGCCATTGGGGAGTGTCAAAATTCGCCCTGGGGACAGCAATCTGCAGGGGAGCTTGACGCTCGAGCTACTCGACCCCACACTGCACATGTTCTTTGACAAGGGGGCGTACCGGATTCGACGTGGTTTTCAACGTCCGAATTGCGCGTCGTGGCGCCCATGGCCACGTAAAAATGGGCAAACCTGCAACTGCGAACGACAACACCTTTGCTCGTCCCGTTGCTCTCGCCGCCTAATCATTAGGTAGCGACGGTGCTTTTGGCTTCCGCCTGTAGCTAGACAGCACCGACACAATCAGGCTGGACTTTTCGAGTTGCCGACGGCGAAAAGTCGAGATTCGTTGGCTCGTTGCACGAGTAGGCCGGCTGCTGCCGACCCGTGTGAGACCTAAAATAGCCTGCCTACACGCGTAGACGTTCGGTCTGAGGGGACCGCGGACGCGGGTTCGACTCCCGCCGCCTCCACTGCATTCGCTTCGCTCATTTCGTGGAGTCGTCTCCGCGCTACGCGCGGAGGCGTGCTCGCGACTTCGTCGCTCCCCCGCGCGGGAGGTTTCGCGCCGCGCGGCGACTTCGTCGCTCCCGCGGCGTCGACTCCCGCCGCTGCGCGCGTTTGGCCGTTTCCCCCCCGCGGCAGGTTTCGCGCCGCAGTGTCAGTGGCTCGTCTCGTCTACTCCCCGCCTTCTCACGCGTCTCGCGGGCCCCTAGGCCGCTCGAACTTCGACCGAGAACTTGAGACCGTTGCGGTCGACCAAATCTTGCAGTGCGAGCTTGACGAAACGTGTTTGCGAATAACCAAGCAGCTTGGCAAAACGTGCGGCGCGTTCGGGGCTCACCAACTTGCGTCCCTTTTCGATGTCGTTCAGGTGCGACTTGGACAGGTCGAGCTTGGCCGCGAAATCGGGCTGGGTCATCTCCTCGCCCTTGCGGATCGATTCGAGAAGCTTGCCAAATGTTACTGGACCACCCGTGAGCTTTTCCATAAAGCGAGCGGCTTGGCTTTTCTTAGTACTCATGTTTGTCGATCCTTTCAACGTTGCCCATGACGGCGGCACCGGCGACGGTGCGGTAGTAGGCGCGGTAGCTTCTACTCAAACGAATCGAACGCAGCCCCTTGAGCTCGCCGCTAAGCGGCCCGTCGTGATACCCGGAAATTTTGCGCACCTCCATGAGACCTCGATCTTAAGCATCCTCCACCCAGTCTTGAAACTTGATCGCCACGTGTGTTGGGAACCTTGAGCAAGTCGCGTTGCGTTCGCCTTGCGATGACGACCACATCGGCCATTTCCACTTGTACACCAATGTGGTGTACCCTACAAGGACGGATGCACCACAGTTCGGGTGTCTAGAACGTTTGGGGTATCGACGGGACAAGGCCTGCGCGTTTTCACAGCGAAGACGCGCACTTACCACGCGGGATCGACTCCCGCGGCGGCCTGGCAACCTCGTCGTTTGCCGCCGCGACAGGTTCCGCGCCGCTCTGCGACTTCGTCGCTCTCGCGGCGCGACTCCCGCCGCCTCCGCGCTTTGCACGTTCACCAAGGTTTACTGAGGTTCATCCAGTATCTGTAAGATAGCGATACCATTTACAAAGATGGTCATTGTGGACCAACGAAGTGCTCGAGGCGAGAGCAAATACCCCATCGCCAATGCGCATCAAGACGAGCAGACGGTTCATGCTGCGCGGGAAGGCGCGACCAGCTGCAGCTGCACTTCGGGGGCGATCGCTCGAAGCAATTTTTGCAACGTGGCAATGGTCGGAGGTTGCCTGCCGTGTTCGTAGCGGGAGATGGCCTGATTTGATCGTTGGCCAATCGCCTTGGCCGCTCGCTCGACCGAGATGCCGCGCTCACGGCGGTGGCGCTTCAACACGAATGCAATGAGGGCGGCATCGCTGTCGAACCCCAGTGCCCATCCAACTCCTGGCGTCCGCTTGACGCTTGCCTTCGCCTTGATGCCATACGTGTCCGCGAGAAGTTCAACCGCATCCACGACCATCGCGGCAGCGTCCTTGAAGCTTTTGCCCTGCGTGTAGACGCGGATCGCCGGGACGGAAGCTTCTACCCAACGGCCAGACTTCTTCATGTTGACTTCAATCTGCATGCTTGCCTCCTGCCTCTCGTAAGATCGCGCGCGCGGTTCCCTCTTTGATTTCCCGATGCCGAGGCACCGCCAGAGAATCGGTCCCGTTAGTCCAGATCGCGTGGTTGCCACCCTCCCGCAACGGCCGCCAACCCAGTGCTCGTAGCCGTTGCTCCAACTCCCGGCGCTTCACGAAAATCTAGCATATACAATTTTGTATCCAAGCGAAAGGTCGATTGGCCCCGTGCCCGAGATTTAGTGCACCCGGTGGCGCTGCAGAGCCACCAGAGTGGGGGCATCTCTGGGGGCACCAGTCGTATTTCCGGCCACTGAATACCAGTGATTTCATAAGGATAGGGCCGATGTTCGACTCCCGCCGCCTCCACTACGTTCGCTCGTTGGCGGCCTGCAGCAGGTACGCCCGGATTAGTGGGTCCAGGTCTCCGTCGAGAACGCCATCGATGTCGGAGGTTTTCAACTCGGTTCGATGGTCGTTGACCTGCTGATAGGGAAATTGCACATAACTTCGGATCTGAGAGCCCCACTCGATCTTGAGTCGCGCTTTTGCGTCCTCGGCAGCCTTCGACTCGCGCTTGGCAAGCTCGAAATCGTACAGCTTCGAACGCAACATCTTCATCGCCTTGGCCTTATTGGCATGCTGACTGCGCTCATTCTGACACTGCACAACGATGCCTGTCGGCGCATGGGTAATGCGTACAGCTGAGTCGGTCTTATTCACGTGTTGCCCCCCGGCTCCACCGGCGCGATAGGTATCGATCTTTAGGTCGCTTTCGTTGATATCGACCTCGATATCGTCGTCGATATCGGCGGTCACCTGGACGGCAGCAAATGAGGTTTGGCGGCGACCATTGGCGTCAAACGGCGATACCCGAACAAGCCGGTGCACGCCGCTCTCCGCCTTGAGCAGGCCGTATGCGTAGTCACCAGCGACAGCGATGGTTGCTCCCTTGATGCCGGCCTCTTCGGCTGCGGTTTCCTCGAGGATCTCGACCTTCCAGCCTTTGCGCTCGCAGTAGCGGATCAGCATGCGAAGTAGCATTTGCGCCCAGTCGCTGGCGTCTACTCCCCCAGCCCCTGAGGTCACCTGAACGATCGCGCCGCCAGCGTCGAGTTCTCCCGACAGCATCCGCTTAAACTCGATTTCCTCGAGAGAACGCCCTACCTGCTCGATCAACGTCTGCGCTTCAACCGCCGAGTTTGGATCGCCGACTTCCTCGGCAAGATCGAGCAATACTTCAGCATCGGAGATCGCGCGAGCTTGAGCATCCCATGCCGAAACGATCTGTTCAAACTGCTTCTTGTTGCGAAGAACGCTTTGCGCTTTCTTGGGCTCGGTCCAGAAGTTTGGGCCGGCTGCAATAGAATCTAACTCTTCGATGGCTAACCGCTTGTGGTCGATGTCAAAGCAACCCCCGGAGTTCGGCGACCTTGTCGCTTTGCGCCTTGAGCTGAGCCCGAACGGTACGGATTTCGAGACCTTCGATCGCCATAGCGCTCCGTACTTACACCACCTGGACGGAGAAGACGACGCGGCAAACAAGCCAAAACAAGCCGACCGCCGGCGCCCCAGGGCGGAATCGAACTACCATACCGGTATGCGAAATGTTGCGATGGCGGCAGCCCTCATTGCAGCGACGGCACATGCCGACACCCTACAGGGAACCGAGGGGTCCGCCGTCCGGGAGACGATGCACACCGTTTCCATTGAGCTCAAAGACGGCTATGCCGTGTACACCGTGCAACGCGCGTTTGTGACGGCTCGCGTCAAACCTGACGAGGCGCACGTTGCGATCGACATTCCAGAAGGTGCGACGGCCAACCAACTGCGCATTCTTGCCAATGGCACGTGGTACGAGGGCGAACTCTTAGAGTCGCAAGAGGCGTCGCGCAAGTATCAACGCCTCACGGGGTTTGGCGCCGCTCCGGTGAAAGATCCGGCCCTGCTTGGGTGGGTGTCTAACCGCCGCTTGTCGCTTCGAGTCTATCCCGTACAGCAGAAGCCGACGTACATCGAATACAAATTGGTCGTACCGTCGACGTTTCTGCGTGGACAATACCGTTACGAACTGCCGCGATGCGCCGAGCGTAGCCTCACGCAGAGGCAGGCCAGGTCCGCACGCCACACCATCGATCCGAAAGTCACGGTGACTGCGGTCGACCCCTCGTTGAACGCTGCGGCGCTTTCTATCGCCGGTAGAAGAGTAGCCGTGGGTGCAACGTCTGCGCCCTTCGACGCTTGCTGTGAACCCGTGGCCATCGAGGTCGGCACGGCCAAGCACTTCGATGTGCGAGGGCGCATTGCACAAATTGACGTGGCCAGTGATCGCGAAGCTGTCCGTATCGAGCTGGACGCGGATTCGCTTAGTGAACTGCCGAAGAGCGCTGCATTCGTGTTCGCCGTCGACACGTCGTATTCCGTGGGCCCCCAGGGCGTAACAAGGCAGGTTGCAGTGATTCGCGCCATCGCTTCGCATGTACCCACCGCGGTGTTTGAAATCGTTACTTATGCCCGGCACGCGAAGCGATGGTTTGGTCGTCTGGTGACGCGGCAAGAACTGCTCGCTCAACTCGGGAAGCTAGAGCGCGCTCCGCTTGGCAACGGCAGCGAGCTGCCAGCTGGCACTGCACTCGCAGTTCAAGCGATGGCTTTGCACAAGGGTCCTCGGCGCATCATCGCCACGACCGACAACGTCATCCGAGCGTCGATGCCAGATACGCTGCTCGTCGACGCTGTAACGAGCGACAAAAGCGCCATTGTTCACGTCGTTTCGTTAGGCACAACGCACCCCGGCCATGACCCGTCGCGACCCGCAGGTGCCGAGGTACTCTACGAAGGCGATACCGACGAGCCACAGCTCGAACAACCGCCGGAAAGCGGTGGCCCCTCCGTCTCATTGACAGAAGCCGACGAGCTCCTTTGGACCAAAGGCGCCAACGCATCCGGTGGCGCGTGTTTTTCCCTATCGGCAACCAAGTGGGCGACGCATACGCTGCGCAAGCCGCTACTGCATCTGGTTCGTCCGATTCGCGTGACCCATCTGCACTTTGTTCGCGCACCCGCAGACAAGGTACGCGATCGAATGACCGATGATGAAGCTTCGGCGGCACTAGCGCTTGCAGACCTGGAAGAAGGCCGCGACCTCCGACGTAGCATCGCCATCGACAAGCACGAGGTGACCGATAAATTGCAAGGCACGTTGTGGGGCAAGGTGAGGACGTGGACAGCCGCGCGCAGCGACGGTTTTAGCAAGATCGCAGGCGGCCTAATGATTGGCGACGAAGACGATGCAAACTGGACGCCGTTCGAACAGATGGCGCTGGCGAAATGGAGCCATGTCGTTTCACCGGTGACCTCGTTGATCGCGATCGAGCCGGGAACACGGCCCAGCCGAAGCATCGGTACCGGATCGTACGGCACCGGTGGTGGAGGAAGTAGTTCGAGTGGCTCAACCACAGTGGCTGGATCGGAAAACCTAATGGCGCCCTGGGACCAGATTCTCAAGTCCGACAAGGAGGCTTGCCTGCAGAAGCATCCTCAAGCTGGGACGTGGTTCGCGTTTTTTGTACTCGAGCGCGCGCTCGACGAAATCATGAGCGTTTCGCCGGTGATTGCGCCGGGCGCAACGATGTCACCGCTACAAAACTGCCTGCTCGAAGCCGTGTGGGCTCACCACCTCACGGGCAGCGAACCGAGCGCTGGCATCATCAGCTTTTCTTCGTGAGGATGCCCGTTACCGCCCTCGCCGAAGCGGCACAAGACTAGCGCTCGAGGCCAACAGAACCGGATCATGCCAGCGCGCCGAGCTGACTTCCGCTTTTCGGCATGCCCTACGTAAGCATCAAGCTTACATCGTACTTTTCGAACATTCGGTCGGTTGTCACGATCGTGAGCTGCTCTGCCTTTGCTTGAGCGATCAGGGCCCTATCAAACGGGTCCTTGTGGTGAAACGGCAATTGCGCTGACATCTCGGCCTGTTCAAATCCGAGCGAAAGGCGGTGCATTCCACTGTCCCGTACCGCCGCGGTAAAGCTTCCCGGGTAGCGAAGTTTTCCAAGCGCGGCTTTGATCGCAGCTTCCCAAACGGAAACAACGCTGACAAATACGACAGCGGTGGTCGCGATGCGATCTCTCACATTGTCGAGGATTCGATCTGGATTCGCTCGCCACCAAATGAACACCTGGGTGTCTAGCAGAAGATTCATGGCAAACCGTCAATCCAAAAACCGTCGGGCAGGGGCTCGTTGAAGTCTTCCGACATCGCGACTTGTCCCTCCCACCCACCTGGTTTGCGTCGCGCCGATGGAGTTTCCATCGGACAAAGCCGCGCTACGCACACGCCGGCTTTGGCGATGATGATCTCTTCGCCTTGACTGGCTCGGTCGACCAGCTGCGAAAACTGGGTCCGCGCTTGGTAGATGTTGACGACGGCCACGACATTAGTCAACCACGTCTGACTACTATAGTCAACCACCTTCCAAGGCAGGTGTCGCCTACCAACCAAAACGAGACCGAACGACTGCATCACTTGGTCCATGCCGAGAATCGGAAGCTGTTCGATGGCGCTTTGCGCGGCGATCATGCGGTCGAATGGGTCGCGATGTGGACTTTGCCATTGACCCGCCCTGACGGCGTGAGCCATGGACACCGGCAACCAACAAACATATTCAGCATTTACAGTGGTTTATGTGTGGCTGGAGGCGCGCGCGGTACCAGGGCAGGCTCACCGGATTCTCTTCGTGAGAGGCCGTTACCGCGCGCGCCGAAGCGGGACAAGATCGGCGGGGGGGCCCAACGGAACCGGATAGTTGCCCGTAAAACACGCCGAGCAAAACCGCGTGCCTCGTGCCGCTTGGATCATCGCATCGTGCGACAAGTACGCCAAGGAGTCGCTCGTGACGTAGGTGTTAATTTCGTCGACCGAGTGCGAGGCGGCCACCAACTCACTTCGCGTCGGCGTATCAATGCCGTAGAAGCACGGATGCGTGGTCGGCGGTGCACTAATGCGCAAATGGACTTCCTTTGCGCCAGCGCCGCGCAGCATCTTCACGATCTTGCGCGAGGTCGTACCCCGCACCAGTGAGTCATCGACGACGACGACTCGCTTGCCGTCGACAATCGATCGAACGGGCGACAGCTTTAAGCGCACGCCAAAATGGCGAATTGAGTCTTGGGGTTCGATGAACGTTCGGCCGACATAGTGGGAGCGAATCAAGCCCATCTCAAACGGAATCCCGCTTTGGTTCGAATAGCCGATCGCAGCGGGCACCCCGGAATCGGGCACCGGAATCACCACGTCCGCCTCGACGGGGGCCTCCAGGGCAAGCTTCATCCCCATGTTTTCGCGCGCGCGGTAGACACTCTTTCCGTTGACCAACGAATCGGGTCGCGCGAAATAGACATGCTCAAAAATGCAAAACGTAGACGGAGCGGGCTCGAGAACTCGGTGCGAAGTCATGCCGCCTTTTTCGATGACGACGATCTCGCCCGGCTCTAGCTCGCGAAGCAAGTCGCCTTCAATCAGGTCAAACGCGCATGTTTCCGACGACAAAACGTAGGAATCCTTGAGCCGCCCGAGCACGAGGGGTCGAAACCCATTCGGATCGCGAGCACCGATCATCTTGCCATCGCTGGTAAGCACCACGAGTGAAGTGGCGCCGCGCACACGCTTCAGTGCAGCGATCAACTTGCCGACAACGTCGGGCTCCCGCGACCTCGCCATGAGATGCACGATGACCTCGGTATCGCTGGAAGTTTGAAAAATCGATCCCGCGGCCTCGAGTTCCGCTCGAAGTTCCGTCGCGTTGACGAGGTTGCCATTGTGCGCGATCGAGATTGCGCCGCCCGCATACTCGAACAAAAACGGCTGAGCATTTCGCAACTCTGAGCTGCCCGCCGTGGAATAGCGCACGTGACCGATCGCCGCTGTTCCAGGGAGCAGCGCCAGTGCATCGCGATCGAACGTGTCGGACACCAGTCCCATCGCGACGTGGCGGCGCAACCGCCCCGCCTCGTTGTCTGCTCCCGGGCCAGCGCCCCGAAGGAAGTCACCTTGGGGGCCGCCTTGAAGCGCGACGAGCCCAGCCGACTCCTGACCGCGGTGCTGCAGCGCGTGCAGGCCGAGATACGCGATATTGGCCGCCTCATCGTGACCGTGGATGCCGAACACGCCGCACATGGCCACGGCTTACCACACCGAGCCGTCCTCCCGCCATGGTCAAGCTCGGGCAGTAACTTGTGGAATCCACTCGTTTGCCGTACCTTTTTAGGGCGTGCCTCGGCTTCTCTGGCGCGATGCGCAGGGCATCGAAGGCTCTCTCGACTTGGCTTCTTCGGAGATCAAGGTGGGCAGAGCGATGGATTGCGCCATTCGCACCGACGACGCGATGGTTTCGCGCCATCACTCGCGAATCTACTGGGCCCAAGGTGGCTACGTACTCGAGGACCTCGGATCGGCGAATGGAGTCTACTTTCAAGAGCAGCGGGTCCGCAGCCACTTGTTCAAGCACGGCGATGCGGTTCGCTGCGGTAGCTTGTGGCTCCGGTTCGTCGATACGGGCCAACTGGGGTCGCCATCCACGGCCGGCAGCGCACCCGAGCAACCGTCGAGCATTGGTGCGATTCCCCCCGTAGCGCCGACAGGTCATGTCGGCGCGATGCACCCGAACCGACCAGGAGCGCAGCAACCTGCAACGTCGTCGAGCGGCGGCCTCGCCTCGCTGGGGATCGAGGCAAGAAACGAAGCCGACGCCGAGATTCGCGTACTCAAACGACGCGTCGAACAACTTCAAACCGAGCTTCGACTGTATCGCACCCAAAAATTCAACCCTGAAACCGCTCGGAGGATGGAGGATCTAGAGAACGAACTATCCATGCTCGAGATCGAGCGCGACAACCTAAAAAATCGACTCGACAAAGCGGATCGCGAGCTCGCCCTCGAAACCGGCGGCGCCAAGGTCAAGCGGGCGATGCAACTCACCGCACTGGCTGCCGAGACCGCAGCATCCCTAAACGACATGCTCTCGAGCGTGCGCATCGAGGTGATGGCGGCAGAAGGCGAATTCGATCAGTACGCGACTGCGATTCCCCGTGCGAGCTTCGAGCTAATTCGGCAGTCGATGCGCGATGCCGCGCTCCACTGCGAAAACGCCCGGGAATTGCTGCGCAAATTACGCGATATCGCCGAGAGCTGACAATCCGTTAAACATTTGTAATTAAAAATATATTTCCCATACCGACAGTGGGCGATAGTTGCACACATCGACAAGTGTCAGCGTTTCGTTACAATGGAGAGTATGGCCGGCGTCGCGCTTCCCAGTGCCACGAAGCACCCTGATACGAGACAACGCACGAGCGACGTTTGGCTCGGTATCACGACCCTGATCGGCGCACTCCTGGCCCTGCCGCTCGCGCAATCGAGCTGGCATGGTTCGGAGGTGGCGGCGGTGTTAGCAGTGTCGGCAACCGCCATGCTCGCCGGTCAACGCTGGGCGATTTCGCTCATCGCGGTGTCGGGACTGCTACTCGCCCCGACGCTCACCGTAAAAGCTTTTTCGGGTGGCCTAGCGCTGTGGCCCGGGCGAATCATCGCCATGATCGCACTCGCCGCCACGGTTCCTGGCCTGCTGCAGCTGCGCCGCGCCGCTGTTGGGCTTGTCGCGATGACCGGATGGCCGCGCACGCCTGAGACCCACCGACACGCCTATGTTGGACTAGTAGCCGCGGGCATGCTCGCCGTGCTGCTGCCGGTTCTGTAGGCCTCAGCCGACCCATTCCCGCGCATTGCGAAACATCCGCATCCACGGACTGTCTTCGCCCCAACTGTCCGGGTGCCATGACAGTTGCACCGTGCGGAAGGCGCGTTCGGGGTGCGGCATCATGACCGTGATGCGGCCGTCGACTGTGGTTACCGATGCGATTCCGCGCGGCGAACCGTTAGGATTGCCCGGGTAGGTCTCGGCGATCTGACCGGCGCCGTCGACGTACCGAGCACATACGAGTCGCTGGTGTTCGAGCTGGGTCAGCTTGTCGTTGGAAAGTTCCGCCCTACCCTCTCCGTGGGAAATCGGAACTGGAATCGTGGATCCGGTCATGCCGCGAAAGAACAATGAGGGGCTGTCTTCGATCTTCACCGCCACCAGGCGTGCCTCGAAGCGATCGCTGCGATTTCTCACGAAGCGCGGCCACGTAGCTTGCGTCGCCGGAACGAGCTCAGGCGCCAATTCAGACACCATCTGACAGCCGTTGCACACCCCGAGCACAAAGGTGTCGGGCCTCGTTACCAGGTTTTCGATCGCTTCTCTCGCCCGCGCGTTGTAACGAAACGTAGCCGCCCAGCCGCGACCCGCCCCGAGTACATCGCCGAACGAAAACCCACCGCATGCAACTGCGCCGCGGACCCCGGACAAGTCGGCGCGGCCTGCGATGAGGTCGGTCATATGGATATCAACGGCGTCAAAACCGGCGCGCGTAAATGCGGCAGCCATTTCGACATGTCCATTCACCCCTTGTTCGCGCAAAATGGCAACGCGGGGCCGAGCTCCGGTTCGAATCGCTGGCGCAACTCCCTGCTTGGGGTCGAACGTTAGATGTGCGGCAAGGCCCCTCGCAGTGGAGTCTACCCGCATTGCATGTTCCTCATCGGCGCACGTTGGGTTGTCGCGACGACGCGCCATCTCATGCGTCACGTGAGACCAGCGATTGCGCAGTGCGCTTCGCGTGCTGCTCAGTAACCGGCGCCCGAGGTGAGCGATGTGCACCGCATCGCCGGGCACAGCGCGGCCAATCGCGTGGACGATCGCTCCTGCATCGGCCAGCTGTGTGCACACGTCGGCTGCATCCTCAGGCCGGACTTCGATCACGGCGCCAAGTTCTTCTGCAAATAGGGCCGCAAATGGATCGGGATGTACGGTCGATATGTCCAGCTCGAGCCCCAGACCGGCACAAAACGCCATCTCGAGCACCGTTACAACCAAACCGCCATCGGATCGATCGTGGTACGCCGAGATGCGGCCCTCGGCGATCAGGCGCTGCATCGCGCGAAAAAAACCTGCCAGGCGCGCCGGGTCGTCGAGATCCGGCGGCGTTTCTCCGAGCTGCCCGTAAACCTGCGCGAGACAGCTCGCACCGAGCCGCGCTTTGCCTCCGCCGAGGTCGACCAAAAACAGCTCCCGACCGCCGCCGCGCAGCTCCGGGGTCACGGCCGCGCGCACATCGCTGCATGGACCAAATGCTGTCACCACGAGCGTGACCGGCGAGACAACGACACTATCGTCCCACAGTGTCCGCATCGACATCGAGTCTTTTCCCACCGGAATCGACAGTCCGAGTGCAACCGCAGTATCGCTGGCGGCGCGAACTGCGTCGACGAGACACGCGTCCTCGCCGGGATGCCCCGCCGCCGCCATCCAATTGCACGACAGTTTGATGTGGCCAAGCTCGCCGATCGGCGCTGCGGCCAGATTTGTAATCGCCTCGCCGATCGCCAAGCGCGACGCTGCGGCTGCGTCCAGCAGCGCCACAGGAGGCCGTTCGCCGATCGCGATGACTTCGCCCGCAGTCGTATCGAAACCCGCCGTCGTCAAACCACAATCGGCGACGGGAACTTGAAACCTGCCAACCATCGAGTCGCGGCTGACGAGCCCGCCCACGGTGCGATCGCCGATCGCTACGAGAAAAGACTTATCGCCTACCGTTGGCAGTCCGAGTATTCGGTTCACCGCGTCCGCCACGGTGGCGCCCGACAGGGTGATCGGACTTCGCGCCGGCACTAGGGCCACCGCGCGACGCGTCATGCGCGGCGGTTTGCCCAACACCAGCTCGAGGGGAATATCCACGGCAGGTGGATTTCCCGCGTCGGCGAGCGTGAGGTGCCCGCCGGCGATGGCCGTTCCGAGCTGCGCCCACGGCGCTCGCTCGCGCGCACACAGGGCGGCGAATTCGTCGACCCGATCGGCGGCGATCGCGAGTACGTAGCGCTCTTGCGCTTCGTTGCACCACAGCTCGAGCGGCGACAAATCGGGTTCGCCGCTCGGGATGGCGCGCAGATCGAGCTGCGCACCCAGTCCAACTCCGGGCGGATCCGATCCTGCGATCCGCGCGGAGTGCACCAATTCGGGCATCGCGTTGGAAAGTCCGCCGGCGCCGACATCGTGGATCGACAAGATCGGGTTCGCATCGCCTTTGGCCCAGCATCGATCGATGACTTCTTGGCAACGCCGCTGCATTTCCGCGTTGTCGCGCTGCACCGAGGCAAAATCGAGATCCGCGCCCTGAGCGCCCTGTGCGAGCGAGCTCGCGGCACCACCGCCGAGTCCGATGAGGAACGCAGGCCCTCCCAAAACGATCAGGGCTGCACCCACCGGGACCGGCGCCTTGGCTACGTCGCCCTCCCGGATCGCACCGATGCCGCCGGCTAGCATGACCGGCTTGTGGAACCCGCGCACGATCGCGCCTGCGCGCCCGTCCGGCTGCTCAAAGGTTCGAAAATAACCGAGAATCGACGGGCGACCGAATTCGTTATTGAAGGCCGCCGCCCCGAGCGGCGCCTCGGTCATGATCTCGAACGCACTCGCGATGCGCGACGGCTTGCCCACCCAGTCCTCGTCGGCCGACTCCCACGGCTCCAGAAGTCCGGGAATGCGGAGGTTTGACACGGTATACCCCACGAACCCCGCCTTCGGCTTGGCACCGCGCCCCGTCGCTCCTTCATCGCGAATCTCGCCGCCAGCACCGGTCGCGGCACCTGGAAACGGCGATATCGCCGTCGGATGATTGTGCGTTTCCACCTTGCCGAGTATGTGCTGCGCCTCGCGGTGGCCGCGATACACCCCATCGGAGTCCGGGAAAAATCGCTCGGCGAAAACCCCGGCGATCACCGCGGCGTTGTCTTCGTATGCGGATAACACACCGGCCGGCGCCGCATCCGTAGTGCGGCGAATCCACTGAAACAACGAATGCGGTTGCACCACATCGCCAACGGTCCACGCCGCGTTAAAGATCTTGTGGCGACAGTGCTCACTGTTTGCCTGCGCGAACATCATCAGCTCGACGTCGGTTGGATCGCGCCCGAGGTCGCGATACCGAGCGACCAAGTAGTCGATCTCTTCGAAAGACAGCGCTAACCCGAGACGCGTACTCGCCGCATCGAGAGTTCGCACCGCATTCTCGCCGAGGGCGATGGTATTCAAAGCTCTCGGCGTGCCGCCGCGCCTGACCAAGTGCTCGAGTTCCGATTCTCGTCGAATCACGCTCTCGGTCATGCGATCGGACAATGCTGCACCGATCTTGCCCCCATCGATCCCTTGACCGCTCACGCGCCACTCAGTCACACGTTCGATCCGCGTGACCATGGTCAGGCCGCACACATGTGCGATGTCGGTCGCCTTAGACGACCACGGCGACGTAGTTCCTAGCCGCGGCGTAATGAAAAAGCTGTCGGACTCCACTGTCTCGACGCTGGTGCGACTGCCCGCGCCGGCGCGGGCGACATCCGCTGGCCCGTAATCGAGCATTTGGTTGAGCTGATCGCGTTGCCTGCCGGAAAGCTCGCGCGCCGATGCCACGATGTGTACCCAACGCGTGCTGACGGTTGCGGCACCGGCGCAAACCTCTCGCGCTCTCGCCAACGCAACCGCTGCCTGCGATGGGCTCAGTGCGACCCGGCCGGGAACCAACAGGATCGTCGGGCTCTGCTCCGCCATCACGTTGCTCCGAGCGCAGCGGCGATGCGCTCGACCGGATCGCGTGTATCAGGCACAAACGACTGGCCCGTGACCAGCTCGTGACTAGCGATGTAGCGGCGCGCGGCCTCGCAGCGGATTTCGCTCGGCATTTCCGGAGGTGGCCCATGCCCAGCCCACCTGGCGTCGCTCGCGAGCCAGCGACGAACATACTCTTTGTCGAGACTGCGCGGCTCTTCGCCGCGAGACAGCCGCGCTTCGTAGTCATCCGCGTACCAGTAGCGCGACGAATCCGGAGTGTGGATCTCGTCGATTACAACGATCGTACCGCTGGCATCGAGTCCCATCTCGTACTTGGTATCGGCGAGGATGAGCCCTTGTTTCGCCGCATGTGCCTGACCTGCCGCAAACAGCCGCTCTGCGATCGCAGCGGCGCGTTCGAACACAGCCGGAGCGATGTGGCCCATGGCGAGGAGCTCGTCTTTGGATACCGAAACGTCGTGATCACCTTTGGCCGCTTTGGTCGACGGAGTCAAAATTGGCGCCGCAAGCGGCTCATTCTTTTTCATGCCGTCGGCGAGGCGATGACCGCAAAACGTGCGATCACCGCGCTCGTAGGCCCGCCAGATCGACGTCGATGTCACGCCGGTTAGATACGCCCGCATGACGAGCTCAACCGGCAGCGGTTCGCATTCGCGTGCAACCATTACGTTCGCATCGGGAACGGCGATCAGGTGATTGGGTGCGATGTCACGCGTGCGTTCGAACCAGAACTGCGCCAGCTGATTTAGCACCTGACCCTTGAATGGGATCGTACCGACGACGGCGTCGAAAGCACTGAGTCGATCCGTAACGACGATCGTACGCTCGCCGCGTTCGCGGTCGATGTAGCAATCGCGAACTTTGCCGCGGTACTGCGGCAATGTTCGGCCGCGCAGTGCGGTCCACGGCGCATGATCGAGCGTGCGATCGAGCTGCGCCATCAGCGTGTCAGCATCGATCATGGCGGAACTCCAATCCCTCGGGCGACAATCGCTGCTGCATAGCGCAGGTGATGCGCGAGATCGAAGCACGCGTCGAGTGCCGCCGCGTCGAGTCGCGACGCGATCTCGGGGTCTGCACCCAGAAGCGCGCGAAACCGTCCAGGTTTGGCGCCGGCAATGCCTTCCTCGGCCGCTTCGGAAATCGCCGCGAGCGCCGATCGCTGAACCATCTCGTAGGCGCGCTGCCGCGGCAGTCCGGTTTTCACCAGCGCGAGCAACACGGCCTCGCTGAAGTAGAGTCCGCCAAATCGCTCCAAGTTGGCGCGCATTCGCGCCGCATGCACCACCAGATCGCGCATCAGCGTGGTCGCACGGGTGACCATGAAATCCGCGAGCGTGGTCGCATCGGGCATTGCGACTCGCTCCACGCTGGAATGCGAAATGTCGCGCTCGTGCCACAGCGCAACATCTTCGAGACCGGCCTGAGCGTACGCGCGCAATAGCCGCGCTAACCCGGTCAGGTTTTCGCTCAGGATCGGATTCTTCTTGTGAGGCATGGCAGAGCTGCCTTTTTGCCCAGCCTTGAAGCCCTCTTCCGCCTCCCCTACTTCAGTCCGTTGCCAATGCCGTACCCCAAGCGCAATCTGCTCGATTGCCGTTCCAAGCAGCGCGATGGCGGTTAGGACTTCGGCGTGGCGGTCGCGAGCCACGATTTGCGTCGCGACCGTCTCGGGCGAAAGGCCCAAGCGAGCGAGAGCGACCCGCTCGATCTCAGGATCCAGATTGCCGTACACGCCAACGGCCCCGGCGATCTTGCCGTAGGCAATCGCTTGCCGCGCCGCCACCAGGCGCTGCGACGCACGGACAATCTCGGCGTGCCAGCGCGCGAACGTGAGCCCAGCGGTGATCGGCTCCGCGTGAATGCCGTGCGAACGCCCAATCATAGGCGTTGACGCGTGCTCTCGGGCGCGCTCCGCCAGCACGCTCGCCAGCTCCGCCGTCCCGGCGATAATCCGATCGAGCGCACGCGTGGTCTGCAGCGCCAGTGCTGTATCGAGCACATCCGACGACGTCATACCGAGGTGAAGCCACCGCGCCGGCTCGCCGGCCAACTTTTCGACATGGGTCAAGAACGCGATCACATCGTGGCGCGTGGTGCGCTCGATATCGAGAATCTGCTCTGGGTCGAGCTTACCGGCCGCGGCAGCGCGGATTTTGGCCGCACTGCCCGCAGGGACCGAACCGCGACCCTCCATCGCCTCACACACTGCCAGCTCGATCTCCAGCCAGAGTTCAAAGCGGTACGAGTCGCTCCACAGCGCAGCGAGCTCAGGTCGGCTGTAGCGAGGAATCATGGCGACACCGCACGGGTGGTAGTTCGTATCTCCATTCGCGGGCTTTAGTACCACAGCCCCGAGTTGCTTGAGCGAGTCACACGAAAAACCACCTCCGAGAAAATCCTGCAAACATGCACAGTTACACCAACGAGCGCAATAAAGATCGACCGCGGCCTACGTCGTTTTTCCCAGCCCGAACGCTCGCGCTCAAACCGAATAGGCCCGGCGATAGTCTTCGAAGCTACAGCGGATGGTCTCGTGGGCTTCGTCTCGGCCATACACCTCGGCGATTTCCACGTGAGATGTTTGCATTCCGGGCGTAAGCTTGTAGGTCAGAAAATAGTGTTGCAGGCGTTCGATGAGCGCCGCTGGCAGCTGGCTCACATCGTCGAGGCCGGACCAAACGGCGTCGCCCTTTAAGACGGCGATGATTTTGTCGTCGGCCTCGTTGCGGTCGACCATGCGAAGGCCACCGACAGGCATGACTTGAACGAGCACGTTACCGTGAACAAACGGCCGTTCGGTCAGAATGCAAATGTCCATCGGATCTGCGTCGCCTCCAACGCCGCTGCGACGCAATCTCGCGGCGCACCGAGCTCCGACGGAATCTCCGCACAACGTGCGCGGAATGAATCCGTACAGCGACGGGGGAACGCTAGAAAATTTGATCGGTCGATCCGCCTTTAATAGACCGCTATCTTTGTCCAGCTCGTATTTCACCAGATCGGTGGGCACCATCTCGACGTACGCCGTAAGTTCCTCGGGCGCATCTTCTCCGGGATGCACACCGTGCCAAGGGTGGGCTGCGAACAGGGATGGCCGTTGAGCGCTCATTGGTTGCCGCGATCATACGCATCCCCGCGACAAAGATCCCAGTTCTACAACGTTCAATCCCGGCGAGGCGAGAACCTGAACCGCCGCCTGAGGTACGGGTCATGGACAGACGTCGAACGACCGACTGTCGCCCGGGTTGCTCGGCACCGCGATCTCCTGGGTGTTGGCATCGATCGACGTCAGAAACGCGATCAGATCGTCCAGCTTGCCCGGCTTGGCCAGCGCCAGTGCGAAGTTCGCGTTGCCAGCGTTAGTGTGAAACTGCCATCGCGCGTCGCTGAACAAATCGGTCATCGTTGCGGCTTGGCCATGATGGAGGTAGGGCGCGCCGAGGGCCAGGCCGTACAGCGATGGCACATTGTAGCCCGCGCGGCCCTGCGAACGAACAAACCCGGCCGGTGACGGACGCAACTCCAAGCCGTCCGTCTTCGCGCTATCTCCAGGAACGCCAAACGTCCCAACGTTGCGGAGCGAGCACGCGACCTGCGCAATCCCTGCTCCTGGATCGGCCGGGCCAGTGTCATCTGCGGCGATCGCTGGCTGGCCGGAGATGAGGGTGCGTGGAACACCCGGGGCCGCGTCGTACATAAATGTTTGCGGCAAGAAACCGGGAATCTCAAACGGAGTCCCGGCGAGCGCCAAGTTCGTCGGCGCGGTCGGCGAAAAAAACCGCCGCGACACCGTCCAGCCAGGCCCGCCGTGACACTTGGCGCAGCCACCGTCGATAAACATCTGCCTTCCCCGTGCGATGGCTTCGGTCGGCGTGGCCCTCTTGGCTCTGACCGGCGAAATCGTCTTCACAAACGCATCGATGTCGTCCCAGTCTTTGTGTCCGCATAACGAGCTGTCGGCGAGCTCTTTGAGAGGCGTGCCGAGGCCGGCAACTCCGGTCAGCGACACCTGAGTCTCCTTATCGAGCTGATTGCAATCGGCGGGCGTAGGCGCCGCAGTGATGGCACCCAGTCCACCGGACACGTCGCGCGTATTGCGCTCAAAGTCGTGATGTTCGTCGAAAATTCCCGTCCAATTGAATACGCGCTGCTTCTGGGGTCCCGGGCCGTGGGAGAAGCTTCCGTCCTGCGAGGTCGTTTGGCGCGGGCCCGATGCAAACACCCACGTGACGTTGTCCGTGAGACCGTCTGGATGGCACGAGCCGCACGATGACCACCCCTCACCACCCGCGGCACCGTTGGCAGGGTTCGCAGACCAACGGCCGCGGCCCGTAAAGTAGAACCGACGACCGCGCTGCACGCTCCGCTCCGATGCCGTGGCCGGAGCCGGCGAAGACTCGACGGTTTGGATCAGTTGCTGCGAATCGAGCGCAACAACCCCCAACCGCCGGCTGACCCAGCAGTTTACATAGGCCTTGCCGTGCTCGCTGTCGATCGCCACGCCCGTTGGGTTCAAACACTTGCCGATCGCGTCGTTGCCGCCCAGATCTATGAGCTTGTTCTGCGTCGACCCGATTTCGACACTGGCGCCAAACGCGATTCGGATCATGACGTCGCCGGCCCGCCCCACTGCGTAGCCGACGTTCGTTTGATCGACAAAAGCGATATCTGCAAGGTCTCCTGGAACAAAACGCGGCGCGCCCGGGCTCGGAGTTGGCACGGCATCGTAAATCTTGCGCGCAAGGTTGGTCGTACCGCCGGCGCCAGTGACCTCAGCCGCCGTCGCTAGATCTGCAACATGCACAACGGGAAACACATTGTTGTCGAATCGCGGCGGCCCTTCGGGCGCGGCGTCCGTAGCGGTGATGAACAGCTTGCCATTGGCAACTGCGACGGACGACAACAAGTTTGGCGATGCCTTCACACTCGGGTTGGAGGCGACACCCCCTTTGGAGAAGCCGCTATCGATCGGCGCGAGCGAAATCGACTTGTAGGTAGTGAAATCCGCCAGGCGGTACAGTCGGACCGCGCCAGTGCGGCCATCGTCTTTGGCCTCGCCACCTGGCGAGGCAACTCCGTAGAATTGGGTGACGATGAGAGTCTCGTCATCGTCGCTGGAATCGAAGTTGTTCGTGACCGCGAGCGCGCGGGGCCGGTCGACGGCGAACGAAGCGATCACCGCCATCGTCTGCGGATCCACCACGCTGACCCGGCTCTCCGCCAGTTCGGCGACGAACAGTCTGGTACCCGTTGGCGACAACGCGAGCGCAACCGGCTCGGCTCCAACGTTCACGGTTGCGTCTACGCTTGGCGTGCCACCATCGATGTGCGCGACGCGAACGACGGTGCCATCCCTGCGGTTGGACACGAATGCCGTCTTGTTGTCTGCCGCAATGACCACGCTGGAGGGTCCACTACCCGTCTGAACCCTCGAGATCCGCGACTGATCCGATGTTTGGAACACGCTAAGCGTTCCGTCTTCCGGGTTCACCATCGCCACGTGCGCTCGGTCGTCCGACAACGCGATTGTGCTCGACTTTGACGCATGGTTCTGCACCGCGACTGCGCCCGCCGCGTCCGGCGCTAGCGCGCGATCTTCACTACACGCTGCGATTCCGCCGACTACTGCCACACTTGCAACGACGCTCTGCAGGCCGATGTTTCGATTCATTCGATTGTCTCCTCGATCCCAAGAGGAGGCGACCCGGCCAAAGTCGCACCGCAACGAAAATGAACCTTAACTAGTAAATGAAACCCATGGGTTAGCCGAAAACGCTCAGGGACCTCCGGTCGGCTGATCAGGACCAAAACTCCAAGTATTCCGAAGGCTGCCCGCACCTGGAATCATTTGACTTCCCTGAATGCCCTCTCCGGCGTTTACCACCGGCTCTCCTGTCTGAGGATCCGGGGTCACCGTGAGCCATCCCAGGCCAAGTGGATCGGTCGCGGAATATTGTTCACACGAGTGAGTATGTGTGACCGGAATCGTTGTGGTGTACCCACCGCCATAGCTGGCGCCACCTTGCGAAGCCGGCCCAAACGCTAGGCCTGCTGAACGTATTGGTCCCGTCGATCGCCCCGGTTCCCGAATAGGTGATCGTGCATGTTTGCCCAGCATTCGTCGTGTATGTGTCGGTTCGACTTACCCGCACGGTTCCACTCTTTGCAACCAACAAAGAGCAATTGTTGGGCAGGTTTTCAAGGACCACGTTCTGCGCTTCAATGGTCTGGTCAATCGTGACTCCGCCTCGCCCCATCAGCCCCATGACCACAAGGTTCGTTGCGCCCCTCCATTTTCCAGCAGGCGAAAAACCCGGTTGGGTATCCAAGAACGGAACGGGATCGACCTTGGCTCGGTTGTCCGAGAGGAATCCATTGGGTGCATATTCGAAATGAAGATGCGGGCCAAGTGTCAGCCCCGTGTTGTCAGCGAGACCGATCTTCTGTCCCCTGCACACGGTGTCGCCTTTGGCGACGAGACGAGATCGAGGCGTGCTCACCCCCTCCCGAACCACACGACAAACACGGAAGTGCGACGCCCACTGCTACGAGGAACAACGCATGGCACTTCATGGTCCGCCTCCTTGTTCTGGGCACGAGCTTGGCCTGAAACACGAGGCAAGGCAATGAACCATGCTCCGGGGACCCAAACCACGTAAGCGCGCCGTATCTTCGAAATCGCGCGACGAAGCAATGCGTCAAGCCGGCCGCAAAACATCTTGGGTTGACTATCGAGGTCGCAGCGTCGGTGTGGAGCGAGCGTCAGTCGATTTTTCCAGCGCTAGGTCGCGTTGGCGTACTCACATTGACAGGCAACTAGCTGCGGGCGAGACTCCCACCATGGCCGAGTCGCAAGCACCTGACGTCAATCGGCTTTTCGTCGAGAGCGGGATTCGACCCTACCAACAAGAAGCGGTCGTTCAACCGCATCCTGCGTTCCCCCTACCCGACCCAAATTCGCTCGAACGCTTTTTCCAACACGCCGCTCGAACATATGTCCATGGGGGCGAATACGTTGCGACAGGCTTGTCAGATATCTGGGATGGCAAGCTAACTAAGGGGATCCCCGCCGTAGGCATCGGGATTCTCTCCATGAGATTGCCCGGTGAAAATATCTTAGCATCCAAAGGTTTTTCGTTGGCTGACGCTCACGCGGCCTGCATGGCTAACCTAAGGAGTGCAATCGAGCAGGGGACATTAGACTTTTACTTCGCCAATGGAGAAGCGGCATTGCTGAAACGACTCAGCGAGGTACCGAGCGTTGCATTGTTTGACTACGCAATAAGAGTAATTGAAGAAGGCACTGCAGGGGGAAAACTAGCCAAGGAACTGACTGCAGAACTCAGTCGTCTGAGGACGCTGCAGAGGGCCGTTGAGTCTCAATCGCAGGTGACGAAGGGAGTCGGCGCCGCAGCGGAAGCCAGACCGGCGCCAACTCCAGCAACGGCCGAATCGGGGATAGCCAGAACGATACGGCAGCCCAAGCCGGCTCAAAGCGACGACGTTCTACCGTCTGGTTTCACTGCATGTCAGATATGCGACCTGTTCGACATTTCGAAATCTACACTCTTTCGCTGGGAGCAAGAAGGCGCCATTAGTCAGCCTGTCCGCGATTGGCGAAACTGGCGTGTTTATACACAAGCCAATGTGAAAGAAATTGAGACCAAACTCCAGAAGGAAGTTGGGTCGGCTGGGCCCCCTCCACAGATAACCAAGTCCATCAATGTTGCACACGAAGCGACACAGTTCACGGCAGATCAGGTATGCGAGCTACTTGACCTTTCGAAGGCAACGCTTTTTCGTTGGGAACGGGATGGGCTTATTGGTCACCCCGCACGCGATTGGAGAAACTGGCGCGTTTACAGGCAAACTGATGTGGATGAAATAAAAAAGATCATCCGTGCCCGAAACGGCAAACGCGCGAATTGACGCGACTTGGCTAAGGCACTGTCCCTAAATACATGAGCGGCGATCCTCGCGGTGGCCGAAACCAGACCGTGACGCCCTGACCCTTCCCTCGATCGAATTTCGTCTCTCTTGCTGACTGGGGTGTAATTTCGACACTTATCGACCGGTGGAACCGAAGCCACGTTCGCCGCGCGCGGT
>CAYQQM010000025.1:24547-55052 GCA_964419605.1 uncultured Kofleriaceae bacterium | reverse complement strand
CGTCGACGCAAACCGACCGTGGCGCCATGCCAAGGTGACCGATCGACGCACGTGTATTGACTTCGCTGAGTGCATGCGAGACCTCGTGGACCAACATTATCCGGATGCCACGAAGATCCGTGTGGTGCTTGATAACCTATCCGCCCACTCGGTGGGAGCCCTCTACCAAGCGTTCGAACCCGCGGAAGCCCGACGCATTCTTTCTCGACTGGAATTTCACTTCACTCCAAAACACGCGAGTTGGCTTAACATGGTTGAAATCGAGATAGGCGTGATGGTCCGTCAGTGCCTCGACCGACGTATCGGGGACCGGCCAACGCTCATCGCGGAGATCGCAGCCTGGGAAGCACGTCGTAATGCCGACCAAGCTCGCATCCGGTGGATGTTTACTATCGACCGCGCTCGCCGGAAGCTCGGCAGAGTCTACCCAACGCCTGCAATCCCCTCGGCCTTGAAGGCTGCTTGAACATGTCAAAACCACTGACATGAGGTACTAGCGTCGCGGTGGCGAGGCGCTTGCGCGTGGGTGTTTGCGCGCTTGTTCGAGTATGCGAGCACGGGATACGTGGGTGTAGATCTCGGTCGTGGAGATGTCTGCGTGCCCCAGCATGGCCTGAACCGCGCGCAGATCGGCGCCGCGTTCGACCAGATGGGTCGCGAACGAGTGCCGAAGCTTGTGTGGCGAGACGTTGCCGGCGGGAAGCTTCAAATCAGCTCGGCGCACGTAGGTCCGCAGCAGCTTCCAGAACCCTTGGCGCGTCATCGGCCGGCCGCGATCGGTCAGGAACACGGCTCGCTGCGAGCCATCTTTGGCATGGGTCGGTCGGTCGTCGGCAATGTAACGGGCAAGTCGCTCGCGCGCCGCTGCTCCCACCGGAACCAACCGGGTTTTGCCGCCCTTGCCGGTGACTCGGACGAAGCCGTGGGAAAGATTTACGTCGGCGAGCGCAAGGGTTACGAGCTCCGATACGCGCAATCCGGATGCGTAAACGAGTTCGATCATTGCAATGTCCCGGCGACCGCGCGGCGTGTCCGGCGGTGTTGCAATGAGCCGCGCTACCGCATCTTCGCCGAGGACTCCAGGCAACCGTCGTACCATGCGCGGCGCATCGACAAGCTGGCTCGGATCCGAATCGATCCAGCGCTCGCTGACCAAGTGGCGAAACATGCTTCGGATCGCGACCAGGGCTCGGGCGCGACTCCGGGGCGCAAGCTTGGCCTGGACGAGCTCAGCAAGGTGGTCGATGACGTCGCCCGCAGTCACTTCGTCGCCGAACCCCTTGCCCCGGTTGGATAGAAAGCGCAATAGGCGAGCGAGATCGCGCCCGTAGCTTTCAATCGTGTGTTTTGCGAGGCCGCGCTCAACCTTGGCGAAATCGAGAAATAGGTCGACCGCATGATCGAGTTCGAGCCGGCGCGGCATTCGCCTCTATTGAAGCGGCCGCCGGCTAGGCACGCAAGTTTTGGACTGTCACCGGTTCCAAACGGCCTTGTCGGCACCATCCGCCACCCGGGCTAGCTAGCTAGGCCCTGGTACGTACAATGCGATGATCGGGTAAGTCGGGTCGCTTGCAGTCTCGGCTGAGCGCAGCCATAGTGCATGGGAGCTTCCGTCCGCATGAGCCTGACCACACACGACATCCGCTGGATTCTCATCCACGTCTTCGTATTGCTGGTTTCGGTTGCGTTGCACGAATTTGGCCACGCGTTTATGGCGGACCGCCTGGGCGACGACACTCCGCGTCGCCAGGGCAGAGTAACGCTGAACCCACTTGCACACGCCGACCCGATCGGAACCTTCCTTCTCCCGATCATGAGCGGGATTTACGCGGCCTCTGGCGGGACAGGAGGCTTCGGATGGGGCAAGCCAGTGCAGTGGCAGCCGGCGCGAGTCGACCGCAAATGGCGCATGCCAACGGCGCAGATTTTGGTTGCCCTCGCGGGTCCGGCTATGAATGTTGTGCTGGGAACCATCCTGGCGTTTGTGCACGTGCTGCTGTTTTCGCAGGAGGTGCTGCCGCACAACTCCGATTTGTTCAAGATCTTGTCGTTTGCGGTACTTACAAACTATGTCTTGTTTTTCTTCAATCTCATTCCCACCCCACCGCTCGACGGCGGCCATGTTCTTGAGGGGCTGCTGCCGCATAAACATCGCGCCGCCTATGAGCGCTTTGCCCGATTTGGTCCGTTTGTGGTGCTCGCGGTCGCGATGATCCCGACTTTCGCCAAGATCTTTATTCTTCCCGCGCTGTTTTGCGCCGAGCATGTGTACAAGTTGTTTGCCGGCCTGCTTGGAATGTAAGGTCCTAATGGAGACGTCTTATCAAGTTGCGCTCGACGTGTTCGAGGGACCTCTCGATTTGCTGCTGCACCTCGTTAAGCAGCACGAGTTGTCGATCCTCGACATCCCTATCGCGTTTGTGACCGAGAAGTACCTCGAGTACCTCGATGCTATGGCCGGTCTGGACGTGGACGTGGCCGGCGAGTATCTGCTCATGGCCGCCACGCTGTGCCACATCAAGTCGCGCGAGTTGCTGCCGAGTCCTGAGGCGGGGACCGCAGCGGATGAAAGTCGCGAGGCGAACGAAGGCGATGAGGTGATGGCAGACCCTCGAGCTGACCTAGTTAGGCGCCTGTTAGAATACCAAAAGTACAAAGAAGCGGCGGGGCAACTCGGCGACAGGCCGGTGATCGGTCGAAACGTGTGGGGGCGGGGGTTGCCGACCGAAGATGCGGTGGCAGATACCGTAGATGTCGACGCGGTGGCGCCGCTAGCGGCGTTTCCGGTTCACAAGCTGATCGAAGCGTTCGATCGGGTGATGCGGGGAGCTCAGGTCAAGGTGACCCACGATGTGTTGGTCGATCGGCTTTCGGTTGGCCAGAAGATCGCGGAGCTCACCGATCGATTGGAGACCGAGGGCCGATTCTCCTTTACGTCGATGTTTTCGTTTTTGCGCCCGGGTGTCGAGCGATCGCTGCTCGAACTCCGTCACGAAGCAGTGGTGACGTTTCTCGCGTTGCTCGAAATGGCAAAGCTGCGACTCATTACGTTGTCGCAGCCTTTGGACGACGAGGAGATCTACATCTCGCGCGCTGTAGATGATCTTCGCGCTAGGGTGGAGCAGGGGGTGGCGAGGACCAGCGCTGACGACGAGTACCGGTGAAGCTTGTACCTCATGTGCCGAAGCATGCGAGAAACGGCGGCGCGATGGCCGCAGCCGGCGACAACTTGAACCAGTAGTGCTAGGTTCCAGGGCTGCCTCGATGCATCAACTGATTGTTGTTCTCGACTTTGGGTCGCAATACACGCAACTAATCGCGCGCCGGATCCGCGAACAATCGGTGTATTGCGAGATCCATCCGTTCACGCTTGCTGCGCAACCAGAAAAGCTGGCGGCGTTGCGCGCGCGAGGCCTGATCGGTGTGGTGCTTTCGGGAGGACCGGCATCGGTGTACGAGCCCGGCGCGCCGACGATTCCTACCGCGGTGTTCGACCTCGGCATCCCGATTCTTGGCATTTGTTACGGCGCTCAGCTCACCGCGCGATTGCTCGGCGGCGTGGTGCGCGCAGCCGAAAAGCGCGAATATGGCCGAGCGACCGTTCGGGTTACTGTTGGAAATAGCGGAGTGTTCCGCGCCATGCCGACTGGGGAAGAGCTGGCGGTATGGGCATCGCACGGCGATCACGTCGATGCGATTCCTCCGGGATTTGACCACACCGCGTCCAGCGAGAATTGTCTGTTCTCCGGTTTTGCGCACTCCGCGCGAAAAATTCACTGCGTCCAATTCCATCCAGAAGTCGTACACACGCCGCGCGGGGCGGAGCTGCTTGGCAATTTCGTTTTCGGCGTGTGTGGCGCAACAGGCGATTGGTCGATGGCGAGTTTTGTCGACGAAGCGGTAGCGCGAATTCGCGCTCAAGTCGGCGCAGATTCCGATGGCGGTCGCGTGATTTGTGGGCTTTCTGGTGGCGTCGATTCGAGCGTCGCTGCCGCGCTGCTTCATAAAGCGATCGGCGATCGCCTAACGTGCGTGTTCGTCGACAATGGTCTGCTGCGCAAGGGCGAGCGCGACTACGTTGCAACGATCTTTCGCGACCACTTTCACGTCGACTTGCGCGTGATCGATGCGGAGGCGCGGTTTCTCGACGCATTGGCGAAAACGACCGACCCTGAGGTCAAGCGCAAGATCATCGGCGTGGAGTTCATCCACGTGTTTGAGGAGCAGGCCAAATCGATCGAAAATGCGCGGTTTCTGGCGCAGGGCACGCTGTATCCCGACGTCATTGAAAGTATTTCGTTCAAGGGGCCATCGCATACGATCAAGAGTCATCACAACGTCGGAGGCTTGCCGGAGCGCATGAATCTTGCGCTCGTCGAGCCGCTGCGCGAGTTGTTCAAAGACGAGGTGCGACAACTCGGACTTGAGCTCGGCTTGCCCAAACATATGATTGGCCGGCAACCGTTCCCTGGGCCGGGGCTCGCGGTGCGCTGTCTCGGACCATTGACGCGCGATAGGCTCAGCGTGCTGCGGGCTGCTGATGCCATTATCGAAGACGAAATTCGCGCGGCGGATTTGTACGATTCGATTTGGCAATCGTTTGGCGTATTGCTCCCCGTGCGATCGGTCGGAGTGATGGGCGATGCGCGCACCTACGAGGAGACCCTGGCGGTTCGCGCGGTGCACTCGCGCGACGGCATGACTGCGGACTTTGTGCATCTGCCGTACGACCTATTGGCTCGGATCTCGTCGCGCGTGATCAACGAAGTCCGCGGCATTAACCGCGTGGTCTACGATGTGACGTCGAAGCCGCCCGGTACGATCGAATGGGAGTGACCGGCCGACTGTGGATGTTCGCTTTGCTGATGTGGGCTGGCCGAGCCTCCGCCGGCGTGACGATCGATTGGGCCAAGGGGCTAGTTACTGCAGACGCCGTGGGTATCGCCGATCGGCACGCTCCGTCGCCAGCTGCGGCACGTGGTCCGTCGCGGCGGGTAGCTGAAGAAGCAGCGAAGGTGCAGATCGCCGCGGCGTTGAGGTCACTTCCACTGGCAAGCGGCGGCGTGGTTGCGGACCAAGCCGCTGATCGCACTGTGAAGGATCGGATTGCGCGGGCGGTTTCGGCCTCGATTGCCGTCGATGCGGATCCGCAAACCGACGGCGCCTGGCGGGTAACGCTAGGGGTTCCACTCGAGGCAATTCGCGAGGCGATCTACGGTCGGCGTACATTGCCCGCAGACGGCGATAGCGCGCCGCAGGTGGTGGTGGTGACCGGGGTTTCAGCCAAGCCGTCGCTTGGGTGGAAGGTCGGCGGGATTCACGTCCCAACCCTTTGGGTTGCCACGCCGCCGGCCTGGGCCAAAGATGCGCCCCGAATTCGAGCTACCAAGGTCTCAAGGGGCGCGATCGAAATTGCAGAAGTCGCGGTGACAGAGTCGACGCTCGTGGTGATCCAAACCGGACGGTGACAGCCCAATTGCGGACCCTGCGATTGACCAAGACTGTAAGAGTCTGCGATGGGGGACGGACCGGCGGCCCGGGTGGACCGAACGTGGGTAACAGCATGCGCGCCGGTGTGGTTTATTGCCCACCGTACATGGGCTGCGTAGTGTTGGGCCCATGCGCTCATGGGTAGTCATTCCAGCGCTCGCAGTGTGCGGGGGGGGAGTAGCGGTTTGTCTACAGCACGCGCCGCTCGTGGTCGGTGGTGTTGCCTGTCTGGCGGCCTCGCTTGGTGCAGCGATTCGCGGTGTCGCCGGGACCTCGGTAGCGGCGACGGAAGGCGCAGTTGCCGGAACCATGCTTGGTGTTGGAGGCGTGCTTTGTTCGCCAAGTTTACAACTCCACAGCGGCCGGCTGGCCGCTGCGGGGGCTGCGGCGACATTCGCGGTCTACGCGCTTGCGCGTGCGCGAAATCACCACCGGGCATCGGCAGTGATATCTGCCGCGGCGTTCCTCGCGAGTGCGCTCGACCCCGTTTATGTTCCACTCTTGGCGATCGCGGGTTTCTACGTCGCCGCGACTCCGCAGCATACGACTCGGCGTTGGATACATGGGCTGCCGATCGCCGGCGGAATCGCTACGGCCGCTGTCGCCGCGATGGCGATCTGCTGGCCGGGCTCCTCTGTGTGGCGCACGTGGTCGGGGTTGGCGGCTGATACGGCCACTGCGGGTGAGGTGTTGGAGCGTGTCGGCAATGCCCTTGGCCCGATCGCCGCGTGTGTTGGCGCGATGGGCCTCGTGCTGTGCGTTGTGCGAGATCGATTCGCCGGAGTCGCAGTCGTTTCCATCACTGCGATGAGCGCGATCGCTGCACTATCGAGTGCCGAAGTGCCCCTGGCGGTTCCTTTGATGGCCGGGGTGGCGGTGGGTGTAGCGATCTGGCGATTTGCCACGACTCTAGATAACGCCACAGGACAGACGTTTGTTGGTGCCACCGCTGGCTTCGTCATCGTGGCCGCTTCCGCGTGGCCGTGGGCAGTGGCGATGTAAGATGCCGTGGTGGAAGTGGTTCATGGACATCACAACGCGGGGGATTGCCCGGCCTCGATTGTTGCGATCGGAAACTTTGATGGGGTGCACCTCGGACATCGCGCGTTGATCCAGCGCGCCCGTTCGATGGCAGATGCGCGCGGCGGGCGCGTTGTCGCGCTTACATTCGACCCACATCCGGCGTCTGTGCTGAGTCCTCAAGCAGCGCCGCCGATGTTGGCATCGCTCGATCGTCGGCTGGAGCTTCTCGCACAATCCGGTGTGGATGTGGTTGTCGTGGAGCCATTCACGCGGGAGCTTGCGAGCGCTTCCGCCAACACCTTTGTCGAACGGATGGTTGTGGAGTCGCTGCGAGCGGCTGCTATCGTCGTCGGCTACGATTTTTGCTACGGAGCAGGTCGAACGGGAACGGTCGATTCGCTGCGAAGCCATGGGACCGCGCTGGGCATTGATGTCGAAATCGTTCCGGCTGTGGAAGTCGAAGGCGAAATTGCGTCCTCTACCCGGATTCGCGGCCATCTGCGCGAAGGCGATTTGGTTACCGCGACCCGATTGCTGGGACGATCTTGGGACGTCGATGGCGTGGTGGTTCACGGCGCTAAACGCGGCCGCGCCATCGGCGTTCCGACCGCAAACGTGCGGACCGCGATCCCTCTGTGTATTCCACCTGGAATCTATGCCGTTCACCTGGAAGCTTGCACTTCAGAGGCTTTCGGGATGCGAAGCCGCAGCCGATCAACTTCCTACGGGACCGTGTGTAAGGAGAGGGAAGGGGAAGGCCCCGACGGGGGACAGCCGCAGCCGTCGTTGAGTATCCACCCACCCGTTGTGCTGCCGGCGGTGGCCAGCTACGGCCGCAATCCGACTTTTGTCGAGGGTGGCGACCTGGTGTTAGAGGTGCATGTGCTCGACTGGGCCGGCGACCTTTACGATCAGCGCGTGCGCACCAGCTTCGCAGCTCGTTTACGCGATGAGATGACCTTCTCGTCGACTGCGGCCCTTGTCGAGCAGATTCAGGCGGATATCGCTGCCGCGAGGCTGATCTTGCAGTGCTAATCAAGAAGCTGTTTGATTGCGGGTATTTGAGACTTCTCTCGAGCCTCACACCACATGCATGTCCTCGAACAGGGTTGCACATCGACTCGTCAGAGTTCTCGACTCAACCCACGCAGGAACGGCTCGACACACCGAATCGCAATGCCGTCGTGCTGGTACTCTCGCGAGCCGGTATATAGAAGGATGCACTCGGCCTCAGGATAGTCTTCGGAAAATGTCTTGAGGCCCGAAAAATCCGTCTCCCGCACTCGAGACCCTGATTTCACTTCGATCGCCACTAGCCCCCGCGGGCCATAAAGCACAAAGTCCACCTCAGCGTGAGTTCGGGTTCTCCAGTACGAAATCTGGTACTCCCATCGTTTGAGGTCATTCAACGCCCGAAGATGCTGCAGTACCAGTGTTTCGAGGGCTGCGCCGTTTATCTCGCTGTCAATGTCGAGGGGGCCGCGCGGTCGAATCGTTTGAAACACGCCACAGTCAAAGAAAAAAAACTTGTTGTGCTTGATGAGATTGCGCTTCGCTCGGCGGGAAAAGATCGGCAGCCGTTGTGCGAGGAGGATATCCTCTAGAATCTCAAAGTAGTTGCTGACGGTACGTCGCTCAACGCCTGCGTCTGCTGCTACCTGCGACACGTTCAAGGGTTGGCCCTGTGACAGCGACGCGGCCTCGAGAAATCGATTGAACTCGGGGATTCGCCGACTGAGTCCCTCCAGCTTTACTTCCTCGTTCACGTAGGTCATGACGTAGCTCTTCAGAAACTCGCGCGGTGCATCGCGATTCCATCCTCGCGGCAGAAGTCCTTGCTTGAGAGCCTTTTTGAGGTTGAATTCGTCTGCCAGCTCTTCAGCTACCAGCGGATGAAATCGCTCGTACGCGGCTCGGCCCGCCAGAAGATTGGCGCCTGTTCGCTTCAGTTTTCGAGCGGACGATGCAGATAACACAAAGGAAAGGCCGCGCTTCTGTTCAATGAGGCGATGCACTTCATCGAGAAGCTTCGGTAACTTTTGTACCTCGTCGATCACAACCGTGCCTTGATACCGAGGGGGCAGCCGGCGCTCCAAGGTATGAACGTCTCGCGATAGATCAAACAGGACGTCATCGTCGAGCAAATCGAACGTTGGGTGGTCAGGATAAGTAGCCTGAAGCCAGGAGGATTTTCCGGTACCTCGCGGTCCTAACAGTAAGAAACTACCGTCAGGGGCCGAGAACAATCTGGCAAACATATTTCCATTTTAGCAGGCAAATTGGAAATGTTCACGCCAATGCATCGGGCGGCGACTCCGCGCGTATCGAACGGCAACGGGTGACGGCAAGTTGCACAAGCAGCTGCAAACAGTAACGGTAACTAACTGAAATAATTGACAGCTTTGCTGCTAGAGTTCGCGGTTATAGAGGTCGCCCGGATGTGCCAGTTCGAAGCGTACGGCCTGCTTTTAGAAACCCGAGGCGAAGTCCGATTTGGCTGCTATGGTCACCAGTCGACGGTAGCCCATGACTTCTCGAGCGACGCGAACCGTGACTTCAGCCATCGACGATTTGGCCACGGCGTTCGCTGGCCAGGTGGGTTGCACCGAGACCGAGACCCCGAGCCACATCGGTCATCCACCGGGCAGCATGGCGTTGCGTTTCTATCCGCAAACACACGGCGCCGGGGGATACGACGACCGCCCAACAGGGCCACAGAGCAACGTTGCCAGAGCGTGGCAAAATCGGTGTGAACTGATTCCCAGCGAAGCCGAGGAACTGAAGCGCCAGCTGATTGGAAAGATGGAAGAAGGATCCATCGACGTCGGGGCCGTTGGGTTCAGGCAGGCGAAGGCCTCGGCTGACGTTGAGGTAAAGGATTGGGGACTCCCGGGTTTTCCCACAACGCCTGCGGAACAAGCTCTATTCGTCGGTTCGCTGTTTGGCGGCCGGTTCGGCAAATGGGGTCGCCGGGGCCCTGAACGTCCATCGCAAGGCCAGGGCGAGCCAACCCCCACTTCGATACCGCAGAAGCCCCCGAGTGTTGCAAAGCAGCTCGAGCTTCCCCCTGGATTTCCCAGGACGGTCGAGGAGACCCGCAATTTTCTTCACACCATCAGTGAATCCGGCTTCAAAGAGATGATTCGACAGCCGGGGTGGGTGCGGCTGTGGGACCAAGAGGTGAAGCTAACCATCGTAGAATACCGAGGGGGCGGAAGCCGCTACCTCTATCTCGCGTTCTTCGAAAATAAGCTGGTATCGTTCATCATGCACGAAGGCAAGGCGCTTTCTGTCGCTGAACAGACCACCGGGCTCCAGACCTATTTGCCGTTTACGCTCACGCATTTTTTTCCGCAGATCTTTCGCGTCCCCCAATAGGTGGTCGATTAAATACTAGGTCGCTCAACTTGCCCAACTAAGGCATCCGGCTCTTCGGTTCACGGGACGTGGTCCGGATCTGTGGGGGCCGGGGAAACCCGCCTACCCGACAGTGCCTTAGGGCGAGGTTGCTAACGCGGAGAGCGAGGTCGCGGATGCGTATTGCTGCGTGCTTGGATCGTAGTCGAGCAGCGTACCGATCACGCCGGCGGAACGCGCGATGTTGATGATCTCGTCGCGGTTGCCTCGGACGACCATCCGGGGTTCGGCGTCGTCGAGCGACTGGTCTGCCAGGAAGCGCCTGGCTTTTGCTACATCTTTGAAGACGAGCAAGTAGGTTTGATCATTTCCAGCGCGGGCCATCATTGGGACGCGCGCAGAATGATCTTGAGCTTGCAGCTCGCCGTGATTTGCTACGAGGAGCACCCAAAGGCCATCGAGAGTAAGTTGCGACACTGGCGCGCAATGAATGCGGCTTTTCTGGTTGGGAGTCAAGTCCTAACCCAAGAGCTCGTTGGCAACTTGACGAGGCAGCGATCGGCAGGTCAACTGTCGCAACGTGGCACGCGTTCACCTCCCCGTGATCGGTAGCACGGCGCCACCTGGCGGCGGTCTCACTCCACTTCCTGGCGCGAGCGCCTCCCGCGCTGCTGGGGCCCCGCTGATTGATCCATTCCTACGTCGAATTCGCTACTTACGCGTGTCGGTCACGGACCGATGCAACTATCGCTGTAGCTACTGCGCGCCGGATCACCTGGCGGATCAGGTTCCGTTTCGGCCGCGCGGCGAGTTGCTTACATTTGAGGAACTGCATAGAATTATTACTATTTTTTCACGCTTAGGCGTGCAAAAAGTGCGATTGACCGGCGGCGAGCCGACAATGCGCCACGGGATCGTCGAGTTAGTCAGGCGCGTTGCCACGGTTGCCGGGATTCGCCAGGTCGTGATGACCACGAACGGTCACATCTTGGAGGACTTGGCACCCGCATTGGCGGCCGCGGGTCTGCGGGGGGTCAATGTGTCGGTCGATACCCTCGACCCAGAGCGCTTTCGCCGCGTTACCGGACGCGGCGATTTGTCGCGCGTGCTGGCGGGGATCGATGCCGCGCGCCAAGCCGGCATGCGCGTTCAAACCAACGCGGTTGCGATTGCCGGACTGAATGACGATGAGATCGGTCGGCTGTGCGGAGATGCGTGGCAGCGCCGTGCGGTACCTCGGTTTATCGAGCACATGCCAATGTCTGATGGGGCGCTTTACTCGTCGGAACGAGGCATCCCGGCGCGGGCGATTCGAGCTGCCATCGAGGCGGACTATGGGGCGCTGCTACCCGTGCCGTCGCCAATCGAGGATTCAGGGCCGGCGCGCTACTGGGCTCTGGCTCGGGATCCCGGTCGAATCGTCGGCATCATCTCGGCGATGACCGAACATTTTTGCGACGACTGCAATCGCCTGCGGCTTACTTCGACAGGGGAGTTGCATGCGTGTCTTGGGCACGACGACGCAACCCCCCTGCGCGACCTCCTTCGCCGCGGAGGCAGTGACGGCGATGTAGCGCGCGCGATCGCCGCCGCGGTATCCGGGAAACGGGCAGGGCACGATTTTGGTGTGACGCCTCCGGCAAAGCATATGATCGGCATCGGGGGATAGGGGGGTGGAATATCCGGTGGGCGTGGTACGGTCTTGGGTAGAACCGCCAAAGGCGCGCCATGAACCGATCTTTCATTACTAAAGTAGCGCTTACAGCCGCCGTCGCTGTCGGAGGGGGTGGCTTTCTGGTTTACTCGTCCATTGGCGACGCCGAGCACTATCGGATGGTCGATGAGCTGATCGCGGATGGGGTCGCAAGCTGGGCCAACAAGGAGCTGAAAGTGCACGGCTTCGTCGAGTCGGGAACGATCGTTGAGAACGTGGTAGGGCAGGTTCAACATCGCACGTTCGTGCTGCAAAAGAACGGCAAGAAAATGCGAGTGTTTTCGCAGGGACCCAAGCCGGATACGTTCAAGGACCAATCCGAGGTCGTGGCGACCGGGCGGCTCACAAAAGCGAGCGAAATGCAGGCGATCGCAACCGCATTGTGCAACAACAACCCGACAGCGGGACCTAACTGTCCGATCCGCTCGGATCTGGAGCAAGCATGGGTCGTTGACTCGACCAACCTCATGGCAAAGTGTCCGTCGAAGTACGACGGAGCGACCTCGAACAAGATCGACACTCAATTCAAAGCGCCGGATTCCTGATGCACGACCCCACGACCCCGTTCTCACCGACCGCTCTGGTGGGAACGATCGCTCTGATCGCGGCGTATCTTACCGCAGCGTGGTCCTTTGCGGCGGGCATTGCGGGCAACGCGCGCAAGAGTAGGCGGCTCGTCAATGCGTCCGTGTATGCACTGTATGGCTTGGCGGCGTTAGTCGGTCTGGCCTCGACTCTGATGGTCTACGCGTTCGTAACTCACGACTACGCGATCAAGTACGTGGCACATACCAGCGATACGACGATGTCTACGATCTACAAGATCACGTCGTTTTGGGGTGGCCTCGACGGATCCCTGCTGTTCTGGGTCCTGGTCCTGGCGATATTTTCAACGATCGCGATCGCCGTTAATCATCGGCGGCATCGCGACATGATCGGCTACGTGGTTGCGACGATCATGGGCGTGCAGCTGTTCTTCCTATCGCTGCTGTTGTTCGCCAAAAACCCGTTCAACACCTATTTGACCGCGCCTCCCATCGACGGCCAAGGGCTCAATCCCCTGTTGCAGAACTACTGGATGGTGATTCATCCGCCCTCGCTCTACGTGGGCTTTGTGGCAGCGACCATACCGTTTGCATTCGGCATGGGAGCACTCGCGTCGGGGCGGCTCGACGACCTATGGCTCGGCTCGGTCCGAGTCTGGATGTTGATCTGTTTTGGATTCTTATCCCTCGGGCTCATTCTCGGCGGCCGGTGGGCGTACGAGGAGCTGGGATGGGGCGGCTACTGGGCGTGGGATCCCGTCGAAAACGCGGGCCTCATGCCGTGGTTTACGGCGACTGCGTTCTTGCATAGCGCCATCATTCAGGAACAGCGCGGCTCGATGAAAACGTGGAACTTGTCGCTCGTTGTGCTCACGTTCTTTCTCACGGTGTTCGGCACGTTCATGACTCGTTCCGGAGCCGTGCAATCTGTGCATGCGTTTGGCGAGGACAATATTCTCGCACTCGATTTTATCGTGTTCATGGCCGTGATTCTGATCGTGTCGATCGGCCTGATCGTGTACCGCTCGAACATGCTCGCGAAGCGAACCGAGTTCGACTCGTTCTACTCGCGCGAGTTCGCGTTTCTGCTCAACAATTGGATTCTGCTGGCCTGCGCGTTTTTCGTGCTGTTCGCCACGATGTTCCCGACGATATCCGAGGCGATCGATGGCGGTCGGATTTCGGTCGGCATCGACTTTTTTAACAAGTGGATGACCCCACTTGGCCTCGTCTTGCTGTTTCTCGCTGGCGCTGCGCCGCTCTTGGCTTGGCGCCGGACCACGCGCGAGCGGCTCAAGAATCAGTTCATGGTGCCCTTGATCGCTATGGGCGCGACCATTGCGGTGCTCGCTGCGGCGGTGCCGCAAACTCGGCATCTATCGCCGATGTTTGCTAAGCAGATCAAGCTACCGATCTCACTGATCAATTTCGGCCTGGTGGCGTTTGTCGTTGGGTCGATTGCCCAGGAATTTTGGCGAGCGGTTGCGGTGCGTCGAACCCAAACGGGAGCGGATCCGGTGAGCTCGCTGCTCGGCTTGGTGTTGTCTAAGCGGCGCAAATATGGCGGTTACATCGTTCATCTAGGAATCGCGATTCTGTTTCTGGGTTTTGCGGGCAAAGCCTACGAGCAGATGAGCGATCGGACGATCGAAAAGCCTGCCTCGGCAGTCGGGGCTGGCGGAGTGCCCCCCAACGCGACTTCCTCCGGGGCGCCTGTCGCCACCTCGTCATTTGCATTCGGAGGGTACACGTTTTTGTATGAGGCGTTGACTCACACGTCCGACGACCATAAAGACGCTATCACCGCTACCGTCGGGATCTACGACGGCAAGACGCGGGTCGGGACCGTATACCCGGCCAAGTGGGATTTCCATAAAGGCGACGGTCAGATGACCACCGAGGTGGCAATTCGGGTTCGGTTTGCCGAAGACGTGTACGTAGTGCTTACCGGATACGACCTCGAATCTGGCCTGGCGAATTTTCGCGTCTATATCAATCCCTTGATCCTGTGGGTTTGGGTCGGCTTCCTCACCCTGGCATTCGGAACTCTGGTGTGCCTAATCCCTCAGGCCCTGGCGGACCGACTGCAGTGGAAGCCAAAGACGCGGCTGGGACGAGCGGCAGATGTGGGGATCGTTGTCGGAATCGCGCTCGCGATTGTGGCGGGCCTATCGAGCCAAGCTCGCGCTGCAGAAGGTTCGACTGGGAAAAACGCAGCGACCGAACACGTACCTGCCGGAATGGGAATGGGCAATTCCGGCGGCGGTCACGCCGCGAAAAACCGGCCGACCAACGACACGCAGCACCGCGCGATGAAGGAGCTGTTGTGCCCGTGCGGATGCGCGCGTCAGAATCTCGACGAATGCGAGTGTGCAACGGCAGCGGACCTCCGAGCAAAAGTGATTGCGCTTCTCGAGGGAGCGGATCTGTCGTCGGAGCAGGGGCGCCAAAGCGCCTACCAGGCGGTGCTCGACAATTTTACGCGTGAGTACGGAGACAAAGTGCTCTCCACGCCGAAGAGCAGCGTGTCGTGGCTATTTCCTTCGCTTGCCGTCGTTGCGGGGCTCGGGATTCTTGTGGTCGCGGGTCGGCGTTTTGTGGCGCGTGGTACAGCCCAGCCCCAGCTGCAGCCGAGTGCCGCACCTCGTCCGGCTGGAGCGCAAGGAGACGGGACCTACGCCGATCGATTGGACGACGAACTCGCAGAAACCGACTAATGTCGATGACGAAGCCACCTACGCAGGATCGCGATCCGGACGAACCGGCCTCGCTAGGCAGTTCTGCGTTGCCTGCGGCTCGCGTCGTTGAACCAAGCGAGGCGGCGGAACCTGGTTCTCGTTCGCATCGAGCAGCCCACCTCGGCGTGCTCACCGCCGTTGTGGTCGCTGGCTTGGGGTTCATTCTGTGGGCGAACAAGTTGCACGTGACCCCGGCGGCGGTGATCATGTGCCTCGGCTATCTGGCTGTTGTTGCCACGATATTCAATTTGTGGCGGACCGGTGCGGCCGCGGTCCAGCGAGATAATCCGGCGTTGGGGGCCTGGGATCGTCCGATGGGCGCTTTCGCCGAGCTCGAGAGAGAAAAGCGAACCCTGCTGAAGGCGATCAAGGAGGCGGAGTTCGATTTTGCGATGGGCAAGCTATCGTCCGTCGATTCCGAGGCGCTAATTCAAGTCTATCGAGCGCGCGCGATCGAGGTCATTAAAGAGATCGATCGACAAAGTGCGGGAATGGCGATGTCACCTCGCGCTCAAATCCACCTCGAAGTGAAAGCGCGAATGGCGCTGGCAGAGCGAGCCCCTTCAGCCAAGGGAGTAAAACAACCAGATACGCAAGCGGTTGCAGGTGCCGAACCGAACGAGCAACCGGCGGCACAGGAGCGCACGTGACGGTTCTCGGCGGTTCTCTTCGAAGGGTGCGACGTTACATCGCTTGGCCGGCGCTTGTTTGCGTTTCGATCGGTTTAGGACCTCTGGCAGGCAGGGCGGCGCACGCACAGATTGCGGGGGCAATCGGCAAGCCGTTGGTTTCTCCCGACCTGCCGGTCGGCACGATAAGCGTGCGAATCGTTGCTGGCAGCGTGGCAAGCCCGGTGGGAAACACGGAGGTCACATTGCTCGTAAGCGGCACTCCCCGAGTTGCGCGCACCGACGCAGCCGGGCGAGCCCAGTTTCGAGACTTGCCCGTGGGGGCCACCGTTCGTGCCACGGTGGCTGGCGACGACAACAAGCAGATTCAATCCGACGAATTTCCTGTGCCGGCCGATTCCGGAGCAAGGGTCATGCTGTCGACCAAACCGTTTGTTCCCATGGGCGGCGGGGCTGCAATGGGGAAGGGAGGTGCGGCTCCCGGGATGCCTGCGCCGCGGCAGATGAGTGGCGAACCGCGGCCTGAGCCTTCGGATCCTCCTGGCACGCTGACGGTTCGGCTGACGTACGACGACTTCAAGGATGCGGCGCAGGTCGACACCCCGGTTGTGCTCGTGGGATATACGGCGCAAGACCGGGTCGAGATCCGCGTTGCTCGCTCGGATCGCGAAGGGCGAGCGACGTTTACAAATCTCGATCGCACCGGCTCAGTCGCGTATTTCGCGTTGGCACAGTTGGCGCGCAATGGCGCGAGCGACCGCGTGATGTCGAGCCACGTCGTTCTCGACGGACGCACCGGCGTACGGCTCGTGCTGTCGGGCGCCAAGCGGACTTCGACGGAGCCGCCAGTGGACGACATCGTCCGAGTCGAAAACCAGGATAGCCCACCCCCAGCGGGGAAAGTTCGAGTTGCACTTGAGGGTGTTCCCGAGACCACCGCAGAGGTTCGACTGGTCGCGATTCGTCCGAAGCCCCAAGCCGGTGATGCGGTTCCGCAACCGCGCGATCTCGCAAGCGTCCAGCCGAGTCGGGTTTCGCTCGATCCTGGCGATATTCGCGCCAAAGCCTCGTTTCAACCCCGCCCCGACGTCCCGGCCCGTCAAGTGAACGTTCAGTTGCATGGTGGAGCGGGAGTCAACGAGCCGATTGTCGGGGCCGCGGTGCGGCTCGTGCCGGCGAAGCGCCACGCCAACGCGCCATCGCCCACGGATGCGTTTTCGAAGACTCCAGCCGATGGCTATGTCGAACTGACAACGGCACTGAATGAGCCGGTCATTGCCGAGGTCCACATCAACGGCAAAGACTTTGCGTCGCAGCCGTTTGACGTTTCGAAGTCGGGTGGCTATCTCGACGTCGAGGCGCAGTGGGACTCCCAGGGCAAGCTGGTCGCCGAGTTTGATGTCGCCGGCATTGCGTCGGACGAAGCGATTTATGCGGAAACCCGGATGCGCGGAACCACGTATCGCTCGATACCGTTCCAGCCGTTTGCAACTCCGGGACGCGGCACTCGCGTATCGCTCTACATCTATCCTCGCATTCTGTTTTCGTTCAGTCTGACATCGCGCATCGACGACGAGTTTCTTGCGGTGAACGGCCGTTTCAAGGTTTTGAACAACTCGTGGGCACCCTACGCCGGCGGCTCAGATGGGCTCGTAATCCCGCTGCCCAAGCGGTTCAAGGGCGCAATCGTTGCGGAGCAAGATCAAGGCGACGTCGCCGTTGCTGCAGGGGAGGGCTTTCGCATTGGTCGGCCCATACCGCCAGGTGGAAAACAGTTTCATGGCGGGTTTTCGTTGCCTGTCGAGGCGGGTCGGGTCGATTGGGCGCTTGACTTGCCCCTCGGAAGTTTTCAGTCCGGAATGGAAATTCTCGAAACTCCAGGCATGCAAGTCGAGTTGCCGCCTTCGGTAAAGGGACAGAGCACCGCTGTGGCCACAGGTCGGTTTTTCGTGCTGCCGGAGATTTCGATCCTGCCAAAACAGTCGATGGTCATGACGATTACCGGGCTACCTTCGGAGCCGGGCTGGCGGGTTTGGGCGCCGCGGATCGCGGGAATGGCAGCGATTCTAACCGTGCTCGGAGGCCTCGGATTTGCGGTGCTGCGAACCGGGACGGAACGCACCGTTCAGGCGGCGCGACGTCAGCGCCGCGCCGCGTTGCTCGATGAGCTGGTCGCGCTTGAGTCCGCGGAAAAGGATCCGAAGCGGAGGAATCAAATCACAGCTGAGCTCGAGAAACTTTGGGATGATGACTAGCGCCGGGTCGAACGTCGGCGCGCTCGATCGCGTTTCGGTGGACAAGGTCGCTAAGCGCTATGGCAGCGAGCGAGCCCTTACGGGCGTATCCTTGGAATTTCGGGCCGGGTCGATGTGCGCGCTGCTCGGACACAACGGCGCCGGCAAGTCCACATTGATCGGCGTGGTTTCAACGTTGGTTCGTCCGAATGCTGGATCAGTGACGTACCATACGACCTCGGACCAGGTCGCCGGTTCCGATGTGCGGCGTCAGATCGGACTGCTCGCCCACGCGTCGCTGTGTTACGGGGAGTTGTCTGCGATTGAGAACCTCGAGCTCGTGGCTGGGCTCTACGACCTCAACGCGCCCGCTGAAGCGATCAAAGGCGTGCTGGATCATGTCGGGCTCGATCAACGGGCGCGGTCTCGCGCAGCGCGCACGTACTCTCGAGGTATGTTGCAACGCCTGGCGCTCGCTCGGGCGCTGCTCACACAGCCCTCGCTATTGCTGCTCGACGAGCCATTTACCGGACTGGATCGTGGCGGCGCGTTCGCGTTGGGCCAGCAACTCGGTGCGGCCAAGGCTCGCGGTACGATGATCGTCGTGGTGACGCACGACCTTGAGGCGATCGCAGGCTACGCGGATCACGTTGCGATTCTGCGGCGAGGCCAGCTTGTGATCGAGCAGCGAAGCGACGGCTTTTCGTATTCGGAGCTACAACAGCTATACGAGCGACACGCGAGTTGAGTCCGGAGCTAATTGCTGCATGTTGCGCCACGCTTTTCGCATCGCCTGGAAGGACCTTCGCATCGAACTGCGGTCGAAGGAAATTGCTGCCACGATGGTGTTTTTCGCGGCGCTCGTGGTTGTGATCGATAGCTTCGCATTTCCGCGCGACGACCGCGCAGTTCGCGGCTCGGTGGCCGGCATGCTGTGGGTGGCACTTGCGTTTACCGGCACGATCGCTCTGGGGCGGGCCTTCGATCGCGAACGCGAGAACGACACCATGCGTGCGCTGCTGTTGTCGCCGATTCCGCGGTTGTCGGTGTTCTTGGGCAAGGCGATCGTGATCGCGTTGTTGATCTTGGCTGTGGCGGCCGTTTGTACACCGCTGCTTGCGATGTGGCTTAACGCTCCTTTGTTCGGGTATCCGATCGAGCTTGCCGGCGCGATTGTGCTGGGCGCCATTGGCTTTGCCGTTGTGGGGTCGGTATTCGCCGTGACCTTGCTCAAAGTTCGATCGCGAGATGTTCTACTGCCTGTGATCATGTACCCCCTGCTAGTGCCATTGTTTGTCGCGGGGACCAAAGCCACCGCGAGCCTTGTGGCCGTCCAGCCGAATCTCGATGCCGCGCATTACTGGATTGCCTTCCTTGGAGTCTACGATGCTGCGTTTTTGGTAGTGTCCCTTTGGTCCTTCGAGTCGCTCGTGCTCGAGTAAACGGAGCGCAAAGCCGATATGAAAAAACTACTTTCTGTGTTGTGCGGCCTATCGGCCATCGGACTGGTTGGCTCGGTGTACCTGGTGTTTTTTTATGCACCTCTGCAGTGGGGAAAGAATGCCGATGGGCGCCTCAACGGGTCGAGCCTGTTCTTTAATCAGAAGATTTTCTACTTTCACGTGGCGCACGCGTTTGTCTTGTTCACCACGGTGTTTGTCGCTGGCGTAGCTTCGATCGCGTTTCTCAAGACTCGCCGGTCGCGTTGGGATGACCTCGCGAGCGCTGCAGTCGACGTCGCTGTGGCGTTCGGCGCCGTTGTCCTCGCGACTGGAATGATCTGGGCGAAAGCTGCCTGGGACGTGTGGTGGCAATGGGAGCCGCGGCTGACCATGTCGTTGTTGTTGTGGTTAATTCTCGTCGGTTACGTGCTGGTGCGGAGGTTTGCGGGGCCAACCGCAGATCGGGTCGCAGCGGGGATGGCCATCTTCGGCATGGTAGGTGTTCCGTTTATCTACGCGATGGTAGGCCAGGATTCGCATCCGGGATCAGGCCGCAACGGCGTAGTCGCGACTCTCGGCCCGGGAATGCGCGCGACGTTCTGGGCGTGCGTCGCTACATTTCACATTTGGTATGCGGCGCTCGTGATTACGCGGATCCATAGTACTCGGGCGGAACGACAGGTGCGCGAGCTCCGCGAGCGGGGCCTGGACCTAGGAGTATTGCAATGAGAAAGATTGTCATTTTCCTTAGTGTGTTGTGCGTCGCTTATTCGGTCGCCGCTGCCGAAAGCTTCGCTCAGCCCGACTCGCAATCCCGGTTGGACCTGAAGCAGTTGTGCGTTAGGACCATGAACACCGATCCGCAATTTGCGGCCTCGATCGTCGCCACTGTCGACCGACAAATCGATAGCAAGACCCTTGCGGCTCATGTCGATGCCGACTACCACGTCCGAAAGAACCAGCGCCACGTGGTGTATGCGTACGCTGCGATGTGGCTGATCGCAGTGGCCTTTGTGTGGTTCTTGTTTAGGCGCCAGGTCGCGCTTCAGACCGAAATCGAAGCATTGCGACGCGACCTGGACGCCGCCGCAAAGGAGTCGGCATGACCGGCGAACACATTCTGTTTATTCCAGGCGTGCTGATGATTGGCATGTTTATCGGCTTTATCTTGGGGACGCGGGCGGCTCGCAACCAGTTTGACCTTGCCCAAAAGCGCGCCGCAGAGCGCGAGGCAGCTCGACAGGCGCGGAAGACTGACGCTACGTAAAGCCCATCGGGTCCAAGTAATTGAACGGCTCACGTGGCCCGTTCCCAACGGGAAATCGCAACGTGCCGAATTTCTCGACTAGTGGTTCCGTGTGTGTAGACCTGCTTCTTTGAGCAACTATTTCTGTGTGACTCGGACCTAATCGTACGGTTTGGATACAACAATGTTACGATGAGAGGTCATGACCGCAAGCGCACGTCGTAGCGGAGGCCCCGAGTGACGAGACTCCTGCGCAGCGAAAGCGGATTGTTTCGTATCGTCATGGAAGCGGCTTCGGACGCAATCATAACGATCGACGCGCAAAGTACCATTCTATATGCAAACCCAGCGACGCAGCGAATTTTCGGCTGGGAACCCTCGGAGCTAATCGGGAAGCCGTTGTCCACGCTGATGCCGCAACGCCTACGGGATGCGCAGATGAGAGCGTTTTCGCGCTACCAGACGTCTTCGGTCAAGACCATGGCGTGGTCGGCGGTATCCGTTCCGGGCCACCACCGATCCGGGCAGGAGATCGAGTTAGAGATTTCATTTGGCGAGTGGCGGGAAGGCGACCATTCGCAGTTCACGGGGGTGATCCGCGATGTAACCGAGCGAAAACGGATCCACGAGGCGTTGCGCGCAAGCGAAGAGCGCTATGCACTCGCTGCTCGCGGCTCCAACGACGGGCTTTGGGATTGGGATCTAGCTACAGGTCCTATCTTTTACTCAGATCGATTTGGCGAAATCTTAGGCCTCGTGCCGGAGGAGATGGGGACGCAGATCGAGGGTTGGCTTGAACGGGTTCACCCTGAAGATATCGACCTGTTTCGAGCGCGCATTGACAGCGCGCGTCAGGGAACGTGCGACAAAGTTGAGTGTGAGCACCGCGTGAGGCACCGAAGTGGGGAATATCGGTGGGTGCTTTGCCGCGGTACACTTGTTCGAAATTCTGCGGGTATTGCCTCGCGCATGGCCGGATCCCTGACGGACCTAACGCAGCGCAAACTTGCAGAAGATCGGCTGGTTTACAGCGCGTTTCACGATGCTCTTACGGGTCTGCCTAACCGGACCTTGTTTCTAAGCCGTCTAACCAAGCGCATTTCCCGCAAGAACGATGGCTTCGCTGTCCTGTATCTGGACCTCGACCGGTTCAAAGTGGTTAACGACAGTCTGGGGCATACGGCTGGTGATGAGCTTCTGGTCACCGTGGCTCGTCGCCTGGAGCGTTGCTTGCGCACCGGCGACACGGTTGCGCGATTGGGTGGGGATGAGTTCTCGATCCTGCTGGAGCGAGTTCGCGACTCAAGCGAAGCGGTCGCTGTTGCCGAACGCGTGTTCAGCGAGCTGCGAACTTCGTCGAAAGTGTGCGGCCGTGACGTTATCGCGTTTCCATCCGTAGGAATCGCAATCGGGCCGGGTTCCTATCAGATGGCGGAGGAGGTGTTGCGAGACGCGGATACCGCGATGTATCGCGCGAAGGAATCCGGTGGAGGTCGCTACCAATTGTTTGACGAGACCATGCACGATCGAATGATGGAGCTGCTCGATCTCGAGAGCGATTTGCGGTCCGCCGTATCTCGAGAGGAGTTTTTTGTCCACTATCAACCGATTGTGCGTGTAGCCACCGGAGAGGTGACCGGATTCGAAGCGCTAGTTCGCTGGCAACATCCCGAGCGGGGCCTGGTTATGCCGGCAGGATTCCTGGGAGTTGCCGAGGAAACCCGACTCATTGCATCCATCGGTGTACTCACCCGCATGAAAGCGTGCCTGCAATTTTCTCAGTGGCTGGCGCGCCTCGGCCCTACCGCTTTCCCGCCGGTCTTGCATCTCAACATGTCGGCTTCTGAATTCGCAGAGCCCGATGTGGTGCCCCGGTTATTGGCGATATTGCGCACAGGAGTTCCGGCTGCGCAGATTGCACTCGAGATCACCGAGAGTGTCTTGTTGCAAAATACGGACTCGACGGCTGCCGTGTTGGCGGAGGTTCGAGACCTCGGGTTTAAGATCTCGATCGACGACTTTGGTACAGGCTATTCGTCACTAAGCTATTTGCATCGCTTTCCGATTCAGAACTTGAAGATCGATCGAACGTTCGTGAGTCGTGTCACTGATGGGGGGGCGTCCGATATCGTTGCTACCGTGGTCGCGCTCGCGCATCAGCTAAAAATGGAAGTAGTGGCTGAGGGCGTGGAGACGTCTCAACAAGCCGATTACTTGCGTCGACTGGGTTGCGAATACGCGCAGGGCTACTTCTTTTCGCCACCGCTCGACCTGGTTCAGGCGACGGAGGTCGCGCTCAGGGGCAGATTGTAGGGTGGGGGCGGGCGGCTCAGTAGATCGCGTAGAGTGCGGTCGCAGTGGCTGCGACCACGTTGCCGATCACGATAGGATCGCGCAGCATCGCTTCCGTTGGCGGCTCTGCTTGGGAGCGCCGCAGCGACAAAGCTAGGAAGCGTCCAAGCGCGATTGCGACAAACGGAGCAGTCCACACGAGTCCGCGCGTGCCAAACGTAGCTACGGTGTGGGGGGCCACTGTATATCCGATGTATGATCCGCACGTTACAGCGGCCAAGATGGGAAGCGCGCGTCGAACCGTCGCAAGTTTGTAGCCTGCGAGCGCAGCCCGTGTAGCTGTGGTCGTGTCGGTGTGCTCCATCCACGATAGTTCGTGAGCGCGCTTGCCGAGGGCGAGTAAGGCGGCGAGCAGACCTGTGCACAGTAGCAACCACTTCGATGCAGGAACGTCGATGGCAGCGGCACCGGCAAGAACCCGTAACAGAAATCCTGCGGAGATCAGCGCAACGTCGAGGTACGCGACCCGTTTGAGCCCAAAGCTATATGCGATGTTTTGCGCGGCATAGAGCCCAGCAAAAATCGCGAGTTTCCAGCCTATTGCTAGCGATCCGGTAAGCGCAACGCCTGCGAGGCAACTCGCGACCACTAGTGCTGTGCGGCTCGAGATCTGTCCGGATGCGACGGGGCGCCGGCGCTTGGTCGGGTGATTCCGATCCGCCTCAACGTCGCGAACGTCGTTGAAAGCGTACACGGCACCCGAGAGGAGACAGAACGCTACTACAGCAGCTGCGGTGCGCATCGCCGACGCGGCGTCGTTGAGACGGTGGGCGAATACCAGGGGCGCGGCAACAAACGCGTTCTTGACCCACTGGTGGGGACGTAACAGCCGGAGCAGCGCGCTCACGGATCACGCGGACGACGGATAGCGTTCACCTCCGCACTCCCTCGTCCCCCGTCGGGGACTTCCAAGGGTCGTCGGGAGTGCTGCGCGCCCCGTCGGGATGATCGCTGATCCAGCTAGCCACTTTGTCGGCAATACAGTCCTCCAGTGTGCCAACAGGAGGCGCGATCTTGCAATTGGATACCTCGATGAAAAGGCTGCGGCAGATTTCTCGTTCGGTGCCTTTCAACGCACTGCACGAGCTCAGTCGCTTTACAATCGGCTTCCCGTCGTCAGCGAGGAGTAGCTTTGTGTCGTCGTTCGGATCTCGAGCAGGGGCACCGCTCGCGTCTACGAGGTGCACCTCGGACACCACGATCAGCGCCTTTTCTTGGTCGAGAGGGTCGGCGTTCATATTCGACACGGTCCAGGCTGCGATCGCTTTGTGTTTGCAGGATTGGTATGTCGCGGGCTCTGCCTTGCATGCGGTCACGTCAAAAAACAACGCCTGGCACACCGCTTGTTTTGTGTCGTCGCTGATGGAACTGCAGGCGCGGTACTGCATCACGACGGTATGCCCGCTTGCGTCACGCAACGGGGTTCCGGAGGCATCCACCAGCAGGATTTCGGTTTCCGATACTTTGCTGTCCTGGACGCTCTCGTGTACCAGCGCGACCAGCTCGCGCACGCTACCGTTGCGCTCTGGAGGTACCGACAGCAGAGTGATTTGTGGAACATAGGTGATCGTAAATAACGCGACTAGCATCGTGAGGAGGAAGGGGACCGTCGCCCACATGACCTCCGTAATCGGCCGCTGAAATTTTACGCTAGTAATGAATAGATTGAGTCCGACCGGCGGATGAAGGTATCCAACCTCGAGGTTCAATAGAAAAATTACGCCCAGATGGTAGGGGTCCACGCCGTACTGCTTTGCGATCGGACCGATCAACGGCAACACCACGACGATCGCGGAAAAAATATCCATCACCGTCCCGACGAGCAGAAGAATGATATTGATCGCGAGCAAAAATACGACCTTCGACTCGACATGTGTCGTTGTCCAATTGACCAACATCGTCGGTACCTTTGCGGTGACCAAGAAGTTCGTCATCGCTGTCGACGCAAAGATGATAATAAATATGGCCCCGACCATCGCAAGACCTTCGCGGCAGGTCGTCCACAGCACGCGTGGATGAAGCGGCTGGCCCCACTTGCAGACCAGGGCAAATACGCGCGATAGCCCGATCTCCAGCACAACGGTATAGACCACGGTGAGGGCGGCGATTTCTGGGAGACTAAAGCCGGTCGCGAGACCGACGATCACGCCAAATGGGATCAGCAATTCGGGCACAGCGGTCGCGAAACTGCGCGCCAGTTCGACGATGTTGAAGTTCTGACGCGGCAGACGACGTACGACCGCAACAGCGATCGCGACGGCCGAGAGCATTCCCACCAGCACAATTCCCGGCACGATCCCAGCGAACAAAAATCGCTCGGTCTTCCAGTTCTCTGGATCGAGCTGCGTGAGACCATAGACCGTGCCGTAGATGAATAGAGGTAGGGCTGGTGGGAATAGCAGACCCACGGAGCCCGTTCCGGCAATGAGTCCCATCGAGAACCGCTCGGGGTACCCGGCTCTAACCAGCGCGGGCATGAGAACGCCGCCGAGCGCGATAATCGTAACCCCGGACGCGCCAGTGAATACCGTAAAAAGTGCGCAGGTTCCGATCGTGACGACCGCAAGTCCTCCCGGCATCCAGCCCAAGAGCGCGTTGGCAAATCGCACCAGTCGGTCGGCCGTTCCGGCCTCAGCTAGCAGATACCCAACATAGATGAATAGTGGAATCGTCGACATGACCTCGACTTGATCGCCGAGGCCGACGTCGAGGATGTGCTCGATCATGCCGTTGAACTCCGCCCCAAAACCGCGCTGGCTGGCGGATAACGCGAGAAGTTCGCTGCCATGGGTCAAGCTAAGTGCGCCCAGGGCTGAGGCGCCGAGCATGATCGTAAATAGCGGTGCTCCGCTAACGAATGCCAGGGTCAAAAGCGCCACTGGAATGCTCACGTAGTATGCGACCAGGCAAAGCAGGGCCGCTAGCGCCACGCGTCGCACCACCGACCGGCGAGGCCGGGGGCCCCCCAAGGGGACTTCCTTCGGGGCGCCCGATGCACCCGATTCAAAAGACACGGGATCGCCGGGCATCAGTGCCCCGACCTCTCTCGCTCAGGTGGCAGCTTGTTCCGCAGCAGGTAGTCTGTGTCGATGATGATCTGCAACATGCAGTGAAGCATGATCAGCCCCGCTGCGATCGGCATGGTCGAAACGATGTCGGCATCGTTCACCTTGAACAGCCCGAATACGTCGAGGGACTGTGTTCCGCCAACGGCTTCGCGCTGCTTGAGCCCAGATCGGAACAGCAAATAGCAGATCGCGATGGTGAAGAGCTTGAGAACCACGCCCAGCAACAGTCGGCTGCGCGGCCTAAGTCGTCGGGACACCAGATCCATCGCAAGGTGGCGTTGCTGAAACGTTGCGTACACAGCCCCGAACATCGCGACAGCGAACGTCCCGCCGCGAACCACGTAGTGCCACCACCGACCGAGTTGATGATGCGCAACCTTGTCGGCAAGAGCGGCGGATGCGGCTACGACGACCACAACGGCCAGCAGCAAAAACACCACTCCCTGTTCAACTGCACCAAGCGCGCGATCGACGCGGCGCACGAATTTCGCCACCTTGCCGTCGTCGGGGAATGTAGACTCGACTATTGCCACGTCTTGGCCGAAGGGCGCGTTCGGTTACTTCTTTCGTTTTGCGCGGTATTCGTCGCGGTACTTGATCACCATGTCGAGCTCTTCCTTGGAGTAGATCGTACCTACCAGATCTTTCCAGGTAGCTTGCGCCTGCTTCGTGAACTCGTCAACGGTGGCGGCTGGGGTCGGCACCACGGTAATCCCTTTGCGGGTCATCGTTGCTTTGGCATCGTCGTTGGCTTTGCGGATGACCTTGCGCAGCTTCTTTCCATTCGCCTTGTTGATGTCGTCGATCGCTTTTTGATCTTCGGCTGAGACTTTTTTCAGCGAGTCGAGCGACTCTACGGTGGCAGCGATGGCAAAACTCATCGGCATCGATGTCATGTATTTGACCTTCGAGTACCATTGCAACGCCACTGCGGCGACCGGTGAAGCGTAGCAGCCATTGATTTTACCAGAGGTCAATCCTGCGTCGACTTCGGGAACGCCGAGCGGAACCCCAGTGAGCCCAAGTCGCTTGAACATAGAGCCGACCAGCTTGTCATCGCTCCATAGCCAAAGCTTTTGGGTTTTTAGTTCGGCAAGCGATTCGACTTTGTCTTTGGATAAGAAGTAAACCCAACCAACCTCGCCGCGTTCGCTCAGCTTGAAGCCCTTCTTTTCAAATTTCTTCTGGAAGTAGGGCCACATTTTGTCGGTGACGTAATCGACCTCCTCCATGGACTCGAACATTCGGGGAAGTTCGAGTACGCGGATCGATTCGTCGATCATTGCGAGGCCAACCGCGGTCACTGCTGCGCCGTCGAGTTGACCGAGCTTGATCTTGCGGACGAAATCCTTTTCATCGCCCTGTTGGCCGCCCTCAAAATACTTCATTACGACTCGGCCAGAAGTCTTGTCTTTGACCTCGGCGGCAGTGCGATCGAGCACTGCCATCCACGGACTTCCCGCTGGAGCTAAGGTTGCGGTCCGCAATTCCACCGTGTCGGCTGAGGCTGCACCGGATGCGGTGGCGGCGACGGCGATGGCGATGGCGATGGCAAGGCAAGCACGTATCTGTACAGATAGACGGGGCATGAAAACTCCTATGGGATGCGTATCAGACGGGCCCGCCATTCGGGCTATTCAAGGCGCTAAAATAGCTGCTTTTCGTGCGCGAGGTAACGCCGTGCTCTGCGGTGCGCTATCTCGTTAGCCAGGCGTTGCTCCGGCCAAATCGATGGGTCGGTTTCAAGGACGCGCACGAGCTGGTCGTGGAACAGTTTGCGGTCGTTGGTCAATAGGCCCACGCGATACGCCCACAACACGCGCGACAGCAAGGCGCGTCCCTCTGGATATCTGGCAGAGGCGGTGATTCTCAGTGCTGTCTGAAATTCGTCGGCCGCACGCTGCGGATCCCCTCCCAGCCGCGCCGCGGAGTACACCATGCCAAGCGCTATGTGGGGCAGGGCTAGGCGGAAGGTACACGGCGCGTCGCACGGCTCGCGTCTGGTGCCATCGATCGTGCCGCGTTGAGCTCGGTCGATCTGGACGACGCGTTCCAAGCCGACCTTGACCGTCGGCAGGAAGGCAAGCATTTCGACGTTGGTGAGGTTGTGGTTGATCATGCCACCAAGAGCGATGAACGCCCACATCATCGGCGTGCGATGCTCCGATCCCGTTGCCGCAATGCGCTTGGCGGCGACTTCGGTGGTTCCGAACAGGTCTCGCTCGAAGCCCGAAGGTAATGCCGATAGCGCGTAGTTGAGGCAGCGAGTGAACATTTTCGTAGCCCGCTCGTTGTGATAGGCCACCTCGTCGAGCTTCTTGGCAAACCGCGCAACTTCCCACTCGTCTTCGACGAAGCCACTGGCGTACTGGCAGTAGCCCTCGGTCAGGATCTCCCTTAGAGGCGACTGGGCGTCAGCGACGTAAAACCCCTCGACCGTTTTCAGCGCTGCTGGGATCGCACGTGCCGCCAACTCGTAGTCCGATTCTCCTTGGATGGCGGGTTGCGCCATCGCGAGGATCGATGCAGTTGTTCCAGCCGCTGCATGCTGTAGCGGCCCGGTATCGCCGCACCCAGCCGCAAAGGCTGGGAAGAGCAGAGGGAGAAGAGCTTTCATTGCCGGACGCTAAGTCAGCCGCTGCGTAGAGTCAATCTGCCCTCGACTGCTCCCGCGATGGCAGTGGCCCGAAGCTCAAAACGGGTGTTACGGTTGGGAAGTGACGCTGCCGCCGCCGCCCCCCTCACGCGCTAGCGCTTCGGTTCGGGCGATCATGGGCAGCGCGGATTGGGACTCGCCTTCGAACGCGGCGACAGAGTCTCCTCGGCGCGCTGGGCTGCGTTTGCGCAGCAGACTTCTGATCGCGATGGTACTGGTCGCGATTGTGCCGATGACCGTAGCGTCGCTTGCGATCGGCGTCGTGGTATCGAAATTCGATCCTGGATCTGCGGCCTCCACGCTGGTCATTCGATCGCTTTCGATCGGCGGGGTCGGGGCGCTGGGACTCGGACTGGTGCTTGCGCTCGTGTGGTCGCGCCGCTTGGCGACTCCGATCGCCAAGCTGCACAGCGGTGCCATCGCGGTGTCGCATGGGGATCTCGATCACCACATTGCGGTTGCCGGGAGCGATGAGCTGACCGAACTCGCGGCGGCGTTCAATCGCATGACCGACGCGCTCAAAGACAACCGCGCACGCTTGGCCGCGCGCATGCGCGAGATGGTGGCGTTACACGACGCGGGCCGGGCGGTATCGTCCGTGATCGACCTCGACCAAGTCTCGTGGAAGATCGTCGATGCGGTAGCCAGTGTGCTCAACGTGGAACTGGCGGGCCTATGGCTATTTGACACTGGTAACGGTCCCTCGGCGTCGGCGTCGGCGTCGGCGCGGCTTTCGGCCGTGGCAACGCTAAAGGCAACTGGCGAAGCGTTGGCAGCGGCCGAGTCGCTCCGCTCCCTTGCCGAACGCGTGCACGCCACGCGTCAACCGATGCGTTTGGTGAGCGGGGCTGCCCATCCCGAGTTTGGGGCGGCCGCGCGGAATGCCGGCGCGACGGGACCCCTGGTGGCAATTCCTCTCGATCGCAACGATCGCGTCATCGGCGTGCTGGCCATCGCTCGCACCGAGGCGGGAAGCGCGTTTACCGACGCTGACCTCAGCCTCTTGACCACCTTCGCCGATCAGACCGCAGCGGCTCTCGAGAACGCCCAGCTGTATCGGGAGCTGCGGGGAGCTACTGCAGAGCTCGATCGGAAGGTCAGGTTGCGCACCGCGGAGCTCACCGCGATGAACGCGGAATTGGGGCGGGCGTTGGCCGACCTTCGTGAAACGCAGGCCCAACTGATCCTATCGGAGCGCATGGCAGGGCTTGGCGTGTTGGTCGCGGGCGTCGCGCATGAGATCAATTCGCCTGCCGCGGCGATCCGTGGTTCGTGCGAGCGCTTGGGCACTCTGGTCACCCGGGTTGGCCATCACGGTGCTCTACTCGCCGCTCACTCTGGCGTTCGCGAGTATGTGATCGCTACAGCGGCGCAGCTCGCCGACCGGCCGCTGACGACGGGGCTGGTCGCACTTCGCACCGCGCGCGAGTTGGCGCCCCTCTTGGAGGGAGTGCCGCGTGTCGCAGAATTTTCTAGTGATCTCGCAAATTTAGGATTCACGCCCGGCGATGCAAAGGCGTTTGTAACAGCACTTGCAGATTTCGATCTCGCATGGGACGTGCTGGGGGCGCTAACCGATTACGTGTACCTCCACCGCACCGCGTCCACCGTGCGCCATTCGGTCGCGCAGATTGAGCGCATCGTCGGCGCGCTCAAGAGTTATTCGCATCTCGATCAGCAGGCTACGCGCGTTGAGGCGGACCTTCACGAGGGCTTAGAAACAACGCTAACGCTGTTGCAATACTCACTGCGTGATATTGTGGTCGAGCGCCGCTACAGCCTCCTTCCACATGTCCCCATATTCGTAGACGAGCTGAATCAAGTGTGGACGAACCTAATTTCGAATGCCCAGTATGCGTTAGGCGGAAAGGGCATGATTGCAATTGAGACTTCTATCGATCCACCTCCGCACTCCCTCAGCGGGAGTGCTGCGCACCCCGGCGGGGCCGGGATTAGCGATCCACCTCCGCACTCCCTCAGCGGGAGTGCTGCGCACCCCGGCGGGGCCGGG
>CAYQQM010000025.1:0-24447 GCA_964419605.1 uncultured Kofleriaceae bacterium | reverse complement strand
ATTAGCGATCCACCTCCGCACTCCCTCAGCGGGAGTGCTGCGCACCCCGGCGACCCTTGCGACCCTTGCGACCCTTGGAAGTCCCCGACGGGGGGGAAGTCCCCGACGGGGGGGAAGTCCCCGAAGGGGGGCGGGGCCGGGATTAGCGATGGGAGTATGGTGGTGGTCCGCATTATCGACGATGGTCCGGGGATCTCTCCCGAGGTTCTGCCGCAGATTTTTGAACCGTTTTTTACCACCAAACCCAAAGGGGAAGGCACCGGGCTGGGGTTGGGAATCGCTCGACAGATTATTGCGAAGCACAGCGGGGATTTGCGTTGTCAGTCGCGACCTGGGCGCACGTGCTTTGAAGTTAGGCTGCCGGTGAAGCTATGACGCAGCGCGAGGTGCTGGTTTGCGTAGACGACGAAGAAGGTGTGTTGCGCGTGCTGCGAGCACAGCTCGGCGCGCGGTTCGGCCATGAGTGCCAGATATTGACGGCGCGTTCCGGTGACGAAGCGGTCGCCTTATTCGACGAGCTCGAGCGTCAGGGGGAGTTGATCGCCGTCGTTATCGCTGACCAAATCATGCCGGGTATGAAGGGGGCGGAGTTGTTGGAGATCGTGGACCGTCGGTTCCCAACCACGACGAAGATCTTGCTCACGGGGCAGGCTGGCCTCGATGCGGTTGTGGATGCGATCAATCGTGCGCACCTCGATCAGTACATCGGCAAACCATGGGACGAGACGCAGTTGTTGCTCGGCGTTGAGAGTTTGCTGCGACAATACAGGTTGGTGCATGAAAACCAGCGGCTCATTGCTTCGCTGTCGGCGAAAAATCAGGCGTTGCTCGAGATGAATCGCGAACTCGAAGCAAAGATTCACGAGCGGACATACGAACTCGCCGATGCGAATACCCGACTTGCGCAGCTCGCGCTCACCGATGGTCTGACCGGACTCTATAATCACCGCCATTTTCACGAGCGTCTCGGACTTGAGGTCGAACGCAGCCAGCGGAACGGTCTGCCCCTATCTCTGGTAATGATCGATGTCGATCGATTCAAGCAGCTCAACGATACCTACGGCCATCCGGCTGGAGATGAAGTGCTGCGTCAGCTCGCTCGCGTTCTGACAGACACGCGCCGAGCCAATGACGTCGTTGCGCGTTACGGCGGCGAAGAATTTGCGGTAATCCTCGTCGACACGGCAAAAATCACAGCAGGCCGAGTAGCGGAACGCATTCGCGAGCGCGTTGCGGAGCACGACATTTCCGAAGCGGTCGCGGCGGTCGGAAAGGGTAGGGCTCGGCTGTCGATCACGATATCTCTTGGGGTGGCAACGTTTCCGGAAGACGGAGCCGATGCCGGCGCACTTGTACGAGCAGCCGATAACGCTCTGTACGCAGCGAAACGCGCCGGTCGAGATCGCATCGTTTTGTACAGCGATACGCTTGCAGCGACCCCCTCAGCCGGCTAGCGGGCATTCCATACTCCCGTCGGGGCTTTGTTTAGAACATGGGGTTTTTGAGCCATCGCGTTTGCAACGAAAAATGGGAGTAGACAGCTCGCGCACCCCGCGCACCCACAACCCGTTGGCGCGCTTGCTGCGCCTTGCGTGGCCAATCACCGTGTCGATGCTGTCGTTCAGCACCATGATGCTGTGCGACATGCTGTTGGTCGGGCATGTGGGCGTGTCAGCGCTCGCGGGCGTAGGTCTCGGAGGCGTGACAGCGTTCGTGTTCTTGTGTTTTCCGTTTGGGCTACTTCGCGCGAGCAAGACTCTGGTGGCACAGGCGATCGGTGCGGGTCGTAGTAATGACGCTCGCGCGCACCGAACGGCGGCGGTGGTGGCGGGCCTGGCTATGGGGGGGCTTGCGCTGATTCTTGGCGAAGTGGCTGCCCTGTTCATCGGTGCATTTGCCGACGACGCTGCCAGTGCCGCCGTAGCCCGATCGTACTTGCACGCGCGCATGTTGGGCGCGCCATTTGCGATCGTGTTTGTTGCGGTGCGCGAAACAGCGTATGGCGAAGGCAACGTGCGCGCGCCCATGGTAATCCCGGCGCGACACTACCACCGCGGATGAACAGAAAGGAAAATCGACGATGCGCCAGTCAAATTCAAGCTGTCCAAACGGTGAACCGGTCTGTGCAGCAGAAAGCCAGACCATGACGAGATCACGAAATTCACTGCACCACATTAGCCCCAGACTCGGGGGCAGGGATTTGCCGACTCGTTTCGCGGCCAGGTTCGCCCTGGGTAGCCTCGTGGCGATCGCGCCGGCCTGCGCTCCCCTTGAAGGCAGATTGGACACAGCGCTTCGGTCAAATCTCGCGTGACCGCTCGTAGACCGGGCGCCGATCTCAGGGAATCTCGAAATCATCGATAGCGCTGCCTCGATTTCTTGTTCGAACTCTATGCCGAGTCCGACATGCTTCGATTCATAGTAGTCGACCTCGCGGTCAATCTCGCGATCGCCAGCGCATGGAGATGAAGATTCATCAGTGAGCGCGAGCGGCTCGTCGCGCCCAAACATGCGCGCGAAAATCCTCAAGCGTCATTGTCGTAGCGGTCTCCGACTCAACCTCGGCCGCCCGTCGCTCGATCTCGAGATTCCTGGCTTCGGCAGAATCCGGATCTACATCGTCGTCACGGCTGCGTAGTAGCTTCAAGGCCAACTGGGCGCGTTCCTGAGCCGACAGTTTCAGCAGAGCCTCGAACGACCGGGCAACCGCCATGGGTTAATCCTAACTATTGTACGTCCCATGACCGTAGCCGTTGCCCCCGCCCGTGTACCTCCCGTCCGTACTGAAATCAGCGTGCAAGTATCCGAAACATCAGACAATCCGACGGAGGTTCACGGGTTGGTAGAATCCCCGAGGGCGATCTGACCGAGGGCGCCCTGACCGGAGGTAAATCGGACCCAGCGCTTTGGATAGATTCGAACAAAACCCTCGTTGGTAGCGATTATTCCCAGCCTAGGGATGCGTGCGATAATCGCTCAGCGCGCGATTTTCGCTATGGCCGGGGGGCGGCCGCGAGGCTTAGAGGTCAGTTCGTAGGCTGCTACGAGATGGTAGTGTTTCGCAGTGATGAGATGGTCTGCTTCAGCCGCAGTCTCTATGTTTGGAGAAGCCGCAACGTCTGGCTTATTCGATGACAATGTTCTCAATACCTTGAGGTATCTAGAAGACGGGGCATGTAACTACCTTGAACTAGTTCCACCACTTAAGCACCTAGCCGAAAGGAACTGGCTTTACTGGTGGGATGACAACAGTGCGGGCGGTCCGCGCCACCCTGTCGGCGAGCCGTGTACCTTCAGGGACCAAGCCTCGATGGCAGTCCAGAACATCATTGCAAATCAGGCTTTCTACGCCGCTTCGCCGATAGCGAAAGACTTAACAGGCCTTGATCATTGGCACATCAATCAAGCACTTCATAGATTGGCAACGGGGCGCGCGACGCTAGATTTGGTCAACGAGCTGACGAATGAAACCCTGCTTCCTATTCTCGGGAAGATCGCCAAACAGAACGCTCGCATCGACCTCCCTCCTGATTTGGCTCGCGAGAACGTGAGATTTGGAGGAATAGCCAGCCTTGCACTTCAACGAATCGAACGAAACGTTAGGGAACGGTTGGCGCGGTAAGTGCCCACTGTCGAATCGCGGCCGAGTAAGTCATTTGTCTAAAGATCGTGCCGCCTCTCGGGCTACTCGAAATCGAGCAGTGCTGCAGCCGCTTTCGCGGATCCGGACAAACGGTCGAGGTGATGGCCGTGAATCTCGAACTCGTATCGCGAGCGACGACGCGGTCTTCGCCCTTACGATCGCCGAGCGGGCGTATTTATCGCATCGATCCGCACGACAATCGGATCGATTTGGCCGCCGCGCAACATGGCCATCAGCTTCGAAGTTAGGAACCACGATTGCGTTTGTAGATCAAGCTCATCAACTCGATCCTTCTACCCACCCCTTGCTCGCCAGAACTTCGCACGCGAGATCGATCTGTCGGAGACTGAATTGACGCTTGCGCTCGTTCCAACCGTATACAGCGTCAACGACTTGGTCCTCAGCAACTTGTTCGTGCACGAGCAACCAATGAACGGTCGCAAGCAACTCGATGCCAAACGGCGTCTCAAAACCTTCGACAAGTGCTGCAACTCGTTCGAAACGCTCGCGCGTCTTGGGGTGCGCGTGCAGAAACGCATCTGCAGCCTCGGCAGCACCCGGCATCAGCTGGATTCGCTTGTCTGGTGCATCGCCGCCATCGGCGTAGCCCATCACGAGATGGCCCTCGATCGCCGCAAGCACATGTCGGAGGTTCTCTGCATACGGACCGTAGGCCGCCTTGACGTATTTCAGCCGCAGCGGCTCGCCCGCTTCCTGTGCGAAATACATCAGCTTGTGAATCTCGAGTAACGATATAAATGGATCCATTAAGCCGGCGAGATAGCGCTGAACGAGTCCGACCAATGCGGCACGCCCCGGGGTCATAGTCGGTGCATTGGTGCGGGTCATCATTTCTACGGCAGCGGGTGCGTTCGTCGGTTCATATAGAAGCACCCGCACATCTGGAACGTCCGCAAACGCGGTCTCGATGAGTGGTCGAACGTCAGCCCAATCAAGACCGCCGAGTCCACAACCAAGCGGCGGGACGGCGATCGATCGAATCCCACGCGACCCAATCTCGGCAATCAGAGCGCGCAATCCTGACCTGATGTCGTCGATGCGACTGTTTGTCCTCCAATGGCGCTTCGTTGGAAAGTTGATGATAAAGCGTGGGAGCGTTTCGCCAGCGAGCTCGTAAACGAGCATACGCCCTGGTTGAACATCACCGCGCTTACACGCTGCCTCATAGACCCGAAAATTGTCTGGATACGCACGCTTAAACTGTGCAGCGATCCCGCGCCCCATGAAGCCAACGCAGTTGACCGTGTTGACAATCGCGTCGGCATTGGCGCGAAGAATGTCCCCTTGGGTAACCTCGATCATAACGCCTTCACTAGTAGTACCACTCCGGTAAGACATTGACCTGCGGTTGATCTTCCACCGTCGAGAGTACCCGTCGCACTTTAGCAGCCATCGCGTCGGAATGAACACCAATCTGGACAACGAGATTCCAGCAAACGAACCCCTGCACGAGGAATTCCGCCTGCTTCCGCTCTTTGACTGCGTCGGAACGGAAATCGGTCGACGCGATAGCCTCCCAATCCAGCTCGTTTAGCTGAGTGAGCTGTGATCGAAATTCGGCGTACCGAGCGCCCGCGTTCGACAGCGTGAACGACCATCGATGATCCGTTTTGTCGGCCCAATTCACAACGTCGAACAAGTCCAATTCGAGATGAACGATCGGTTCCTGTCCGCCACGGTATGCAAGATCGGGATGGTTCCGACAGTGAAGGATGTAGAGCATGATCGATCGCGGGCAGAAATAGAACGGAACACAGTTCCCGACCACATCTCCCGGATGGCAACGAACCGGCAACTGGAGTCGACGACGCTTGATGTTCGACATGCCGATCCCGGTCACGTTCATAGGCTCCGCACTCAGGACCGCGTCCGCAAACAAGCCTCCGCTGGCTAGAATTCTCGGCAGGTTGTCCACATGCGTAATGTGGAAGATCTTCGGTCGCGGCGGCACCGCCATTGCGGCCCGAGCCTACCGCGCCGCCGTGTCGTTGCGCGCTGGAATAACCTTGACCTGGGAAAATCCGAGATCCTGAGTTCCAGACCGCGCTCATCGAATAATCTCGGACCACTCGTCGTTGGTTGCAATTACTCAGAGCCAGGACGTGATCGATCGCGCAGCCAGCAGCCGCATAGTAGTCTAGGAAATGTTTCGAAGCGTTGCGCAGGATCGACAGTGTTATTGCCTTCTGGTTTACGTCATTCATAGGATTTTCTTCGCGCGTTCCAACTCGACCATGTTTCGATGGTTCGTGCGGCGAGACAGGGTATCAACTAATCGCGCACGACAACGAGTGAGAAGATCGGCTTGATACACACTACCTGTATGGATGTCGATCTGCCGCATCATGGCGTTGAGGATATTATAGAGCTTCTCGAGATCACCCGGATATTGATGCTTGAAGTACTCGAGGTTCGTTGCACAACCGGCATTCCGGGCAAGTTGCTCGAAGTTGCCGTGAAGCAAACCGTTGCGGAACCCAACAACAAGCGCGATGAGATGGCTTCGATCGCCGCCCGGAACTTCAAGGCGATCGTAACGCCGCGAGCTAAAAGCTTTCTCAAGCAAATTTTGAAGTGTGTCTGCATTGGTCACGGCGGTGCCAAGCATTGCCCTCAGGAATCGTTCCATGCAGACGAGAATCATTGCGCCTTCTGCAAACATCAGTAACTGGTCCTGCGGTTCGCCTTCCTTGAATTGGAGGTTATGGTACCGAAGGACAAATACCTCGCGAGCCAGTTCCTGCAGCTCGCGGTGATGGTCTTTAAATGCTGTTTTACCGCTGGAAAACTGGTGTGTAAGTTTCGCTCGCACCTTCGCCAACCCATAATCGATTAGCGCCCCAGTTTTACTTAGCAATCGGTGTGTCATCTAGAGCTGCATTGGTGCGCGGTTGAAGAAAAACATTTCCATATTGGTCTCGAAGCCCAGAGGACCGAGAAGTTGCTCCGCCGTCGTGCGGGCATTCATCAGAACGTCGTCATAGGTCAAAATGCGAAGCTTGGGGCGCTGATTCATGATGGTAGTCAATTTATGGCGATTCTCGTCGGTAAGAGCCGCCGATCTTCCGATTACGACAATCGCTCGAGGGCTTGTTGACATGCCGGGAAAGCGCTTCTCGATGTCGCTTTTATGATCTTGTATGTACTGAGTCCAGTCATCGATTTGCCCTATAGCGTGGTTCAGCTCCTGGCGCGGATGGCCATCTTGTCGAAACAATTGTCGATGAGCTGATTCGATCTCGACAAGTAAGTACTCATTGCTGGGTTCAAGGAATACGAAATCGCTCACATGTGACCCAAACGGTTCCTTAGACCATCTACGGATGCTGGTCGGGTTGAGTAGGCACGGATTGCGCTTCAGGAACTGGTGTATCGGTTCTTCGTGGCCTCCAAGTAGGCTCTCAAACTCTGCGAGAAGCGCCGCAAAATTTCGCCGTGCGTGACCACGGCCATCGAGCTGCGCGAAAGAACTTTCGGTAAAGTTCCTCTGGGCGAGCGCGGCGAGCAAATCGAGCTCCGCCCATGACCCTGCGAGCGTTTCGTCCCAGTGCTCCATCGGCAACCACGGGTACACTTCGATTGCTTGCCAGCCGACTGCCAGAACGCCATGCACGCGGCCGACAAACTGCTCGGAGTGCGCGATCTCCCTAGGCGTTTTGCGATCAGGCTCGATGTGGCCTTCTATCTGAAACTCAATCTCATTGGTCACGGAAACAATTGGCATCGGGCGTTGGCCCGGCATCGCTTCGGCCGACGCTGGGAGCCTGCCGAAGATTTTCGGTGAGAATTCGAACAGCACTGCCTCATTCCCATCCTTGTCCGTCTTGAAGATCGAAAGACGAGGGCCGGCGTCTCCAACTTGATAGCTCGCCGGATCCGAAGGGAAGTGGACGACATTGTCGCTTAACTTGGGCGCAATTTCCTCGAGCGATTGGTCACAGGAAGCGTATTTGGTCAAGGGGTTCCCGTCTAGAGTAGGATCGTAGCGAACGATCACTCCGTTGGTGCAGCGTAGAGTCCAGATGTTTGTCACTTGCGTGTAAAAACCAGGTAGTTTACCGACGACACTTGCGTATTTGTTCGTGACTAAGTTCCGCAAGGCGGTTCGATACCTTCGCAGCGTTCGTACGATCCGGAACACTTCTATGGCGCCTGGCGTTGATGTATCGTTCGCAGCCATTGGTTGCGTAGTATTACAGCGCCTTAATTCACAATATGGAACTGTGGGGTCTCTTTTGTGCGAATATTGGTGGTTCGGTCTGTCGTTGATTGCGAACCCGTGTGGCAGTCATGTTTGGCATCATCGTAGTCGCTGCATAATTACTCTATTAGCATCCAACTCCATCGCTCGGGCTCCCAGGTCGCGTCGATCCCACCTGCGAGGATGGGATCGAGGAACGTCTGAACCGCCTTGGTGACTTCCTCGAGGCTGGGCCACATCAGCTGGTCTTCGCGCGCCATCGCTGCATAGGGCGTGGTCCACGCGACGAGCGGCTTGGGTACGTTTAGCGGAAGCGCGTGTGTCCTGCGGAACGTGAACGTCTGATCGAGGGCCGCTCGCAAGCGCTTAGCTTCGATGGGTTTGGCGCTAGCGAGCAGCGCAAGATCGGGAAGGTCCTTGACCCGCGAATTCGGCCGATGTCGCGGCATCGTATACGCGTGCAGCTTCTCGGCGATGTGCGTTTCGAGTGGATAGATCCTGAGTTTAGGTCGGCATCATCGAGCGGCGCTGCGAGCACAGCGACGCGAAGCAATGGCTCGGCGACATCTTCCCACGCCTTCGCGCAGCGACGAAGATCTCGCTGAGTTATCTGGCCGGCGGCGACTGCCGCGCCGATGTCCGCCGTGTGTGCGCGCCTGATCAGCGACAGGATGCGGCTGTTCTCGACCACATCATTGAGGCCTGGCTCGCGTCGCCGGTTCGCAGCGAGCGTCGTGATCGCTCGCTCGATGGCGAGCTGGCCGCTGTCGATCGCTTGCGCGATCTCGGCGGCAGAGCCCTTGTTCAGCAGATCCTTAACCGCCCGACGCTCGTGTTCCGCGTCCACCGCCCGTCGCGCATCGTCGCTGACTTCGCGGATGATCTGCACTCGATCGGACTCGGCGAACGACACTACGAGCTTATCGAAAGTGCTCACGAGCGTGGTGACGAGCTCTCGCGGAGCATCGGAGATGATCGCCGCAAGCCACGTGATCCACGACCTACGCGCGGCGGGAGGCAGCTCAGCGATCTGCTCGGCACCGAGAACATCGGCGCTCAAATTGGCCGCAAAATACGACCACGAGCGGGTCACGGGCGAAGGCGGCTGGACGGCGATCACGTCGGACGCGCGCGAAGCGGACCAGTGATGCCACGGGCCCAAAACGCGACCGCGTTTGTCATCGGGCTTGAGCACGACGCGCAAAGGACAGATCGCATGAATGGCATGAGTCGCTTGTTCGAACGCTGTGCAGAAAGCGGCCCATTCGCGCTCGCTGGCCACCGCCGTGTGCGCCAGCAACTGTCCAATCAAAGATGACTGTTCCGCTCCTGACACGAGCGCCAAGGTCGCGGCATCCGGTTGGGCGTTGTCACATGCATGGCGATACGCGTCGTCGAGGCTCATCCCCGCGAACGCCGGGTTGTAGACGGCATTTACTCGCTCCGGCAGCATGTCGTCACTGCCCCAGTGCATGAGCGCGCCGTCGAAGCGGCTCACGTTTTGCACGGGCAACGGAACGGCAGCCGTGATCAGCGCCTGTTCCTCGACCGTGGGTGAGCGCTCGAACCAGAAGTACCCCTCCAAGCATTTGCGGCACATCCCGAATCCCTGCCCCAAGAACAGGAATGGGTAGCGACGCGCGTCGTCCGCTGCAGTCGCGCTCATCTGGCGCGAGACCTTGGCTGCGGTTCGAGCCGGTCGACGAACTCGCGAAGTCCTTTCGCCGTCGGATGAAACGTGCCTTCGTCCCATAGCAATACGGGGCAGCGGTCGGGTTTCGATGCGTCAACGACGAGGATTCTCGCTTCATCCGCGAGGCGAGCGAACGGGATCATGTTCGGATACGATTCGAGGTCGATGTCGTAGTCCTTCAGAATTTTTGGATTCGGCTTCGAAAACAGCACCAGGCGAAGCTCGGCATCGCGTTGGTACGTAGGCAGGCCGCGGATTCGCGGGCTGCGCAGTACCTTTTGCTGTTTGGCAAAGAACTCGAGGAGCAGTGCGGGAACGGAAGGCTGCTTGACTGGCGCAGCCGCTGTCTTCAGACTCGGCGGGATCCGCTTGTTCGTGGTCGGGCCCGACTTAGAGTGGCGACGGTCCGCGAGCTTGAGCAGTTTCTTGACGGCTGCACGACCAGCCCAATCATGCGGCTTCTGATATAGCTTGTCTTGTACGTCGGCTCGCGCGCCCGCTAACAACAGCGTCTTGATGATGGGGAGAGGTGAGATTTCGGTCGCAAAATGCAATGGCGTGTTGCCCTGATCGTCGGCGATGTTTGGATCGGCACCTCGCTCGAGCGGCAGGTTCACCGCTTCGCGCGTATTCTTGACTCGAGACCAACGTATTGCGCTCGATGAGCGCGGTATGTCCGTGCTTGCCTCGGCGGTTCACGTCGGCGCCCGCGTCGAGCAGCAACTCCAGCGGTCGCGCCACGCCACCAAACTCAATCACAAAATACTGCAATAGCGGATTGCCCTCCCGCTTGGCGTTGGGATCGGCCCCTGCCTTGAGTGCTGCAGCGACCTTCGCTACGGTGGTGGCCGCAACCAGCATGGAGGTCGCACTCATCGCCATCTCTCGAGCTTGATCACTGCCATGGTAGTGCCAGATGTGTTCACGGCGCGTCGCCAAATATTCGACGCCATGCGGGCATGTCGTGTAAACAAAACAGCGCGTCATCATCGCGCACCAGGTCCATCTTGTCGTATCCGTGCTGCTTCGCGGCCTCCACACACTTCATTGCGTCGGCGCGCTTTCGATTGAGCGCAAAGACACATGCCGCATTGTAGAAGATGGTCGGATCTTCCTTCCCTCGTGCAAGCGCGGTCGGCACGAACGCGAGCGCCTTCTTGTAGTCCTTGCGCGCGGCATAACCAAACAGCAGGTTACTGAGGGCTTGCGGTGGACCATCCTCGAATTGCGACGTGAACTCGAGCGCCGCGATCGATTTGGTGGCCGCGGTGTGCCCGGTTGTGGAGTTGAACAAGAGCCGCAGCAGCGTTGAAAACTGCGGGATGTAGGTCTTCGTCTCGGCCTGCCACTCCTTCCACAACTCCGGCCTTCGGTGCTCCTTGCACAACTCCTTGAGCATTTGCTCGGCGCGTTGCCGGTTCGTCGGTGCGAGCCAGCCCGCAGGATCCAGGAACCGCGCTAGATAGCTCGCGGTCGCGTGGTGGCTCCTCATCGGCAATAGATCGTCGGCTAGCGTGTTGAAGTACCTTCCCCCAAGTACCATCCAGCTTCGAGCGTCGTACCCCTGGATCAGCAACGGAGCGATCGCTCGCTCGACATCTGCGATCTCGACGGGGAACTCGCCGCGTAAAACATCACCGAGTGGCGGCTTACCACCGGCGCGAACGATCGTTCCGCGCTCGCTGCGCGTGACCCTGATCTTGCGCGAAAACCGCAAGCGCGTTGCGCGCACGAGCTCCGACGAGAAAGCGGGACCGAGAATTGTCAGCCACGACGCACCCCGCAACCGGGACCACGCTCCCGGTAGCCAGCCATCGATGCTCCCGATCTCGATGCCGAACAGCCGGCGACACCATTCGAACATCTCGGGCAATGGGTTCGCCTTGTCATCGTGGTCCCAGATGTAGGCGGCATAGCCTCCGTGACCGGAGCGCACCGGCAAGATCTCCAAAAGGTCGCGCGCAAGCGCAACCAACCGCTCGGGCTGCTCGCCTGCGGGGACGATCACCTCGCAGAACGACGCGCGCGGTAGCTCAACATTATCTTGGGTGGGCGGCACGCCGACGACGTTGAGGATGTATTTCTTCGGTCCTCCTACACGCGGCAGGTCCACCTGAAAGCGAAGACCATACTTGCCATGTTCGATTCGCAGCGCGCCGGCGAGGGTCGCCTGATCGACTTCACCTTCGTTCGGAGAGCCGTCCGGTTTCGCCCACGACAATTTGCCATCGACCGGATACCGCTCACGGAACGCGCGAAAGGCCGCGAGCACCTCGTCCTTCGCCGGATATGCGCCGAGGTACAGCACGAGGTGCTGGGTGACCTCTGCGATGATCTTCTTGCGCTGGCGAACGATCAGCGAGTGCACGTTCACGGCTGCGGGCGGCTTGGCCGCAGGCTTCGGTGGCGCAACACGCGGTACCGGCTTCGCCTTGGCGAGCACACGGCGAAGCTGCTTCGCGAGTTTGGCCTCCTCCTTCGCGCGGTGCTTCGGATCCCAGCTGGCCGTGATCGCACGCTCGGTGGCGAGTGTGTGGTCGCGGATCACTTGCAGCGCGTTCGCGCGGGTCTCGAGCAACGCGTCGAAGTCGCGGTGGGAGCACGTTTCCTCGTAACGCCACTCAAGAACCTCGCCTGCATCGGTGATCAGCAGCAGCGACGCATCGTCCTCGGAGGCACCGATGACGAGCGCGTCGGCCACACGCGGAGGAAGCGGCTCGTCCTCTGCCATCTCTTCGAGATAACCGCGAGAGTACGCATCGCCCGTTAGCTCGGCAGTCGAATACAGCGACATCCCCCACTCGAGTGTTGCCAGCCATCGTGGAGCTTCAGGAACTCCCGATAGCGCGCCGGAAACGCTCGGCCTCGTGAATGCTCCGCTGCGGCGATCTGCCCCTCGCTGGCCGGCGGCCCTGGAACCGAGTCCATATCGAGATCCGATTTCTTCGCGGCCTCGGCCTCGAGCTGGAGAATTTCGGCGATGAGCTCGGTCTGCGTGCGGGTGGGATCACCGGTCCTGCTGTTCATCATGTCCTTTTCATTAGACAGCCACCGCAAGACCCGAGCCAGTCGCAACCACTTGAATTTACGCGCCTTCCAAACAGTTCGCAACGCAAGAACTTGCTCGATTGAGCGACCCTGAGATGAATCGGACTGTGGGATCTTCGAGGAGATTCGATTTCTGTTGCAACGTTGAACATGTTCAACTATAAATTGAACGTGTTCAACAATCCCGCCAGGCCGCACTCCGAAAAGGGCAGCGAAGCGCGCGACAAGATCCTGCGCACAGCGCTGCGGCTATTTCGCAAGCGCGGCTTTGACGGCACGACGATGCGGGACATCGCCAAAGCGGCGCGTGTTGCCACCGGTGCGGCCTACCACTACTTCCCCAGCAAGGACGCCATGATGCTGGCGCACTTCGCAGAAGTTCAACGGTTACATCGATCGCTCGCCGAACAGCGTTGGCAGGGCAAGACCGACCTGCGCGAACGCTTAACCATCGCGTACCAAACGATCATCGACGTCACTGCCGATGACCAAGACATGCTGCACGTCGTGTTGCGATCGCTTGCGGATCGCGATCATCCACTCTCCGTCCTGGGCACCAACACGCGCTCCGTTCGCGAGCAGAGCATCGATATCTACCGCTGCGCGTTAGCAGGCGGCGGCGTTAGTGCCGGCTTGATGCCGATCGCAACATACGCGGCCTGGGCGCTGCACATGGGGCTGGTTCTCTACTTCTTCTTCGACCGCAGCGTAGATTTTCAACGCACGCGCACGTTGGCGCGCGAGGCCGCGCACATGGCAGCCGATCTGTTGCTGATAGCGCAATCGCCATTGGCCAAGCCGTTTGTCGAACCGATGAAACAGCGCTTAGTCAGTGTGCTAGTCGCGGCCGAACTCATTCCGTCAGATTTGCAAACCCCAACAGGAGGAACGTTATGACGATCGCACTTATTTCTCAGTTGTCTTACCTTGGCCTAACCGCTGCGCTTGCCATTTGGGTGGGTGAAACGTTGTTTCGCAACGGACGCATCTTTGTGATCGACGCATTCGGCGGTGACGATGTGCGCGGCAGCTCCGTCAACCATCTATTGCGAGTGGGATTTTACCTCATCAACCTCGGCTTCATTTTATTCTTTCTTACACTGGGAGATACCCCCGATGCAGGCAACGGCATTGTCACGTACCTCGCGCAGAAACTCGGCGTGGTCAGCATCATCTTGGGCGGCATGCACTACTTCAACATGAGAAACCTCGCAAAGATGCGTGCAAAGGGGAGGGCGGCGGTGAATCTCACACCGGCGTCAGCGCTGCAGCCATCCGCGACCTGACTTGACCGGCTGGGATTGTCGCGATGGGGTGCGCTTCGACGTCCTCGACAAAGACGATCGCTCCGGGGTCAGAATCACCTTTTGTGATCCGACCGCGCCCGGTCGGGGCGATTCGGCAAAGAACACGTACGACTGCACTTGATCGGCGACTTCATTAAAGCGCGTCGGATGGGCGTCGAACCACGCGCGGATGCCCTGCATGGTCCGGCTGCCCGGCGCAGCGAGTGCGCCCATGCGCTTAAGCACGCCACCGACGCCGCGGTATGCGCGCCCATTCTTGCCGGAAAATTCGAGCCATACGTCCGGCCCGGTATCCATCTTGGCCTTTGCAGAGCCTTCGATATGGGCAAACAGCAAATCGACAGGATCGTCGGCATCCATGATTTCGAGGCCGCGTCCATCGATGGCGCCCTGGCGGATTTCTTGGCGCGTGTAGAACGGCACCATGTCCCCGCTCGGGTCCTCGTCCAACGAGTTTCCTGATCTGGCTACTGAGCGTCTAAGACGAGCACCCAATCTGCATTCGAAGGCGTGGCGAGCGTCACCGAGCCGTTACCCGTGCGCGTGCCGCCACTGCTGATCGCGCCGGTTCGCGGGTTGAACCAGGACACGGCCGCGGTATTGCTGCTCATCTTCGACAGATCCACCGACACCGAGCTCGCTCCCGCTACGTAGACGAACGCATAGCTGCGGTCCGCAGCCCGAAGTGCGATCGCGTTATACGGATTAGCATCGTTTACGAGTGCCTGGTCGTTGACGCGGCCGAAGTAGCCTGGACGCGACAGCATCAGGTTCTTGGCGTATTTCAGTTGCGATGCCCCCGGCAAATCCAGGCCTCCCCAGGGGCGGTTTTTATAGCCGAAGTACATAGCGGGAGTGGCGAGATACGCGTAGCCCGCACCACCACCGAACAGGGTCCAATAGGTCGTGTTGCGGACCTCGACTTGAGTCTGATACTGCGAAACGCCCTCGACCAAGGCCTCGCCATTGACGATCGGTTTGCCGGCCGCGAGCGACTGGTGAATCGCGGGCACCGTCCCCGTCTGAATGCGCCGGTTGGCACATCCGCCGGTGCACACGGTCTGAAACTGGTTGAAGTCGAGGAGTTCCCCGTCCGGAAAACCTTGGCTCGTTCCGACTCCCGAGATCGAGCCGATGCCACTACCACCGGGATGATACGTCACGAGATGGTTCGTATCGGCTGACCGAATGCCGCGGATCAACGCAGCGTGAATGTTAAAGCGCGAACTGCTGTCGCCGCCAGAGATCCAGATGATGTTCTTGCGGTCGCGGTAGCGCAGACCCAGGCGGCGGCCATAGTCATACGCGCTATCCGTGTTGAATGGGTTGGTCCGAGTGTGGATGGCATCGGTCGCAACGATGCCGACGTATAGCCCGTGAGCCTCGGCGCGCGAGATGACCCAGTCGACCCATTGGAAGAACGTTTCGTTCAGCGGCTTGGTCGACGAGGTTGGTTTCCAATCGTCGATCGGGCGCACGCCGTTGCGGTTCAATCCCGGACATGGGACGGTCGAGCCGCAGTTCCATTGCGATACCAGCACAGCCTCGACGACGTTGAACCCCTGGCTCGCACGCGTTTTCAGATAGTCTTCGATCGCCGCCTCGCTGAGGTTATTGACGAACAGGAGCCAGGCAAGGTCGGCGATATAGACGAATGGTTTGCCGTTTGCACTCTTTAGATAGCGGTGGTTTGCACTGACGCAGAGCGGGTGCCCGTCGGCGCACGCCTGACTAACTTGAGGTGGTTCACTTTGAGCTGCTTCACACGTGGTCCAGATCTGATTCGCGGCCGCGCCAGGGCCCCAGCAGTCGTAGATGTTGATCGGTGTCCCATCCGCGGTACTGGCGCCAGCCGCGTCGAGACACTTGCCGCTGCCGACCCCGATAATCTCGCCGGTCGGCTGGATCTCCCATTCCTGGTTTGAGCCACCGTCGCAGTCGTTGATTTCGACAGGGGTTCCGCTATCAGTCGATGCGACGCCAAGACATCTTCCGTCGGCGGTGCGTATGGTGCGATCGGACATGATCGTGAGCTGCTGATTCGCCGAACCAGTAGCCGCGTAAAGCTGAACTGTCGATCCGGTGCGGACATCGAGGACCTTGCCGGCCATTCCGCCGATGGTGTTTGCGTCTGAGCTCTTGCATTTCGGCGTAGCCAGTCCATCTAAGTCTGGTCCACTCGACCCCGATCCGTCGGCTCCGATGGAGCACGCGGCGAGCGAGAGGAGGGCAACAGCAGTGAGCCATCGTCGAGCCGTTATGGCGTCGCGTCTCCACGTAGCAAACACGAGAGTGGGTTTTGACGGTCGCATGCAGGTCGCTCATGCAAGATCGCGACCAACAGACAACGTAGTAATAGTAGGATGTTGTACGATCGTGCTAGACGACATGTGGGGAGAGTTGTGTTCAATCGGGGTGTGATGTCGCCATTCATTGTGTACCGAATGAGATCCCGTTTTGACTGCACAAGGCCAAAGCAATGCTGGGGCATTAATGTCGCCGGCCAACTCAGCCACAACTCCGCAGCCGACTGGCCGGGTCTGCAACACGCGCAGCTCAGTCGGCGATGCCACCGCAGTGTCCGCGGGGGGCTACGGGACGCTGTTGGTTCAGATTTGGGCCCCTACGAAGCTGAGGGCTGGTTGGTGCGGCTGTGGATACAGATCCTACAGCGGACACCTGGACTTCACCGGGCGCAATACTGCGGCGAGGTGACGATGTGCTTGATGAGCGCCTTCGGCTTGTATCCGGCCGCCTCCCACGCCTCTTCATAGGCGCGGTACTGATCGACCTCGTTCTTCCCCATCGCGCGACCGCCGAGCTGTTTGTAGAAGATCTGAATCGCGGTTGCGCGCCACTCGACCGAGTCGCTGAGGATCTTGCCGAGATCCGGCAAGCTCTTGCCAGTCTTTCCCAGAAACTGCTTTTCTTGCAGGGCGCACCCGGCAATCGGCAGGCCTTTGTCGTCGTGGCAGTCATGGAACGCAGCGAGGAAGTCAACGCCGTACACAGGATTGACGTGGCATCCGGCGCACGCCGGAATTGCCGCGAGCCCTTCTCGGGATGCATCAATTCCTGGAGGCACCTCCTGCACTGGGACCAGCACAATCCCTGTGAGGCTCGACAGTAGATGACCTGACCAATTCCGATTTCGATTGCCGGTGTACGCGGAAAGGAATGCTTGGGTGGTGAGTATACCGGACGCGTTTGCAGCGGTCGTTTTGGCGCCCTTGCCATCGACTGAATAGTCCGCCGTTACGAGTTCGCGAAAGTCGATGTCGTTTGTCACCAGGTACTGCGCGAGGCGTGCCGGCTCTTCTTTGTCGGCCTTCTCTGGAATCAGGTCTGTCGGTTCGAACTCGCTCAGAAACCACCGTAGCACCACCGTCGAGAACTGCGGCGTCGCGAGGTACACGTCCGCCATGTCCTGAAGCGACTTGGTGCCGGATTGAACGTCCGCGATCTCTTGGTCGGTTGGCCTTCTGTTGGTGAGGTCGAGCGCGAACTTTCGCAAACACGCCACGGGCGATAGCGGCTCGGATTGTCCGGCTGGGTTGTCCTCGCAGGCAGCACCTTCCGACGTCGGCACGGTCTCATCGCTCGTTAGTGCCCTTGGGGCCTGGAGGGTTTCATCACCGCGAGAGGGCAGGTTTTCTGCACTCTCCTCGGCGCAGGCGCCCAGCCCGATCGCACTCAGCGTGCCGAGCACGACCGCAAGCGCCGACAGCGCGGCAGCAGAAACTGGATTTGGCATACGGAAGTTCATGGGTGGCGCCTCCTACAGCGACATATCCAGAAGGGCATTGATAGGTTGGGCGTTGGTATGTCCCGCGGGGTCGTGCCCTGCAGCCTTGATGACCGTTGCGATGAGGTTGTCCATGTTCGGCACGGTTCCACCACTCGCGACGACTGCCCCGGTATCGAGATTCATCGGCCTGGCGACCCAATCCTCGAGAGGCGGACCGATGGAGATTCCGCGCTTGAATCTGCCGCCTAAGAACGTCGCAACGCCGCCCCGGCTGAAATGCCGCGTTCCGGTGGAATCGGCATCCGGACCGGGTGGGTCGGTCTCGGGAGCGCGCCGTTGCTCGGACTGAATCCAGATGTTGGTGGTATCGAAAAGGGTCTTGCCAGCCACCAGCGGCGACGGCGTCGCTTTGAGGAGCTTGATGAACTTCCCCAGCGACGACCACAGCTCCACCCCAGCCGCGAGCTGAAAATCAAAGTTCCTCTTGTGCGAGTCCCACTCCGCCTTCCCAGGCCCGGGCTTGCCGAACGATCTCATCCCGATCACGTGCGACAAGTTGTTGACCAGCGACTGATACGCGAGCGCGAAGAACGGATTGGTATAACTTGGCGCCGTGGGATCGATCGCGAGATGAGCAGACGTTACACCCAAGTCGGAAAATAGGCTTGGCGCCGGCCATAGTGGACCGCCATTGGAGAGGTTCTTGAGCACGTTGGACGCCCCAACGTTGGCCGCGTCGAATTTTCCGCGCAGGTCCGGCTGCCCGCCAAAGTTGCGCGCGCCGTCGAGTGCGCCTGCCAGCGCGTATGCAGGTGACTGCCGCTTGAAGGTGGGCAGTTCGTTCGAGGCCTGAAGCGATTTGAAGAACGCGTCGTACGAAAGGATTCGCTCTGTCGTGATGCTTGGGTCAGGACTCCCGGTACCCCACGCTGCGAGATCGTAAATGCCGAATGTGGAGATGTTATGATACAGCGCAGCGACTGGCTTGAGTGCGAAACGCTTTGCGTTGGCCTTCGCTGCGACGTAATGAGCCCAAGGCGTTCTGGGAGCCGCGGGGGGTCTGACGCCCTCACTGAACTCGCCAAACCACACTTTTGAGATCGAGAAGTGAGCATCGGACCCTCGGAACGCGCGCAGATATGCAACGTCGGGGAGGTGCGGCTCAAAGTCCGCCTTGCCTGGCGCGGCGACGGTCCCCGTGAAGTACCGGACCCCCGATTTTTGCGCGGTCTTGATGCCGACGTCTCCGTTCATGCGATTGACAACCTTCTGGTTGCCCACCATCGCACCATTCGGCGTAGCGCTGAGGTGCATCGCAGCGTCGAGCCCGCCTTTCAGCATCACGACGACGACGGGGTACGGCACGAGGTCTTCGCCCGCCGCGTGGGCCTCGCCTTGGAGCTGTATCCCTTTGCGACCAAAGCGAAGCCCTGATGCTGCGGCCGCCGCTACCGATCCAGCCAAGAATGAACGACGATTCATGTGTTCTCCCGAGTTCTTCCGTTGAGCGATCAGTAGGTAAGGAACCGCATGCTGGACAGGTAGCCGACGCACAGGCCCGTCCACGCGTCAGCCGGCGAAGATCCTTCAGCCACGAATTGGCCAAGCGCTTTGATCGAGTGATCGATCTCGACTTGCGTTGGCTCCTCCAGAAACACGCGTGCGAAGATCTTCGTCACCTGCGCTGCGACTTTGGCGTCCTGCGCGTTGATGGCCGCGGACGGCGCAACTTCCGAGAACAATGCACGCGTGTTGCCTTCACGCTTGATCATTTCGGTGCACATTTTGTAGACGATCTTGCGGTAGGCGATGAGCTTGCTCGACGTTGGCGTCCGGTCGTCTTGGAACACGGTTTTGTAGTTCGCGGCGCCAAACGCAGCTCCAGCACTCGCTAACTCGGTCGAGTCGGCGCCGGTCACGGCAGCGAGTTCGCTCTTGAGCTGTTCAAAGTTCAGCATTTTGAGGGTATTGCCGAAGCGCACCGGCGCTTCGTACCAGGAGTCGGACACCACGTTCGTGGTGCTGCCTGAGCTCGCTCCTACAAGCGGGCCGCATAGCGCAGAGCGGTCTTCACCCGTACCGCCCTTATCGCCGCCGATTGTGCCGATGCAGGCGACGCCCACCAGCGCGCACAATCCAAGGAATCGAATGCCCGCCTGGGGCCAACGTGAACCAAGCATTCTGTCTCCTATCAAATGGATCCACACCGCGAAAGTGACAAAGAGCAAACGGCGAGCCACATGGCTTCGTAGGGAAATACCTGTTTTTTGCCGTGTAGGCCGAGGGCGCATGGGAGTAATGTCCCCATTATGGGGTCGCGACCCCCAGTTGCGTCTCCAGACAGGGATTTGGAGTCATGCAGGCAGGGTTCGAGGCACAGCAGCCCGGAGCAGATCGCGAGTGCGCCCGGAGCGACGCACTTTTTTGGGATTAACGCTTGAACTCGGCCGAGAACGCTAGCGAGGGAAGTGTTGCCCCGACAGCATTGGCTCCCGTGCGAGTGACATGGATGAAATAATCGCTGCCGGATGCGGTGGATGCCAAGTCGAGGATCTCGGACCCAACGCCTGCTGGCGCGCCGCCGCCGACGGTTCTCCCAGAGGTATCGACGAGGTCGGCATGCAATGCCGACGACGTCTTGAACACCACGGCTTTCGGGCTTGGCAGGCCGATGGCGCTGGGGCCCGCGGTGAAGCCAATCCACGTATCGACTTCGTTGACGAAGCCATTCCACGCGCCCGGGTCGCCGGTGTCGAGCCACGGCACCTGTGCCTTCACGACTTGCGGTGGGATCGCCGGCGGTTTTTTGTAGCGCGTGTAGTCAAACCCGTAGCGCCCGCGCGGCCCGCTGACTCGCACGTAAAACGTCTTCTGGGCCTTGGTGGAATCAAACACGAAATACGGGTTGGCTCCGGTTCGGGTGTCGATCTGCGTCCCATTTTGGTCAAAAAGGTCCAGTGTGATCGGCATCTCGGCCCACGTGATCGACCAAAACACGTTCTCGTTGTCGGCGATCGCCCCGGTCGGGATTTGGAAGTAGTCCACGTCGCTGTCCAGGTGAATGTTCGCGCGCCGCAAGCCGTTGGTGGAAGCGAGCGTCGTTGCGGCCGCAAGACTGTCGTTGACTTCAAATGCGTCCGCAGAGAGACCCATTTCACCAACGGTCAAGTTGAGGTCGTACGGCTGGGTCAGTCCACTCATGCGAATGCGATATGTGCCGGGCGTTAGCGACGCCTCTAGGTATGTGCCATCTGCGGTGAGCGCCGAAGTCCACGCGTCCCCGGAGCCGACAATTCCCGATTCCGCCTCTAAGACCGCGGCGAGATAGCCGAATCCTTCATGCGCATTGACGACTTCGATGCCCACGTAGCCAAAATCTCCGACGGTGAAATGGTAGAAGTCCTTGTCGGAACCGGTTGCTAAGGTCAAATCGGTCGCGCCGGTTTTCGGAATGGTTACCGCTTGGTTGTCGTTGGGTTCGAACGCATCAGCTGGCAGGCCGCCGGCTACGAGAACGGCTGCGCGCGCGTTCAGTCTACCTGCGGACGTTGCGATTTTTGCATCGCTGCTGACCGGCGTCGCGGTGCTGGCGAGAATGTTCTTGACCTCAGCGGGCGTGATGGTTGGCTTGCGCGCGACCATCATCGCGACGACACCGGCGACAAACGGCGCCGCTGCGCTCGTCCCGGTATGAACGGGCGCCTGCGACTGACCGTCCGGCATCACCGGAATATTGGTTGGCGCAAACAACGTGACGCCGGTGCCGTGATTGGAATAGCCCGCTGCCGTTCCGTCTTCCATCGCCGCGCCGACACAGATCACACCGGGGAGAACGCACGGATAGGTGTGTACATCGTCGACATTTTCGTTGTTGTTTCCAGCCGAGGCGATCAACGCGTGTTGTGCGGCAACTGACGTCACCATGGCTTCATAGCCGTCGAGCTCGCGGCCAAACCGGCAAATTCCGTTGCACGCGCCGCCGAAGCTCAGGTTGATGACGCGGCCACCGCGCGCGCCTGCGTAGCCAATGGCCTCCATGACGGTGATGTCATCCCCTGCCATATCAAGCAGCACCGGACTGGCGACCTGACCACCGGTGCCCGCCACACCTTTGCCATCGTCGAAGCCGCCGGTTGCAACTCCAGCCGAGCCGTTGCCATGCCAGGGACACGACGTGCCGTTGGTACACGCGCTGCGATTGGGTGCGCCGACTCGATCTTTCGCCTTGGTCCAAACGCTGAACGTGCGCTGTTCCACATTGAACGGAAGGTCTGTGCCAATGGTCGAATCGATCGGATGTCCGTCTGGTCCGACGTAGAAGCCGCCGTCGACGATTGCGACCGGCACGCTCGCCTTTGTGTATCCCATCCACTCCATGTATTGCCATGCGCCAATGAGTTCACCGCCGTACCCACCTTGGAACTGCGGCACTGCGAATGCAGTGCTCTTGTTGCCTTCGGTCGTTCGCCGCCGCCAGGTGTGCGCAGCCGAGGTATGGACGAAATTCGGCGCGACGTGGAGCCCGCGCGAGGCCTCGTGGGCGGCCGTAGCCACTAGGCGGGCTCCCTCTAGCGAGGCGAATCGATAGGCACCCTCGCCGCCAAGTGCGCGAACTTCCGAGGAAAACGCGTCGAGCGAGTCCAACCTTTTTTTCACCCGCAGCGCGACCAGGCGCGGTGCCGCTTGTAGCTCTGGGATGTCCCAACTATCGGCGCCCACCGCAGCGTCGTATGTTGCCACAAGCCTAGCGAGGTCATCGTCGGACGCTCCGCGCACCACGAGCTCGTCTTCGACAAAGTCTGTTTGAATCCCTGCAGCATCGACGAACGTCGAAAGTGGGCGCCGGTCATCGTCTGCGCCCTCGATGGCGGCTACCGCTGGCGCCAGCGACGCGTCGATCGAAAACGAAAACGGGGTTCGAGGACTCTCGGTCGACGAACAGCTCGCCATGATGAACAGAACCAATGCACCCCAGGTCGCCGACCCAGCTCGGTGCAGCGAAAAAGGCTGCATGTTTTGCATACGGTAGTGTCGCTTGGGGGAGGATCGTTGCGAGTTTTTTGGCCGACTTTGCGCCGCGACGAGCGATTTATCCGGGATCGCGCTGAACGACGAACATTCCCTTTACGCTTTGCGGCCTTTGGCTTGGCGGGTGCGTGCCCGAGGCGCACCGAGGGCAGATACATAGCGATCGATGTACGCCTTCGCGGTTTGGCGGCGGAACACTTCACCCACGACGTCGAGTGGGATGTCGTCAAGGGTCTTGAATCGAACGCACGCCTTGCCCATATCGAGCTTTCGGCCCGATTTTTTCCAAGCATTCTCGAACCACTGCCGAAGCGTGGGTGCTCCTCCGCCGGAGGCTTCCATGTAAAGCCCCATCAGGTGTAGTGACATGTGGCCCTTCTGCGATGCCAAGGCGGCGAATGGAAGCGGCTGTTTTGGATCGCAGTGATATCCAGGCGCAAAGTTCCGATGCGGGACGAAGTATCCGATCATCCCGTACTGGATCCCTTCTTCGAAGCCTTTGTCGAGGTTTGCGACGATCGCCTTGCGAACCGCGGCAATCGCTGAGCGACGTTCGGGTGGGAGCGATTTGATGTACTCAGCAACCGTTGTAGGGGGATGGGCCATGTGGACGTGAGCCTACCTGGCACTCTTGGGATAGAGAAGTGCGCAAACGACGAGGCTATGGAAGGAGGACGAAGCGCGGGCTCAGTGCCCAGGCTCGACCGTCGCCATAAAGGCCGTTGCGCCCGCTGCCCCAACACTGCAGCGGAGTTCCGAGGTCGAGACTGGGCCCAGTTCGAGCACAGCCGAAGCGCGACCCGCCAATGTACTCTGCCCAAATGCCTGGAATGGCAGTGGCCGTGGTAAGTGGCGGCATTAGCGAGTGCGGGGCCCCCTGGCAGCGCATCGTTCCTGCGGCATCGATGGCACAAACGTGCTGGGTTCCCGTACCGATTCGAACGCCGGTAAGTCCGGGAATGACCTGGGGCGTTGGTTGGACACCTGCGAAGAGATAGCCCCAGCATTCAACGGCGCCGTCGCTGCGCAGTGCGCACGTGCCGTCGCCCAGTGAGCCGAGATCCGAGTAGGTTTGGCCGCCGCCGATGCGTTGACCTGCCACGTGTGGCCCGTTGCTGATGTTCCCACGCCCCAGTCCACCGGCCGAATTGCTTCCCCAGCACCAAATCTCACCGACGGTGTCGAGTGCGCAAGCGAATGTTAACGACAGGGCGACCTTGCGCCATTGTCGTGCCGCCAACGCTCCGGCGACAGGAGTCAATGTCGACCGGCCAGTCGTGGTGCCGTCGCCTAACTCACCGAACGTATTGCTACCCATACATGCGAGTTGCCCGCTCGGGCCGATTGCGCAGGCGAAACCCCATGAAGTCCCAAGCTGGCTCCACGCCGCCCCGTCGAGTTGTCGGGGAGAAATTGTTCCCAACCCTGGCACGTCGCCCCACCCCCACAGATGATCATTGAGGTCGAGAGCCAAGCCGTAATCGCGGCTAGCGGAGACCGTTGATGACGGTTCGGCCAATACTTCGATGGGGGAGGCGCGGTCAAATTCGCTCGGATCTGCGAGCTGTCCATCGTCGCTTCGGCCCCAACAGAGTACGTGTCCGTTCGCGGCGATGCCACACGCGTGGGAAACGCCCAGCGCAAGCGATGTCCACCGCATCGCTTCCACCGGAGCCAGGTCGGTGGAATCGATCGGTCCATCTCCTAGCCCTACCTTCGCAACCGGTGGTCCTTCGGTTGGCTTTTTGATGATCGATT
>CAYQQM010000024.1:0-56675 GCA_964419605.1 uncultured Kofleriaceae bacterium | reverse complement strand
AACCTGCGCTCGGGGGCCGGTCACTTCATTCTGACTACGGCACGCGGCCGGCGTTTTCGCAGGAGCGGCTCACGCTCGAAAACGGCCGCGTCGTTTACAAGCTGCCCAAACCTTTCTGGACCGGGCAAACCCACGTGATTTTGGAACCCGTCGAGTTTCTTCGCCGGCTTGCCGCCTTGATCCCGCCTCGAAGATTCCATGGCATCCGCTACCATGGACTGTTTTCGGCTGCCTCGATAGATCGCGCCAAGGCGTGTGCGTTTGCGCCGCCGGTCGACCCGGCACATCCAGGTCCCGGCGTTCGCGGTCACGCGATACGGACACGGCGCAACGACAACACGAGCTCCATCGCGATGACGGCCGGCACATCGGCGACCGTCGACGCGGATCGCGATGCACCCTATCGCAAGCGGCGACGAATGCAATGGGCTCGCCTTCTGCGCCAGGTATTCGCGGTAGATATTCTGCGATGCCATTGTGGCGGTGAGCGCAAGGTTATCGCTGCGCTCACGCGCAATGACTCGCCCAACGCCCTGCGCCGTTATCTTGAGCACGTCGGCGAACCGGCCGATCCGCCACCCACTGCACCTGCGCGGGCGCCACCTCAAATGGAGTTCGGGTTCGGCGCGCCAGCCGATGCCGACACGGCCTTCACCACGATGGAACGTGATGCCGTTGACGCGATGCCCAACTGGGACGCTCACATCGCCGACTGAATGAACCGCTTGTTCACGGCTCGGCGGAGCTTTGTCCATTTATCGAAATCAGTCGATTTTTCCCGGCGTTACGATGTCTTGAGGCAGCTTCAATCGTCTATCGGCGATGTTTGTCCTTTGCAGGTCTTCGCGATTCGTGGATTGAAACTCTTACACGTCACGTATTCGATGAGCGAAGCTTGAGGTGGACGATCGCTGAGGTGCATGTGACAATGATCATTCCCCAAACGGAATTTGGGTTCGGCGCGCCGGCCGACGCCCTGAAGAAGTCCCCTTGGGGGATGCCAAGCTGGTCTCCGCATCTTCGTGTTCAAAGCTCCTCAAGATTCGGACTTTGGACTTAGACTTCGAGTAACATTGGAGTATGGCGCTTACAGCGAAGGTCGACTTGGAGATCGAGCTTCCAGCTGACCTCGCGAAGCTCCGCCTCCCGGAAGGACTCGATCGACGATTGCAGTTCTTGCTCGACAAGCAAAACCAGGGGACGTCCCTCACGGACGATGAGCAGGCCGAGGCTGAGGGCATCGTTGATCTGGCCGAACTGTTGACACTCTTGCGGCTGCGGGCCAGTGCACGAACTGATAGCTCTACTCCAGAGCCATGAGCTCTGAACGCATTCCCGTTTCGCTGCAGCGAAGGGTCCGGATACGCGCTACCGAACGGTGCGAGTACTGCAGGATCGCGCAAGCCAATCAGGAAGCGACGTTTCACATTGACCACATTGTTCCTAGGGTTACAGGGGGCGAGACCACCATCGACAATCTTGCACTTGCTTGTGTGTCCTGTTCGCTACGCAAGGGCGCCCGGACCAGCGCAGTAGATCCTGACACTGGCGAAACGGTGGGAATTTATAACCCGCGCTTACACTCGTGGAGCGAACACTTGTTGGTCAATGCATCCTGCGAAATCGAAGGGCGAACGTCGATCGGGCGAGCTACAGTCATTGTTCTTCGTCTCAATCGCTCGCTTGCCGTCGCAATTCGCCGCGAGGAGAAGCTTCGCAGCCGGTGGCCATAACTTGCAGGATGTTTGAGTGCGAAAAAGGTTGAGCAGCGCCGTAAACTCCCCGCGGCCCATTCTTAAGGGATTGTAAGCCCAACAGGTGTGGGTCAGTGCCCCACCTGATCGTACTAGTAGCTAGTCCTCATCGTCGAGCGGAAGCGAGCTGTCATCGGTTTTGCCGGAAGGCACTAGGTTGTACTTCCGAATGAGTTCTCGCAGGTACTTGCGATCGATCTGCGCTTCTCTTGCTCCGGCCGAAAGGTTCATCTTGTGGCGGCGCATTAGGTCTTCGATGTATTCACGCTCGAACGTCTCGACCAGCTGCCCTTTGGCTTCTTTGAACGGGAGATCGGTGCGAATTCCTAAACTGGGTGCAGCTTCCGCCGCGAACGCATCTTCGAGGTTGATGGAAGTACCTCGCGCGAGCAAACACGCGCGTTCGATCACATTGCGCAATTCGCGCACGTTGCCAGGCCAGCTGTGGCGAACGAGACGCGAAAGGTCTTCCGGGGTAATCGAAAGGCCAGGAGCAAACGAGTTGATAAAGTGCGACACGAGCAACGGGATATCGTTACCGCGTTCGCGGAGCGGAGGAACGCCCACGCGAATCACCGCGAGTCGATAGTACAGGTCCTCGCGAAAGGCCTTTTTTGCGACTTCTGCGCGAAGGTCGCGGTTGGTCGCCGCGACAACTCGTACATCGATGGTGTCGTACGTATTCGAACCGATTTTTCGCACCGCGCGTTTGTCGAGTACGCGCAGCAGCGACGGTTGAAGATCCAGAGCCATCTCACCAATTTCGTCGAGAAAAATCGTTCCGCCGTGCGCCTCTGTAAATGCACCTCGCCGATCTGCAATCGCGCCAGTAAAGCTGCCCTTGACATGTCCAAACAGCATCGACTCGATGAGTTCGCGCGGTACGGAGCCGCAATCGAAAACTACGAACGGCCCGTCGCGACGCGGCGAGTGGTGGTGGATCTCTTCAGCGATCAGCTCTTTGCCGGTGCCGGTTTCTCCTTCGATCAGCACCGTTGCGTTGGTGGCCGCAACGTCCTCGAGTAGAGTGAACATTTGCCGGACCTTGGTGTCGGCACCGACGATGGATCCAAATGCGGTGTGAGCACTTGGCACCGGCTCGACGACTTCCTCGTCCGGCAAAAATTTCACAACGGTGCGTCCCAGCTTTACTTCGGCGCCGAAGCCGATTGCGATTTTTTCAAAGCGCGAGCCTTGGATAAAGGTGCCGTTTGTCGATCCGCAGTCGACAAGCAAGACTTCGTCGCCAACTAGTTGGGCCTCGAGGTGTTTGCGAGAGACCGTTTTATCGGTCAGAACGAGACTGCATTGCGACCCCGAGCCAAACGACACCGGCTTATCGGTAAGGCGCACAACTTCGCCGCGGTCCGGGCCCTTTATGACAACGAAAATGCCGCCGGTGTTCTGCCGCGAATAGGCAGGCGGTTCGTCGAGAAGGGCAGTTACCTGAGAACGATCTCTAGTCATCCGGATGCACTGCGCATCATATCTTGGTCTTTCCCCTGGTGTCTATACCCCCACCCCTCCTGATTTTTCAGTGAAACCACTATCTTCCGTGTACACTCGGGCCCGAGAAAGCGACGATCGCAGCTGCGATACTCGCAATTAGCAGGATGATGCCGATGATGAACCACCACGGGATCAAGGGGGCGGTGCTGTTGTACGCAGGGATCGGGTTGAGCGAACCGCCAGGAGCCTGCACGAGATCCGCTCCGACCGGCTGCGATGCGCTCGACACGGTCTGTTGCGCTGGAATCGCGGGCGTCGCAGCCACGTTGATTTCGGCGGCACGCTCGCGCTGGATCGGCGGGCTCTGACTTGCACCTGCCTCGGCGTCGGTTAGTGACTGCTCGTCCCGGAAGATGATCGACGTTAGCTCTTTACCCTGAAATCTGTCGATCACCGCGGCTACGTCCTTCATTCCCCGGGACGCACTTGCCGCTGCGTTGCCGAATTCTGCGCTCTCGAGCGGGCTTTCCTCTGCTTCGTTGGGGTCGTAGACTTCGGTTGCGCCGCGCGGTACCCCGCGACTTGCGCTGTCATCTGCCTCGCCGTCGCGCCATCGCTCGACAGGGCCGCAGGCATCGCGCAGCTCTGCTGCGAGTCCGGCCGCAGGCATCAATAATCCGTTGCGATGTGCGCAGCGCATGAGCGCTTCCTGCAATTCCCCCGCGGTTTGGAAGCGGCGCTCTGGATCGATCGCCAACGCTTTGGCCATGATCGCATCGAAATCTGAGGACAGACCGGGCACCTTGTGCGAGACCCGCGGGATCGGTTGTGAGTAGAGCACCTCGGCTGAGGTGGTTAGTCCCGCGGTTACGAACAAGCGTTCTCCCACGAGAACTTCATACGTGCACACGGCGAGCGAGTAGAGATCGCTTCGGTGGTCAAGCGGCTCGCTCTTCGCCTGTTCCGGCGACATGTAGCCTACTTTCCCCTTTACTTTGTAGAAGCGCGATGTATGCGACGTTGCCTTGGCGATGCCAAAGTCGGTGAGTTTGACCTCGCCCGCAGGCGACAACAGGACGTTGGCCGGAGATACGTCGCGATGAATCAGTCCAATTGGGTTGCCATTGTCGTCGCGTTTGGTGTGTGCGTACGCAAGCGCCGACAGCACCTCGCGAGAGATGTAGACCGCCGCTTTGGGTGTGAGCCGCTTTCCGCGTCGCTTTGCCCTGCGCAGCAATGTGCGAAGGTCGGCGCCTGGGAGGTACTCCATTACGATGAAGAATTCGCCCCCGGTGGTTACTAGGTCGATTGTGTGAATGATATTGGCGTGATGCAGCGTGGCAGATAACCGAGCTTCGCGCAGAAATAGGTCGATAAACTCTTTTTGTTCCGTAAACTCTGGCAGCAGCTGTTTGAGCACGACTTCCATCTCGAATCCCCCGGCCCCGAGTTTCTTGCCCACGTAAATCGTGCCCATTCCCCCTTCGGAGAGGTGCTCGAGGACCACGTAGCGGTCGATCGGCGCTGCACCCACAAATGCCATGCCGAGGCAGTGTAACATCGCCATGCCGTGAAGCACGGATCGAGAGGGGATGTTCCGGAACCGACCGATCGGACTGCAGCGTCGCAACCGCGCGTAGCTTCCCCAGATGGATATCGCTTAACGCCGGTTCGGCGTGCACGCGAACAAGCCGAAGTTGTCCGTCGAGCAGAGCTTGGCACTGCGATGAGCGATGCGCGTCTTGCACAACATGCGGCAGCCGCGTCGCGCAGCCGAACCGCAGCTGCCCGCGAGAAACTCGCCTCCGCTGTCTCGGCTCGCGAGCACTTGACCATCGCCACTGCCGAGCAGCTTGGCTGGCATGAACGTTTCATCGCGCGTTGTCGCGGACTCGTTGCTGCAATGACAAGCGCTGAACTGCGGGCCAATGCGGCCTTCGATTCGAGCGCCGAAGCGGTTGATCACGCGCGCGCGACCCTTGCTCGCGCGCGGGCCGAGCGAGAGATCATCGAACGACATTTTGCACGCTGGCGCGAAGCGCAGCTCAAGCTGGCGGACCGGCGAGAAGACTAGAGAGAGGTTGATAGTCAGCTAGAGCGAGGCACGTCACTTGGCCCGGCGAGTCGCTTTGCGTGCGGTCGAACGTCGACGTGGTCCGGGCGCGCCTGGAAACGCGCCAGCTGCGCCAAACATCTCTCCGATGCCTCGGTCCGCGCAGCACCACAGCGAGATCAGAATCGCCAGGTCGGCGAGGGCTCGGCGGCTCATCGCGGCTGGGATCACGAGTCCGTAGGTCTCCGATACAAAGCGCAGATCGCGCAGTACACGGGAGACTTCGTCGCGGTTGACATCGCCGTGCCAGTACACGACGCGGGTCATCAAGAGCTCTGCGTGTCGGCGCAGAAATTCCCCCATCGATAAGGGTTGTGCGAGTCTCGACGACGGTGGCTTGCAGATCTCCAACAAGTCCTCGAGGTACTCGTTCCAGTGGCGGGCCAGCCGACGATTCTCGGGTCGGCGCAGGAATTTCACGCGTTCGACCGAAAAGTCCGCCTTGACTGCGGTGCGAAACCGCGGCGTGACTGCCATCAGGTCGTAGAGGATGGGCGGATCGGTCGCCGAATAATCGACGTCGTGGTAGCGCCACCAGCTGCGGAGCTGCGGCCATGTGCGCAGCGACAGCAGCGGATCGCTGTTTGAATCGACGACGACAAAGCGGCGATCCTCCGCGCGCAGCACGGTGATCCAGTGGGTCCACTCATCGACGCAAAGCAGTACCGGCGTCTGCTCCCGCACGTATTTTACGAGCAACTTGCGCGCCTGTTCATCGTCGCTTCGCCGCTCGAGGACCAGATCGCAATCGAATTCGCGCGCCGCACGTGCCAACTGAATTTCGTCGGTTCCCGACCACCAGTGGGTGCGCGCCGTAGATGCGATTTGCGAAACGTCCACCATGCGGCCGAGCGCCAACAACGCGTGCTTGAGGGCAAACGGACCGCACGTCCATTCATTGGGTTGCGGGTAAAATCCCGGACCGGTTAAGCCCTCAGCCACAGTGCGATTCTACACTACCCCACGGGGCGCGAGCTGCCCCGTCGAGGCAAATAATACTTATATATCAAATAGTTACTGAATACTCGACGGTTCCTAGTCGGCCAGAATGGTTACGGTGACCCGCCGCTGGTGGGCCACGGTGCGGTGCTCCCAGACGAACAGCCCCTGCCAGGTGCCGAGTCCAAGCCGGCCGGAGATGATTGGAATACCGACGGAAGTCTGGGTGAGAACGCTCCGGATATGTGCGGGCATGTCGTCGGGGCCTTCCGCGTTGTGTTCGAACATCGCGTGGCCGTCGGGAACCAGCTTGGCCGTGAACGCTTCGAGGTCGCGCAGGACCGCAGGGTCCGCATTTTCGCACAGCATGAGCGAGGCACTTGTGTGGTGGATGAACACGGTGGCCAGCCCGTCTTTTGCCCCGCTGGTCGCGACGAGATTCGCCACCTCGGTCGTGATCTGGTAGGCGCCGCGACCCCGGGTTTCGACGGTCAGTTCTCCACGATAATGCATCGGCCGAAGATGGATCTGTAGCGGGCCGAAGACAATGGGGAACCAATCTTGTTACAATGGCGGGTGATGACCCCATCTTCACAGGGCTGGCGATGAAGGTCGTGTTGTTCTGCGGCGGCATGGGAATGCGGCTGCGCGACTTTTCGGATCAGATTCCCAAACCGCTTGTCCCGGTTGGCCCGCGTCCGATCATCTGGCATTTGATGCACTACTACGCGAGTTACGGGCATAAAGATTTCATCTTGTGCCTCGGCTACCGCGGCGCTTCGATCAAGAACTACTTTCTTCACTACGACGAAACGGTCTCCAACGATTTTGTGCTGTCGGACGGGGGGAAGCGGATCGAGCTCATCCGGCGCGACATAGCCGACTGGAGGATCACGTTTGTCGACACCGGCCTCCGTTCGTCGATCGGCGAGAGGCTCCGCGCCGTGCAGCCGTATCTCGCCGGTGAACCCGAGTTCTTGGCTAATTACAGCGATGGGCTATCGAATCTCGACCTGCACGCCTATCTCGACTACTTCCACAAGCGCGATCGGATTGCCGCCTTCCTTTCGGTCGCCGCTCCGCACACATTTCACATCGTGAAATCCGCGCCGGATGATCACGTTGAAAAGATCGAAGCGGTCGGCCGTTCGGTCGTGCGCATCAACGGCGGGTTCTTTGCGTTCAAGCAGCAGATCTTCGACTACATCCGACCCGGCGAAGACCTGGTTCTCGAGCCCTTTGATCGCTTGATTGCAGAACGCCAGCTCTTGGCGTATCCGTTCGACGGTTTTTGGCGAAACATGGATACGTTCAAAGACCGACAAGACCTCGAAGAGCTCTGGGGTCACGGCCGCCCGCCGTGGCGTACATCGAAGGCCCAGCCGTAGCGCTACTGCAGTCGCTCCGTGAATCTCCTTCTGATAAGCCCTGATGAGGTTGTTGACGGTATGTGCAGCCTCGCCGATCGGCGCGCAGAACATCTGCGCAGCGTCCTGCGCGTCAAGGTGGGCCAGGTGGTACGAGCCGGAGTGATCGGCGGACCGCTCGCATCCGCTGAGGTCGTGTCGGACGACGGGGTTGCGATCGCCGTGAGGCTCAGCATCGGATCGCTTCCAGCGCCCCCGTTGCCCATCGACATGATCATCGCGGTGCCGCGCCCCCAAGTCGTATCGCGCGTCGTTGAGATCTGCGCGGCCTTTGCGGTGCGAAGTGTGACTCTCACCAACGCATGGCGTGTCGATAAGAGCTATCTCCGATCTCCTCGCCTCGATCCCATGGCGCTCGCTCATGCCACGAGGCTGGGTGCCGAACAAGGTGCGACGACGCACGTGCCCGCGGTCGCCGTTTGCGATCGGCTGATGGCTGTGCTCGATGCGAGGGCAAACAATCGCAATGCGGGTCTGCGATTGATCGCGCATCCCGGAGCCCCTCCTATCGAAACCGTTGCCTCGGTGTTCCCCGAGGCGATCGCCGTGGGGCCGGAAGGTGGTTGGATCGAGCGCGAGCTCGCGACGTTTATCGCGCGCGGGTTCGTTCCGTGTTCGTTCGGTGCTCCGATACTTCGCGTCGAAGCCGCGGTGGTGGCCCTGCTCGCACAAGTGCTGCTGATCCACCGCCAAAATAATTCGTAAGCTTCCATCCAGGAAAAAAACGAATGGATCTCCGAAAGTTGCGTTGTCATAGGGAGTTAGTAGTGTGCCTGTGTGGTCTCAGTAGGTACGTGTGCGGTGGCTGTCCCCAGCGACGAGGGCGACACGGTGGCAGCCGCACTCGCGCGGTTTGGGCACAACGTGCTTCGGCCGGGCCAAGCGGAAGTCATCGCCGATATTTTGGAGGGGAGACCCGTGATCGGCGTGATGCCGACCGGCGCCGGAAAGTCGCTGTGTTTTCAGCTTCCCGCGGTGCTTTTGGGAAACCGCGGTGGCGTTACGCTCGTCGTCTCGCCTCTGATCGCCCTGATGAAGGATCAGGTCGACTCTTTGACTGCGCGGGGCGTTCCGGCGCGTGCATTGACGTCGGCCTCGGACGCAGAGGAACAGCGGCAGATCCTCGATGGAATTCGGGCCGGATTATACACGTTGGTGTACGTTGCCCCTGAGCGGTTTCGCAGTCCGCGATTTATCGACGCGCTGCGTTCGGCCGCCGCCAACCTTGCTCTGGTCGCCATCGACGAAGCGCACTGCATTTCTGAGTGGGGGCACGATTTCCGGCCGGACTATCGCCGTTTGGGCGAGGTGATCCAGGAACTGCGGCCGCCAAGAATCGCTGCGTTCACCGCCACGGCCACCCCCGAGGTTCGCACCGACATCGCGGCGCAGCTAGGCATGGTCGACCCCGCGTTGCACGTTCGCGGGTTTGATCGGCCCAACCTGCATTATTCGGTGGTTAACGCGGGCGGCGCCGTGGATAAGACCCACAAGCTCACCGGTTTGGTGCGAAGGCGCGGAACAGGGGTCGCGCTGGTGTATGCCGCGACGCGCAAGAACGCGGAGACCTACGCACACGCGCTGAGGCGCGCTGGATTGCGGTCGCGCGTGTATCACGCAGGGTTGGCCGATGGAGTGCGCGAGAAAGCGCAGGATGTGTTCATGGCCAATGGGCTCGACGTCATTGTGGCGACGAATGCATTCGGAATGGGAGTGGACAAGGACGACGTCCGCCTCGTCGTACACGCGGACATTCCGCGCAGCCCGGAGGCCTATTACCAGGAAGCTGGGCGCGGTGGGCGAGACGGCAATCCGACTCGCTGCGTGTTGTTGTTCAATCACGGCGACGTTCGGCTACAGGAATTTCTGATCGATGCAGCGTTTCCGGAGACCGAAATGATGCGGGCGCTGTGGAAACTCCTTGGAGAGCGACCCAGCCTGGGCGCAATTGGGAACGGCGACGATGAGCTAGCGCAGAGGCTTCGGCGACATCTGCCGGACGCGCCAACTGCCGCGGCGATCGGGTCAGCGATTCGGCTACTGGAACGGCATGGGCTTCTTGCGCGCGACGAGCATCAGATCACGTCGACGAGGCCTCTTCAGGGCGCGTATCCCCAGCTCGACGTCGAGGCGCTTCAGCGCCGCGCCAAGAGCGAACGCCACAAGTTGCGTGCGATGGTGAACTACGCGTATCACCCGCGGTGTCGACGGCAGCTGATGCTTCACTATTTCGGCGATAAGGACTGGGCGAACCGCGATCGGCGTTGCAACGGTTGTGACAATTGCGACGGTTCTTCGTCGGCAACAACGCTCAATCCGGCTGCGATGCGAACGCATCGGTCACCAACCGCGAAACGTTCCGCGAGTCGGCGATGACCCAGGCCAACGTGACCGCGATGTACCCCGCAAGATTTTGTGACCGCTCTTACGAGCGGAGAACGGTGTGTACCCAACGCGTAAGCTCGATTGCCAATCGATCCGATGTGAACGCTACGAGCCCTTGCGGCCGACATCCTTCAAGCGCGACAGTGGCGCACATGAAGGCGTTGGCGCTTGTCGTCGCGTGGTGGGGATGCAGCGCCGACTTTTCCGCCAGGCCATGTACTGCAGATGCCGACTGCAGCGCTGGCTCTGTATGTGAGCTGCGGAGCGGCGAACCGATTTGCGTTGCCACAAAAGACGCGACTATTGAAATTGGGCACAGTGGACCAGCAAGCGGGCCCAATCAGCTGCTCGGCGCCGGGATGAAGGCGGGAATCACGCTTGCGTTTGAGGAGCAAAATCAGGCGGGTGGCATTCGCGGTCGGGAACTCGTGCTCGATTTTCGCGATGACGCATACGATCCGATTGGCGCGGAAGCCGCGACGCGCGAATTTACCAACGCGGCGATTTCTACCGATCCGCCCAAGTGTCCAAGTACGGCAATCCCGGTGTCCGACGGTCACGGTAATACAACGCCAGTATCGACGACGGCGCTGACTCGCGGCGCTGGTTCAGTGCTTGCGCTTCTTGGCAACGTGGGGTCAACAACGATGCTGCGAGCTGCACCAGTCGCTGTCGAAACCGGCACGATATATTTTGGTGCCTTCACCGGATCGGACAGGATGTTGCGGGACAACACGGCTGGGGAGTGCGCCAAATACATTTTTAATGTTCGTGCGAGCTTTGCGCAGGAAGCTCAGGCGACGGTAAGTCTATTCAAGAAACGAAAGGTTCCGGGTTATCGCAACCTGATCTCCTTTGACCAGGGTGATGCATTTGGCGATGCCGGATACGCCGGGCTCGTTGGAGGATATGTCCTCGAGTATGGAAAATTGCCCAACGGTGTCGATGTCGATGAGCCGATTGTCCGCTTCCGCTATGCGCGAAGCGACGACAATAGCGTCGTCGATCAAGCGGCTGCGGCCACGCGGTATCTGGACGATATCGCCAAGGGTGGTAGCCCAGATCCTGTAGGGATCATGATGACAACGACCTACGGTGCTGGCGCAACGTTCATCAAGCTGGTTCGCGAATGGCAATTTAATGGTCAGCCCCCGGATGGAAAGCGGAATCTGGAAATCTACTTTTCCAGTCTGTCGCTCGTTGGCGCCAACGCGCTAGCCGACCGGTTGGTTGGCAGCGGCAGCGTCAGTACCCCCAATGGTCCCATCCCATTTACGAAAGACGTGTACGTATCGCAGGTTGTCCCGAATTATCAAAGCGACTCGAGTGAGGTCGTCGTTGCATATAATCGACGTGTAGCCACTTCTGGGCTAGCCCCAACGTTTAGTTCCCTAGAGGGCTATATCACTGCGCGGATATTCATTGCGGGACTGCTTGCCCATCAGGGACCGTTTACATCAGACGGATTAATCTCCGCGTTTGAATCGCTGCCCGACCTTTCGTTTGGTATAGGTCCAAACTCTGGCTTTCGTCCTACTTCGCACCAATATTCGAATTCGGTTTGGGGGACGAGCATCACGCCGGCGGGCGGATTTAAGAATCTCTATTATTGGACGAGCGGAAGTCCGATTCAGTTATTCGAGTAGGTCACGGGCATGATCAACGAGGCATTAGCGGATAGAAGCCATCCAGCGATCGTAATCGGTCGATACCTATTGCATCGTCAAATTGCACGCGGAGGCATGGCAACGATTCACATCGCGCGACTGGTCGGCGACGAGGGATTCAGTCGGATTGTCGCTGCCAAGCGCTTGCACTCTGAGTTCGCTGAAGATGCGGACTTTGTCGCGATGTTTCTCGATGAAGCGCGCATCGCGTCAAAGATTCACCATCGGAACGTCGTGCCTGTACTCGACGTAGTAACTACCGGCGAAGAGGTGGTCCTGGTCCAAGAATACGTCCATGGCGCGCCGCTGCATTGGCTATTGCGAACTGCATACGAAGCCAAGACCCATGTCCCCATCAATGTCGCGGTTTCGATCGCATGTCAGGTTCTGGCCGGGCTTGGGGCCGCTCATCACGCCGTAGATGAAATCGGCACGCCACTTCACATCATCCATCGCGATGTCTCGCCTCAAAACATTATGATCGCAACTGACGGCACGGCGCGACTGCTCGACTTTGGCATCGCCAAAGCGACGGTGATCGCTCATGTGACGCGCGAAGGAATTTTTAAGGGAAAACTTGCGTATTCGGCGCCGGAACAGATTCGCAGCGCGGCAACTCAGCAGAGCGATATTTATTCACTTTCGGTGGCGCTGTGGGAACTGCTTGTCGGCCGGAGATTGCATCGCAATGCGCAGTCCGAACCGGAACTCATCGAAGAAATCATGTCGGGTCAATCGCCGACCATCACGGAGGCTTTGCAGGAACAGCGCGAGTGGCTCGGTCCGAACCGTTGGAAGCAACTACAAGCGATTGAGCCGATTCTGCAAAAAGGCATGGCTGTCGATGTCGCCAATCGATGGAATACGGCGGCAGAGATGGAGGCAGCGCTGGCGACTGCGGTTGCGCCGGCTTCACCAGCTGGAGTCGCGGGTTGGCTAAAGAGCCTAGGTCGCGATTTCCTTACAGAGCGCGATCAGCTTATCGCTGCAGAGGAAGCGAGTTGGCGTCGCACTTCTGAGCATTACCCGCGGCGCAGCAGTCGAATATTTACAATTCCGCCAACGACCGGATCGCGTTCAGTTGTAACGAGTGCAGGATTTCGTTGGAAAGCCGGCCTTATTGTTGCTGCTAGCGCAGCGGCGCTATTGGCGATGATCGCACTGCTGGTAACGTGGTTTGGGCGAAGCAGCGATGCAGATGTGCCGGCGCCGGCTGCGAAGTCCGTAGAAGCCGACATCGACTCCGACCGCGCAACCAGCGCGATATCTGCACCTAGGGACGATACTGCGGATGCTGCGCGCGATTCGGGGCCCGCCTATATCCCGATCGTGCGTCCTCCGCGAAATTATCCTCGACCCTCTCAACCGTCGCGTTCGTCATCCCCCGAGCGCGAATCGAGGAGGAGTTCTAGCGCGAACTCGGCCCCTGGACCTGAGGCTTCTGGGGATTGCAATCCTCCGTACTATTTTGAAGGTCAGAAAAAGGTGTTTAAGCCCGCGTGCTTATAGGTGCCCCTATGTCTCCACTCTGCAGACGCCTGGTCCAGATCTCGATGATCACTCTGATTATGTCGATGAGTTGGGTCGCGCTTGGACAGCCAACCAAGGCTGAATGCGTAGACGCTCACAGCCGTGGTCAAGACGCAAAGAACCAAGGGAAGCTCGCGCTCGCACGCAAATTGTTTCTTACTTGTGCTCAGGTCTCCTGTCCGCAGTTGGTGGCCAACGATTGCGCAAAATGGGTTGATGAAGTCGCGCGGCTCCAACCGACGGTGACGTTTGCCGCCCGCGATAGCAACGGAACCGATCTTCCCGACACTGCGTTGTATATCGACGAAGTTTTGGTGGCACCGCGCTTGGATGACGGACGGCCAAAAGATGTCGATCCGGGAAAACACATCGTGAGGTTCGTCCACCGTGGGCGGGACCAAACAATGACACTCGTCGTTGGCGCCGGTGAGCAAGGCCGAAACATTGTGGCGACGTTCGGGGCTGCCTCAGCGCTAGGAAACGGGGCGGGCACTGGGGGAGCGGCCGTATCGGGCGTCTCCATCCCGTCTCCGGCCGCGTCGAGACCAACCGGCGCCAAGGTGTTAATGATTGGGGGAGCGGCCCTTGCGCTAGCTGGGGCAGGATTTGGTGCGTATCAGCTTTCACGCATTCCCAGCAACTGCTCGCTGTCTGATCACGAATGTGCAGCTACGCCGGGCGATCCGGTGTTTGACGAGGCGAAGCGAGCCGTGCAGCTTGCGAATATCGGCTGGGGACTTGCGGGCGTTGGCGCTGCCGTCGCTGTGGGTGGCGTCATTTGGTATTTCGCGACTGGAAGCGGCGATCGCAAGGAGCAGGTAGCCGTAACGCCGTGGGTGAACGCTAGCGGCGGAGGTCTAGCGTTCATCGGCTCCCTGTAGTTGTTCCGAGTTCGGTTATGAGTTGAGTAGCAAATCGAGCTGTGCCTCGTCGATTACTGTGACTCCATACTGCTCGGCAGCGGCCAATTTGGTTTTTCCGGTGTCGGCGCCTGCAACGAGGTAGTCGGTTTTCTTTGATACGGAACCGGCTACCTTCCCACCCGCTGCTTCGATTCGCTTCTGCACGGCTGTACGTGACGTCGACAACGTACCCGTGACCACCAACACTTTCCCCGCGAGCGGTCCCCCGGTGTTCGGAGCAACGACTTCTTCTGGATCCACGCCCTGTGCTGCCAACTTATCGAGCACAGCGCCGACGTGAGGCTCGCGCAGAAACGTATCGACCGCGGTCGCGATCGTCTTTCCGACGCCCTCGATGCTGGTCAGCTCGGCGATCATGTCTTCGGAAGACTTGGCAGCAGCAGCCGCGCGGAGCAGTGAGAGTCTGCGGTACCTCGCAGCGATCGGTCTGGCGAGCACACTTCCGACGTTGGGAATACCGAGGGCAGAGATCAACTTTGAAAACGACGCCGTTTGCTTGGCGGTTGCAATTGCCTCGATGAGATTTGTCGCTGATTGCTTCGCAAAGCGATCGAGTGTCAGCAGTTGATCGGTCGTTAGCGAAAAAACATCGGCGATGTCGGTAACCAGGCCCGATTCGACCAGCTGCGCCACAGCTTTTTCGCCAAGGCCTTCGATATTCATCTGGTGGCGAGAGGCAAAGAATTCGATCGCGCCGAGCCGCTGGGCTGGACAGCCGATCCGATTTGGGCATGCGAGTACGACCTTGCCGTCTTCGCGGACGAGCGGAGTTTGGCAGAATGGACATGTCGTGGGAGGCCGAATTGGCGGGCCCTGTGAGGCCACGGTCACCGTTAGGATTTCGGGGATAATCTCCCCGGCCTTTTGAATGGTAACGCGATCGCCGATTCGCAGCCCGAGTCGTGCCACCTGATCCCAGTTGTGGACGGATGCCCTCGATACGGTCGTGCCTGAGACCTCCACTGGGTCGAGAATCGCAACCGGTGTTACAGCACCGGTTCGCCCAACGTTCACTTCGATCGCTCGCAACAGGGTCGTTACCTGTCGCGCAGGAAACTTGTATGCGATCGCCCATCTAGGGAACTTGGCGGTGGTGCCGAGTGCTGTGCGCAACCCAAAATCATCGACCTTAATGACGAGGCCGTCTACTTCGTACTCTAAGTCGTCGCGCCGGTCCGCCCAACGATGAACGCATGTCCGTAGCTGCTCCCAGTCGGTGGCGGAAGAGTTGTAGGTCGATGTGGGGATGCCGAGCTTGCGAATGGCCTCGAGCGACTGAAGGTGGCCCGCTGCGATCCTCTCGCCATCCACTACCTCGTATAAGATTGCGTGCATCGGCCGTTTGGCAACCTCCGCGGGGTCGAGCAACTTGATCGATCCAGCCGCGGTGTTGCGCGGATTCTTGAATAGTTCTTCGCCGTGTTGCGCGCGTTCTTCGTTCAGCGCCTCGAACTCGGTCTTGGTCATGAAGATTTCGCCGCGAACCACGACATCGACCGGCTCTCGCAGCTTAAGCGCGATGTTTTTGACCATCTTCGCGTTGGGAGTGACGTCTTCGCCAATACGACCATCGCCCCGCGTTGCGGCGAGGACGAGCACACCGGCTCGGTAGGTAAGCTCAATGCCGAAGCCGTCGATCTTCGGCTCGATTGCAAATCGGGGAATTTCGTTGTCGAGGCCCTTCACGACTCGGTCAAAAAACGCGCGCAATTCATCTTCGTTGTAGGTGTTGTCGAGAGACAACATTGCGATCTGTCGCTGGACCTTTGGAAATTCGGAAACCGGGGCGTGTCCCACTCGTTGGGTCGGCGACCAGGTAACGATCCAATCCGGGTGAGAAGCTTCCAGTTCGCGAAGCTCACCTACAAGTTTGTCGTATTCGACGTCGCTGATGATCGGGTCGGCGTCAACATAATACCGCCGGTCGTGCTCGGTCAGCTGTTCTACGAGGGCGAGGTAGTGGGCGCGGTCGGGTTTAATCATTGGCGCGCGGCGCCAGGGAGGCTCCCTCGGCCGCCGCCAGCGTGGGCGAAGTCGAGTGCTTGGTCTCAAGTTTTTTTGCTACGACACAGCCGGAACTCACGGCGACCTGGAACGGCCTTCCTTCGAAGTAGATATCGATTGCTTCTTTGATGTACCAGAACGTGTCTTGGATCTCCTGGCCATCGCCGGCGATCGCTTTCCATGTGATGAGTGGTCCGTACTCGATCACTGGCGAAAAGAAGAACTCGCGAGAGCTCTTGAACAGCAGCGTGAAGTTTTCGAGTTCGATGGACCCCGCGAGGTTCGCGTTTCGCATGTATCGCTCGACGTCATCGGCCGTAGGGTATCGGTCGAGGTACGCGTCAAGTCGATCAAGAGCCTCGTGCTTGTCGTGCTTAATGAGGACTTCGCGGTATAGATCGTGAAACTCTTGGAAAGTTCCCCGGAGCGGTAGTGTGCATCGAACCTCTGCTCCAGGTTTGGCAACGCGGGCGAAGTCGCGCAGCGCAATTTCAAGGTCGGGGAGTTTGTCGAGTCCGAGATTGCACACCACGAGGTCGTAGACGTCATCGGCAAAGGATAATCGCGGTACGGCGCTCTCAGTTCGAAAGAAAACGGCTTTGTTTCCTAGTGGACCCAGATCGGCAACTTTGCGGCGAGCGATATCGAGCATCGCGCTCGATCCGTCGATGGCGATGAGCCGGCCGCCTTCGCTCATTCGCCGCAATATCCCGAGCGTTGGCGCCCCGGTTCCGCACGAAACGTCTAGAACCTGGCTGCGCGGTGGTACTGCCAAGCCGCGCAACAGCATTTTCGTGAAACACGTCCCCCATACCGGCGCGATCTGTTCGTCGTAGATCCTTGCCTGTTTCTGAAGTCGGGTGTTGCGCCGTTGCGGGTTGGTCACCGGAATGCCGTTCTGAACTAGCGCGTAACGATGACCAATTTACGCCGGCGTGGCAAGTGAAACTCGATCCGGAGAGTGACGCTATTTCTTACATTAATATTAGTTACTTACCGCACAAGGCGGTTCCGGGTCGTTCAGGATAGGGGGCAGGAGGGCAGTGCGGGACGGATTTCGGCCGGAACCACTCAGCCTCGCGGCACGTACAACTCGCCACCCGCTTGTTTAAATTCTGCGGACTTCGCTTCGAGGCCAGCTTCGATTTCCTGCTTTGCGGCGAGCGCTCGCACGTCTTCGGTGATCTTCATCGAGCAAAACTTGGGGCCGCACATCGAGCAAAAGTGAGCCAGCTTGGCTCCGTCCGCGGGCAGGGTTTGGTCGTGGAACTGTTTGGCGGTATCGGGATCGAGCGAGAGATGGAATTGATCGCTCCACCGGAATTCAAACCGCGCCTTCGACAGAGCGTCGTCGCGTTTGTGGGCGCCCGGGTGGCCCTTGGCCAGGTCTGCGGCGTGGGCGGCGATCTTGTAGGCGATCACACCCGCTTTGACGTCGTCGCGGTCGGGCAGACCGAGGTGTTCTTTGGGCGTTACGTAACACAGCATCGCAGTGCCGAACCAGCCAATCATCGCCGCCCCGATCGCGCTGGTAATGTGGTCGTATCCGGGCGCGATGTCGGTCACGAGAGGACCGAGGGTATAGAACGGCGCTTCTTTGCACAGCTTGACCTGGAGATCGACGTTTTCTTTGATCTTGTGCATCGCGACGTGACCGGGCCCTTCGATCATGGTTTGCACGTCGTGCTTCCATGCGATCTCGGTCAGTTCGCCCAGGGTTTCGAGCTCGGCTAGCTGGGCTCTATCGTTGGCGTCGGCGGTCGAGCCGGGCCGCAGGCCATCGCCGAGCGAAAATGCGACGTCGTATTTTTTCATCACCTCGCAGATGCGTTCGAACTCGGTGTAGAGAAAATTTTCTTTGTGATGGGCCAAGCACCACTTGGCCATGATCGACCCGCCGCGCGAAACAATGCCAGTGACGCGATTGGCGGTGAGCGGGATGTACGCCATGCGGACGCCCGCATGAATCGTGAAATAGTCGACTCCTTGCTCGGCTTGTTCGATGAGCGTTTCTAGAAAGAGATCAATCGTGAGTTTGTCGGGATCGCCGCCGACTTTTTCGAGGCATTGATAGATCGGTACCGTGCCAATAGGCACGGGTGAATTGCGGATGATCCACTCCCGCGTCGCGTGGATGTTCTTGCCAGTCGACAAATCCATGACGGTGTCGGCGCCCCACTTGGTGGCCCAGCGCAGCTTGTCGACTTCTTCGCCGATCGTAGATGCGACCGCCGAGTTGCCAATGTTGGCGTTGATCTTGACCAGAAATTTGGAGCCAATGATCATCGGCTCGGACTCCGGGTGGTGGATGTTTGCGGGCAGAATCGCGCGGCCCCGCGCCAGCTCGTCGCGAACGAATTCCGGGGTGGTGCTTTCGCGCAGTGCGACGAACTTCATTTCTGGCGTGATGATGCCGCGCCGCGCGTAGTGCATTTGCGAGCGATTGCCGTCGTCGCCGTGGGCGAGGCGAGCGTCGATCCACGGTTTTCGCAATGGTGGAAGACCGCGATGTGGGTCATAGCCCTGCGGTCCTGACGTATCGTAGACATCGACGGGCGGCTCACCGCCGGACAGCTCGATCCGGCGCACGGGAACGCGCAGTTCGTCGGCCTCTAGGTAGACCTTCTGGGATGCCGGAAAGCCTTCGATCGCGGGGATTTCGCCGAGCGGATCAGAGACTAGGATGGGGAGCTTAGGGGTGTTGCCTGTGGTCATGTTGTCCTCCCTACGCCGGCATTACCCGGGTCAGGTTCTTGGGGTCGCACGCGGTCGTGCCTCTCAGCCTCAAAAAGAAGCTCCCCCGTCTATGTAGGGTCACCTTAGGACGGAGGACCCTCTGGTGCAAGGGTTACACCGAACTCGGGCGCACTCGTGCTAGGAAATAGGTATGGGTAGAAGGCTCACCGACGCGGAACTTGAAGCGGAGATTCGGCGCCTCAAGGCGGAGCGCAACGCGGTGATTCTGGCTCACTACTACCAGGAGTCGGATCTGCAAGACCTCGCCGACCACGTGGGGGACTCGCTTCAGCTGTCGCAGGCGGCGGCCAAAACTAGCGCAGACGTGATCGCGTTTTGCGGCGTTCACTTCATGGCCGAAACGGCCAAGATATTGAATCCACAGAAGATTGTGGTCGTCCCAGACCTGAGCGCCGGGTGCTCGCTCGCCGACGGTTGTCCGGCGCCGGTGTTTTCGCGCTGGCTCGAGCAGTACCCCGGTCACACGGTCGTGAGCTACATCAACTGCTCGGCCGAGGTGAAGGCACTGTCTGACATCATCTGTACCTCCTCCAATGCCGTCAAAATTGTCAAAGCGCTGCAGGGCAAGCCGGTGGTGTTCGCTCCGGATCGCCACCTGGGCGCGTTTGTCGCGAAGCAAGCCAATCGCCCGGATTTGGTGCTGTGGCAAGGCACGTGCATCGTGCATGAGACGTTCAGCGAGCGGCGGCTGCTCGAGCTGATGGCCCAGCATCCCGATGCCGAGGTCATCGCTCACCCGGAATGCGAGGAATCGATCTTGCGCCATGCGGCCTTTGTCGCGTCGACCAGCGGTCTCATTGCCCATGCTGCGCAGAGTCCCAAAACCGCATTTATCGTTGCCACCGAGGCGGGCATTTTGCACAAGATGCAGCAAGCCGCGCCGGGCAAACTGCTCATCGCAGCTCCGCCGGAAGATGAAAGCTGCGCGTGCAACATGTGTCCGTTCATGCGCAAAAACACGCTCGAAAAACTCTACCTGGCATTGCGCGACCTCGCGCCGCAGGTCGACGTTCCCGAACCGGTGCGCATCCGGGCGTTCAAACCGATTCAGCGCATGCTCGAGATGAGCGTATAGACCGCCCACCCCCGGTCCTTCGGTTTAGCCTGCGTTACCGTCCTTACGCGGTGAGGCATCGAATCGATATCCACGGGGCCCTAGGTCCTTTACTTCGCCGACCTTGATGCGGCCGCTAAGATTGTTGTAGGGGCGAGCTTGTGCAAACGCTTGGTTGAGACGTTCAAAGGTTTCTTCCTCTGTCGAATGCGGTGAAACGTAGGTTCTGAATTCGGCCTGGGTCACACCCTTATCGCCTCGTTGGATCAGCAAACCTACCAGCTGGGCCTTGCGCCGATCGAGGCGCAGCCAAACATTGCGGTCATTGATCGCAAAGTCGTGCAGGCTGCTAGGGGACTGATAGGGGGCCTTGGTTGGCGCGAGCTTTGGACCATCGCTCACGTCGAGCGATGCGGGGACGAAATTCCGGGCGGTGGAAAGTGCGGGAGCGCCGAACACGCGTTGCCACACGGGGACCAGCTCGTTGAACACGTCTACGGGTCGTAGCGCCGGTGCAGTTCGATCCGGGACAAACGCCTTGCGATTTGCTTTCCACTCGATGCACAACGCTGCCCACAGCAATCGCTCCAGCAGCTCGAACTGCGGATTGCGGGTTGCGGGGCCCCCAAATCCGTTCTTCGCTTCCGATTCAGCCAGCACCTTGAGGAGAGCCGGCTTTACCTCACCTTGCTTCGCTCGTGCGCGAACTTTGGTCTCGAGCTCCTCCAAGCGAGCCATCATGCGTAGCCCGTCGTTAAACATGTCGAGCGCCGCTTGGATCGCATGAGGATGCTGAAACCGACCCGCGGGAAGGGTGAATTCGTTCTGTAACAATCCACCAAGCGCGAGCGATACCAACCGCTGGTTGCGTTCGGCTTGTCGATCTGAACCGGGCCGGCGTGGTGTTTTGGGTTCCAGCGCAAGGGGAGGCTCATCGAATGCTGCGGAGGTGGTGGGTTTTCCAACCTGGTTCCGGAGTTCGTTCGCGAGCAGCGCCCGCGTTTTGGCAAGCGTGAGTCGGTTCTTGGCCTCGAGACTGCGGTCCACCTCGTCCCGAAGCGCGGGTGTTTCGGTGCGCACGGCGGGCCCGGTGGGTGCGGTTACTCTTGTGGGCAAGTTGGCGAATCGATCGCGAAAGATCTCTAAAATGGGCAGGGCTTGCGCGTAGATCCCGAGCGTGATGCCCCGCTTCTCCGCCATCATTTGAGTCGCCGCCAAGGGATCTACAAGCGGCTTCCGAAGCGCATCGAGAATGTTTTCGATCGTTCCCGTCTGTCGAAGAATCGCTTCAAGGTCCCCCGCGGTTTGCACGACTTGGCCCGAAGTTCCGGGTAGATAGCTGAGAAGATTGCCGCTCCCTACATTGAGATCGTGGTCGGTCGTCCACAGGAGAGCGCGAAGCGCTTGTGCGGTCGCCTTGTTGAGCACGATTCGAGGTGCGTTGCGCAGCTCTCTCTCTGCACGCTGTCTCGCGGTACTGCAAAACGCCGTGAGCTTTTCGAAATCGTGGAAGTCCCGAAGCCACTCTTTCGGTGGACTAACCGACGAGTTGCCGCCTGAAAACGCTCGTTTCGGGTCGCCTTCCGTCTCCACTGGCTTCGGAGCGGGAACCAGTTGAACGGATCCGCCCACCAAACCCTGGTCGGTGTACGCGACCGTGCCGGCGCTGACGATGGGGGCCTCGAGGCTGTCGGTCTCTCTCGCGGTTTTCAGTGCATTATTCAGTCGCTTTTTGTCTGGTTCAGTGATTCGCCTTTTCGACAGAAACGTTTCTTTGTGCAGTTCCTTTAGGAGCGCCAGATCTTCGGGCGTAGTTTGTAGGTAATAGGTGCGGTCCGCGATCACGATCGGAAGGAGGCGTTTGTCCTTGGCGGCTAGCGGCACGAATCGGCAGCTGTCTCCGGTAGAATCGATCTTGCCGGCATCGACGTGGCGCGTGTTCTTGCCGGAACCAGTTGTGGCATGCCGCAGTCCCTGGGCGATGCTCGTGAGGGCCAAGTCGAGGGGCCGCTTCGGCAATATGACGTCCGGCCGAATGCGTTTCCACTGCCCTTCAATGAAGGCCTCCATCTCGGCTTTTTTCCAAGACTTTTTGCGCAACAGCTCTTCGAGTAGCTCTCGTTCCAAGTGCGTGATCTCGAGAGAAATTGTGCCCACATCAGGAATTGTTACCGTTTGCGGACCCTTGGTGGTTTGCCGCTTGAGCTCAACACAGGCGCGTTCGAATTTCTCGATCTGACTTGGAGTGAGATAGAAATATCCACCCTGCCGGTCCGGGATGACCGCACCTCCGTCGACTCGAGTTTGCGGGTCGTTGGCGTCCCTCCTCGCTCCCGTAAGTGCGGTGGTTAGGCGATTGGACAGGTTTTGTACAAACACCGTCGTGAGGCGGCGGTCCTCTTTGGGATCGCGCCCAGCGAGGGCCCCGATCTCTTTGATCGACTTGACCGTTCTTAGGTGGGCGAGCACCGCGTGGTCTTGGGACGTGGCTTCAACCCAAATCGTGCCTTCGCCGGTGTCAAACGGTTGCCACACCTTGAGGGTTGCGACGGGGGCTTTGGAGTTTGTGGCTCGCTTTCCAGCAGCGAGCTGAACCTCGTGGATTCGGGTGGCCGGAGCTGGGCCAGGAAATTGGACTCCAAAGTCGTAGACCGCGGCGGGTGTGTTCGTTGTTCTCGATCCTGGGGCCTGTAACCACGGACCGATCAGCCCTGGCGATGCGTCGTACCAGTCGTCTTGGGGGCGGGGCAGGTCGGGCTTGGGCAGTTGCGTGGGATACGGATTGTCTAGCGTGGGCAGTCGCAGCAATCGGCGCAAGAACCAGTCTCTGAGGTTCTCATCGAAGCCATCGAATCCACGGTCGCCGGGGTTATGGGGGGCAGTCGCCAGGACTGCGCCGTTCACACCACTGCCTGCCGCCATCGTCGGCAGGACTGGCTGCGGTACGGCCGGCTGAGGCGCCAGGGGCTGCGGTATGGCCGGATGCGGCATCGCTGGCTGCGGCGCTGGCGCCAGCATGGGCGCGTGTGCGGGCGGTTGGATCGCCGGAAGCGGGAGGGGAAGCGCTTCCGTCGGGGACTGGGACAGCGCGGGTGCCGGCGGAACCTCACGGAACCACTCTGCGTCGATGATAGGGGATTTGGCCACCTCCGGTCGCGGCATCCCGACAGGGCCGGTCGCTTTCTCGATCCATGCTGTAAGCAAGTTGGTCGCGGCCTTTGCAGAGCTCGCAACGCCGAGAAGGTTTGCGAGTGCCAACGCGAAGCTCACGACCACTCGAATGAGCTCCTTGCTCGCGGGTGAAGTGTCGCCTCCGTTGGTCGCCCAAGCGGCCGTGCCCCATTGCATGCCGTGCTGCTGTACGGCCTCCGCTTCTTTCATGAACCCATAGAGCGCGCAGACACCGAGAAGCACGACCAGCCCTGGCGGACCGGCTATGCGGAACACCAACATGGCAACAACCCCAAACGCGGCAATAGAGATGGCAATGGGTCCCCGGTTTTCAGATAGGTAGTGGCCATACTCCGCGGCCACCTCTTCGAGTTGTGCTCGCGTCACTAGGCCGCTGCGAAGCAAGTCTTGGATGAAGACCTGCCACCGGTACTCGCCCTTGAACCACGTATCGATGCTTCTAAATAACTCCCTGCCCGGCAGGTCTGATTTCGGCCGGAATTCCCCGTTTCCGGTCATGCCACCTGGACCGGCATCCAGCAGGGCTGCGGTGGCTCCGACGGACGTGTTCCGCCGCAGCCCAGCTGCCAGTTGTTCGAGATGTGCATCGCCCGCACGCTGCGCAGTCACCAGTTGGGGTGGTCCGGAATCGGAGCCGCCGTGTGGGTTCGACAAGCGTTCCAGCTTTGGCTCGGCGCGACGGTTTACCAGCTCAGGGGCCATACAACGCCGACGATGATATACAGCGCCGGCCAAAAAGCAGCATGAAAAATCGCGGCCAGTTTGGTGCTCTAGCCCACGCCCATACGGCCGCCATCCAAAAGCGCCTTGGGGACCAGCGGGCTTGGCTCGCCGGTCGACACGAGCCACAACTGGTGGGCCGCCCTAGTTACGCCAATATGAAGCAAGTGGCGGGCCCAGTGGGCGTCGGGGTAGCTCGATGGGTTGACGTCGACCATGACCACGTAATCGAATTCTAGGCCTTTGACTTGCGCCACGTCGGTTACATCGACGCCGGGCTGAAAGTTGAACTCGTCGCGACGCACGCGCCTCAGTGCCGGGACATCGGCGCGGCGCAGTCCCTCAAAGTAGGCGTCGGCTTGTTCGGCGTGGCGCGCTATCACGGCACACGAAGCGCTGGGCTCGCGCGCGACCAAGGTGCGCAACGCCTCGCCCAGGAATCCCACCGCCTCGCCGAGGTCGCCAAATTCGTGCAGTTCAACCGGTTCGCCGGGGCGCGCGGTGAGCGGCTCGTCGGGAGCGAGCTCTGGCCCGAGAATTTCGCGCGCTAGCAGCATCACTTCCGCGGTCGAGCGATACGACAGCCGTAACGGGCGGACGATGGACCCTTGGAAGCCTCTGGCGACCCGTGAGAGTTCCTGGCGAGGCGATTCGGAGGAAGGTGGAGCGCTAGCCCCAGCCGCGCTGGGGCGCGCAGCACTCCCTAGGGAGTGCGGAGGTCGAACGATAGCCTCGATGAGTTGGTTCCAGCCTTGGAAACCGTTGTCAAATACGAGCCGTTGCGCAGTGTCACCGGCGATCGTGACCGAGCGTTGCGCCGAGTCTCCAGAGGGCGCGCTCACGGCTTCGACGAGGACCTTCACTTCAAGCGCGGAACGATCTTGCGCCTCGTCGATGGCAACATGTTCGTAGCGAATCTCATCTGTCCCAGGTGGGACTAGGCCGCCTCGTTTGAGCTGCACTAAGCGCAGCAAAATCGGATCGTCTTCATCGTCAAACCGCCCAGCGGGATCATCTTCATCGGCAGCGAGGGAACGCCCCTCCGAATCCCTGATGGGGTTACCTTCGTCATCTACGGGTGCGGCCTGCGGTTTGGCGAGCTGGCGCCGCATCCACGCTACAAGCCGGTCGAGATCCTTGGCCGTAACGTTGCTGCCCTGGAATCCTTCGGCGAGCGCAACCGGGTCGGTGAGGAGCTCCGCCCAATCGAGCACGCAATCGTCGGCGCGGCGACGGCTACGCTTGGCAAAGCCTTCCAGAGCAACTCGTGTGTTGGGTGGGATCTCTGCTCGTTTCACCCAGCTGGCGAAGGCCGACAGTCGCGGCAGGAGGGCTCGGCCAGCGAGCTGGTTCCACTGAGCGGCGGCGCTCGCATCGATCGCCGCAACTTCCGCCGTGAGCGCCTGAGCTTGACGCGCGACGAGCTTCTCGAGCAACGGCAGCATCGCCGGGTGTTTCTTGATGCGCGATACCTGCTCGGGCGGATCAACGTTGTACTTCGTTGGCGTGTCCGGCAAACACCGCATGCGCGTGGTGCGCGCCCACCCGGCGTAGGTCATGACCGGCACCCCCGACACGCCGAGCGCAGGCAACACCCCCGACACGTAACGCACCAGCGCTTGCGACGGAACGACGAACAACATGTTGTGCGCTTTGAAACGACGAGGATCTTCGAAATTCAGGTACGCAATTCGGTGCAGCGCAACGGTGGTCTTGCCCGAGCCGGCGCCGCCCTGGATCACGATAATTCCAGAATTGGGGTGCGTGATCAGTTCAAACTGCTCTTTGTCGATCAGCGCGGCGATCTCCGGCAGCGCTTTGTCGGCGCGCGCGACACCTCGGTGGATCCCAAGTGTGCCCTTGGCGCCGGGAACGGCAACTGGCCGCGCTGCCTTGCCCATACCTCCGTGCAGCACCGGGGTCATCTGGCCCACCGCTTCGACCCACGTGCCGCGCGCATCGCGCAGGTAGGTTCCCTGCGGCGTGCCGATGCGGCGGAGGTTGCCGCGCGCTATCGACACGTTTCTTCGACATTCGACGACGCCTTCGACGCGTCTTCCGGCGATAAGTTCTTCGTAGTCATCGCCCTCTTCGTACCGGTAGTAGATTTGCGACACAGGGGCGTTCCGCCAGTCCACGATCTGCACGTTGGATTGGCGGTCGATAAAGCCGCGCTTGCCGATGAGGACATCTTTGGGTTTGCCGTGTTCGCGCAGCCGCATGTGAGCGAAATACGGCGACGCTATGTCGACCGGAAGCGAGCGACCACCGCCCAACCGCGACTTGAGGGCCGCAAGACGCGTCATTTGTTCGATGAGCGGCGGCAGGTCTTCGGCGCGGGCCTCGGCGATTTGATCCCGTAGGGATAGCAGGTCGCGATCGAGGTCGTCAGCGACCACCTGAGGCCGAGTTTCGTCGCCATCTTGCCCTTCTGGGCCAAGAGCAACACGAGTGGAGACCTGGCCAAATAGGCGCTCTTCTTCCGCGATGACCTTTGCGGCGGTGCTGCCTCTGGCGATTTCGGTTCCCATGGGTCGACGGGCGAATCTATCGAAATCCCAGTCCCCCGCAAGGTGTATTGCCAATACACGTTGCACTAGACCGCGATTGGCCGTACCTACGAACTACACCATGGCCCGTGCCAAACTTTTGCTCGCTCAAGATCCGCTGCGCCGGTGGACCGCTACCGATGCAAACGATACGTACAATATCCCGCGCTGGGGTTGCGGCTACTTCGGCGTGAACGACCAAGGCAACCTGGTCGTCACCCCGCGAGGGTCGGCACCTGAAGCCAACGGCAATGCTGGAGTTGGCGGCGCCATCGACATGAAGGAACTCATCGACGAGCTCGTGGCCCGCGGCATTCAATTGCCGATTTTACTCCGCTTTAGCGACATTCTAAAGGCGCGCATTGAACTGCTATGTGCATCGTTTAACGCTGCGATCAAGGAATACGATTACAAGGGCCAATATCGCGGCGTCTATCCGATTAAGGTCAATCAGAACCGCACCGTCGTCGAAGAAATCATCGAGTACGGCCGACCATTTCACTACGGTCTCGAGGCAGGTTCGAAGCCGGAATTGCTAGCGATCATGGCGATTCACCAAGACGACGAAGCGCTGATCATCTGCAACGGATACAAAGACGAAGAGTACATTGAAACTGCGCTGCTCGCGTCGAAGATGGGCAAGACGGTGATCCTGGTTGTCGAAAAGCCGAGCGAGCTCGACAATATCCACCGCGTCAGTGAGCGCGTTCACATCAAGCCCCAGCTCGGCTTTCGCGCTCGGTTATCGTCGCGTGGGGCCGGTCGCTGGGAGCAATCGGGCGGTGATTTTTCGAAGTTCGGCCTGTCCGCGGCAGAGATGGTGGAGGCCGTGGAAAAGCTCAAGCAGTGGGGCGATGTGGAATCGCTCAAGCTGCTTCATTTTCATCTCGGGTCACAGATCTCCGCGATCAAGAGCGTCAAGAACGCGCTGCGCGAGGCAGGGAGGCTGTTTTGCGAGTGTTACAAGCTCGGTGCCAAAGGCCTATGTTACGTCGATGTGGGCGGCGGGCTCGGCGTCGACTACGACGGGTCGCAGACCAATTTTTCGTCGTCGATGAACTACACGGTGCAGGAATACGCCAACGACGTGGTGTACGCGATCAAAGAGATTTGCGATGCCGATCAGGTGCCGCACCCCAATATCGTCAGCGAGTCGGGACGCGCGGTTGCCGCGCATCACTCGGTACTGGTGGTGAATGTGCTTGGTGTGACCGAATTCAATACCAACGTTCCTACCCAGTTAACGCGACCGGTCCCGCCGCTGGTCAGCAACATGTGGGAGACCTACACCAGCGTGTCGCAGAAGAACATGCTGGAGAGCTATCACGACGCGCTCGAGTACAAAGACCAAGTTCTGCAGCTGTTCAACCTAGGCCACCTTTCGCTTGAACACCGCGTGCTGTGCGAAAACCTGTTTTGGGCGACGTGCGAAAAGGTTCTGATGCTGTGTAGTCGCCAGTCGCATGTCCCGGAAGAGCTGGAGGGTTTGGAAAAGGCGCTGTCGGACACGTACTTTTGCAATTTTTCGATGTTTCAATCGGTTCCCGATGCGTGGGCAGTCGATCAGCTGTTCCCCATCTGCCCGATCCATCGTCTTAACGAGGAGCCGACGCGGCGCGCTACCTTGGCCGACATCACGTGTGACTCAGATGGAAAAATCGATTCGTTCATCGACCTGCGCGACGTGAAACACGTGCTCGAGCTTCATCCGAAGATCGAAGGTAGCGACTACTATCTCGGGATCTTCCTCGTCGGGGCTTATCAGGAAATCTTGGGCGATCTGCACAATCTTTTCGGCGACACCAACACTGTCCACGTTCAGCTGTCACCCGAAGGCGACTACGACGTCAAAGAAGTGGTCGCTGGCGATACGGTGAGCGAGGTTTTGCAGTTTGTCGACTACTCGCCCAGTGATTTGCTCGGCCGCATGCGCAACAACGTCGAACAGGCCTTGCGCAAGAAGCTGATGACGATCGAAGAGAGCCGCACGCTGATCAATCGTTTTCGCCAAGGCATGATCGGTTACACCTACCTCGATCGAGAGTAGGAACACCGACGATGTCTGAGATCTCGGTTCGAAGATTTAGCCAGGGTTCCGGGTCTTCGGGAAACTGATTTCCTCCGTTTTGTTGTGGAGAGCCCCACCCTAGAACGGCTCGTCACAAGCCCTATTCCGTTCAGCTTGATCCTTCGCCACCAAAACCGAGTGCAAATAGCATCGCTCGGCGAACCTGTTCGAGCCGCTCTGAAGACACGATACCAACGTACTTTCGCAGTCCAGATTGCGGCAACGTTACGAGGTGATGCAGGTTCACCGCGGAAGGGTGCTTCAATCCGCATTCCGGACCGATAACCACTTCGCTCGGAACACCGCGAATAGTGGATGTAATGGGAGCTACCGTCACGGTGGATAACCGTGAAATCATATCTTCTCGCGTCAACACCAAGACAGGTCGACTCTTATCGGGTCGCGGGAACACAACCATCCAGATTTCGCCGCGACTTATCTCGGCCATGATTGCAACTTCATGAAAGGCATGAATTCGTCTTGGTCGACTGGCTTTTCAGCGTATCCGCCCTGATCTTTTGCAATGGCGCGTTCCTCGCGACGCATTGCGAGCCAAAGGGCAAGGGCTTCGTGAATTACGCGGGCGCGCGGCCTACGGTTTCGTTCGCGATCGATCTGGTCGAGAAGTGACTGGTCGATACGAAGTGAAATCATATGTGCCATACATTTAGTATATCATTTTGTATGTGCTGCGCAACCCGCGCTCCGTTGGAAGAGGGGGACAGCTCCTCCCGGCGCGGCGTTGAGGATCAGACGGGGCGATCAGTGCTACACCGCGGTATGCACGACGCGATCGTCCAAGTTCCTGATCCCGTCAACGAGCCGGTGTTGCAGTATGGGCCCGGTAGCCCAGAGCGGCAGCGGTTAAAGGCCGCTCTCGCCGAGGTCGAGCGCGAAGTTGTCGAGATTCCGTGCGTGGTGGGCGGTCAGCGCCTCGAGACCGGAAACATGCGCGAGGTGGTGATGCCTCACCGCCACGCGCACGTGATTGCCAGGTTCCATGCTGCGGGTCCCGATGAAGCGGAGCGCGCGGTTGCGGCTGCGCTCGAAGCTCGTCGCGAGTGGGCGGCCATGCGTTGGGAGTCGCGCGCAGCTGTGCTGTTGCGGGCGGCAGAGCTGCTTTCGGGACCGTGGCGCATGCGCTTAAACGCAGCCACCATGCACGGTCAATCGAAGACCTGCCAGCAGTCGGAGCTCGACGCTGCGTGCGAGCTGATCGATTTTTGGCGCTTCAATGCGAAGTACGCCCAAGAGTTGTACGCGATGCAGCCCCGGAGCTCTCCCGGGATGTGGAACATGAGCGAGCTACGACCGCTCGAGGGGTTTCTTTTTGCGATCACGCCGTTCAACTTCACTGCGATTGGCGGCAATTTGCCCACGGCAGGCGCACTCATGGGCAATACGGTGGTGTGGAAGCCGTCGGATGCGCAGGTGCTGTCTGCGTGGCGTACATTTCAGCTGCTCGAGGAGGCCGGGCTTCCTCCCGGCGTCATCAATTTCATTCCAGGCCTCGCGCACGACCAAACGCACGTGGTCCTCGATCGGCCGGAGTTAGCCGGCATTCACTTTACCGGGTCGACGGATGTGTTTCGAACGCTGTGGCAGCGCGTTGCGTTGAACCTTCCACGCTATCGCAACTATCCGAGACTCGTTGGAGAAACGGGGGGAAAAGACTTTTTGTTGGCGCATCCGTCTGCCGATCCGCAGGCTGTGGCAACGGCGGTTGTTCGCGCCGGATACGAATATCAGGGACAGAAGTGCTCGGCGGCATCGCGGGTCTACGTGGCGAAGTCGGTGTGGACCGCGATGAAACAGCAGCTCTGCGATACCGTTGCGTCGCTCAAGGTTGGCGACGTGGCCGATTTCTCAAACTTCTGCGGCGCGGTCATAAAGAAATCGGCGTTCGACAACCATGTGGCCGCTATTGCAGAGGCGCGTCAAACGCGCGGAATGGCCGTCGCGGCGGGAGGGGGAGCGGACGATCGCGAAGGTTATTTCGTGCGACCGACGCTGCTTACTACCGACGATCCAAGCGTTCGACACATGAGGGAGGAATTTTTTGGGCCGATCGTTACGCTGCACGTTTACCCGGACGCGGCGTGGGACGAAACGCTCGAGCTCGTCGACCGAACGTCGCCTTTTGCATTGACTGGCGCGGTGTTTGCCCGCGATCGGAGCGCGATTGTTCAGGCCACATCGGCATTGCGGGACGCGGCAGGTAATTTTTACATCAACGACAAACCCACGGGTGCGGTCGTCGGCCAGCAGCCGTTCGGCGGTACTCGGGCCTCGGGTACTGACGACAAGGCCGGTTCGCCCCTCAATCTGCTGCGCTGGTGTTCGGCGCGCACGATCAAGGAAACCTTTGTGCCCGCCACAAATTACCGTTACCCGTATCTCGACGAAGCGTAACCGCAAATATATGCAACAAACTCACCAGGTCGCGTTCTCGTTGTAGGGGTCTACCGACGCAAGAATTCGACGAGCGCGGCGTTAAACTCGATCGGCGCCTGCCAGGGGGCGAAATGACTCGCGTCATCGATGATGAAAACGCTGCCTCTCGGAATCAGAGCTGCCATCACCTCGAAGTGGTGTTTCACGATGAGCTCGTCGCGATCGGCGCCGAGGATCAGCGTGGGAGCCGAGATGGCGCGTAGCTGATCGACCGTGATCCCCGACGGGCTGCGCCACACCGGCAGCATCCACGCAACGAGCGCGTCGAACTGGTTTGGCGTGCTAGACAGCCGTTGATAGGCGGCTCTGCATTTCGCCGTATAGGCGCGAAACGTGGCGGTGCCCTGACTGCTTCCCGGCCTTCGCCCGCTGGGATGGACGTTGGCACCAAAGACGATCAACTTGGCAACGCGCTCGGGATGACCGATCGCTAGCTTCAACCCAATTTGACCGCCGTCTGACCAACCCACGATTGCTGCCTGGGTGAGCTTGAGTTCGTCCATCACGGCGACAACGTCCCTCGCCATCTCGGCATAACTTGGCTCTGCGCGAGTGCGTGTCGAGCGTCCGTGGCCCCGGCTGTCGATCGCGATCGGATTGAAGTTGGCTTCCAGCAGCGCGGGAATCTGATTGGACCAATGGTCCGAGACACCCAGGCCTCCGTGAAGTAAGACCACCGGGGGATCGTCTGCATCGCCAAAGGAGGCGTAATAAATGCTCGCTCCCCCAACCGCGACGTGGCCGCGAGAGGTTGCAATGGGCACGGGCCGTGGAGTTGGACACGTTTCCCACCGAGGTTGCGCCGCTGCGATAGCGGCGGTGGCCGCGGCGACTACCATGGCCAATGCCGCGCGCATTACCTAATAATACCAGATAGATGCATAATTGGAACTCGCTGAATTAGTTGGAGTAAGTGACGAGAAACCGCTAGACATCGCAGCCAGGAACGGATATACGTCTGCCATTACGGATGAACGCTCGATCCCATCTCCGCTCTCTCGAGGACGAAGCCGTCCACATCCTCCGGGAACTTGCCGCCGAAAGCGAACGACCCTGTTTGCTGTTCTCGGGTGGTAAGGACTCGATTGTACTGTTGCGCTTGGCCGAAAAGGCGTTTCGACCGGCGCGGTTTCCGTTTCCGCTGTTGCACGTGGACACGGGCCACAACTTTCCTGAAACGCTGGTGTATCGAGATCGGCGCGTTGCCGAGCTCGGGGAGCGGCTGGTGGTGGCGTCGGTGGAGGAGTCGATCGCAAACGGCCGCGTGGTGGAAGAGACGGGGCCACGCGCGTCGCGCAACCGGCTGCAAACGACCACCTTACTCGACGCGATCGCTGCGAACCGGTTCGACGCGGCGATCGGCGGAGCCCGGCGCGACGAGGAAAGGGCTCGAGCCAAAGAGCGCATTTTTAGCCATCGCGATGAGTTTGGCCAATGGGATCCGAAGAACCAGCGACCTGAGTTGTGGTCGCTCTACAACGGTCGACTGCGGCGAGGCGAGCACCTCCGAGTGTTTCCGCTGTCCAATTGGACGGAACTGGACGTGTGGGAGTACATCCGGCTCGAGAAAATCCCGTTGCCCGATCTATATTTCGCACACCGGCGCGACGTGTTTGAGCGCGATGGCATGTTCTATGCGGCAAATCCGTTTGTGACGCTGCTGCCGAACGAGCGCATTCGCACGGAGCTCGTTCGGTTTCGCACGATCGGCGACATGACCTGCACCGGGGCGATCCGATCCTCGGCGCAGTCACTCGAACAGGTGATCGCTGAAGTTGCAGCAGCTCGCCTTACGGAACGCGGTGCCACCCGGGCGGATGATCGATTCACCGAGGCGGCGATGGAAGATCGCAAACGAGAAGGTTACTTCTGATGAGTCATCTCCACGTAGTGCCACCGGCGCCTGAGTCATCCTCCGACGCAGTCGAAGAACGAGAACTGCTGCGATTCTCGACCGCGGGTTCGGTCGACGACGGCAAATCGACCTTAATTGGCCGGCTTTTGTACGATACGAAAACCGCGTTTGAAGACCAGCTGCAGCACGTCGAAGATGTATCGAGGCGACGGGGCGATCAGCACACGAACCTCGCGCTCCTTACCGATGGATTACGCGCCGAGCGAGAGCAGGGCATTACCATCGATGTCGCGTACCGCTACTTCACGACCAAGCGGCGCAAATTCATTATCGCGGATACTCCTGGGCATGTGCAGTACACGCGCAATATGGTGACCGGTGCGTCGACGGCTAGCCTATCGATTATTCTCGTCGATGCACGTCACGGGGTCGTGGAGCAATCGCGCCGCCATGCTCACATTGCGTCGCTGTTGCGGATTCCCCATCTCGTGTTTGCTGTCAACAAGATGGATTTGGTGGGCTGGCGTGAAGCGACGTTCCGCCGCGTCGAAGACGACTTTCGCAACTTCGCGTCGCGGCTCGACATTCAAGACATTGCATTCATTCCGATGAGCGCTCTCACCGGGGCTAACGTAGTGGAGCGCAGCAGCGAGATGCCGTGGTATCACGGACCAACGCTGCTCCATCACCTTGAAACCGTACACATCGCCAGCGACTTGAACTTGGTCGATGTACGGTTTCCGGTGCAGTGGGTAATCCGACCTCAAGATCCCGCGTCTACCGATCGCCACGATTACCGCGGCTATGCGGGACAAGTCGCAGCTGGCGTGTTGCGCCCCGGCGATGACGTGGTTGTCCTGCCGAGCGGGCGAACCACGAAGATCGCCAAGATCGAGCAAGGTGGTGAGGAGCTTGCCTCAGCATCTGCAGCGATGAGCGTAACCGTTCACCTGCGAGACAATGTCGATGTCAGCCGCGGCAACATGATTTGTCGTCTCGATAACCAGCCGCAGGTCAGCCAAGATCTCGAGGCAATGATTTGTTGGATGACCGATAAGCCGCTGACCGCCAACAGCCGCTACGCGATCAAGCACACGACGCAGTGGTCTCGCGCTCTGGTGACCGAGTTGGTTTCTAAGCTCGACATCAACGACGGGGATCACACGGAGAACTGCCAGCAACTCAACCTTAACGACATTGGGCGGATCCGGCTGCGGACGATGGCTCCGATCGTCTACGACCCCTACCGGCGTAATCGCACGACGGGGTCCTTTATTCTCGTCGATGAGTCCACCAACGCAACCGTGGGCGCCGGCATGCTGACCGAACCGTCTCCTTCCTAGTACGTACAATCGAGGGGTTCGCGCGTCCAGCTAGTATCGCCGCAGCGCCAATATGTCCATCGTCGTAGCTACGCCGATGTGGATGAGCACGCCGCCCCAAATGGAACGGGTGCGCATGGCGAGGGTGCCGAGAATGAGTCCGGCGCCGATCGCCCCAAGCGTTTCGGGCAACGGTTTTCCATAATGAATCATGCAGTACGGGACGATCATCACGAATACCGCATTGCTGCCGAGTGCCCGACGTAGCCCGTGAAGAATGAAGCCGCGGAAGAAGAACTCGAGAGCGATGAATTGGGCTGCGTACAACGCTTCCCAGGTCCATAGGTCGAATGCTGATCGATTTGCGAGTCGATAGAATGGGTAGGTTTCGCGAAACGACGCTGTGGTCGACGCGTAAAGCACAGCGGGGAGCACCGCAAGGAACAACGCCGCGTAGATCCATAAGTGCGAAAAGAAATGTCGAAGGCTGACGTGGCAGTCCCCAAGGTTCCCTGACCAGCCATCGTTACTGATCTGCGTGGTCTGCCCCCGCCTGAACCGCCGCACCGCCGCGGCTCCCCCGAGGACTAGCAGCGGTATGCCAACGTATCCAAACACGCGCCACGCGGACCACCATGCAAAGCTATAGAGTTCGCGATACGGGCTGATCTTTCCGTGAACCGGGAACGCGCGTTCAAAGTGCGAGCGATCGCCAAAATACTCCTGCAGTGTTAGCGATACCGCAACCGTAACCAAGACATAGAGCGCGGTTCGGGAGTAGGTCCCTGCTTCGGCGGGAGCTCGATGGGTCTCGCGATCGATCGCCGCCCACTGCCCAAAGCTGGTGGTCCACAGCCACGAGCGAAACTCCCGCCCGCGCAGCGTGAGCGCCAGGATGACCACTGTAATACCTGCGAACGCGCCTCGAAGTTGCCAGGTTGTGAGCGAGAGCTTTGTGGCTGCAAAATACGCTGCGGCCGCACCGATCCAGATTGCAGCGAGAAGCCGCGCGACGTAGCGGTACGGGACGCGGTGGGTTGCGTTCACTTGCGAGCGCCGATCCACTCGGCGGCGCGCCGCAGTCGACGCCGCGTCACTTCTTTTCCGAGTACGACCATCGTTTCAAACAGCGGTGGCGATGCCTTGCGACCCGTAATGCTGAAGCGAAGCAGCGGATAGCCTTGTTTCATGGTCCAGTTGTTTTCGGTAAGCCATTTTGCCGCGACATCCTCGAGCATCTCCTTGGTCCACCCATCGCCGGCTTCGAAGCGCTCCACAAACAGGAGCAGCGCCTTTTTCATGGCGCTATTGGTTACCCCTTCGATCGCCATGTCCTGTGATACCGGGGCATAATCGAGGTCTCCAGAAAAGAAGTACTGCGCCAAGGGAACGAATTCGTCGAGGCGCTTGATGCGTTCGCGAACCAATGGCATCAACTTGACCAGGTAGGATCGATGTAGCCGCCAGGCAATGAGTGCGTCGGCCAGTTGATCGTCTGACATCTCGTGCAGGTATTGTTCATTGAGCCACGTCAGTTTGGCTAGATCGAACACCGGTCCGCCGAGGGAAATTCGTTCCCATGAGAACACCTCGGTCATCTCATCGACCGTAAACTTTTCGCGATCGCCTCCAAACGACCACCCCATGTTGCCCAAAAAGTTGAGCAGGGCCTGGGGCAGGATGCCTGAATCGCGATAGTAGTTGATGGAGACAGGATGTTTGCGCTTCGAAATTTTCGACTTGTCGGAGTTTCGCAAAAGCGGCATGTGTAAGAACTTGGGCGGTTCCCAGCCGAAGCTGCGGTAGAGCAATACGTGCTTTGGCGTCGATGACATCCACTCTTCGGCTCGGATCACATGCGTGATCTCCATGAGGTGATCATCGACAACGCTGGCCAGATGATACGTGGGTAAGCCGTCCGACTTCAGTAGGACTTGGTCATCGATGTCACGCGCATCGCGATGCTGAGTCCCGTCGCGCAGCTCGTCTTTCCATTCGACGAGTCCCTCCAGGGGGACCTTCATGCGGACCACAAAAGGTTCTGTCTCTGCCCGGCGGGCGCTCTCCGACGCAGGGATATCGCGGCAGAATCGATCGTATCCCGCTTGCTTCTTTTCCGCTTGCTGCTGAAGTTTGGCTTTGGCCAACCGCTCTTCCGTACAAAAGCAGCGATAGGCCTGACCGCTGGTGAGCAGAGTTTCGATATGAGAGCGGTAGATCGCCGCACGTTCGCTCTGTCGATAGGGCCCATAGGCGCCACCGACGTCTGGACCCTCGTCCCAGGATAGGCCGCACCAGCGCAATGCGTCGTAGATCATGCGCTCCGAATCGCCGCGGGCCCGAGCTTGGTCCGTGTCCTCGATGCGTAATATAAACTTGCCCTGTGCCTTGCGAGCGAATACCAAGTTGAACAGAGCGATATACGCGGTGCCAACGTGCGGGTCGCCAGTTGGCGACGGTGCAATCCGAACGCGCACAGGTACTGGTACCTCTAGTGGCGGCAACATCGTGTCGCTTGTAACATGGCGTGATACCTTCAGGAAGATGCGCAATGTCGTGGCAATCGCCGTCCTCGCAGCCGGAACAGCGACCGCGGTCGCTCGGCCTATGACGCTTCAAGGAACCGTGATCGAAACAAAGGGCCGATGGACGGCCGATCGCAGTCGGATTGTCACAGATGTGACGATCCAAACTGCGTCTGGTCCGGTGGTCGTGAGTCAGCTTGGGGGAACGGCAGACGGCTTGGGAATGATCACCATGCCTGGACCGCCACAACTCGAGCCCGGCATGGTCGTAACCGTCAACGCGCAGGAGCGGGCGGACCTCACCAGCCGCATGCATTTCGCGCTTGAGGACGCGAAAGTACTCGCGGTACCTCCTAGCTTCGTGCGCACTGGCCCTACAAGGGCTGGGCACTCGCTGTACTGGGAGTCCGGATGCGCGTTTGTCACCGTGGACTCATCGGGAACTTCGGCGATTCGCGGCGATGGCGAGTTCGCGGTAATCGATGCTTCCATCGATACCTGGAACGATGCGCCTGCGAGCTGCGCGTATCAGCATCTGTTCAATGATGGCAAGAAGGCGGTGGAAGTCGATGCCAAAGATCGCGTCAACGTCATCAAGTTTCGCGACTCTTCGTGGTGCCGGCCCGCGACCGCCGACGATCCGCAACGGTGCTACTCGCCTGGATCTGCTGGTATTACCACGGCGACATATGTCAACGACGGTGGAGATCGAGACGGTGCCATCGTCGATGCCGACATCGAGCTTAACGGCGTGGATTTCGCGATCGCGATCGGCGGACAAACCCTCGCACCAGGGCGGCGCGATATCGCCGATCTACAGAACACGCTTACCCATGAGCTCGGCCACCTCCAGGGGCTAGAGCACACGTGCCGGGTCATGGGCGATCCGCCGCGCGTCGATCACCTCGGCAGATCCGTTCCGCTATGCGAGTCTCTCAGCGATCCAAACGTCACCGAGGCTACGATGTACCCATTTCAAACCAGCGGTGAGACAAAAAAAGCAACGCTGGAGACTGACGACATCGACGCGATGTGCTCGCTGTTTTCCAAAGCGGATCCACCGCGGTCCTGCCAGCCCGTTGACACCGGAGGCTGCTGTAGCGCGTCGGATGGACCGGCGGGAGCGCTAACTTTGGGGGGGCTGGTGGGGCTGGCCCTTTTGGGCAGGCGAAGAAAAAATCGCGCTTTGGCGCTGGCTGAGTATCCTGTGGCACGATGACCAGTTCGGTTTGTCCAGCGTGTAAGGTCGCGGTGGTGCCCGGCTACGTGCGTTGCCCGAAGTGCCACGCTCCACTGCCGCGGTATGCTCGCAATTCTGGATCGCCGGTCGGTGGAACCGCGGTCAAAATGCCCGGTAGCTCTCCCATGGTCGCGGTCGCCGTCGGACTGGCGATCGCGGGTGGGATTGTGGCGTATTTCTCGTTGGGCAAGAGCAGGCCCCCTCCGGCTGCGTCAGGACCACAAGCGGTTGCCAACGTTGCAGGGCCGGAGGAATCACGCTCTACGGCCAGTAGCCAGTCCCCGCCGGCCGTACCATCGCAGCAGACCAAACCGCCCGCCCCGGAGCCGCTTGCGGCGGAATTGGAACGCTCGCTCCGCCGGGCTCGGCTGTGGTCGACCGTGACGGTGGTCGGTGAGCGCGTCGATGTTCGGTCGGGGTCGTGCGGCGAACCGCAGATGAAACCAGCTCTCGACAGTTCGGCCGGCGCATTTAAGGCTGCCGGCTTGACCAAACTGCGTTGCATCGAGCAAAGTGGCACCGTCGTATTTAGCCGTGAACTCTGATTCCAACATCCCAGCTCGTGCGCGAACGCACCGCCTCATCCTCCCGCTCGGGATGCGCGTGTTGGTCCAAATTCTCCGAGACGAAGATCGGACCGACACCGGACTTTATCTACCCGCTGGCGCCAAAGAAGCCCAGGACAATGCGACGTACGGCAAAGTGATCGAGGTCGCGCGCGACAAGCCGTTAACCGATACGGAGACAGAAAACGTATCTGGAGTGCCGCACGGGGCATTTGTGTTGTTTCGGAAGGACGCCGGGGTGCGGGTCCCCTGGGACGATCGGCTACGCATCATCGATGTCAAAGACGTTCTAGCGACCGTGGAAGAAGTGACCGCAGAGCAGGCGCATTAAGGGCCCGCGTATGAGTAAATCGATCGATGATCGCGGTCGAGCCGCCCGGATCGCGAGGCGCGGCGACGGCCCTTGGAAGTCCCCGACGGGGGGGGAACCGGAACGGAGTTTGCTCGACGCAAATGAGTACCGGAAGCGCAGCCGGAACGAAGCGAACTGGGATGGATCGGCCGCGAGAACGATCGAGTTACTTATACGCGGGCTCTAGGGCCCAGGTCACGGTGCGACGATCTGCCAGTGGGGTTGGTGCTGCGATCCGCAGGTGGCGGTGGTCGCGAGCCCATCGGTACCATCGAGGCAACGCACATGATCATACGACATGTCCGCGACCGGAGCGGGCGGCAACCCGCTGTACAAGAAGCCAAGTGGATCGAGCACCCAGTACTGGTCGGCATGGCCAGTACAGTCGGCGAGCGCAGTGCTTCCTCCTTGATCGGTTGTCAAACAGCGATCGCCCAGCTGGATTTCGCCGGTGGACGCGAGGGTAAACGCGGGTGCGGTTGCGCAGTCTCCGAGTGTTAGTGCTTCGGTGAGGCACCGCTCGTCAAATCGGAGCCGGCCTGCAGCCTCGCGTGTTCGCGTCATCGCGTATTGCCGTTGGAGCAGGGTGTCGTGGGTTAGATCGAGCGTTGAGCACGATGTGCCGCACGGACCGCATCGGCCCCAGCACGCCTCGAAGAATCCCAACATTCGCGCTGCCGCGGCATAGTCAAGCGCGTCCAGCGTTATTGGAGCATCGCCAACGTTGTAACCGCGGTGCCAGGTCAGCTCGCCGGAAAACTTGAGGCGCGCGAGCGCCCAAAACAAGAACGCCGACGTGAACATGTGGCTCGAATGGTCGTAGCCGTGGACTCCAGCCAGTTCCTGAGCGTGGACGATCTTTGGCGATGTTTGGTCGGCTATTTCGGCAAGCAGCTCGATCACCTCGTCGGTGGTCGCGTCGCCTCCGTCCTGGCCCAGCAGTGGCACAGCGTCGACTCTGCCTTCCACGAGACCGCGCAAGCTGACCGGCGCCTCGCCAGGAATCCCACCATCCGGCAGATCCACCTTGATCAACGACAGCGGCCGGTCCAACGCGCGACAGTGCTGAACGCTGCCGTGGTTGAGGGCTACAATTCCGCACTCCCAGTCCTTCGCACCCGCTGCATCGGCGTATCCATGCTTGGTTCCTTCAAACAGGTGCTGGGTATGGTCAAACCCACGCTTGGAGTCGCCGGCGGCGACATACATCGCGGTGACCGAGCTACTGCGGAGTGCCCTCACCACATCGGGTTGCATGAAAATTAGGTCGTCGTCGAGATGGGCGACGGTAAACAGTACGTCCGCTCGTTCGAGCGGGGGACCGATTCCGAGAAAGAGGTTGTCGCCGCAGCTTGCTGCTGCAATGCAGTACACCGCTGCCACTGCGCTTCGTAACCACATTTTCATGACTCCTGAAGGATCGGGTCTCTACTCGCGCGATGCAGTCTCACCGCGTGTTGCTGATAGCGAACGATCACGCAGCCAGCACGAAGATAGCAAAATACGGTACCCGCATTGCACCGCCGAGGGGCGGGTAGGCATAGGCTGTTTCGGGAGTTGGTACCGGTTCGCGGAACGCCCGAACCGAAAAACCCGCTTCGATGATCCACGAAAACCAATCCTCTAGCGGGGCGTGGTGCGCCGTGGTTGTAAACTGAGTCGGCCATCGCTCCCAGGTGAACGTGCGGGTGCCGCGGTCGAAGTAGCGGTCCACGCATAGATGAAGCTTGGATCCCGCCGCGCCACGAGCCCAGAACCGCACGGGCATGCTGCCAAAGGGGTGCTCAATCGAAGCGACGAACGGCGCGCCCGGCTTGAGGACCGTGTGAATCGCGCGAAACGCTTGGGCTGGATCGGGCATGTCCTGCAATGCGATGCATGACGTAGCCACATCGAAGGAATGGGGCGCGAATCGCTCGGCGAGCGCAGCGGCGTCGATGGCTTCGTACGAAATATCGCCTCCCGCTGTGCGCGCGTGCTCGATCATTCGCGGCGAAATATCGACACCCGTCACGCGCGCGCCGGCCTCCGCCATGAGGCGTGAAAAATACCCGGCACCACAACCGACATCGAGGAGGAATTTGCCTTTAACATCGCCCACCAACTCGCGCTGCGCCGGGCCGAAAAACGCGTAGCGAAAGTGGTCGAGGCCTTCGCGTTGACCGCGCGCGTACCCATCCGCCGCAGCATCCCAAGTGGCGCGAACTTGGTCTGGATCCATCGGTTCGTTATCCCGAGATTCGCCGCACGGAGACAATGACGATCGGTTGTTGCGGAACATCTTTGGCAAACGGGCCTGCGGGGCCTGTCGGTTGGTCTTTGATCGTATCGACTACGTCCATCCCAGCCGTGACGTTACCAAACACGGCATAGCCCCAACCCTGGGCGTTCTTTGCTGTGTGATTGAGAAATTCGTTGTCGGTCACATTTACGAAGAACTGCGCTGTGGCTGAATGCGGGTCGCCGGTGCGCGCCATGGCCACTGTGCCGCGCTTGTTTGCCAGCCCGTTGTCGGCTTCGTTGGGGACTGGCGGATGGGTAGGTTTTCGTTCGTACCCCTGATCGTATCCCCCGCCCTGGATCATGAACGTTGAAATCACGCGGTGAAACACCGTCCCAGCGTAGAAGTCGGCATCCACGTAGCGTAGAAAATTTTCTACCGACTTTGGAGCTTTGGCGGAGTCGAGGGCGATGACAAACGATCCGAGATTCGTCGTGACGGCAACAGAGGTATCGCCCATGGCGAGAGCCTACACGGTCGCTGCACAAAGTTGGCAGTTGGGTAGGTGTTTTCCTACGGATGCCCACCTCTTGGAACCGACCACCATTGCGCGCTCCGAGGGTATAGATCGACCCTCCCAAGGGCCACTAACCGCGCGATCTACGGTCTATACTCATGGAAGAGACGATGAAAAAGCGTACAGGTCGCGATTCTCGGCAAGAGGGCTCCGTGGAGGCCCCAGAGGGCGCGATGAATTTTCGGGTCGACCGAGTATTTCCTTCCAGTAGTCCGCCGGTATCGGCGAGCGTCACACCCCGGCAGGCAATGTCGCCATCGACCGCATCACTGATGAGTTCTGCGCGCAGCCGGCGCGCCACCGCAACTCCGCTGGTCGATGCCGAAAGCGAACTCTCGCTCCGCCGGCAATTGTCTCGGTTACAGCGCCAACTTGCGGATGCTCAACGAGATCTTGCCAACAAGGATGATGAGCTAGCCGCGGAAGTTGAGAAACGGGCCGAGGCAGTGGACGCGCATGAGTCGCTGGTAGAGGAGTTCAAACTTCACAAAGCCCATCTCGACGAGCTGCTTTCGTATCGCGCGCGCACCACCGGAATGGAGGAACAACTGCAGGCGGCGGTGGTTGCCGCAGATGAACTCGCACACCAGTTGGAGCATGAGCGAGGTAAGGTTGCGAGTGCAACCATTCGATGTGATGAGCTGCAAGCTCAGTTCGACGATGCGCGGTCGCGATGGACGGCGGAGCGGCTCCGTCTCGACAGCCAGTATGCCGAAGAAAACGCGGCGCTCGAAACCAGCAAGCGAACTGCCCTCGATGTTGCTGAAGTTGCGATGACCGCTGCCCTCGAGCGGCTCCGCGCCGGTCACGAGGAGGAGATGGCTCAGCTCCGCGCCGCACACGAGCGTTCGGTCGCTGCGCTGCGAGGCGAACTCGAGCCGCAAGCGCTCGAGGCACGGAATCTAGCCGAGGAATGCGAGCGCCTCACGAGTGAGCTCGCGGCACGTGCTGCCGAGGCGGTTCGCGTGAATGCTGAGATGACCGATTCGCATCAGCGCGACCTCACGCAATTGAGCGAAGTGCACACTAGCGAACGGGCAACGCTAATTCAGCGCCACAGCACAGAGCTGGCGCGGGTGGTCGCGGAGCGCGATGAGAACGCCCAAGCTGTTGAACAGGCCGCTCGTGCCGCGGAAGTTCGAGAGCAGTATTGGGAGAGCGCGGTGGCATCCATGCGCGATGCGCAGAAGAAACTGCAGCGCGACTTGGCGGACGCCAAAGCGCGCATTGCAGAACTCGACAGCGAGATTCATTCACTGAACGAACAGTTGGCAACCGCGTCGGCAACCGCTGCTCACCTCGGTGAGGACAACGATGAACTGGTCGGGCGGGTCCAGGCTGCCGAAGCTGAAGCAAGGCGCAATGCCCTCGATCGAGCCCGGTTTTTTTCCTACCTCGAAGAGGGGCTTGCGCTACTTGGATCGCCGCCCTCGGACGTGGATGCCGACAAGTAAAATCAGCTGTAATTACAGGATCCTGGTGGAGACGTGGGGGATCGAACCCCAGACCTCTAGAGTGCGATTCTAGCGCTCTCCCAGCTGAGCTACGCCCCCAGTGGCGCTATGGGTACCAGCGAGGTCGAGGTGTGTCAAGCGTTCTGCATCCCCGTACTGTCGCGTACCATGCACGAATCTGATGGCTCGCGAACGACTCGACAAGCTTCTACTGGATCGAGGGTTGGTCGCCAGCCGTCCACGTGCGGCTGCACTGATCATGAGTGGAGACGTGTTTGTTGGGGGGCGCGTAGCCGACAAGCCCGGTGCGATGATCGATGCCGAGGCCGAGATATCACTTCGAAAGCCGGATCACCCATACGTGTCGCGCGGAGGGCTCAAGCTTGCAAAAGCGCTTGATCACTTCGCGATCGATCCGACCGGGCTGGTGTGTCTCGACATCGGCGCATCCACCGGCGGGTTTACCGATGTCCTCCTGCGAAGTGGCGCGGCCCGGGTGTATGCGATCGACGTTGGCTACGGGCAACTTGCATGGTCCCTGCGACAGGATCCCCGCGTCGTTGTGCTGGAGCGACAAAATGTGCGCTCGGTCGAACTCGCACTTGTTCCGGACTCCTGCGACCTCGCGGTAGTCGACGTGTCGTTTATCTCGCTAACGCTCGTGCTTCGGCGCATCGCTGAACTGCTTCGCCCGCCCGTGGGCAAACCGATCGTTGCGCTTGTGAAGCCGCAGTTTGAAGTAGGGCGCGATCAGGTGTCGCGGGGAGGCGTGGTGCGTGATGAAATGGTCCGGCACGGTGCCGTTGACAAAGTGCGGGCCTGGGCAAACGCGAATGGATTCGAATCCGGTGGGCACATTGAGTCGCCGATTACCGGGCCCGCCGGCAACGTGGAATATTTGTTGCTACTGCGCACCGCAGTTCCATAGTTCAGTCTCGCTGAGATCATTCCGAATGAAGTCGGCTGTAGTGAGGCGCTGGCAGATCCTTGATCATGGCTGCGAATGTTCGCTCTCCCTCGATACCGCACACTTTCTCGTAAAACGACCTTGGCCCGATCCAAGCGATTTCGCATCGAGCGTGGGTCAGCGCGATGTCTAGGAGGCACGACAGCAGCAGTAGTTCGCCTAGGCCCTTTCCTCGATGTTGAGGCCAGGTTCCGGCAGGCCCGAACCAGCCCAGGCCGCGATTGTTGCCGTCATACGCGGCGAATGCACAGTAGTCGCCGCTACCGAGCGCAACATGAGCGTTTGCGACCTCGCCGCGGAGTGCGCTTGACACTTCGAAGGCCCATGCGCGGCCAAAGGACTGTCGAACCGCTTCGACGAGTCGTTGCTCGCCCTGCGCTGCGCGGCGAATCTCGTACCCTTGTGCGCGACACGCGTTGGCCAATGCTGCGGTACGCGCAGCTGTTACCCGGGGGTTGTTACGTGCCGAGACAAGTAGATTGCACCTCGGTTCTCCGTCGCGTCGCCAGCCGCGTCGTTCGAGCCAGGCGATCGCCTCGCTGTTGCGCTCGTCGATGCCAGGGGCGAGGTAGTTGCCGGGCTGATCGAGCATGTGCAAGCGGGCGTGACCGGATTCGCTTGCGAACCGTTCACACGTCGTAAGCAGGGCGCTGCCGACGCCGCGATATCGCGCCGTGGGAACAACCGCGAGAAGTCGTACCCACTGCTGGGCGATCACGGCGATGCCGATCAGCTGATCCCGATCCCAGGACCCGAACGCCTGGGGGGCGCCGTACGGCGAGTTACCCAATAGCTTTTCCGCCGCTACCTGGTCCGCGCGGTCGTGCTGGCAGGCGGCGGTAAGAACGCGAGTCGCTTCGACAAGGTGTGAAGGTTTGAGTGCGGCGATGCGCATGATTCGCGGTTTGGCAAAGCATAACTGAAGCAACGCGGACTGCACGCCTCAATATTCTCAAGCATACTATTCACATGCGTGCGATGATGTTGTGCGCCGGCCTTTCGACGCGGCTGGGAGCCCTGGGTGCCGAGCGACCCAAGCCGATGCTTCCGGTGTGCGGTGTGCCGATCATCCGGTACGGAATCGCGAACCTCGTTGCACACGGAATCACCGAGATCGTAATCAATACCCATCACAAAGGCGAACTCATTCGCAATGAGCTCGGCGATGGCCGTGCGTTCGGCGCGCGCGTTCAATACATCGCGGAACCCACGCTACTGGGAACGGGCGGCGGCCTCAAACATGCGCTACCGCTACTCGATCCGCACGGCCGCGACGAACCCTTTTTATCGATAAACGGCAAGCTGATCTTCGACCTGAACATTACCGACCTCGTCACAGCGTATCGAACCGCGATGGTGGCTCACCCGCTGGTCGGCATGCTGGTGGTTCGCCGCGTCCCCGATGCAACTTCGTGGGGCGCCGTGGATGTCGCTCCCGACGGTCGAATCGCGAACATCCTCGGCGAAGGCGACTATATGTTTTGTGGCGCTCACATCACGCGACCTTCGGCGATGGCGCGGTTGCCCACGGGCGAGTCCGACTCGATTCGACAGGGCTATCTGCCATGGCTTCGCGCTGGACAGCTGGTCGTCGCGTACGAGCATCGGAGCGGATACTTCGCCGAGCACTCCACGCCAGAGCGCTATCTGGAATCGAATTGGGCATTACTCCGCGGTGCGGCCTTGCGCTATTCGCCTACGCGGCTGTCGGGAATCGACCCTACGGCCAGAATTCATCATAGCGCCGTGATTGTCGACCCAGTTAGGATCGGAGCTGGGGCAATTATCGGTCCGAACCTTACTGTCGGCCCCTATGTCGTCGTCGGAGCTGGTGCGAGGATCGAACGCTCCGTCACTCGGACTGTGGTGTGGGAAGGAGCGATAGCCAGCCCGGCGAACGAAGGTCAATCGATTGTCACGGGTTCCAAGCTCACCCTCACTCTCTAACGGGAGCACGGATCACGCGTAGCGGATGGCAACAATGGTGTACGCGATTTCTCCTTTGGGTCGGCGTACTACCACGTCATCACCGTTGCGCTTGCCCAACAGCGCCTTTGCTACGGGCGCTTCCATGCTAATCCATCCCTTGTCGACGCTGGACTCATCAGGACCTACGATGCGATAGGTGATGCGCGTCTGGTCTTCATCCTCCAGGGTGACCCATGCGCCAAAAAAAACGCGCGTTGCGTCGCTGGGCGCCTCGCTCACTACGGTGACGGCATCGAGCCGCTTGGAAAGGTAGCGAACTCGCCGGTCGATTTCGCGCAGCCGACGTTTGCCGTAGATATATTCGGCGTTTTCGGAGCGATCTCCCTGCGCGGCGGCATCTGCAACTTCTTGCGTTACGCGCGGCCGCTCTTGTGTCCACAGGTGGTGGAGTTCGGCGCGTAGCTGGTTGGCCCCCTCTGGGGTAATGTACTGCGCGAGCGTTTTGTCCCGTCGGGTGGTCGGGGACGACATGCTCTAGCATATAGCGTAAGCTCAGCGCCAACGCATGGGTACCGAGCTACTGATCGTGGTGGGTTTGCTGATCGTCCACGGTCTGATCTCGGGGTCGGAGTTGGCTATCCTGACGGTCCGACAAACGCGGTTGCGTGAGCTCATCCGCCGAGGAGATCGCCGCGCTCGAGCCGTGGAGTCGTTGCGCGATCAGCCGGAGCGATTCCTCGCGACCGTGCAGATCGGCATGTCCATTGCCGGCACAGCCGCCGCGGCATTCGGGGGAGCGCGGTTGGAGCAGGGGATGGAACCGTTCTTTACTCGCCTAGGTTTTGGGGCGTGGGCTCCGGTCGTTTCGCTTACGACGGTTGTAATTTTCGTCGCGTTTACCGAGCTCGTCATCGGCGAACTGGTGCCGAAGTCGCTCGCGCTTCGCTATTCGGATCGCTACTCGTTTTTGGTGGCGCGGCCGCTCAAGGCGATATCGCAAGTCGTTCGACCTCTGGTGTGGATCCTTACTTCGGTGTCCAACGTGTTTTTGCGATTCTTCGGCGACCGCACGACATTTAGCGAAGCGAGACTTTCGCGCGACGAACTGCAGCAGCTGGTCCAAGAGGCAGCCAAGACGGGATCCGTCGATCCGCGCGCCAGCGAAATCGCATCGAGGGCGTTGGGATTCGGCGAGGTCACGGTAGCTGAGGTGATGGTCCCACGCGGCCGCATCGTAGCGCTACACAAGGCTGCGCCGCCGGAGGAGATCCAGCGCGTGCTGCTCGAGCAAGGACACAGCCGGATGCCCGTGTACGACGGAAGTCTCGATAATATCACGGGTTACATCGTCGCGCGCGACGTGCTGTCTCTAGCGTGGGAAAAGGGGCTTATTGTCCTTGACGACATCCTTCGCCCTGCTCACAAAGTCCCAGAGGCGACCCGGGCGCTGGACTTGCTTAGGGAAATGCAGCGCCGTCGCACACAGATGGCTGTCGTTGTCGATGACCAAGGTGGCATCTCCGGTTTGGTTACGACCGAAGACCTCATTGAGGAGTTGGTCGGCGATATCATGAGCGAAGACGATGTTCCCGAGCAGTACTTCGCGCGGGAACCGAGCGGCACGATCCTCGTTCAGGGCTGGGCTGCCGTGCGGAAAGTGAATCGCGATCTCCACCTTGATTTGCCTGTAGGTCGAGATCGAACGACGATCGCCGGATTGTGTATGGTGCTGGCACACGCGATTCCGCAAGCTGGCGAACGCGTAACCACGGACAATGGTACGGTGCTCGAAGTCATCGAGTCGTCCCCACGTCGCGTGCGGCGGGTGCGAATTCATCCGGTTGTCCGGTCCGATAGCTAGAGCACCGAACAGGTTAAGTGTCGTTGCGAGCTCGCGACCACATTCAACCTGTTCGGTGCTCTACGGCCTGGCTCCGGGCTTTCTCGAACCTCGTTCATTCGTGTGCGTTCAGCTCGGCGAACTTGCAGCAAATCCTGTAGAGTTTCCCCATGCCGGTCCTCGCGCGCGATTCGGAGGCGGTGAATGACCTGGTAGCGGCCCAATTTATCGCGGTTGGCGTGGGGGAGCTCGACATCTCCTGTGGGGAGTATGAGCGGGTTGTGATGTGTCCCGCGTGGACGGTTGGGCACACGTTTGGACCAGGGCGTCATCGCTGGTTAGGCCCTAGCCCGCAATATCCGGCGATCGCTTACTTTATCCGCACGGCACCGGTTCGCGTGTCGTTTGACATGTCGACGACCTTTGTTCTGGCAACCGGGGGAGGGTCGATTCGAATCAATGCGCAAGGCGCTCTTCAGGTTCGGTGCGTCGACGCGAACACGTTGATCGCTCAGCTGATCGCACTTCCTATCGATTCCCTTAACGCGGGCATTGTGCGGTCGGTCGTGCGAAGCGTAGAGCGCATGCTGGCCCGTCTTCTGACGCGTCGCGTAGTCACTGCCGGGACCGCCGAGGCGGTTACCAATCCCGCCGAAGGGCCGAGCATCCTCGCCGAGCTGGTCAAGCACAATCCGCTGGCTGGCGCGGTCTCGGGGATCGAAGTCGTGCAGGTCGACCAGCTCGTCATCATCGCCGACGATGGAGCGCAGGTTGATACCGCCTCCCAGCCGGGTGTTCCGATAGAGAAACTCCCGCCTCTCTTGGCGAAGAAGCCTGTGACTAGCGAGCGCGCAATGGCTGCATCGGGCGAAATCGTTGTGGAGGCGCGGCGGTCGGCAACCTGGGATGACAGTGGGCGAAAGACATTGCCGTTTGGGACAGCGAACGCAGCGAGTCCGGAAGACCGGACTCACCCAGACATGATGGCCAGTGCGCGTAGTGGCGAAGGTTCATACGACGCTCAATCAGAACACAGCACGATCCTCGGGATAGGAATGGCCGCGATCGGAACGGCAAGTCATGGCGAGACGGCTCCGCTTGCATCCGGATTCTCACCAGGGACGCGCGTGCTAGTTCCTAGCCTCAAGCAAACGGCGATCGTGCGCCAACTCCAAAGAGGATACTACGAGCTGGAGGTAGGCGGTTCTGGAGACACGATTTGGGTCCCGGCTACCGGCGTTGTGCCGGAGTAAGGACCCTAACCATCGTGATTTCGCGGTTTGCACCATCGACCACGGGTCAAGCGCATCCGGGCACCTTGTTGTCGGCGCTGCTCGTGTGGTTGGACGTGCGCTCGCGCGGTGGGACCGCTCTGCTTCGGCTCGAAGATATCGATCGAGGTCGCGCACGCGCGGCATGGGCGGAGCATCTCCTCGAGGCACTATCGTGGTTTGGCCTTCATTGGGATGAAACGATTCTTCAATCCGCTGCAACGGCTCGCCACGAAGCAGCTCTGGATCGGCTAGCGGAGGCGGGCGTTTTGTATCCTTGTCTCTGTACGCGGGCGCTCCGACGCGGCGGGCGGCGCGCACCTGACGGCAGTTGGGCGTACGATAACATCTGCCGCGGCACGCCCTTGCCTCGGGGGGGCTGGCGAGCCGTCGATGCGGCCTTGCGCGCGCGATTGCCCGACGAGCGGGTTGTACTTGTCGACGATGGCGGCCTTGATTTGTCGCAGGAACCCGCACGGCAAATGGGCGATCCGATCGTTCGGCGGCGGGATGGAACGATTTCGTACCAACTCGCCGTGGTTGTGGACGATGCGGAAAGCGGGGTAACCGACATTGTTCGCGGCCATGACATCGCCCCGAGCACCGCGACTCAAATCTTGTTGCAGCGTCTGCTCGGCACGCCGACGCCCCGCTATCGCCATCATTTTTTGTTACTGGAACCCAGCGGCGATAAGTTGGCGAAACTCCACGGGTCGATTCCATTTGAAGCGCTGCGCGACCGCTACAGTCCCGAGGAGCTGTGCGGTTTGCTCGCCGTCGCAGCGAACCTCAGCGATGGTAGGCCGTGCGCGCCGCGCGACCTGGTTGCAAGCTTCGACTGGGCGCGCGTGCCGCAGCGCGACCGAGCGGCCAGCTGGGTGGGCGAGCTGGTCATCGCGGAGGGCTGAATGGCTAACACCGGCGAAAAAACGCGCGAAGTCCGGCGGGTCCTTACGCGGTACATGGTTGAGGTAGTGGAAAAACATGATCTGTGTCCGTGGGCGCGGAGCGCGCGCGAGCGCAGCGCGATCGGCGTCGAAATCTTGTGGGGGAATCCGGGCCTAGAGGAGTGGATCGAGCGCTGCCTCGCGGCGCTGTCCAAACCCGCGGTCGAGGTTGCCATGGTGGTCGCCCCCGAAGTCCAGTGCACTCCTCAGCAGCTTCGCCGGGTTCGGGACGCGGTAGCAGCACGAGTGGTTCATGCCGGCGTCGCCGACTTTCATCCGGACGCGGAGCTCGATCTCACCGCGCCGCACCGCTTGGTTCCCTTTCTTCGGCGTTCTCCGGATCCCATGCTTCAGGTGATTTCGATCGTCAAGCTCGAGCAAGTGCGTGGGCGGCCAGCGCCCCCAGTGGAACGACCTGTGCAAGCCCAGATGTTAGGCGGCATAGCACCGCAGCAACCCATCCGTGTGGTGGAGCACCTGGCGGAGCGAAATTGCGAGCGGGTGAACAAAGAGCACGCCAACATCGCGGCCGCGGTCGCCGATATCCGTGCAGATCGCTGTCGCAGCTATGCTCTACTGGGTATCGGAACAGGGAATGGGTCTAGGCTCTGAGAGCGAACCGTCACCCTTTGGGCGCTGCTGTCGCCACGATTCGATCGCGGCCCGATACGACCACGCCGCCAGGGCGTTCGATCGTCACCGCAAACAGGGCGACATCGCTGACTCGTAGTCGCGGTGAGATCCGAATGATTGTTTCTCCCGAGGGGCCGGCAGGCGCGATATCGAACACTCCTCCATCCACTGGAAATTTGTCGTCGCGCCCTTTGTCAAAAATCCACATCTGGTACTGCGTCCGCGACGGGTCGTTGGCGGCGAGCCCGGCAAATTTTGCATAGCCCTCTTGGCGCGAAGGGCTCCACACCAGATCGCCGCGGAGGTTTTGGCCAGCGGGGTCCTTGGTGGCCGCCCAATGAATGGTCTGCGCGTCTGGTGCGTTGAGGAGATGGAGTCGTTGTTGTTCTATCGTTGGGCTACTAGCGACTTGCTCTCGTTCCTCGTACGAGGACGTGCGACCGGCTGCCCACAGAAGGGCACCCGCGGCTGCAGCAAAACCAAGAGCGGCTACCGTCCATGCCACAACCTCGCGGCCCCGTCGCCGCCGAGCCGACGCAATGTCTACCGGCGGACTGGCGGATAGGGTAGGGCCTACACCAGTGTCGGCGAGAATTCGCTCAAGCAGCTGAGGCGGGGGTTCAACAGGACGGGAAAATGCGAGATCGAGTGCAGCCACCGCCTGTTCGAACGACAGGTCTTCAGCAGCGCCTAACGACGCCAGCTCTGCGGCTTCGCTCGGACTGAGCCCCTCAGTGACACGTTGCACTAAGAGCTCCTCGGCGCGGCGCGCCTGCATCTCGTTGCGAGGTCCGGTCACGGCTCACCTATATGGTACGCCGAAACCCGGGTTTTGGATCGACAGTCTCCCTCAGCATAATGTGCTAAAACGTAAGCAAAATTCCAGAAATACCCTTTACCACGGACGTTTCCCCTAGATACGGGCCAGGCGTGAAATTGGGCGTATACTAATGAAATGGCTCCGCATTCAATGACTCGCAAGCCTACCGCCCTGTGGCTCTTGGTGGCCGCTGCTCTTGCCTCGCTGTGGTGGTATCAAAGACCGCCCACGCAGTCCGATACGGACGATGGACTCGATGCGACAGCGTTGGCAGCGGCGGATCCAGACGATATTCTCGTCGATTTGGTCGACGATGCAACTCCGGAACAGGTCGCCTCGATAGAGCGAGCGATCGGCAGTACGCTTGTCCTGGTCGACGACACAGCCGCAAACACGAAGCTGTATCGCGCGCACGTCGACCCTCGCCGCGCACCCGCGATCTTGAAGGTGCTTGCCGCGCGAAGCGATGTCGAAATTGCCGAACCAGACTCGACGATGCAATTGGATCCGGGGGAAGGCTCCATGGCGGCACCTGCCGAACGAGTGCTGCATCAAGGGTTTCCCAATGACCCGCAGTACAAGTATCAGTGGCATCTTCGCCAGATCGGCATTCCCGAAGCGTGGAAACTCTCCGATGGCAATGGGGTCATCGTGGCCGTATTGGACACGGGGATTGCGTTTGAAAACTACCAGAACTTTCACCAGCTGCCGGATCTCGCCGGCTTGACCTTCGTCGAACCGTACGACTTTGTCGGCAATACAAAGCACGCCAACGACGATCACGGGCACGGTTCCCACGTAACTGGGACGATCGCCCAGGCGACGCACAACGGCATTGGCGTTGCTGGCATTGCGCTGAACGTCAAGATTATGCCGCTCAAGGTCCTATCCGGTTCGGGGTCGGGTTCGGTTGCCGGTATCGCGGACGCCATTCGCTACGCTGCGGATCACGGCGCGAAGGTCATCAACATGTCGCTCGGTGGCCCATTTCCCTCGCGGGTCTTGAAGAAGGCGGTGGAGTACGCGCATCGCAAGGGCGTGACCGTTGTATGCGCAGCCGGTAATGAGAGCCGAGGGAAGGTCGGCTACCCCGCGGCGTATCCTGGTGCGATTGCGGTGTCTGCAACGCAGTTTGATGAAACCACCACCTTTTATTCGAATTACGGCAAAGACATCGATGTTGCGGCGCCTGGCGGCAATACCCGCATCGATCAAAATGGCGATGGCATGCCCGATGGTGTGCTTCAGAATACGATCGCCATCGGCGATCCGACCAAGAATGACTACTTCACGTACATGGGGACGTCGATGGCGTCGCCACACGTCGCTGGTGTGGCCGCGCTCCTCGTCGGCGAAGGTGTGACCGATCCGGACAGGGTCGAGCAAATTCTCAAGGACACTGCGCGAAAGCCCACATCGCAGCAGTTCTCGAGCGAACGCTACGGCGCTGGAATTATCGACGCACCAGCCGCAATTCTCAAGGCGCGCGGCCAATCCGGCGGTGCTCAGTTTGGCATCGGATTGCTCATTGCCGGGGCGGTCGCAATCGGAGCGAGACGTCGGGGCCAAGGCACCAAGCTGGGCCTGGGTTATCTCGGCGGTGTACTCCTCGGTTCTTCCGGCTTGTTCTTCCTGCCGTACATTGCGCCGTCCTGGTCCTCGAAGCCTATACTCGACGTACTAACGCGCGGCATCCCCTCGTGGGACCTGGCGATCCTGGGCGTCGGAGGTCACGGCAATGCGCTGTTTTTCAGCGCACTCATACCGCTCGCATTGTTTGCCGTTGGCTTCGGCATTCGGCGCATCCGGGGTGCCCTTGCCGGCCTAGCCGTCGGCGTGGCGGCCCACCTCGCGTTCTTTGTCGCGGTTCCGATGACGGCGATCCAATACGTGCCGCAACTTCCCGGCTTCACAGCGCTGTGGCTCGGGCTCAACGCGGCACTGTGCGTACTGCTCGCCCGCCTTGCGCTGCGGCGCTAGCGAGAGAGAGCGATAGCTCATAGGTGATCACTTAAGAGCTGACTCCGACGGTGACCAAAGCGGTCCGGAGTCGTCCTGATTTTCGGTCCCGCTTTGGATTGGCGCGACGTGCGTTGGCAAGCAGGAAGGTCATTCCGTCGAAGAACGCCGATGCAATGCTGGCGCAGGCGAGCAACGCGTTGACGATGTCGTGGATGATATGGCTTGCGCACATCGCGACGCGCCGGGTGGAGATTGGCTTGCCACCGACGAGTTGCGCAGCATGAGCGAGGAACCGCTTGAGGACGGCGGCGCAGAGGCTGGCCCAGATAAGGCCAGCAGCGATGTGTCTGTTCGCGGTTTGGAGGCTGTCGTTGTCGCTTGTCCATGCCGGGACCTCCCGCGGTGCGCGGGACCTCCCGCGAAGCGCTCTACCGGGTGAGTCGAAATAGCATGGCGCGCACTCGATCAAGCACCGCATCGATGTCCGCGAACTCAGCCGCCGAGATGTAGCGCTTGGCGACGGCGATTCGCAGTGCGGTGGTGACTTCGCTTGCACTTCCGGCGGCGATCTCGAAGTGGCGCCGCTTATCGCCATCGCGCCGCAAGCGACCCTCGCCGAGATTGAGCGCGATCGACTCGGAGGCATTGGCGAGCTGCTTGGCCAAGCACGCGCTGCGCTGACGGATACGGGTTTCGACGGGGACCAGGCGCTCCAGAAACTGCAGGGACATTTCAAGTGCATCGAACATCGGCTCTCCTCCTTGACGTTTTGCGAAGCCGCGTTGTGCGGCCGGCTCTCACCCGCCAGCGCCGCAGACGCGCAGCGGTCGTGACGAGCGCGGGCACCTCCGCCACGCGATCACTCTCCCTGTCAGCTGTGCGGCGGCAGATCGCTTCAGCACCGCGTCACAAGCGCTCGGCGCGACCGGTGCGCGGCGCGGCGCAAGGGTGAGCCGGCCGCACGGCGCGAGCGAGCTACCCGTCAAAGGACAAGACGAGGTGGAGCACGAACGATGGACGCAGTTTTCAATCGGCGCCTGGCACCGGCAAGCCGCAGCGGTAGTCCGCAGCGGTAGGCCGCAGCGGTAGTCCGCAGCGGTAGTCCGCAGCGGCAAGCCGCAGCGGCAAGCCGCAGCGGTAGTCCACAGCGGTAGGCCGCAGCGGTAGTCCGCAGCGGTAGGCCGCAGCGGCAAGCCGCAGCGGTAGGCCGCAGCGGCTCCGACGACGATCGCTGTTAAGATCTCACCTATGAGCGATAGCTAGTGCATTGCTAGCTCACAGGTGGCGCCCTGGCCCGGAGTCTCCTCGATGGTAACTGCGAGTGAGAGCACATGCGGGAGGTTAAGCGCAGGGACGTTGCGGAGCCGCTCGGCGATATGCTGCGCAAGTGCTTCGACCGAGATGTTTTCGATCGGAAGCAGCAGAGCGTCGCCGCGCGGCATGACATAGCGTTCGCCGCACAGCCGGAATTCCAGTTCGCTGTCGTCGCGAACGATTTCGAGAAACGGATTGATTTTGGCGATGAGCACGCGCTCGCGCCACGCGTCACAAAGTTCGGCCAGCGCGGCTTTTAGCGGCGCGAATGGAATCATCGCCGCGAGGTCGATCGCATCGACTTCGATGGCAACCGCGACGGTGTAGTTGTGGCCGTGAAGGCGCTCTTTCGTGCCGTCGGCAAATACCGTCATGTGAGCGCACGAAAATTTATACTGCGGACGCGCGATCGAGATGCGGTGCTTCACAACGGAAGTCTACTTCAGGACGATGCGTTAGCGCCGGCCCGATCGCGCCCGCCGCGACGACGTCGCCGTCCCCCGCGATTTCCGCGGTCGTGCGCACTGCGGTCTATTCGGGCTGGGTGTGGGGCCGCTTGTGCATCCTCTTCGGCGGCGATCTCCGACGACATTTTACCCGCAACGCGGAATTGGTCGGGCTTCCAGCCTTTTTGTCCAACCACCGCAATCTGCTTTTGGAATCGCTTTTCGAGCGAATCGAGGAAATCGCGCTCTTGGCGTTGCAAGATTTCGGCTACGCGAGGCGCGCACTCCAGTTCGATCTTGTCATTGTCGACGGTCATGCCGCTTCGCCGAACCTCGCGCAAGATCTCGTACGCCACCGTAACCACCGACTTCACTACTCCTGAGCCCTCGCACGTGGGGCAGGGCTCGGTCAGCAGCTGTACCAGCGATTCTCGCGCGCGTTTGCGCGTCATTTCCACGAGCCCAAGCTCGCTGATCTTGGTCACATTGGTGCGCGCCCGATCCCGGGTAAGGGCCTTCTGAAACGCGTCCCACACTTTGCGCCGGTTCGCTTCTTTATCCATGTCGACGAAATCGATGACGATGATGCCGCCGATGTTGCGAAGCCGGAGCTGCCGGGCGACTTCTTCGCAAGCTTCTAGGTTGTTTGCGGTGACCGTGTCTTCCAGGTTGCCAGAGCCGGTGTTGGTGAAACTTCCGGTGTTGATGTCGATTGCTGTGAGTGCTTCGCCCTGATCGATTACGAGAGATCCGCCGCTGCGCAGCGGCACTCGGCGCGCGACCGCAAGCCGTAGGGCCGGCTCGATTTGGTAGTGGTCGAACACCGGTCGCCGGAGCTCGTATTTGGTTACCCGCTCGGCAAACCGAGGGAGAAACGCCAGCGTAAACTTCTTAACCCGGTCATATTCGTCGGGATCGTCGATAACGACGTCGGTAGTATCCTCGCGCATCAGGTCGCGGATGCAGCGCAGCGCAAGGTCGAAGTCTGCGTAGACCAACCCGGGCCCGGCCATTGCTTGTTCGCGCTTTTCGATCTCCCCCCAAAGTCTGGTGAGAAAATCGACGTCGTCGCGCAGCTCCTGGTCGATGGCGTCCTCGGCAGCGGTGCGGACGATAAAGCCGGTTCCTTTGGGCCGTGCCGCATTGACCAGATCGCGAAGCCTGCGCCGCTCTTTGTCGGATGCGATGCGTTTGGAAACGCCGATCTGTCCGACATGCGGCATGAACACCGAATAGCGGCCCGGCAATGAAATGTAGCTGGTTACCCGCGCTCCCTTGAGCCCGATCGGGTCCTTAGTTACTTGGCACAATATGTCTTGGCCAGGCTTTAGGAGGTCCTCAATTTTTCGGTTGGCGAGCTGTTTGCGCGACCGCGCGACCGCCGACCCGGCTCCGTCGGGCGCCCCGAAGGAAGTCCCCTTGGGGGGCGCCCCGAAGGAAGTCCCCTTG
>CAYQQM010000023.1:0-57175 GCA_964419605.1 uncultured Kofleriaceae bacterium | reverse complement strand
CGCGCTCTCGTCGATTTTCGTCCCAGGGGATGTCCCCGCGGGGACACCAGGTCTTTCACTGTGGCGAGGTACTAGTCCCCTGGAAAGAGAGTCGGCAGCAGTAGTCAGAGGGGTGTGATCTCCTTGGGCATGCCAAGAACCGGGCGCCCGAAGGCCGAGCTGGTCATCACCGGAGAAGTTTCGGGCTCCGTACCCTGCAGGTCCACGCATGAGACTTCTGCTAGGAATCACCGATCCAGGGGACTAGTCCGAAGCGTCGCAACGAGCCGTTGTGCTTCTCGGTTCTGGTATCTGTATAACCGAATAACCGCGTCGTTGACCGTTTCCTGCGGCGCCGGACCGCGTCTGGACAACAGGGCGCTGCGGTGGATTGCGAAGCGCTACGCAAGTAGCGCGAGCAAGTCGCTGCGCGTAATCGCGGTGGCGGCGCCCGCTTCGGACAGCGCAGCATCGGCGAGCTTGCGCTTGCGGGCCTGCAATTCGAGAATGCGCTCTTCGACCGTATCGCGTGCAACCATTCGGTAGACCATCACAGGCTTGTCTTGGCCGATGCGATGGGCCCGGTCAGCAGCCTGGTCTTCAACTGCAGGATTCCACCACGGATCGACCAGAAACACATGATCTGCAGCCGTGAGATTCAGACCGGTACCGCCGGCCTTGAGCGACAGCAGCATAATCGGGGGGCCTTCCTCAGCTTGAAACTCGTTGACCACGGCGGCGCGATCGGTCGTGGAACCATCGAGCCGCACGAACTTCACTTTTGCGGTGTGAAGGTAGCCCTCGATCAGATCGAGTAGTGATGTCCACTGAGAAAAAACGAGCGCGCGATGGCCATCGGCGACAACATCCTCGATAGCTTCCATCAGGCGATCGAGTTTGGACGACCGAAGCGGAGCCGCTGATGCACCGGCCCCCTCTTGCGACCCAGCTTTTCGATCCGAAGCCGAACTCCGCAGAGCATCAGGAAGCAAGGCGGTATGGCAGGCGGCTTGGCGCAGGCGAAGCAGGGCTTCGAGGGCGGCCATGACTCCGCCTCCGGCTTCGAGCAGCTTCACGATTTCGCTTTGGGTGGCTGCGCGAATGGCGTCGTACGTAACCCGCTCGGCTTCGTCCAGCTCGACATACATGACCGCATCCGTTCTTGCGGGAAGCTCCTTGGCCACCTCGCGCTTCATGCGGCGCAGCACGAACGGCCGAATCCGGTCGCGCAGCCGCGCCGCGGCAGCTTGGTCGCCGAGATTGATCGGCTCCGCCCACCGTTCCTGAAAATCGGCACGGCCCCCCAAAAGGCCTGGATTGGTAAAGTGAAGTTGGCTCCACAATTCGTCGAGTCGATTCTCTACCGGAGTTCCTGACAGCGTCAGCTTCCAGCCAGCCTTGAGCTTATACGCGGCCCGAGCGACTTGAGAGTCGGGGTTCTTGATCGTTTGCGACTCGTCGAGAATAACGACGTCCCACGTAGGCCCCGACAAGACCTCCACGTCGTTGCGCAACATGGGATAGCTCGTGATGATGAGGTCGGCGTCGAGGTCGAGAGTCCGCTTGGCGCCCGAGTAGTTGGCGATTTTCAAATCCGGGCGAAACCGTTGGATTTCGGATCGCCAATTGAACAGCACGCTCTTCGGGCAGACGACCAGCGTACGCCCTTGCAGCCCTGCCAGGGCTTGAATCGTTTTTCCTAAGCCCATGTCGTCGGCGAGCACGCATCCCAAGCCCGCTTCGCGACAGAACGCAAGCCAGTCAACGCCTCGCTGCTGGTACGGGCGCAACTCTCCGACGAAGCCTTCAGCCACTGGCACCGACGGTATGCCTTCAAATCCCGACAAGAGGGGACGTAGCCGCTCGAGCTGCGGTGGCGGCGGTTCGTCGAGGTCCTCGCACAACTTTGCCAGATCGGGCAGCGCAAAAATCGGAATTTTGTGATCGCTGCTACGCGCCGCCAGAAGGTCCGCCAGTCTACCGCCATGGGTGTCGAACCATTGCTTGGGCACTCGTCCCCACCCACCGCCTTCGAGCGGAACCACGTCGAGGCCGGCCTGCCACGCGCGGAGTGCGGCGCCGATCGATGCGGTTTTGGCGCCGGAAGCGCCAACCATTGAGACATCTAACCGGTTGCCCTCGATCGCGATTTTCACGTCGAGGGGGTGAAGCTTGCTGTCGCCCGCTGCCCTGGCGTCGCTGCGCAACCAGCTGGCCAAGCCTTGTTGCATTTGGAATGCTTCGCGGCCAACAAGTTGGACCCGACGACCGGGCACCAGGTTGAGCTCATCGCGCAGACGATGTACCAAGCGCTTCTCGGCGTCTTCGTCGCGAAACGGCAGCGCACCACCGAGGTGGACGAGGGAGCGGCCATCGACGCGCGCCCTCGGTGGGTCGCCATAAACTAGCGTTGGGAAAACGGTAAGCGTGTCTCCGTCTTGGACGACGTCGAGCTGCATCCGCGGTTGCTCGCGCGTTCTATCCAGGTTTGGGAGCGATCGAGCCCGGACCTCAACGGGCATGCGTTGTGCCAAGGCCGGCAACGTGCTGCGAACGAGCTCGGGCAATGCAGAGCGCGCTACCTCGAATTGTTGCGGCAGTTTGTCGAGGCGCGCCCCGGACAAATCGATGGCGCCGATCGGCCGAAGTACGTTCTCCGCCGTGCGAACTACGCCGACTGTAACGACCTCTTCGACGGTTGGATCGGCTTCGATGCGCACTCGAACGCCGTCGTAGTGGTCGGCTACGACTGCTCGAGGCAATATCGCGTCTCCGGAGGTCGAAACCGGTTGGCCGCACCACCGAATGTCGCGCGCCTCGGCAAGCGCAGTAAACAAACGGTCTACCTTGTCGCCTGTGATCGGAGCGGTACGATTACCGATGACGCTGTCGGCAATCAGGTCGCAATTTTCGGTTGCGATCGCAGCGCCCCGTCCGGTACCGACAATCGTCATCAGCGATTCACTGAGAGGCTCGGTACGGTCGGGGTACACCAGCAATCGAGAGACCCGCACTCCGGCCGGATCGGGCTCGAGTAGATAGCGGATCGTTGCGTTCACCCTTGCAGAGAGCGGTTGCTCGCCGTTTTGCTCAACCGCCAAAACCGCGGCCACCACGTGTGAGCACACCGACTCCTTGCTTGGACAGTCGCACTCCCACTCACCGTGGGCCGGATTTAGGACGACGTGAAACGGAGTCGGACGCCCCGGAACCCGCACATCGAGCTCCAGCTCATCCCCCGACCGTCCCCGGCCCAGCACGCGTTGATCGCGCGCGAGGGTGACCCCCTGCGACCAGGTTCGCTCTTTCGCTTCGGCGCGGACCGCTTCTCGCAGCACCGCAACGCATGTACCACGGCGGTGCGCGCGGTGCAGCCGTGATACGATTTCGTTGAATGGATAGCGGCGATAATGCCGGGGACGCGGTCCTGGTTGCCGCTATGGCAGCCGGGGATCGGGCTGCTTTGGCAACGCTATACCGCCGGTACGGCGGCTTAATGCTGTCTATCGCGATGCGAATCGTCGGCGAACGCAATCAGGCGGAGGATCTCCTACACGATGTGTTTCTCGAGGCCTGGCGAAGCGCAAAGGACTTCGATCCGCAGCGGGGCAGCGTTCGTACCTGGTTGGCCATACGCGTCCGTTCTCGATCCCTCGATGTACGAAAGTCTGCCCGCGTGTCGCGGAACGCTGGTGACACTGGGCTAGACGCCCTGTCGTCAAATGCGCCCCAACCGAGTCCGGATCATGAACGCGTGCGTGCGGCGCTTGCGGGCCTCAGTAGCGAACAGCGCCGCGTCGTCGAATTGGCGTACTTTGAAGGCCTATCGTGTAGCGAGATTGCGGCGAGACTCTCGGTGCCCATTGGAACCGTAAAGTCGCGGTTGGCCGCGGGCCTGCACCGACTTCGCGAAGCTCTTGGAGGTGGGATCTGAACGCCGACATGCGCGAGCTGGTCGCACTTTATGCGATAGACGCCCTGGACCCCGAGGAGGCGAGTCGGGTGGCAGCCGCGCTGGCCGCTAACTTCGAACTGGCAGCCGAACTCGAAAACATACGGGAAGCGATGCACTGCCTAGGTATGTGCGTTCCGCAAATGGCACCGTCACCTGAGATCGAGGCGCAGCTGATGGCTTCGGTGGGATCGGGGAGGTTCGAGCGTTTTGCCAATCAAATCGCTCGCATGTACGACGTTGCGATCGACCGAGCTCGCGAGCTCCTCGGTCTCATTGAGAGATCCTCTGCGTGGAACCACGCTTCGAGAGACATTGGTCTGATCCACTTCGCGGGCGGGCCAAGCTGCGCAGGTGCGGATTGTGGCGTGGTGCGCATTCGCGCCGGAGGTTTTTTTCCGTTGCACACCCACCTCGGCGAGGAGATGTCGGTTGTGGTCGCTGGTGTGGTGCGAGATAGCAATGGCTCCACGTACGTGACGGGCGATGAGATCGTTCGACAGGCTGGCACGTCGCACGCACTCACTGCGGAAGGGCGCGACGATGTGATTTTGCTGGCCCGCGCTTTCAACGGCATCGAGCTGGCGAGATAGCGCCAACCTTGAGACGATGGGAGTATGGCGACCGACACCGGTCTGCGGGTGGTAGGGACGATCCGGACGATCGAGCTCCACACGATTTCGACGCGGTTCGAACACGTCACCTCGCGTCAGGTCGTAAAGATCCAGCTCGATGTTGAACGCGCCCTCGACGAACACGGAGACGAGCTCAATATCGACCATCTGGTAGGTCTACCATTTCAGGGACCTGCCGAGCTCATTCCGCGGTTTCATGCCGGCGACCGAGTTCAGATCGAGACCAGCGCAGAATCGAGTTTGCACATCACCAGCATCCGCCCCGCCCCCCTGTCATAGACCGCTTTCAGATTGGTCTGAATGTGCCGGCTGGGTCTTCTTGCGAATCCTCCGAAGCGGGGCAAATTTGACTTGACCTTAACGTAGCGCGCGGTCATTTGGGGTGAGGCGAGGCGGCGAGGAGCGAGGAGCGGAGTGTACACAAGGTACTCGAGCACCGCAGCGACGAAGCCAACGACGCCTCACCCCAAATGACCGCGCGCGGTCCTACCACTCGATGGTGCCTTCGTCCGTATCCCGGCCACCGATGATGGCGATCTTGATGGTCTTCGATTTGCCTCGAGGTCCAACCGCTCGAACCGTGTGCGGGCCTGGTTTGATCGGTAGCCGCGTCAGCGGAGTCTCGCCAATATTCTTTCCGTCGACGTAGATGGTCGTCTTCGCATTGGCGGTAATGCTGAAAAACCCGTATTTCGATATCGCGACGATGTCGTCGCGCGACACCTCTTCTGCGTCCGGCGGAACGACGATCGGAGCGACCGCTGCGTCAGGGGGGATTGTGGCGATCGGAGTTGCCGTGCCGCCCTTTGGACTGCTGCGGGTTGCCACCCACGCAAAGCCCGCTCCCACCATCAATAACGCTGCAAATACAATGAAGATGTTACGAACCGCCTTTTTGCGGTGCGCCAATAACAGGTTCGCACCTCCGTCCGCGTCGGCACTGAGATGAACGCTGAGATCGTCCATCGCAATCGCCACTGCGGGCTGGTTGGGCTCAGTGCGGGACGCTTCTTGGTCGCCTCCAGACTCGTGCCAGGCTTGGGCCCCGACGATCATCGATGGGACGGCGCGATCGCGTCCCGTCGGTCCCCGTGGACGAGGTGCCCTTATCACCTCGCCGCTTGTCGATATGAGCGCCGTGGCGCCCGCGGGTGTGAGTTGGCTTTGTTCGGCGACTCCGACAGACACCGGCATTGCTGCAGGATCGTCTGCCGCTTGCAGGATTTCATCGCGGGCCGACATCTCCTCGCCAAAGTCCTTGAACAGGAATCTCGCGAGCTCTTGCGGCGAAGCTGGACCTCCCAAAGTCGCGACCGAACTTCGAAGCGCCTCAGAAAACGCCTGTGCGCTTTCGAATCGACCGTCCGGGTCGCGCGCCATCGCTTGCACGAGCGCTGCGCGCATCGCCGATGGCAAATCCGGACGGCATTCGCGGATGTCGGGCACCACCTCTTCGGTGATCGCTTTAAACGTCAAAAAATCGGATTCCCGATGGAAAAGCCGTCGGATGGAAAGCATTTCGTACATCACGACACCGAGGGCAAACACGTCGCTGCGCCGGTCGAGGCCCCGCCCGAGGATCTGCTCGGGGGACATGTATGCGTTCTTGCCTTTTACGGTGCCCGTACGGGTTCGCGAGGATGCCCCGCCAGCCTTCGCAATGCCGAAGTCGAGCAGTTTCACGGTCCCGTTGGCGGTCACCATGATGTTCGGGGGCGAAACATCTCGATGTACGACTCCGAGCAAGGACCCATTCGAGTCGCGCGCCTCATGAGCCGAGTGGAGGCCCTCGCACGCCTGGCAAATGATTCCCCCAACGATGCGGTAGTCGAGCATTTTGCCGACTTTGGATAGCCTCGTCATCATCTTCGACAGAGGAACCCCGTGCAGGTACTCCATCGCGATGAACCACGTGCCGCCAAACTGGCCAAACGACAGTACCTGACACACATTCTTGTGGACCAGCTTTGAAGCTAGGTCCGCTTCGTCCCGAAACATCTGAACGAAATGCTCGTCCTCAGCCAGATGGGGAAGAATGCGCTTCACAACGATCAGATCGGTAGCGGCGAACGAGTTCGCCGGCCGTGCGAGGTAGATCTCGGCCATGCCGCCGGTCGCAAGCTTTGCGAGCAGCTGGTAGTTGCCAAAATCTCTGGCCTCGCGGGGAACCAAGGTCCCAGCCGGGATCGTCACCAGCCTATTATGCCTCAACGATTTCCTGGATTTAAGGCCTCAAACACCTGGAGAATGGGCGATCGCCCTCGGCGCTGGCTGTAATTCGATTTGGCCGCATCCAACGGTTCGAAACGCGTCGGGGACATTTCCAGAATAATTCAATATTTCCAAATAATTATGCCATGGAACCGTTCCCACGCGGCGTCCCGCCGTTCTCTAGCCATGCGGTCGGCGAACGCTGGCCGCATGAGCCGCCCGCGCCTGTCAGGAAATGGTCACGAATCGCGCAACGCTGTGTTGAAACCATGGCCCTCAGGTAGGGCGCGAAATGACACAGTGGCTTGATGCTCAATTCCATGCCTGAGATTGCGTCGCTATCGCAACCGATCGGCCTCGATCCGAGCCAACAGGCTTCGATAACCCCGGCTCTGCCGGGAGTATCAGCACTCCCGACGAGGGAGAGCGGAGGAGGATCGATCGACAAGCCCAGGTGGCGCGAAAATGTTCCGTTTTGGGGAGTCCATGTCGCGGCAGTTCTCGGCGCCGTATGGGTAGGATGGAGTTGGACAGCGGTCGCGTGGCTACTAGGTGGATATCTCGTCCGAATGTTTGCGATCACGGCGGGTTACCATCGCTACTTCTCTCATCGAGCGTACAAGACGAGCCGATGGTTTCAGTTCGTGCTGGCGCTGCTCGCGTTGTCTGCAGCTCAACAAGGTCCGCTGTGGTGGGCAGCGCATCACCGAAACCACCACAAGCATTCCGACGAACCGCTCGACATCCATTCACCGCGGCAACGCGGTTTTTGGTGGTCGCACATGTTTTGGATTCTCAGCAGCCGTTACACGACTACCGACATCGATCGGATTCGCGATTTCTCCAAGTACCCCGAGCTGCGTTTCATGAATCGGTTCGACGTTACGTTTGCGATCGCCTGGGGATTCGCGCTGTACGCAATCGGTGGGACAACGGCGCTGGTGTGGGGGCACTTCGTTGCGATCGTGCTGGCTTGGCACCTCACGTTCTGTATTAATTCGCTGGCCCATGTGTGGGGTCGAAGGCGTTACGCAACGACCGACGACTCGCGGAATAATGCCTTGCTCGCCGTACTAACTCTCGGCGAGGGCTGGCACAACAACCACCACTACTATCAGCGCTCGGCGCGCCAAGGGTTCTATTGGTGGGAAATCGATATCAGCTACTACATTCTGAAAGTACTCGAGGTCATGCGTATCGTCCGCGATGTGGAAGGCGTGCCCGGCCACGTGCGCGATCGGCTAGATGCGCCGCAGCGGGCGCGCGTCACCCCTGCCGCGCGCGATGCCGCCTGAAGTTGACCTCCTGCAAGGAAAAACATTAATAATTTTGATTCGTTGACGTGATCCTTGACTCCACCGTTGAGGTTGACGGCGACGTATGACGATGACCCCCACCGTCGACATACACCGCCCCCGCTGGTCTAGCGAATGATCGGCGGCGGCTTCACAATATAGTCGTAGTAGTCGCTCGGATCACCGAGTTCCCCGGCCATGGCCGCGCGGGCGACATTGAACATTTCTCGTGCGGTTACGTAGTGCAGGTTCCAACCGCGCCGGCGGTACGCTTGGAGCGCTTCGTGCAAAACGTTTCCTCCCCCACCCAACAGCGACGCCGCTGTGTTTTCGATCGCACCGTGGGTATGTACCTTGACAAAGACCCACTCGGGTCGGCCGTCGATGTGGATGCGCTGGTCGATCCAGCTCGCAACTCGTGCTGCGGTTGGAGGATCGTCGCCAGTGATCGCGCCGTTTTCAAGCCGTACCCCTAGGCCTTTACGGACGAGCGCAAGCGGCCCTGTGATCATAAGCAGCCGGTCGTCGTGGTGCTCGCCAACTCGCGCGCGTTCGCCGTGCTGGTAGCTTCGGCGCTGCGATAGGTCACCGGTCGGCCAATAAATTTGGTTGACCTTGTTGGGCTGGCACGGATCGGGCGCCGAAGGGAAGGTCAGATCGACGTAACAGCCCAGCTTGTGCAACACCAGCAATTCGTCGTCGACACCACACCATCGCCTGTCGGGCCTCCCGTTGGCTAGGCTCCAATTGCCGTGAATAAATGCCCAGCGAAACCCGCCGCGCTCGTCGCGGGAAAAATGCCCATGCTGGCCGATCAACGAAAGGCTATCGGTGATTTTCGGCGCAAGCGTTGCCGCGGTGTCCCCATCGTGGTGAAGGTGAAACTCGACTTCGCCGAACCCGCGCTTGGCTAGTTCAGCCAGTCCATCGAGAAAATACGGGCGGTACTCCTCCCCGGGGAAAAACCAGCTGTGACGCGGCGGCCGGCCCTGGCTATCGCGAAAGCTGTCGAGACGCGGATAGCCCTCGACCCATGCCTCGACGCGAGCGCGGCCCACCTCGTCCGAGGCACGACCCCACAGCGGTTCGTAGTGATCGCAAAGCGCAAACAGAAGATGTGCGCCGCGTTGGCTCATAGCCGGGCTTCGCATGCGCTGAGCAAGATGCCGCGCGTAGTCGGGCAGCCATTGATGGAGGTTCTTGTTGCGGAGGCGGGACAGCACGAAAGCGCGAATGATAGAACGCCAGCGATGGATCTGTACGGTCCGCTGCTAGCAAAGGCGCTGTTTCCGGCATTTGAGGCTGCACGAGGGCGGCCCACAGTGCAATTACTCGACTATCTGCGGACCACCGAGCGGTGGTCGATCGAGGCCCTGCGCGACCTGCAGCTGGGACTGCTCCGCCGGTTACTCCGCCATGCCTACGCCCACACCGAACACTACCGTCGGGTCATGGACCAGTGTCAGTTTCGCCCGGCGCAGATGACTTCTCTGAGCGAGCTAAGCCGTTTGCCGCTGCTCGACAAAGACACCGTACGCGCCACGATGGCCACCCGGCGCGCCGACGCACCGCCGTTCGCAACGATAAGAAAATCGACCAGCGGAACGACCGGTGAGCCCGTAGCAGTTGCCTACAATGCGGAGTCGCGATATTGGCGCGACGCCACGCGATGGCGCGGTTATGGCTGGGGCGGTTATCGCATCGGCATGCGCGCGATGCATTACTGGGGTGCAGGTCCGGAAGCCAACAGCTGGTTCAAACGCCAGAAGATTGCGGTCGACCGAGTGTTAAAAAGAGATCTGTACGTCGATTCGACACCGCGCGGCGACGACGCGCTCCGGGCAGCCGTGGGCCAGCTAAGGCGATTCCAACCGAACGTCATCGTTGCATACGCAGCTGGCGCAGCGGCACTCGCGCGATTCGTGGTGGAGCAAGGACTGCGCGACTGGAAGGATACTCCGGTTCTCGTCGGGGCGGAGCGGCTGTGGCCGCAAGATCGCGCTGCGATCGAACGCGCATTTGGACCGGCGTTTGAAACGTATGGTTCGCGCGAGGTCATGCTCATCGCTTCGGAGTGCGAGTCGCACGCTGCAATGCACGTGTCGATGGAGACCATGATCGTCGAGCTGTTGATTCGCGAGGGAAGTGGCACGCGTCCGGCTCGCCCCGGTGAGGTCGGAGAGGTAGTTGTCACCGACCTTCACAACCTCGCATGTCCGATGGTCCGGTACGTCACCGGCGACCTTGCGGTTGCGCACGACGACGGCGCGTGCGCGTGCGGCCGCCAATTGATGCGGTTGGGACCGGTTGAGGGCCGAACCACAGAGACGTTGTTCGATGGTGCGGGCAATCCGGTCGGCGGGCTGGTTTTCAATATCCTGTTCGGAGTGCTCGATCAGGCCGCCAAGCAATTTCAAGTGGTCCAGCGCGCAGATCGGAGTATCGTTATGAGAGTGATCCCACAATCTGGGACATCGCTTCCCGAGGCACACGAACGAGAGATCCGAGCCTTTGCTGCAAAGTACCTTCCCGGCGTTCCGTTTGCTCTCGAGTACGTAACGAGCATTCCGCTCACGCCAGCCGGCAAGCGCAAAGTCGTGATCGTCGAGCGCCCGTAATAGTTGATTAAGGCACTGTCCCTAGCGCTTACCGGAGCGTGGTGGAGAGCAACCGTCGCGCTTCCGAGAGTTGAGCGCCTGGTGTTGGATTGCGGCCCACATACATCTCATAGGCCGCCTTGGCTGCGGCATCGTTGTGGAGTCCGAGCTGAATCTCGCCCAGTCGGTACCACGCCTCGGTGAGCCACTCCACTTTGACTCCCTGCGAGGTTTCTTTATCGCGAGCAAGCCGGGTCGCTTGCTGGAGTGCGTTCGCGGTATCGCGACCCCGGTTGTTGTCTTGATACAATTGAGCCAACTGCCAATACGCATCCGGATCGGGCTTGCTGCGAACTACCGATTCGAGCCACTCGATTGCTTCTGGGATGTGACCCAAGCTCTTGTACGTAACTCCCAAGTTGTACATCACCTCGGTGCTCTTGGGGTCGATCTTGATCGCTGCCGCAAGCGGAGCAGCGGCTTTGGACCACTCTCTGCGCGCCACGTAAACTCGCCCCGTACCGGCTTGCGGATTAAACATCGTCGCATCGGCGTCGATGGCGCGCTCGTAGGCGCGTAGCGCCAGGTCGTAGTACTTGGTATCGCCGGTCGCGATCTGGGACGCCTCCGCCGCACGACCTTGAGCATCCAAGTATTGCGGATCGGGATCCGTCTCGACTGCAAGGGTCAGCTCGCGGCGCGCATCGTCGAGTTTATTGGCGGCGATCAGCCCCTCGCCCTTGAGGTAATGCCCGGCAGCGTTGTCGGGTTCGGCCTTGAGAATAGCTTCTGCCTGCTCGGATGCGCGCTTGAAATCCCCTTTGCGAGCCAAAAACCGGCCGGCGTGAATTCGCGCTTGAATCGGCGCTTCTTTCTGCGCGATGAGTTTGGTGTACTCAGCCGTGGCATCTGCGTCCCGCCGAGCGCCGTCGAGCGTTCGGGCCAACTCTAGCGAAACGTCGAGCCGAGATGCATCAAGCGCTTGTGCAGCATGTAGCTGCTGAAGTGCATCGTCGAGGCGACGCAAACTCACGAGCACCCGTGCAAGAGCCAGCCGTGCATCGATATCGCTGTCGCGAATTTCTACGGCACGCCGAAGCAGCTGCTCAGCTTTGCTGAAGTCGCCAGCGCCAAAATACGCGGCGCCGAGAGCCTTCGAGAGCTGAGGATCGTTGTGAGCCCGATCTGCGAGTGACGATAGGAGTTCGTCGGCCCGCGCGCGGTAATCCGCAGCTTTGCTCTCGTCGTGGCTATCGGTCGCCTTCTTGGCGAGTGCTCCCAGCTTTTTGACAGCGGCCATCATAGGCGCCAGATCCAAATCGCCTGCCGCCTTAGCGCCTTCCATCCATGCAGCAATTGCCTCGTCGTCTTTGGACTGGGATTCGAGCACATTGCCGATCACGAGCTGTAGCCGTGCACGCTGCAGCGGCAGGACCGGCGGTACGCGAGCCGACAGCTTGGAAGTCATCGCGAGTGCTTCTTCGACTTTGCCCTGGCGCAGCGAGACTTCGGCAGCCGTCAGCATTGCTTCAAGATCATCTGCTCGCTGGCCTAGCGCTTTCTGCACCAACTCCGCCGCCTGCGCGACCTTGCCCTCCCGCAATTCTACGCGGGCCAGTCCAATCAATGCGGGTATGTCCTGTTTCGATAGGGTCAACGCCTGGCGATAGCGCTCTCTAGCAACGTCGAGCCGATCGCTATCGCGCGCAATGTCTCCGGCCTGCGTCCACGCAAACACGACCGCGCGCGGATCTCCCGCCGCAATATCTTTGCGCGCGAGCACCGCGAGCAAATCGGCTTCTCGCTGCTGTGAAACAGACTGAGCCACCGCAAGCCCGACCTGCGCCCCAATATGATCCTTCGCGATCGCGAGGATGGCGGAGAAATCGGCGCGAGCGGCTTCCAGGTCCAAAAGCAGGAGCTTGGCTCGGCCTCGGCCGTACAGAGCGGGCAATTTGGCGTTGGGATCTGCTGTCAGTGCCGCATCAAAAGATTGTGCAGCCCCCTTGGGATCGTTTGTCGCTGTTAGCGCCCAGCCTTTGTAGAGGTGCAAGAAGCCGTTTTTCGGCTCGCGCTTTACGGCCTCGTCCAGCTTGGCCAAGCTGCGATCCGCCTGATTTCCGGCGACAAACGCCAAGGCTTGAGCAGTCTCGAGACCAGGCCCATTGAGGTTTTTCTCCAGTGCCTGGCTCAAGACTCGCCGGCCTTCGGCGATCCGCGTCTCGCCGGAGACCCCAGTGTCGAGTGCACCGGCGATCAGTGCCTCCGCGCGCAGCCCGATCGCCACAACATTGCGCTCGTCGACCTCCAGCACCGCTCGGGCCTCATTGGCTGCTCGGGTCCAATGCTCCGCTTGATCGGAATAAATGGCTGCCTGGGCGGCTTTCAAGTGCTCGGCGACGGCCGCCGCTCGTTGTTGCTTTACAGCGTGACGCCGGTAGAAAAACCCTCCGCCAAGCGCCGCAACAACGACCGCTGCCGCGCCGCCGAGCAGAAGCGCCTTGCGCTTGGGTTTCTTCGCCTCCACCGCAGGCACCGCGCCAACGGTCGCCGGCCTTCTGACCTCGCGGTCCGAGATGGATGGGATCTGGGCGACGCGGGTCGACTCATCCTCCAGTTCGAAGCGAAGTTCGGCCCCCGGTTTCGGCGCCTCGAGAAGCGTTTCCGTTGGCTTGGGTGGGGTTGCGACACTGTTCGACTTGATGGTGATGGCCGGTTTGGCGGCGGGGGACGGAGCCGACAAATCGAGATCGCCGAAATCGCTCGCAGCCGACGGTAGGCCGAGATCCAGATCCGCGCCTAGTGCCGGCTCAGAGCTCCGGATCGAAGCTCCGGCTCCGGGATCGCTGTTTGGAACGCTCTCCTCGCCCAGTGACAAGTCCATGTCAAACGGGGCTGGCTTCGCCGACGGGTCAGGCAGATCGTCGAAAACGCCCGAGGGTGCCGACCGGGGTGCGTTTGAAGTCAGTCCCAAGTCATCGTCGTCGAAGAAATTCCCGGGGGCCGGGGGAGGCATTGCCGGCTTATTCGGCGGCGGCAGGTCGCCAAAAAATCCGGCCGACCCGGGCAGCGCGGGAGGCGCCTTAGCAGGTTGCGGCAAATCGTCGAAAAATCCTTTGGGTGCAATGAGGTCGCTGGATGGCTGTTTCGCCGCCGCTGCCGGCTGCGGCAAATCGTCGAAAAACCCCTTGGGAGCAGGTAGATCGAAGTTTGCTCCTGGCTTGGGAGTCAAAAGGTCCGAGACGCCCTTCGGCGCGGGCAGGTCCGAGACGCCCTTCGGCGCGGGCAGGTCCGAGATGCCCTTCGGCGTGGGCAGGTCGATGATATCGGGAAGGCCAGACGCCGGGCCGGGCGGTCCCGGTACGCGTTGTGCCGCAGAGTTTTTCGGCGCGGGCAGATCGGAAATTGCGCCAGAGAGCTTGGGCGCGGGCAGATCGATGATGTCGAGACTTGCGCCAGAAGCCACAGCCGGAATCGTCGGAGCGAACGATGCGGCAGGAGCTTTCGACTTGGGTGCAGGCAGATCCGCTTCGAGGTTGGGGTCAGGCCGAAACGGCGGCGGCTTTCGCGGTAGGTCGAGAGGGACGGTAGCTGCCGATGCCACCGGCGGCTTACCCGCTTTGGCCGCCGGCCTGGGCGCTGGCAGGTCGAGCACCTCGGTCGCGGCGCTACTCACGGGCGGTGGACCCGGCTTCAACTTTGGAGCAGGCAGATCAGCGCTCGCGTCAGAACCCCACGACAAATCGAAGTCGGACGCCGCGGAGGACTTGGCTCCCTTCGGCGCCGGCAGGTCCGCGACATCGAAATCGGGTGCGGCAGCGGGTCGCGCCGCTTTTGGCGCAGGCAAATCGGCAAAATCAAGACCCGCTTTGGGTGCTGGTTTTCCCCCGTCGATACCGGCGAGCGGCCCCTGCCGCTTGGGCGCCGGCAGATCAGCCAGCTCGCTCCGCTTTTGAGCTGGGATCGCAGGCGGTCGCGGCGGAATCTTCGGAATCGTGGCCGCTCCAGAACCCCCAGGCCCCGAGGGCAGAGCTACGCGCGCCTTGCAGCTTTCGCACGTGAGGAACTTTGCTCCCGCCGGAACGTTTCCTCCGGCAACGCGGTTAATGGTCCCGCACGCCGAGCAAGTAGCCTCGATCATCAAACAGCATCATAGCGCGGCCTGCATGCAGATTGTTGCAAGCGGGCTGCCGTTCGTCTACCCAGCGTGCACTTGTCGCCCGACCGGCGCCAAGGTAGGTTTGCGCCAACAACTCCCTGCGATAAACTTATGGATCTTACCCGATTGGACGATGTGCTGCGCCGTGGAACCACGGTTGGACAAATCGTCGACACATGGCGCCATCTCGATGAGCGCAGACGCAAGCTCCAAAACGAGCTCGATACGCTGCGCCAAGCGCGCAACGGTGCCAACGAGCGAATGGCTAAACTCGACAAGAAGTCGGCGGAGTTCGCTTCGGCCCGCGATGACCTCAAGGGTCTTTCAGGACAGATCAAAGATGGCGAAGCCTCACTCGGCAAGATCGAAGCCGATTGCGAGCGCCAATGGCTCGCGATCCCCAACGCTCCTCACCCTAGCGTTCCCTCCGGAACGAGCGAAGCCGATAACCAACTCCTGCATACGTGGGGGGAGAAACCATCGTTCGGCTTCGAACCCTTGCCTCACTGGGACATCGGCGAGCGATTGGGCATCTTGGATTTTAACGCTGGCATTCGAATTAGCGGCGCGCGATTCACCGTTCTGCGCGGGGCCGCATCGCGGCTAACGCGCGGACTTATCAATTACATGCTCGACCTCCACGGGCAACGCGGATACGTCGAGGTCTGGCCACCGGCGATCGTCGCCAGGCGATCGCTGCGCGGAACCGGTCAGCTACCGCGGCTCGAGTCGGAAATGTTTCGCCTCGATCTTCCCGTTGGCCCAGATCACGTTGCCGACAACGATCTGTTTCTTTCGCCAACTGCTGAGGTTCAAGTCACAAACCTTCATGCCGACGAAATTTTCGATGGGGCAGCGCTGCCGAAACATTACTGTGCCTATACGCCGTGTTTTCGCGCTGAGGCTGGGGCAGCGGGCCAGGACACGCGCGGCCTGATTCGCCAGCATCAGTTCGACAAAGTCGAGCTGGTAAAATTCGTCGCGCCCGAGACCAGCTACTCCGAGCTCGAAGCGCTGCGCCAAGATGCAGAACGAGTGCTACAGGGCCTAGGGCTCCACTATCGCGTTGTGACTCTGTGCACTGCCGATCTGCCCGCCGCTTCGGCGAAGACCTACGACCTCGAGGTATGGTTGCCGGGCCAAAACACCTATCGCGAGATCTCGTCCTGCTCGAATTTCGAGGATTTCCAAGCCAAACGCGCCAAGATCCGGTACCGACCCAATGCCGGCGATAAAGCTCGCCCACTTCACACGATCAATGGGTCGGGCCTAGCCGTAGGTCGTACCATTGTCGCAATTCTTGAACAATATCAGCAAGCCGATGGCAGCGTCGTAGTGCCCCAGGCCCTGCGACCCTACGTAGGGGGAATGGAGCGCATTGCCCAAAAGTCCTAGATCGTGCTTTACAAAGCGAAATCGATCCCTATAAATACCCCTGCCTCCTGCTTTATGGAGGAGTGGCCGAGTGGTCGAAGGCAGCGGTTTTGAAAACCGCCGAGCGCAAGCTCCGGGGGTTCGAATCCCTCCTCCTCCGCAGAGCTCTTGATGTCTGATAACTGAATAGTGTCACGCAAGTGGTCATAGCCTAGTTCATTTGCGGTTAAGCGAAACGCTGTTGCACGCCTCATGAAAGTTCCTGAGGCGCGACAACCTAACGAAGCCTCACCGCAAGTGAGCCGCGCTAGCGCGAGGTCATTTGCGGTGAGGCGAGGCGGCGAAAGTGAGCCGAAATGATCGCCGCGCGTCCTCGTCCGCGAGGATGCGCGGGTCCTTACGGCGAACGAATCCCTGTGGGAGGAGTGAGGAGCGCAGCGTACTTCCTGTACGTGAGCACCGCAGCGACGACCCTTGGAAGTCCCCGACGGGGGACGACGCCAACGAAGCATCACCGCAAATGAGCCGCGATAGCCCGGAGAGATGGCCGAGTGGCTGAAGGCACCGGTTTGCTAAACCGGCATATGGGGTTTTCCTGTATCGAGGGTTCGAATCCCTCTCTCTCCGCCACCCGCCTGTTTGAGAGTACATTTGGATCCGTAGCTCAATGGATAGAGCACCGGTCTACGGAACCGGGGGTTAGAGGTTCGACCCCTCTCGGATCCGCGATAGAAATGACGGCAACTGGAAATGGCGAAGACCGACGACCATTGGATGGGTTTTGCGCTTGAAGAAGCGCGTGCCGCTGCCGCCGCTGGGGACGTTCCCGTTGGCGCCGTGGTCGTCCTTGGCGAGGAGATTATTGGCCGAGGCCGCAATCGCCGCGAGGTCGACCGCGATCCAGTCGCCCATGCCGAAATCGTAGCCCTCCGCGCCGCGGCGGCCGAAATCCAGCAGTGGCGAGTAGAGGCAACCATATTCGTCACACAAGAACCCTGCCCAATGTGTGCAGGCGCACTTGTGAACGCGAGGGTCCGGCGGGTCGTTTTTGGCTGCCTCAACCCCAAAGCCGGTGCTGTCGAGTCCCTGTTTACTCTCGTTACTGACCCGCGATTGAACCATCGGTTAGATGTGCGCGGTGGAGTTTGCGCGGAGAAGTCCGCCGCGCTCCTCTCGGCGTTTTTCGCAGATCTCCGCCGGGGTCCGTCGTACGGTTCCTAAGCGAGTCAACCTACGCTGTATCAAGTTTGGAGGAGTGTCCGAGTGGCCGATGGTGTCTGATTCGAAATCAGATGTGCGAAAGCACCGGGGGTTCAAATCCCTCCTCCTCCGCAAACCTAAGGCACTGTCCCGTAATAAGTTGTCGAGCGAGGCACAGCAGCCCGGAGCAGATCGGGAGCGCGCCCGGAGCGACCGACCGAGCCGTACCCGACGGTACGGCGACCGAGGGAGCGAGGACGTAAGCCACGAGCTGCCCGGGATGCGAAGCCGCAGCCGATCAACTTATTACGGGCCAGTGCCTAACAATCACCGTGCCAGGGAGGGATGACCGAGTGGCCGAAGGTGCACGCTTGGAAAGCGTGTGTACTGAAAGGTACCGAGGGTTCGAATCCCTCTCCCTCCGCTCCATTTGCGTGACGAGTTTTATGGTCCCGGGTGACGCGAAAGCTGTGAACCCCGCCAGGCCCGGAAGGGAGCAACGGTAGCGGAAATAGTGGGTGCCTGGGGCCACCTTTTAGCGAGCGATGATTCATTGAGTCATCGCTCGCTGCCTTTTGGTGTGGTGTAATGCTAGCGAACGTGAATCTTCGGTGCCTGATAATCGCTGGAACCATCGCGAGCGGCGTTGTGGCGTGCACGTCCACAACAGGCGGTGACTCGCCCGCCCCAAGCGGGTCAGGATCTGCATCCAAACCGTCAAAGACCGGGTTTAGCGCAAACCTATCCGACCAACTCAAATCTGGTCCCCAGGCCCCGAGCGGTAGTGCGATAGCCCCGAATAGCGGCAGTGCAGCCCCTCCCGCTTCGCCGCCGCCGGCGCCTCCCGTCGAGGCGCCGGTTCCAGGTCCCGGGCCCTCCACGCCCCCGGCCAAGCGCCGCAGGGTAACGCCGCCTCCGGAGATAGCGGCGATCAAGCTCGATCTCGAACCGAACTGGGAGCGGGACATGGATATCGCCGGCACGATCTCATTCGTACTGAACGTGCCAAATTCGAGTGACACCCGCTTGTTTGCATTTCGGTACGGATACGACGCCGCCGACGCGCCTGCCGAACCCGACGCGTATAAGCGCTTTCTCGCCGAGAAAAAGCTCCTAACCGTAACGCTCGACCGCCAGCGTGGCGCCGCATGGTACCTTGAAGGTAGCGATGCTGCAGGCGTCCCCGCGTTTCGCACCCTGGTGCTTTTCGGCGGCAAAAGGCTAATCTGCGGCGGCTCGCTGTACAAAGACAAGGCTTCGACAGCGCTCGGACCTGACTTGCGCGACAAAGTCGTGGCCGCGGCGAAAAAGATTTGCGAAACCCTCGCCCTGTAGCTGCGGTGCTACGGCGCAGGTAGGATGATGCTTCGACGATGCGTACAGCGTATCTCATCGACGGTGTTCGGTCTCCCTTTGGGCGCTACGGCGGGGCGTTAGCGGGAGTGCGGGCGGATGACCTCGCCGCGATGGTGATCAAGGCGCTTGTAACTCGGAACCCGATTCCTCCCGAACGCATCGACGACGTAGTGTTTGGCTGTGCCAACCAGGCCGGCGAGGACAACCGCAACGTTGCGCGCATGGCAGCGCTGCTTGCGGGGTTGCCGATCTCTGTGCCGGGCGTAACCGTCAACCGGTTGTGCGGATCGGGCATGCAGGCGGTGTGCGATGCCGCGCGGTCGATCATCGCTGGCGATGCCGATATCGTGGTTGCTGGCGGTGTAGAGCAAATGTCGAGGGCGCCTCTGGTCATGGCAAAGCCGAGCGAAGCGTGGCCTCGCGGCAACCAAACCGTGTACGACACGACGCTCGGCTGGCGCTTTATCAACCCGAAAATGGCGCAAGCACATGGAACTCTTGCCATGGGCGAGACCGCCGAGCGTGTGGCCGAGAAGTTCAAAGTGACGCGACGCGATCAGGATCGGTTTGCCCTGGCGTCGCAACAACGCGCGGCGGCGGCGCAGGCCGCCGGCCGAATCGCGCTCGAGACGATTCCGATTACAACGGGAGTCGACAAAAAGACCGGTGAGCCGATTATCGTCACCCACGATGAAGCTCCGCGCCCTAGCACAACCATAGAGCAGCTCTCGGCGCTGGGGCCCGCATTCGCGCCCACCGGTACAGTGACCGCCGGGAACGCCTCAGGGCTGAACGACGGTGCCGCAGCGGTGTTGCTCGCGAGTGAAGCCGCGGTGACACAATTCGGCCTTCAGCCGCAAGCTCGCTATGTCGCTGGGGCGGCGGTGGGCGTCGAACCCAGCTACATGGGACTCGGGCCCATTCCGGCGAGCAACAAAGCGCTGTCGATGGCAGGCGTTACACCGCAGCACATCGATGTAGCCGAGCTCAACGAGGCATTTGCGGCACAGGTGCTACCGTGTATCGACCAAATCGGCCTGGATCCGGAACGGGTCAATGTCAATGGCGGAGCGATCGCGTGGGGTCACCCTCTGGGCGCATCCGGCGCGAGGCTCATCATCACTTTGATGATCGAGCTCAAGCGACGCTCGGCCGGGTTTGGGTTAGCCTCGATGTGCATCGGGGTAGGGCAAGGAATCGCAGTCGTTGTTGAGCGGACGTGAAGAACCAGGAATGACAGTCGCGGACCAAGTAGCCAAGTCGCTCAAGCTCGTTGGAAGGGTGCTTGGCGACAAGTTCAAGCTCACGGCCTGTATCGGCATTGGCGGCAGTGGTGCCGTCTACAAGGCCGACCAGATCGCACTGGGGCGTACCGTCGCTGTGAAGCTCCTGAGCGAAGAACTTTCGGCCGACCCGCGCATGATTTCGCGGTTCCAGGGAGAGGCGCTATCGGCGTCGCGCCTCAATCACCCCAACTGCGTTTCGATTATCGACTACGGACAAGCCCCAGACGGCCTCTTGTATCTGGCCATGGAGTACGTCAAAGGGCCAACGCTAACTCAGCTCCTGGTCAATGAAGCTCAACTCGAGGTCGACCGCGTGCTGGATATCATCGCTCAGATGCTGGCCGGGATCGACGAGGCGCACATGGCCGGCGTCGTGCATGCCGACCTCAAGGCCGACAACATCATTCTCGATCAGCGCCGCGCTGGCGTGGACACGGTTAAGATCGTCGACTTTGGCATCGCGAGGCTGGTCACAGGAGTTCGCGATCTTTCGGAAGATCGGTCGATTAGCGGCACACCGGAGTACATGGCCCCTGAAGTGATTAGCGGCGCACCACCGTCGTTTGCTTCCGACATCTACGCCGCCGGGATCATCCTGTATGAGCTGCTTGTCAAGCGCACACCGTTTTTCGCGGGGGCCACGACCGAAATCCTGGCGAACCACTTAAAGGTTCCACCCAAACCGCTGTCGGCTCACCGCAGCAACATTCCGCGTGAGGTCGACCTCATCATGCTCAAAGCGCTGGCCAAACAGCCTGGCCATCGCTTTGCCACCGCGGCGGAAATGCGAGAGGCGGTAGTGGCAGCGCGAGCGCTAACCCGCAACGTTGTAATCGCCGACAGCTGTGCGGCGTGCGGCTCCGCCTGTCAGCCAACATGGAAATACTGTCCAGAGTGCGGCACGATTCGCGCTCGCATCCAGCAAACCCTGGAATCCCCGGAACTGACGCCCAATGTGGGAGCGATCTTGCCACTGCCATTTACAGGTCGAGCGCGCGAGCTTCAGACCTTGCTCGCCCACATGCGCGGCGAGTGGAGTTCTGCCGGAATTCGGACCGCTTCCGGAGCTGCCGGACCGAAGTCGACAGTAGGACTGCTGGTGATCGGAAACGAGGGCGCAGGGCGCAGTACATTGCTCCGCCAGGTCTACGAACGCGTCGCTGCCGACGACCGCGTAATTTACCAGGTCGGTCCGGATCCGAGTGGGCTCGCATCCCCGTATTACCCGATAAAATCGCTTCTGGCTGCGGTACTGCAGTTGCCGACGGTATCGAGCGAACAAGACCTTCACGACGCGGTTCTCGCGATAGGACTAAACGAACGCGATGTCCTAGGAATCGCACAGCTGTTTGGCCATACAACCTCTCTGCTTGAACTTGAGCCACCGGTTCGGCGTCGAGAAATGGTGTGGTCGGCGCTCCGCGCGCTTGACCGCGTGGCGGCCAACGGACCGGCAACCATCGTGTGCAAGGACATCGACAGATTCGATGGTCCGAGCTTGGAGATCTTGCGTAGAGCGATCGAAGTAGACGACCTCGCGCTTCCGCCGATTGTCATGACAGCCCAGACGTCGTTTGGAAACCAATGGCCAGCGGCAGTTGCCCGCCTCCCTATCGAGGCTCTGGACACGGCCGACCTTGGACTCATCGCGCGCCACTTGTCTGACCAGGGTATGGCATCCTCTCCGTCGGCGGGGCAGTTGAAAGAATCTGCCCGGGCACATCCAGGCCACATCAATCACCTCGTTCGTTACCTGATTGAAGGTGGAAAACTCGAAGACACCAAGGTGTCGCTTCCGGACCTCATCGCTGCGCGCCTATCGATGATCGCAAGGTCGACACGCGATGTCATCCAGGCCGCGGCAGTGCTGGGCATCGAACCGCAGCGCGAACTGATTCAGGCGATGTGCGGCGATCGAGTCGAACCTGCGCTCGCGGACGCCGAACTTCACGGCTTGCTCGAAACCGATCCAGCCGGCCAGCTTACGTTCGCCAGTAGACTGCTGCGAGACATTGTCTACGATGCGACGCCCGCGGACGTGCGTCGTTCTCTACACGCACAAGCAGCAACGGCAATCGCAGCACTCTGCCCCGACGTTGCTCTACTTGGGCACCATCACGACCTTGCAGGACACCCGCACGAAGCGTTCGAGCTGATGCAAAGCGCAGGAGATCACGCCGCGGCTCAGCTCGATGAGTACGGCGCTAGCCAATTCTATTATCGCGCTCTGATCGCAATCCGCGCCGCCGTGCAGTCGGGTGACATCGCCGATGGTGCCGACGAACAATTCGTTGCAATGTCGGTCAAACTCGCCGACGCCTTGCGAACTCGAGGAGAAACTGCACTCGCGCGTGGCATCCTCGCGGAAGCCCGCGGGTGGTCGAGCGCGCCACTGCCAGGAGCGAGGATCGATCGCGCAAGCGCCGCGCTTTCGCTCACCGAAGGCGATATCGATGGCGCAATCGCAACGCTGCGGCGCGGTCTTGGTCGCGCCATCGGTACGGGAGATATGGATTTTGTATGTGAGTTGTACATCGACCTGTCGAATTGCCTAATGCGCGCTGGCGATGTGGAGTCGGCATATCGCGAATTGTCCGAGTGTATCAATCTTGCGACCGTAGGCGAGGGCTACACAGCGCCCGCGGGGCCGCCGCAGCTATGGCGAGTGCTCCGTGCCCAAGCTCAAGCGGTCGATGCAAGCGGCGACGCTCACACCGCGCTGCGCCTTGCTGAGGCGGCGTTGTTCCACGCCCAACGCGTCCGTTCACGCCTCGGGGCTGCACGTGCGCAACAACAGCTCGCTGCGTTATGCGAAAAGGTCGGACTTGATGAAAAGGCCGAACGCTATCGCCAGTCGGCGATCAGCGAAATGCGCAGTCTCGGCGATCGCCGATCGACCGCAGAGCTGCTTCTGATCGACTTGCCCTCGCCCGGCGCCGTGGTGATCCCAAGCCGATTGCAGGATGCGATGCAATTGACGAAAGAAATTGGGTGGACCGAGGGTCACGAACGAGCGAAACGCAAATCGAATCCTCCGCCGACCTGAGCTCTCAAAATGGAAGGGGCGCAGTCGGTTGTTGCCGCCTGCGCCCCAAAACGAGCACGACCATTCGACCGGTGGAGCGGACCTATCCCCTACGTCTAGTAGGTGGGCTCCACGGTAATTCATTGGGCTTCCCGACGAGGCGGGCGTGCACTCCCGAATCAGAGGTAGATCCCTGGATAGAAGTATTGGAGAAAGATCCGCCCGGGTTTCGTATCGAATAGCCCGTGCTCAATTACAAGCTACGGATCGCGATCGAATTCGTCAACTGAAAAAATGCACGGCGATCATTTTTGTGGACCGCGAACGCTCGATCGCCAGTCTGGCCCGGCACCACCCTGGATCGCGATTGACTTCACCCCGCGAGAAACCAGGGATTCTTTGGTCTCAATCGCATCGCCGCGATCTTCAACCGGAATCGCGTGTTGGCCACTGTCCATCCGGATGGCATCGCAAGGGCACGCTTCTACGCAAAGCCCGCACACGACGCAGCGTAGCTCATCGATTTCAAACACCGCGGGCCGCTTTTCGGTTGAGGAATCACCGGTTTCTTCAGGAACAATCGTGATGCAGTGCGCAGGGCACACCGTGGGACAACACATGCACGCCACGCACCGCACCGCCCCGTCGTCGCGCAACATGAGTCGATGTAGGCCACGGAACCGCTCTGGATAAACGACCTTCTCCTCTGGATATTGCACCGTTTCGATTTCGTTCTTCCATTTCTCGTTGACAGGCGCCCCGGCTTTTGCCCGCGACGAAAGCGACCGCAGAGGGAGAAACACGTTGCGCGCAAAGTGCTTCAGAGTGATCGCAAGACCCTTGGCAATCGGGCCAAGAAAGCTGGCATCTTCAGCGCCAGGCCGAACGACCTCGATCGTTCGAACGAGTTTGCCCTGGGAACTTGTCGCCTCAGCGAGAACCCTCGGACCCGATGTGGTTGGGGTAACAGAATCATGTAAGCTGGACGACATATTTATCCCATGAAGATCAGCTTGATCAGCGCGGTTACCATGATGTTCGCAAGGGACAGTGGAAGCAGCCACTTCCATCCGAGGTTCATGAGCTGATCCGCGCGAAACCGCGGAAGCGTCCATCGCACCAGCAGTTGGAACCAACACAACAGTATCACCTTGAGACCAAAGGCTGCGAATTGGAGCGCAACCACAACGCCGTGCGGCAAATGCCACGCAAAGCCGTTCGTCGAGATGGCTCGCGGATCCATGTATCCGGCGATGCGAAACCCATCGACATCGAGGAATGGCACCTGCCATCCGCCGAAGAACACCGTGGCGATTACTGCCGAAATAAAAACGATTTCAATGAACTCTGCGAGGAAAAACATCCCCCATCGGATGCCCGAGTACTCGACGAAGTAGCCGATGATTTCGGGTTCACCTTCAGGGATGTCGAACGGAGCTCGCTTGGTCTCGGCAATTGCAGCAGTGATGAATAGTACGACGCCAAGTGGCTGCCACAGCCACAACCAATTCAGCGGATTCGAGGCGGACATAGTCCCCACAGCACCGCCAGCAACGATCGCGCCTGGTTCCAGCGTACCGGTTACTAGGAAAGCGCCGAGGAGCGAAAGCCCCATCGCTACCTCGTAGGACATCATCTGCGATGAGCTGCGCAAGCCGCCGAGCAGCGCCCATTTGTTGTAGCTCGCCCAACCTGCGATCGTCCCGCCGTAGTTCGCTAAGGTTAGAACTGCAAAGTAGAAAATCAAACCAAAGTCGACCGCGAAGATCTGCATTCGGATCGAGTCGTGAAACGGTGCGCTATGACCGTTGGCCGCTAGCGCTATGGGATCGATGACCGAGGCAAGCTGATGCGGGTAAATCGTGGGTCCAAACGGGATGATGCAGAACGCGATTAGCACCGGAGCGAGCGCAAGAACCGGAGCCAACGCGAACAGGCCCTTATGCACATTCGCCGGAACGAAATCTTCCTTGAAAATCATCTTCAATGCGTCGGCGACGAAGTGAAGAATGCCTTTGAGCTTGATCGGTCCGATGTTGGCTCGGTTCGGGCCTAGCCGATCCTGCATCATCGCGCTCTGTCGCCTTTCCGCCCAAGTAAGCAGTGAGGCGAGCGGCATAACCAGCGCGAGAATCAGAAATACCCATTTCACCGCGGCCGAATCGAGGATGCTGTAGATATTCATCTTAGCCCTCTTTAGCCCCGACTCCCGGCGAATCTCAGCGCCAGCGGTCGAACATCGCGGGCCCATGCAACGTCTTTCCACGCCGGTACGGTAGCCACCATGTCTTGAAACACGTCGCGAACGTGCGTGTAGTTGAAGCGATGACCTGTCGATTGCGCGATTCGACAAATGGCGTCCCAGCCGGCGATGGCAGAGCCCGGCGGGGGAAACGCGGCGTGCATTCGCTGGACGATGCCGTTTGCGTTGGTTACCGTACCTGCAGCCTCGGCCCACGCCGCACATGGCAAAGCGACTCGTGCATCGGGGACGGGGCCGCGATCGTGTGTGGCGATTGCAAAGATCTCGAGTTCCTTCACACGAGCACTGTCGAGATCCAGAGCTTCGGCGCCTAGCACTACAAGTGCACGAATCCCGCCAGCCGCGCCCTGCGCCAAATCCGAGGTTCGAATCGCCGATAGTCCGAGTGCCGAGCAGATCGCCGCAACCCCTTGGCGGTTCGGGTTCACATCGGCAACCCGAAGCCTACCGTCGACGCGAGAGGGGATCGGCTGCTTTCCGGCGACAACTACCCGCGAAATTTTCCAAGCTTTGGCGAGCTTGGCGAGCGCAAAGTTATCTTCGTTGCTGTGCTGCTCCGACATCACCATCCCGATCTGCGTCGGGTCGCGTAACAGCGAAGTGAGGCGACTGCCTACCTGAGCGATCGCGCGATCCCACGTGGAAGGCAAGCCGTCGATGGTGGGAGCCGCGAGCCGTTGTTCGCGCAGGCCGTGGTAAGTGAACCGGCCTTCGTCGCACATCCAATATTGATTAACCTCAGCGTTAAACCGCGGCACGAGGCGCCAGGCACGCTCGTTCTTGTGGTGAATCTCGATGTTACATCCGGTGGCGCATCCATTGCACACGCTTGGAGTCGCCTCGAGCTCCCACGCCCGCATAGTGAAGCGAAAATCCTTGGCGGTGAGCGCTCCTACCGGGCACACGTCGACGGTGTTAAGCGAATACGGGTTGTCGAGTTGCTCGCCCGGTGCAGTGGTGAGAACTTCATGATCGCCGCGGTGCGCAAACTCGAGCTGATGCTGACCGGACGTGTGATCGCACGTCCGTATGCAGCGGGAACATAGAATGCAACGCTCTTGATCTAGGACGATGTGTGGCCCGAGGTCGACGGCTTTGGCCTTACGCACTTTGGGCGTATCGACGCGCGAATTCGCGTTGTCGTGATCGAAGTAAAGCTTTTGCAGCGTGCACTCGCCTGCCTTGTCGCAGATCGGGCAATCGATCGGATGGTTGACTAGCGTGAACTCAAGCTGCTGCTTGCGCGCCAACGTGGACTGGGGATCGGTGGTGTGCACGATCATTCCGTCGCCAACAACCTGTTGGCAGCTCGGCTGCAACTTGGGACTCTTCTCGATGGAGACCAGGCATTGCCTGCACTGGGCGACGACGGGGAGTCCAGGGTGGTAACAGAATGCGCTGATGTCGATGCCGAGCAGTTTCGCGGCTTCGAGCACGTTCGTACCCTTAGGCACCGTAATCGACTGACCATCGATCGTGAGCGTGACCGTTTCGGTCGCTGTATTTGTTGGACTATTTGTCACATTCCCCACCGATCATGTTGATCATGCCGAAGATCGGAACTACGTCGGCGATGAGGTGATTCGAAATGAGCTGGCCGGCCGTAGACAAATGGACGAATGATGGCGACCTGCAGTACGCCTTATATGGGCGACCCGTGCCATCCGCGACGACGAAAAAGCCGAGCTCGCCGTTGCCCCCCTCCACGAACGCATAGCCCTCTCCTGCCGGCACGCGAATCCCGTCCACAACGTGTTTGAAATGGCGAATCATCGATTCGATCGTGTTGTAGGTGTCGCGCTTCGGAGGCAACGAGCATCGAGGGTCGTCCACCATGGTCGGGCCAGCGGGGATTTGCTCTAAGCACTGGCGCAGGATGCGGATGCACTGCTTGAGTTCCTCGACTCGAACGAGGTACCGGTCGTAGCAGTCCCCGGTAGTGCCAAGCGGTACGTCGAACTCGAGTTCTGGGTACACCGAGTAGGGAAAATCTCGACGGACGTCGTAATCCACGCCGCAGGCCCGCGCGATCGGCCCAACACACCCCGTCGCAATCGCATTGGCTTTGGTTTGAGCGCCCACTCCTGCCATGCGATCGCGGAAAATCTTATTGTGGTTGAGCATCGCCTCAACTTCGTCGATGACGGCTGCGATCTGATCGAGGCAGTGGGTCAGATCGCGATCGAAGTCAGCGGGCAAGTCATGGGCAACCCCACCGACGCGAACATAGCTGTGGGTAAGCCGAGCCCCAGAAACCTTCTCAAGCAGTTCGTACAGCCACTCGCGAGCCTTCAGAAAATATAGAAATGCGGTGAACGCCCCGAGTTCCATCGCCGACGCTCCCACGCATGTAAGGTGGTCGGTCATGCGAGACATCTCGCTGACGATCACCCGAATGTACTCAACGCGCTTGGGCAGACGACCGGTAAGATCCATCAGCTTCTCGACCGCCATCGCCCAACCAACGTTGTTGATCATGGGCGAAACGTAGTTGAGGCGATCGGTGTACGGAAACACCTGCGTGTACGTGGCGAACTCGGCTTCTTTCTCGAAACAGCGGTGCAGGTACCCAGGTTGAATGTCCGACTGAACGATTTTTTCGCCGTCGACAGTAAGTAGAATACGAACCGTGCCGTGCATCGCAGGATGCGATGGGCCCATGTTAACGGTCATCAGATCCGGCGGCAGTTCGGTTTCTATGTCAGACAAATCCTCTGCGTCTTGGCGTCCGAGGACGAGTTGCTTGAGCGTCGTTGTGTCCGCCATCTACCGTCCTGCCTTGATCGGATTGATCGGGAGGTCGTCGCGTCGTACGAGCGGCTGCCGCTTTTCCTTTGGATAATCTTTACGCAGCGGATACCCAACGAACTCGTCGTATAGATAGATTCGACGCAGGTCGGGATGGTCGGCGAATTTGATGCCGTACATGTCGAAGGTTTCGCGCTCCTGCCAATTGAAGGCGGGCCACAATCCGGCGAGCGATGGACATCGCGGGTCGCTCTCCGGCAAATCGATCTTCAGCCGAATGCGATGCTTGTGCGCCAACGATCGCAGTTGATAACAGACTGTGAATCTCGGCTCGGCCTCGCTGCGCGATGGTCCGCGCGCTGGGTTCCAGTCGAGCCAGTCGATGCATGTGCAGAATACCGGTGAGTCGAACTTCATTGCTGGGTCGTCGCGCAGCCAGGAGGCGACCTCGATGAGGTGGTCGCGACGGATCCACGCGATTTCATCGCCATGCGCCGAGTCGGTGCGAATGACGGCGGTCGGAAACTTGGCGCTTAGCGCATCCAAAACCTTCTTCGACATCGTGGGCTTCTCTTTGCTCTCAGCGTCCGGCGTGGCTCGTCGTTATTCTTCAGATGTTGCCTTCGCAACGAGTGCATCGCGCTTGAGGCGAATTTGACTATGGCCACGCCCGTCTTGGATGCGGTCCATCAGCATGATCAGCGCGTCGAGGACCTGTTCAGGGCGCGGAGGACAGCCAGGAATATAGACGTCTACCGGAACGACTTGGTCCGCTCCTGGCATTGCGTGGTAGTTTTGATAAAACCCACCCGTCGAAGCGCATACCCCGAATGCAATGACCCACTTGGGCTCAGCCATTTGGTCGTACACTCGCCGCAGCGCGGGTCCTTGCTTCTCAGTGACCGTGCCGACAATCATGAGCAGATCGCTTTGGCGAGGCGAAAATCGCGGAAACTCAGCGCCAAAGCGCGCCAAATCGTACTTGGGCCCGGCAACCGACATGAACTCCATGCCACAGCAGGCCGTGACGAATGGGTAGGTAAACAGCGAGAACTTGCGCCCCCACTCTGGAACGCGCGCAAGCTTGCCCTGCTTGGCCCACTTCGCCGCGTCCTCGAGCCGTGTCGTGGCGAGTTCTAATCCCATCCAATCGCCTTCTTTCGCCATACATAGGCAAGTGCCACAACCAAAATCATAACAAATACAGACATTTCGGCGAACCCGAACAAGCTGATGCTCGGGGATCCCGCCGGCCCCATGGTGTGCGACAGCCGGCCGTAGAGCACGGTCCACGGATACATAAACGCCACTTCGATATCGAAAACCAAAAACAAGATCGCAACCTGATAAAACCGAACGGAGTATCGACCGCGAGGCGACCCGATCGGCTCCGAGCCGCACTCGAACGGTTTGAGTTTGTCCGGGTTTGTGGCTCGGGGACCCACGAGAATCCCCAGTGCGGTGAACAGTCCGCAGAACGCCAGGGCTAGGACTATCGCGACGCCGGCGGGCATGTACGCCTGAAGCTGCAAAGCGTGCGCAGTATATGTGCGCAGACCGTATGGTCAATCGAGACAAGCGGGCTTTTTCAAGTCGCGTTTCGTGCGGACTACAGGTTTGCCTGGGCGTTGCGCAGCGCGTCTTCGAGGGCTGCAATCATGTCGTCGCTAGTATCGACTAGATAGATCGTTTCGGGATTCGGGCGGCGATGAGCGCGGATCTCTTCCACGATCGATCGCGCAGCCTCATCGATGGGTACGTTTCCGAGGTCGGTGCCAATGCCGGGAATTGCGATCACCTTGAAGTGATTGCGATCGGCTGCGATGAGTGCTGCCCGAGCGGCTCGGCGGACGTTCTCTGCACCGATGACCATTCCCGGCTCTTCCATAGTGGGTACATGAATCACGTTCTTCGCCGGTAGCTGCCCGGCAGTGGTAACCAATGCCGCGCCGACGGCGATCGGCGCCGATGCCATCGCGGCTTGCTGAATCACATCGCCGCCCTGGCGACGTAGCATTCCCCCGATTCCGCCTCCCATGATGCCCAGCGAATTCGCCGGATTGACCACCGCGTCCACCGACAGCGTCCATAGATCTGCCTTCGCGACGTGTACCTGCATGCGCGCATGCCCTACCACGGGCCGACACTTCCATTCAAGCGGCTGCGATAACGCAGCTCATCTGCTGCGATGCTTCGCTGTCTACGTACCCCGTCGTCTGATACTCGAGTCCGGTTTGCACGCTTCGCTCCTCGCAATGACCTTGTGAGATCATGAGGTCAACTCGATTCGGTCTCGGACCGAAATCGTTTCAAATTCAGTATCTTACGCTAGATTTGATCGGACTTAGGCGCAGGCTTTCTCGAGCTCCGCTTCGACTTTCTCTTCCGTCCATTTTCGCGCAACGGCGAGCTCTTTGACGATGAGCTGCTTTGCGTTGTCGAGCATCTTACGCTCGCCAAATGAAAGGACTTTGCTGCTCTTGAGCCGCTGCAGATCGCGGTACACCTCGGCTACGTCAAACAATGAGCCGGTTTTGATCTTTTCCATGAATCCGCGATAGCGCCGATTCCACGTCTGCTTGTCGATATGGACATCTTTTTCGCGAAGGATGTCAAACACTTCTTCGATTTCAGACGTTGTTACCACGGCGCGTAAGCCCACCTGGTCGGCTTTGTCTTTTGGCACGAGGATCTGCATCCCAGTCGCGAGTACCTTGAGGACGTAAAAGGAGCACACCGTGGTGTTGATCTCCTTTTTCTCGATCCCGACCACCTCGGCGACGCCATGAGCTGGATAGACGGCTTTCTCTCCAATCTTAAAGTCGGTCATACGTGCACTTCTGCTGGCGCTGTATATAGGACTTTGACTCAATACGGAAGTCACAAATCGTGTGACTCTCAATATGTAATGTGGCTTACGCCAATTAATTAGCAGGCGATTTTCGGGGAAGATTTGTTGGCCGCTGCGTCCTCAGCGTGAATGCATGCGTTGACGGCGTCTTGTGCGACGTGGGAGGTTCGCCACGCGGTGAGTGGGGTCCCGAATTTTTCGGATGCATTGGGGACTCACGACCAGGCGCTTTTGGCGATTGCGCGGCGGCTTTGCCGCAACGAGGCCGATGCACGCGACCTTGTGCACGATACGTACGAACGGGCCCTTCGGGCGCAGGCAAGTTATTCCAACTCGGGAAACCTGAAGAGCTGGCTGCTGGCGATCATGCACAACTTATTCATCGATCACTGCCGAAAAGCGCGGCGAACTCCACGAACCGAACCGCTCGACAGTATCGATCTGCCTGCCCCCGAGCCGGCCGCGCCACCAGCATGGGTATGCGTGACAGCGGAGCAGGTTGCGCTCGCACTAGAGCAGATCGGCGCGGAGTTTCGCACGGTGTACGAACTGCATGCGTCTGGCCGCTCCTACGATGCAATCGCAACCCAACTTGGAATTCCCAAAGCAACGGTCGGCACTAGGCTGATCAGAGCTCGCAAGAAACTGAAAGAAATGCTAGCTCGCAGCCTACCACCAGACCCGGGAGAGCCGCGATGACGGAGTGTCCCGACATCGAACTCACCCATGCGCTTGCCGACGGCGAGCTGTCCGGCGAGTCCGCGCAACGAGCTCGAGAGCACGTTGCCCAGTGCAGGCATTGTCAGTCCGAACTCGCGGATATCATGCATCTCGCATCGCTACCCGCGCCACGCCGCGGGTCGGCAGCGTCGGTTCCGGCCGTTATTTCGCTTGCGTGGTATCGCAGCCGCAAGGTTCAGAGCGCAGCCGTAGCGCTAAGTGCGGCCGCCGCGGTCGCCCTGTACGTCGCGTATGTACATCGATCCGATGGCACGGAACCGGCCCCGCGTGTCGCACTCGCACAGCATCGCCCGATCGAGGCGCGCCTGTCGTGGTCCGGAGCAGCAGGATATCGCGCCTACGACGTACCGCGCGCCGGCGAGGCTGCAGGAGAAGCGATTTCCCTCGATACCTTGGCCCGCGCCGAAAAGCGGGGCGATTTGCACGGCGTTGGCGTTCTGTCTCTGCTCAACGGAGATCGGAAACAGGCGGCGGGATATCTGTCTCGAGCCGGGGAAAGCAGCGCTGTGCTGACCGATCGCGCGGCACTTGCACTGGCTAACGCCGATCCCGCCGCTGCTCTTGCCCTGACCGATGCCGCGCTCGATAAGACGCCCAAGTTTTCCGCGGCACTGTGGAATCGCGGCCTCGCACTGCGAGATCTCGGCCTCAGCCACAGTGCCGCCGAAGCGTTTCACGCGGTGGCAGCGCTGTCTGAGCCAGGCTGGGCCGATGAAGCCAAGCGACGCGCGACTACGTTGGATGCCGAGTTCACGGCCCAGCTCGACCTTTCCGTGCGCGTTGCCGCCGCTGCGAAGCCTCTCGCGACTACGTTCGAGGGGCTATCACCCGACGATGCGCGAGCGTTACCCGGCCGCGCGCGCATGGTGCTGTACGATGCAATTCGCGCTGCACCCACTCGCGAAGCGCTCGCCAAACTGCGGCCACTGGCCGAAGCCATTGATGCTGTGGATCACACCACGACCGCCGTCGCGGCGTTGACTCGCACCCCGGTGCCACAGCTCGCCAACGCATACGCAGCCCTCGTCGCCGGAAACCCACCGCCCCGCGATGCATACCTCGCCGCGTTGCGGTCTGCGAACGCGAGCGACCTCCTAATCGGCGCACTATTGAAGTTTGGGACTTCGTTCGATGTCCACCCAGCCGACGTACCCGAGTTTGCGCGGCTTGCAGCGGCGTCGTCTGACCCGTGGATACAAATGCAGGGACTGGAGCAACAAGCGTTGGCGGCGCTAACGCGCGGTGATCTCGCCGCTGCAGAAACGTTTGCGCTGCGAGCACCAGCCATCTGTGCTGCCGGAGCTCCGAACTACAGCTGTCTGAAGCTGTCGATACTAGCTGGTGAGATCTACTTTCAGTGGCATCGCCTGCCGGAAGCGAGGGTCGCATTGAGCGACGCCTGGCGACGAGCGCGAGCTTCCGGGCAGTGGCAACAGCAGGGTGACTTGCTCGTTCGGTTTGCCCAACTCGCTGCGCTCTCCGACGACGCAACCGGGGGCGGACTACCGCTGGCCCAAGCATATGCGGAAGAAGTCGCTGCCCGCCATCGGCTGATGGAGCGGCGCGGCCTTGTAAAGAGCGCATGTACAGCGGAGCGCTGGGCGAGCGAGCACATCGCGATGGTTCAGATCAATCGACATCGGTTCGAGGATGCAGCTCGTCAGATCGCGAAAGCGCCCTCGTGTAACGAAGAGCTCTCCCCGGTGAGTCTGTTCATTCGCTCCCAAATTGCACAACTGAGCGGCAGGCGTAACGAAATCGAGGGCGTACAGCGTTCGATCGAAGCCGCACGGGCACGGCCGAATGTGACCGCGAGCGATCGGGTTGTGCTCGATCATGCGGAGGGCCGGTTGTGGATCGACTTCGATCCGCAGCGCGCTGAGCAACGCTTGCGGCAGTCGATTGCTGCTACTCGATCCACACCGTCGCTAACCCCGGACTCCAAGCGACTACTAGGCCCAAGTTACTCGCTTATGGCGATAGCCGCTGGACGACGCGGTGATGCAACCGGAACTCTCGACCTGCTGGGTCAGGAGATCGGTGCGACCGTGCCGCGCACATGCGTACTGGGCTTGGCCGCCGATGACACGGCGATCGTTGCGGCAGCTCGCGGGGCCGATGGTTCGGGTGTGGCTACCGTGCGTGCGCGCGTGTCGTTGGACACGGATCCTACATCGCTCGTGCCGACGGACGTCGCGACTGCACTGGCTGCGTGCACAGTCGTGGACGTGATCGCCCGGCCGCCGGTCCACGGGAAAGCACGTATATTGCCCGCATCCACCGCGTGGCGCTACCTTTCGGTTCGCAGCAGCGCGAAAGGTCCTTCCGCCGAACGTCGCGTTGTGGTCGCCAACGTTGAGCCACCGTCGGCCCTCGACCTACCGCGGCTAGGCGTTTGGTCGGCCCAAAATGTCGAGACAATTTCCGGTTCGAAGGCGACGCCGTCCCGAGTACTTGCCGCGCTGGCGGACGCGGGGGACATCGTCTTGCATGCTCATGGATTGGTGGATCAGGAAAATGCATCCTATCTCGCGCTGTCTCCCGACGCTGCCGGAAACTACACCCTCACCGCTGCCGCAGTGCGCGAAGCTCGATTGTCCGGACATCCGCTGGTTATTCTTGCGGCCTGCTCCGCAGCGCGCGCCGCACCGGTTGTCCACGAGCGGTGGAGCCTACCCGATGCATTTATCGCGGCCGGGGCCAATGCGGTGCTTGCATCCTCTTCGGCGATTCCAGACGCCGATGCAACCGCGTTTTTTGACGCCCTCCGCGCCAGAGTCCTAGCCGGCGCTCCCGTCGCAGTAGCGCTTCGCGACGTTCGTCAACAGTGGATTTCCGAGCGCGCACAGGACTGGGTCCGCGACGTCATCTTGTTTGAGTAACTCGAGCCTGACTTTCCATTTCATAAGGAGAACAAAACATGCAGCGTTCACTGAACTTCTTTTTAGGCTTGGCACTTGTTAGCTGTATCGATTCGCAGTCGCCGGATCCTTCGGAAGCGATAACGGCAACCGAAACCTCGAACGCAACGGTAGCGCCAACCACCACCATCGTCCCTAATCCGCCCGTTCGTTCAGGGATTCGCATGGCGCTATGGCGACAGTCGATCGACACTGGAGCGACCGCGTTCTGGCCGTCTGGCGCACGACGAGTTCAGGTGATCATTACCGCAGGAGATCGCGGCGATCGCCTCACGGGAGGGCGGCCAACAGCGTACGTATGGATCATCCGGAACGGCTCGAGCGTCTACAAAATATGGCGGGTGCAAACGGCGCATATGGAGGGCCCCGCCGGTTTCATGACCGTCCTCGGCAAACACTATGCCACTGCTCAAACCGGAATCGATACCGGCGCCTCGCACGTAATCCTCGGTTCTCTAACGACGCCAGGCCCGAGAGGTCCACAGATCATGCCAGACGGGAGCGGCGAATTTACTCAAACGATGGTCAGCCAGACGCTCGTCACCGCAGCGGCAGTCAACCAGCTCGCCGACGTAACAGCCAGGGAATACCCAATTCAGTGATGGTGAGGCTTCTCCGGCACGTACTCCGCCGGCGCCGAACCGCCATCCCCGAAGAGAAACGCCTCGCACTGCTCCTTGAGTAGCTCGTGGGCTTTCTTCGACGTGAGGTCGAGTCGGTACTCGTTCACCAAGCGCTTGGAGTGCTCGATCCAGTCCTGCCAGGCTTGGGCCGAGATGGCTTCGTAGATCCGCTGCCCCAGCGCATCGTTGAACGGCTTATAAGGAAGCCCCGGTAGGGTCTCTCCAAGTTTTGTGCACTTGACCATTCGGCTCATTCGGGGCAATTCGAGCACACCTCCTCGACCGCGGCAACCAGGAGGTGGCCTAACTGGCGATGGGTAGTAGCCCTGAAACGCTGTTTGCTTCATAGTTGGCAAATTAAGGGTTAGGAATGGACCAATCGATTTGGGAATTGATGAACCACGGCGGTGGGGCGATGTGGGTGGTCGTCGGGTTCTCCATTGTAGCGGTGGCCGTCGCCATCGAGCGCGGCATCGCGCAGTGGAAGTTTGTTGCAAAAGCGCGAGCTCTCGGAGAGGCGGTCACCCGGTGCCTCTCGCGCGGCGCACTCGACGAAGGTCGGTCGGCATGTGAACGTTCGCCATCGCCGATCGGCGACGTGTTTTTGGTCGGCTACGAACGGCTCAAGACTTCCAAGCCGGAGCACGTCGTCTCCGCAGTGCATCGCGAACGCATGCGAGTGAACCAAGAATTGCGCGCCCGGCTGTGGATGTTGGGGACCATCGGTGCAACCGCTCCGTTTGTCGGCCTGTTTGGAACGGTGGCAGGCATCATCACAGGACTCGGCGGGTTTCATAGCGGCCAACAGGTGAGTTTTTCGGACGTCGCGGGTCCGGTATCGCAGGCGCTAGTCGTTACCGCGGCCGGCATTCTCGTTGCAGTCGAAGCGGTCGTCCTCTTCAACTTTTTTAGCCAACGCGCAGGTCGGATTGCCACCGAGATGCGGCTTCTTACCGACGAATTCCTCGAACTGCTGGTCGATGCGGCCGAACGGAGGCGTGATGGCGATCGGGAAGCAGCCTGAGTTCGTGGACGAAGACGGTGAGTCTGGCGGTGATTCGCTGTTTTCCGAGATCAACATCACTCCACTCACCGACGTGTTTCTTGTCATGGTGGTGATCTTCATGGTCACTGCGCTCGCCGAGGTAGAACAGACGCGGAAGGAACAGCGACAACGCAGCGACCCCTCTGAGCAGACCGAGCAGGAAAAAAAATCGGGACTCAAGATCAACCTCCCTCAGGGCAAGGCGCAAGAGATCGACACGTCCAAAGCATCCCTGGTCCTCATGATCCCACTGCAAGGCGACATCGAGATCGGCGGCCAGTCGATGAAAGACGAGGCGCTCGATGCGCTGTTCGCCGCCGCCTATCAGCGCGACAAGGCGACCCAAGTGGTTCTAAAAGCCGACAAAGGCGTTCCGCACGGCAAGGTCGTCAATCTCATGGAGCGCGCCAAAAGCGCCGGGCTGATCCGCCTGGCGATCGGCACCAGCGGAGGTTCGTAATTCGCTTCAGGAATCAAGTGATCAACGCGCCGTAGGGGCCCGATTTTTTTGCCCTTGAAACAGCTCCACCTCGCACCTATCCTTAGAACGTGCGGCCATCGTGGTTCAAATGGGTGACCCAATTGGCTGTTGTCGGAATGCTCTCGGTCGGGTGTTCCGAGGTGTTGGGGCTCGAACCCACGGCACCGGCGGATGCATTCGAGTCGCTCTGCGGCAACGGAACGCGCGATCCGGGCGAGGACTGCGACGATGGAAACAACCGCAACGATGGGAATGGCTGCGACGCGCTGTGCAAGAAAAATGCGGTCTGCGGCGATACCTTTCTGCAACCGCTATATGAGTTGTGTGACGATGGCAACAAGGGCGATGAGGCGTGCAGCGATGATTGCAAACGGATCACGATCGAACGAATCGGTGAGAAATACGGTGCCGCCTTTGACTTCAACAAAGACGGAACCCCTGACGCATACCAAGATCCACTATCCGGCCAGCAGACGGTGAAATGGGATCCCCCGTTCGGAACCCGGGTTGTGTTCGAAGTGGATCTTCAGGAAATGCCCTCCACGCTACTGCTCAAAGCTGCGTACTTCGCGTTTTCAGCCTGTTGTACGACGGTCGAAGTCCCGATTAAGCTACATGGATACGCCGGCGATGGGAAAGTCGAATTCCCCGACTTCACAAACACCGGAATACTCGGCGGCTTCATCCGCGCAGACGACACTGCTCAGGTATCCATCGAGGTAACCTCGTTCGCTCAGACGTTGCTCAGCAATAGGTCCCCGTTTGCCGGATTCTTGCTGCGGGCCGAGAGCGAGACCACGGTTAACCTTTCGGTGTACACACCGTTGTTCGGGGTTCCGAGCAAATACCCTCGCTTCATCGCGCAGTATTGTCTCGACGCGGACGCAAATAAGATGTGCGACTAAGGCATCGTTCAGATCGCTCAGATGCTTTGCGTTATGATCGGTTCGAATGAAGTCCGCTGTAGTGCCGCTGTTTGCCGCCGTCGTCGCCTGCGCTAGCTTTCCCAGTCAGGGCTCCGCCCCAACGAACCCGCGACTGGTGATCTTGCTGGTGATCGACCAATGGCCTGAATGGTCGTTCGAAGCCAAGCGACCGGCGTTCCGAGCAGGCTTCGCCCGCATGGTTTCGGAAGGTCAACGGTACGTGGGGCGCCATCCTTCGGCGGCAACGCTCACCGCGCCCGGTCACGCGCTGCTCGGCACCGGCGAACCCCCGGTGCGATCGGGCATCATTGCGAACGAGTGGTGGCACCGCGACCTCGAAATGTCTCTGGCATCGGTTCAGGACGAAGACGGGAATACCACCGTGAAATGGCTTCGAGTACCTGGGCTCGGCGACAGCGTAGCTGGCGCCCGCCGGGGCGGCAAAGCGGTCGCGGTTAGCCTCAAAGCCCGCGCCGCAATCTTGCCGCTGGGCCAACGGGGCGTTCCGATTTGGTACGACGCAAAGGCCCGGAGCTGGACGACCACCGGAGCCACACCCCCGTGGCTATTGGCATGGAATCAATCCCACCCAGTCGCCGCGCGCGAACATGACGTTTGGACGCCGCTGAGTTCGGTCGCCGCGCTGGCCGGCGTCGACGACGATCAACCAGGTGAAGTAGGCGAATACGGATTCGGACCAACGTTTCCGCATGACCCGTCTCAGACTGCGAAACCGAACGAGGCGATCCAAGCGATGCCGCTCGGCGATGAACTCGTGCTAGACACCGCGCTCGCAGCGATTCGCGGCGAACATCTGGGCGCGGACAGCAACCCGGACCTGCTGGTAATTAGCCTATCGGCACACGACCTGATCGGCCACGGCTGGGGACATGAATCGCGGGAAATGTGGGACGCCGAACTGCGCATCGATCAATGGTTAGGAGATTTTTTCCAGGCGCTGGACCGATTGGTAGGTGCTAGCCGTTGGTCGGTCATCGCAACGAGCGACCACGGCGGCAGTCCGCTGCCGGAGAAGTTGGGTGGCGGGCGAATGACCTACGAGCAGATCCAGCAAGCTGCAAACAATGCGGCGACCGCAGTTCTGGGACCCGGGAAGTGGATCGAGAGCGCGCGCTACCCCAACATCTATTTTTCGAAAGCAATGCTCGCGCAGCCGCAACGCGAAATCGCTTCGGCTGCCAAGCGAGTCATTTTTGCGCTGCAAGCGTTTCCGGGAATCGAGAACGTCGATTGGGTCGCGAATGTCACCGGCCAGTGCGACCGCCGCGCGGGACAAGCCCGGGCCCTATGCCAAACGTTTGACCCAGAGCGGTCCGGCGAGCTGTTTTACCTGCCAAAGCCTGGCTGGATCACCCAGTCCGCCAAAGAGCCGCTTGCGACCTCCCACGGGTCGCTGCACGACTACGACCGGCTCGTCCCGCTGATCATTTTCCCCTCAGGATCCAAGCAGGCCTCTGCCTCCCCTGCACCCTTGGGCGAAGTAGACATGACTCGCGTCGCGGACATCGTGCGGAAACAATTGGGCCTTTGACAACGGCCAATGCTCCAATTTTGTGCCGCACTCGCACGTGCGTGGGTGCGAAAATTGCTGTAAGCCCTGAGTACTTTGAGACGCAAAGTAATCGTTGGGATCTTGGCCGTGCCTATGGGTGTCGCGGCGCAACCGCTACCAAGCGAACCGCTCGAAACTCCCACGGCAGCCACCCCACAACCGGCGCTTGTCCGCGACGAGATCGAGGTCGTCGGCCGGGTCATTGACAAGCAAGGTGTCCCCGTGCGCGGCGCTCGCGTTGGACCCGAGTCGTCCGAGTCGCGCGTTACGACCGACCGCAACGGCCGGTTTGTGCTGAAAGCACTCCGAGGTGCAAACCTAGTCATCGAACACGACGGGTATGGCCTTGGCCTCGCGGCGGTCACCGGAAACGAGCTCGGCGACATCGTTCTGGTCCACCTCGATGATGCGCTCGAAACCATCGAAATTCGCGGCCAGGCGCCAGTGGAAGCGCCCGGGGCGGAAGTAATCGATCGAGGAGAGCTGCAGCGGGTACCCGGTGCAGGGGGGGATGTCGTCAAAGCATTGACCGCGATGCCGGGCGTGGTCAATTTGCAGCTGCCCCTGGGATACTCTGGGGTCGTGATCCGCGGCTCGTCGCCGCAGGATTCCAAATTTCTCGTCGACGACTTTGAAATCCCGATCCTGTTCCACAACATTGGATTTCGGGCGGTGCTTCCCGCTGAATCGATCGCCACCCTCGCGTATATCCCCGGAGGATTTGGCGTTGAGGTGGGACGGGCTACGTCGGGAGTCGTAGCGGTTCGTACGCGAGTGGGAGACGCCCGTCGAAGCGCCCAAGCCGAGTTGTCGCTCATCGACGGCGGCCTGATTGCCCAGGGACCCGTCGGACGCAAGACCCGTTACATGTTCGGGCTGCGGCGCTCCACCATCGATCTCGTGTTGCCATCGCTGATCCCGGCCAGTGCGGACCTTTCGTTGACCACCGTGCCGAGCTACTACGATGGGCAATTACGCCTAGACACCGAACTAAACGATGCGTGGAAATTTTCGATTTCCAGTTTGGGTACGATCGATACCTTCGAGCTCTATGCGACCAAGGACACGGAGGCGAAGACCAAGCGATTCTACAATCGTACAAACTTCGCGCTATTGACGGCGGCCGCGACGTATCGTCGGGGAGATTGGTTCGCCAACCTCGCGTTGTCGGGCCTGTTCACCGAGTTTAATTTCAATGTCGGCGTGCTGCAAAAGATTGAGGTTTCCCAGCCGCAGGTCACGCCGCGGGTTGAGGTCATCCGCACCGCAAAGAGCTTCGCCGGGCTCTCGAACATCGAATGGCGAACCGGCGCCGAAGCCAAAGTCGGGCGGTGGACGATCGATTTAGCCCAACCTCGCGAACTCCGCGACAGCGACCCGATAGGGAATTTTGACCCGAAAGATGTTTCGCAACAGTTCCGCGGCTCGGTGTGGACTCCCGATTTCGCCCAATGGACCTCGGTCGCCGCCAATCTCGACCCCAAGCTTCGCGCGACGGTTGGGTTGCGCGCCGATCAATTCGCCCGTAGCGGTGAGTGGACCCTGCAGCCGCGCGGCCAGGTTGAGTACAAGCTCACTTCCACCCTCACGGGTCGCGTATCGGCGGGCGCGTATCGCCGTCCACCGGAGTTTCAGACCGAACTGCTGACCAAATCTCTCGAGTCCGAGCGCTCTACCCAGAACATTCTGGGCCTTCAGTACGAACCGCGCGAAGGTACTCGCATTCAGACGTCCACCTACTACATCGACCGCGCGCGGCTGATTACGACGGAAAAGGATGGATCGATCGCCAACAATGGTCGGGGCCGGACGGTTGGCGCGGAATTGCTCGCGACGTATCGCGGCGGCCCCTGGTTTGCGTGGCTGTCGTATTCGTATTCGCATTCAACGCGCGTCGATCAGCCCGGCCAAGCCGAGCGCCTGTTCAGCTACGACCAGCCACACAGCCTGAACGCCGCAGCGAGTTGGAAACGCGGTCGGTGGCAGCTGGGTGGCCGCTTTCAACTGTATTCAGGGCTGCCATATACCCCGGTAAAAGGCGCAATTCTGGACAACGATCGAAACGTCTACATTCCGATTTTTGAACCGCTGAATTCAGCGCGGGCGCCGATCCATCACCAACTGGACCTTCGCGTCGACTATTCATGGAAGTGGGGTCCTGCTGCGCTCACAGCGTTTCTCGACGTGCAAAACGTGTATATGAACGAGTCAGTGGTGACGTACTTCTACGGTTACGACTACACGCAGCGCACCGCCTTCAAATCGCTGCCCATCGTTCCGTCATTTGGCTTGCGGGGGATTCTATGAAAGCGGTCGCATCCGTGGTGGTCGCCGCACTCGCTTTCGTGGCGGGGTGCACCGGTGACCTTGATGAGCCGTGGCAGCTGGATCACGATCGGATCATCGCGGTGCGCGCCTCTCCCCCGGGGATCAATCCGGGGGAAACGTCGCGCATCGACGTCTTGGTTGGTCACAAGGGCGCGCCGGTGAACGAGCAGCTACCGGACCGCATCGAGGTGGTATCGCCCCAGAGCCTGGCGGGTGCCATCGTTGGCACCAACGTGATTGCACCCAACGAAGCCACGCTGACTGCCGCGCGCCGCGAGCTCGCGCTCGAGCCTGGAGCTCCGGTCCCGCTGGTCATCGGGGTGGCCGCAGTCGGTTTTGCTGCCACAAAGACCGTATGGCTCGGCGAAACCAGAACCAACCCGCCGTTCGTCGACCTCACGATCGACGGCGCCCCGGTCCCGCCGCCTACGTCAAGTATCGTCGTCGCCCGCGATCAGGACGTGCGGTTGTTCGTGTCAGCCGACGACGCAGTGGATACGGTAAATTGGCTCACTTCCTGCGGCACCATGCACGACTTCGATCTGCATTCCGCGTATCTCCGCGTGGAGCCAGATGACCCACAAGAGGGTCAACTGGCTCTGGTACTGCGGGACGCCCGGGGTGGCGTATCGTGGCAAGTCTGGCCGATTCGGGCCGAGTAGCGCCGAGCTCCGTTTACAACAGGATCCCGCCACACTGATTCGCAACGCCGCCACTGCCACAGCTGGTGCCCTGCGAACAACCACCACAGTCGACGGTGCCACCGCAGCCGTCGCCTATAATGCCGCATTCCGCGCCCACCTGAGCACAGGTACGCGGCGTGCACGACGACATCCCGCATTGATTGACGCCACCGCCGCCGCAGACTTGCCCCATCGGACACGTGCCGCAGTCGAGAACCACGCCGTCGTCGCACCCGGTACCGGCCTTGCCGCAATTGTACCCTTGCTGATCGCACGACTTCGGCTGGCATACCGCCGGCGGCGTGCCCACGCACGAGGCGAGGTCAAACAGCATGAACTCCAGGGTCTTTTCTTGCGGCGTCATCTTGCCGCGACGGCACTCATTCGGGAACCACGTCGAAGAGTTGTTCCGCCGTGCGCCGACATCTGCGTCGCGGACGTGGAAGTCGCTATACAGCACGCGGCCGCACTGTGTGGTCGGCGCCGGGTCCGGAGCGTAGGCGACCGGGGTATCGAATGTAAAGTGCAAAGGACCGCGGAACGCGTTGTTGGTGTAGATCCATTGCTGCGCCGGAGTACCTGCCTTCGTGGCAGCCGCGCTATTCACCGAATTGAAGTCGTGGCGCACAACGTTAACGGGAATTTGGCCGTGCGTGGTCGATGCGCCAACGCCGAACAACCAGTCGGCGAACGCAGAACGACGCGTTTGCGTGTTGGCGTCGTTTTGCAGCGTCGTATCAATTAGCCCAACCGTGCTCGCGAACGAGCCTTGATTGACGATCCAGTCGGCGGTCTGCGACCATGGCTTGGGTCCGGTATTCGTTCCTGGCGAACCGGTGCTGTTGGTTAGCCACACGTAGCTGAAGTGGGTTGCAAATACGCGGCCGCCCTTGTCGGCATAGGCGCGGACGCGGTCTTGATCGGCTTGCGCCTTTGCGACACGACCACCAACGCACTCAAACAGCGCCATATCGTATTTATCGAGCTCGGCCTGTGACCGATACAGCGTCGTCGCGGCCGGGGTGGTGCCGTTGATGAGCGCACCGTTGTCGTAGTAGAGGCGTATCCGACCGTTGCCGTCGGGGTTAGTGAACTCCGAGTCGTCGATGCCGATGTTCCGCATCACGCAGTGCAGGGTGTCTACATTGCCAGTAGAAAAGGCCATCAACGGAATATCGCTGCGCACATCGCCGGCTTCACCCACGCGGTTTCGCGGTAAGTGCGTATCGCGGTTGGTGAGCGTTGTGGTCTCGCAACACGGCACGCTCGGAATGACGATCTGGCGACGCCAGCGGCCGAGCTGAATCACCAACGGGATGTCAGTGCCGCAGGGCGCGTTATTGATCGTGAACGCACCGTCTGTTCCGGTTAATGACGCGACCAATGGATCGCCGGTGACCAGCGAACTACATGTGTCGCACGATACGCCGGGTGCGAATGCTTGTACTCCGTAGCTCGGTGCGCCGGCTGCGCCGTTGGGCACGTACACAAGCGCTCCATAGATCGGATCCGGCGCGCCCCATGTCGCGATGTCATCGTGACCCGGTGCAGTCACGATTCCGGAGATCTTGGTTTTTGTCGTTGGGGTGCACGTCATCTGTTGATTGCACAACCCCGTGCATGGCGTAGCGTTGCCGCACTTGTTCGCTACGCCACCGGCACCGCACAATTGCCCAGACGGGCACGAACCACAGCTAGGAGTGAGTCCGCCGCAACCGTCGGCCACCGCGCCACACTCCGCACCCGCCGCTGCGCACGTGCGCGGTGTGCACTGCCCAGTTCCACCGCATTCGAATGCAGTCCCGCCTCCGCCGCACGTCGCTGGAGCTTGGCAGCCACCGCAATCGAGGGTTCCTCCACAACCGTCGCCGATCAAACCGCACTGCGCGTTGGCGCTCGCGCACGTAACAAGCCCACAGCCTCCGTCGAGCTTGCTACTATCAACCGGTGCATCCATTTGCACGCTCGCATCCTCACCACCATTGTTGCGCGGTCGGTTACCACATCCGAGCCCAACAATGCCGAGTAGCGTGATTGCGAGGATCCATCCGTCGGCGCGAAACTTCATTGACGACCTCTTCTGTAGGAGAGCGAACCAAGACAAAGTTTGTTGAAAATTATCCAACACCGTTGGCCCCCCTGTCTATGTGTGCGTGTTCCGCACCTCGACGAGAACCTTCTCTGTGCGGGCAAATAACTACGTTGGATCACACGCCAACTCCTTGCACCCCATCGGCAACGTCGTAACGTTCCGAACGTGACCTCTCGACGATCTGCTGCAGTACCCGAGCCGTCGGCTCGAAGCATTGCAGCCGCAGTTGTCGCACATTTCACCACGGCACGACGCGACCTTCCGTGGCGCCGCACCGCCGATCCGTACGCAATTTGGGTCAGCGAAATCATGCTGCAGCAAACGCGTGTCCAAACAGTCATTCCCTATTGGCAACGCTGGATGGCAAAGTTTCCTACGATAACTGCCTTAGCTGCGGCCGACACCGATGACGTTCTCGCTGCGTGGGCCGGCCTGGGCTACTATTCCCGCGCCCGCAATCTGCACGCCGGTGCCAAGGAAGTCGCATCGCGCTGGGCCGGATCGCTGCCGCGCGCGGCGCGTGACTTGCGAACGGTTCCAGGCATTGGGCCATACACCGCGGGTGCCATCGCATCGATCGCATTCGGCGAACGAGTTCCCGTGGTAGATGGCAATGTGGCCCGCGTACTCGCGCGGGTGTATGCGATTCGCAAGGACATTAAGTCCAGCGCGGGCCAGCGAGAGCTATGGACGCGGGCCGCCGTTCTCGTTGCTGCGCTCGACGAGGAGCATGCCGCAGGGGACCTCAACCAGGGACTCATGGAACTCGGCGCAACCCTCTGCACTCCCAGCGGAGCCGGCTCGCTGTGTCAGTCGTGCCCGGTTCGTACCGAGTGCATCTCTGGCCGATCCGGACGCCGCGACCAATTCCCCGTCGTAGCCAAACGCAAGGCCGCGAAGGAACTTCCGGTGCTGCGTCGCGCAGCGCTATGGCTCGCTGAACGCGATGAGATTATCCTGGCAAGGCGCGTTCCCGATGGCTTGTTTGGTGGCCTGTGGGAACTCCCCCAGAGCGAAGATGTACATCACCTGGCGCGCGAGCTTGGCGTCGCCAAGCTGGACCGCAAACCCGTTGCGCGCCATCAGCAGACGCTGAGCCACCGGCGACTGCGCATCGCGGTCTATCGCGGCTCGATGCCGCCGCACCTTGTCGATAGGGCAATTCCGGGATACGACGCATTCGTACGCGTCGCATTTCACACCGCCAGCCAGCTAGGCGTCGCTGCCGCTACGACGGCGATTCTGTCGAAGTATAAGGACACCCCATGGAACTCAATTCCGAGGCGCTCGAACTCTTTACCCAAGGCTACGATAAGATCCTCCAAGGCCTCGCGCGACTCGGTTACAACACCGACGACGACAACTTCCGCGAAACCGCCGCCCGCGCCGCCAAAGGCCTCCACGAGCTCATCCACGACCAGAAGCAAGTCAAGCCGCAGGTCGAAGCTCTCGTCGCAAAAACGTTCTCCGCCAAATATACGGAGATGGTGATCTCCAAGCACAACACCGCCTTTGGAGTTTGCCCGCATCACCTGTTGCCCGTGATCTACCGCATCTCGCTCGCTTACATCCCCACAGACAAGGTCCTGGGACTGTCGAAGCTATCGCGCTTGGCGCGCCTCGTCGCACGCGGCCCGCGACTACAGGAGGACCTCACACACGAGCTTGCCGACATCCTGTACGAGAATCTTGGCAGCCAGGGATCTGCCGTATACATCGAGGGCCTTCACATGTGCATGGCGGCCCGAGGTGTGGGCGCTCACGAGGCCAGACTCGTTACCAGCGGCGTGCGGGGTGTATTTCTCGAAATGGCAACGCGCGAAGAATTTGTGAAGCTCGTGATCGCCCCGCCAGTCACTGTTCTGTAGGGACGCGAAACGCCGCACGCAGTGGATCGGGGATTCGCAGCGGACGGCGCCCCGAAGCGGGTCCCCCTTGGGGGGGCGATGCCAGCGATGTAAACACCCACGTCGTCGCGGCGCGCAATACCACCGAGCCCTCGCGCACGATTTCGGTTGCACGCACGCAGGAAGCACCGCGCAGGGACTCGATCCACGTGATCGCAAACAGCGCCTGCCCAAGGTACACCGGCGCCAAATAGTCGAGTTCGTGGCGTCGGACGACAAACATTCCCCCAATGTCGCGGTACTCGCGCTGACTCCACCCAAGCGAATCCGAGTGTGCGATCGCTACCTCGAGAACCCAGCGCAGATAGACTTGGTTAGACACGTGACCGAGTTCATCGATGTCCTCCGGCACGACGGTAATCGACTGCGTAAACCGTTCACTGGCCATGGGAGATGTCGTTACCCTAGATTGTGTTAGTCGCGCGTGGAAAACGCCGACTTGAGTCGACCGCGGAATTTCGACATCTGACGATCGCCCGGACCCAGCACGCGGCTACCCTGAATGGTTGGCAATTCGGAAAACTCGAGGTCATCCAATGCTTTGTCGATGTCCAACTGCACATTCACCGCGACGCGTTTGCCGGGATCTAGCGCAACAGAAGCATCCATCGACACCTTTAGCTCTTCCGGATCATGTATTCGAAAATCAACGCTCGTCCCGTCGAGCTCTACCGTACCGGTAATTTCGAACGAATCCGCTACGGTCTCTCCGTCCAGTTCCATCGAGACCTTCGAGTATAGACCGCTTGGAGCATCGCTAAACTCAATCGGAGACGGACTCGTTCCAGCCTTCCATTCCAACTCCAAATGATTGCGCGACGTGCGCGTATCGCCAGGACCCGAGTCGCCAATCACTCGCAGATTCGCCACCCGAAACAGCGCTCGCGATACGACGATGCCGCTTCCGACGGATCCGGGGACTGGCGACTTTGTAGTGAAGGGTATGACCAACCCGGGTCCCCCTACCATGGCATCTCCGGCAGGCGGAGAGCCATCGGGGGTAACACCTGGGGATTCTTGGCAGGCGGCAGCGCCCAGAACTCCAACAAGGAGGGCCGCGCGCGAGGTTTTCGCCATGCCCAACAGGTTTGCAACGAGGGGGCCATAGCGCGCAACCTCTCAACTGCCCGAATTCGTGACCTGCGTCGCGTACGTAACGCGATCAGATGTGCAGAATCCGTACAAGTTCCTGGCGGGCGAGCCCCATGGCGGGAGTGGTTGCGCCAACGCTGACCTAAACGGCGCGTTAAATTCGTGACATTCACCGCGTACGGGCGGCGGTCAAATGTGCAGAATCTATGGGACATAGATGGGAGGTGAGTCACATACACAGGAAGCGGGAACCTTTCTTTCCACAGGGGAGGAGCCGCATGCATTCCTTGTCATTCATGTCGATGGCACCGAACGGTCGCGAGTTGTCGACCTACCCGACGGTGTCGACGTAACGTTTGGCCGATCGCGGGGAGCCGCAATTCACATCGACAACGAAAAGATGTCGCGCATGCATGCTCGAATCCGCCGCAGCGGAACCGACATTGTCGTGCAGGACCTTGGATCGCGTAATGGCACTCGCGTCAATGGCACGAGAATCGAAGGGACCCGAAGGCTCGCAAGCGGCGACGAAATCGCTTTGGGACCGATCGTTGCCATTGTCGGCGTTGCGAGTGCGCTCCGACGCACGAGCACCATCGCAGATGACCAAACCGGGCTTAGTCGTCTAGCGGCGGAGGTCGATCGGTCGGTGCGCTATCAGCGCCCGCTGGCCGTGGCACTCGTCCGCGTTGCGGACGATGCGGTGATCGATGCGATGGCTCGCGCCCTGCGCCCCATGGACCTCATGGCAGAAGACGTGGGCGACGATTACTTGGTGATCTTGCCTGAGCTGGGTCCCGCAGAGTGCGCGACTGCCGTGACGCGACTACTCGATTTGGCGCGCGGCGCTAGCGTCGATGCTCGCGCCGCAACGGCAATGTGTCCAAGCGATGGAACCACGTCGGAGGCGCTAATTAGTGCGGTGCGCGCCGGGTTGCGAACCGGTGGCGCAACACCGCGCCGCGCTCCTCCCATGGCCAGCGATACATCCCAGCCCATCGTGCTCGATCCCGCAATGCAGCGCGTCTATGCCTTGGTGGAAAAAATCGCGGATTCGCCGCTGACCGCACTGATTCTTGGCGAAACCGGCGTCGGCAAAGAGCTCGTCGCGGAAGCAATCCACCATCGTTCGGCCCGGCGCGCCAAGCCCCTGATCAAGCTGAACTGCGCAGCCCTGCCGGAAACGTTGCTAGAGAGTGAATTGTTTGGCTATGAGCGCGGCGCGTTTACTGGAGCAGATCGGCGCAAGATCGGTTTCTTTGAGGCAGCGGACGGCGGCACGTTATTTCTCGATGAAATTGGCGAAATGCCGCTCTCAACGCAGGCCAAACTGCTGCGCGTTCTCGAAAGAAAAGTGATTACCCGAGTCGGCGGAACGGCGGAGGTAGCAACCAATGCGCGCTTACTTGCCGCCACGCATCGCGACCTCGAGACCGATGTGCGCGCTGGACGATTCCGACAAGACCTGCTGTTCCGCATCGGTGGCTTTACGATTGTCGTCCCACCCTTGCGCGACCGCACATCCGAGATCCTCCCCCTGGCGGAATTTTTTGCCCGCTCCGCTGCCCTCGAGCAGGGCCGCAGTGTCCCCTCGTATTCGGAGTCTGCGCGGGCCGCGCTCACAGGGTACTCGTGGCCGGGAAATGTTCGGGAATTGCGCAACGCGGTCGAGCGCGCCTTGGTTCTCTGCACCGATACGATCGAAGCGAGCGACTTACCCGAGAAGCTGCGCTTCGCCGGACAACGCGTCGAGTCGGCAGTTCCCATCACAGCCGATGTGCGCGGCCAGTTGGCCGAAGTCGAACGCGTCGCGATCGTTGCCGCACTCGATGCCGAAGGCCAAAACCAAACCCGAGCCGCACGCCGCCTCGGCCTATCGCGGCGCGCTCTCATTTACAAGATGGAGAAGTACGGCCTTAAGCCGCCGCCGGCTCGGCAGGATGAGGGCCGCTCGCAGTAGCCGACTTCTAGGCGCAACTGACCCGCACGGAATGAGTATGTGAATCGATCCCGCCGGAGGTCGATTGGACCATAACGATCTGATTCGCCGCCAATGCCTGAAAGTGAGCCATCGTTAGGGTAACTGAGTGGGTGTGACCTGAGGTACCCCGAATGTCGTAGGTCTTCGAGGCGGCCGCCGCAACGTCGGTTTTGGTTACAACAAGCCCGTGGCCGTGATCGGTTCCAATCACCACCGTTGTTCCATTGGCATTGCAGTTACCGGTCCCGCTGGGCGCGTCGGATGGAGTTCCTCCACCATCGTCACTGCACCCCGACAATAGCGTTGCTCCACCTGCTGCGACGGCAGTGCCTCGAAAAAGCGTGCCGAGGAATTGTTTCCTTGTCATCATGGTGGGGCGATGGTGACCCAGGCCCAGAATAACGACAAGCGCAAGTGCTCCATTTGCAGCTGCGCCTCTGGCTCCGCGCCAGGGGTGATAGCCCGTTAGAACCGGTACGCGGCAGTTGCCGTCGCGGTGAGCGGAATGCCTGGCGTAACGTGCATTTGCTCAACGACGTCCGCGGTTGGCGTAACTCGCGAGGCTTCCGCAAATTGGGCTTCGCTCCATTCGCTGTTGAGTAGATTGTTCACAGTTACGTTGAGGTCGAGCTTGCCAAACGTGAGGCCTGCAACGAGGTCGAAAATTAGATATCCCTTTGCCGTCAACGACCGATCGCTGTTGCCTGGCCGGTCGCCAAGACCACGCGCCCGCAGAGATAAGAACTGCGGACCACGGGTAACGGTCACCCCCCCCTGTCCCATTAGCCTTGGCGCCAAGGCGACCGCATTGTTGTTGCCGGGGTTGCGCGTGAGCGTGGCGCGCGCTGCGCTAAGTGTCCCGTCGATCCGCAGCCAGGGAGTAGGGTGATAGGCCACCTCGATATCCGCGCCATACCGCTGGGTCGGATCGGACGCCTCGGTCCCGCCAGAGTCGCCGTTCCACACCAGCTCCGAAGCCAATCGCAGGTACCATAGGTCGGCAGCAATGCGGGCGCGTGGCAGGATCGTCGTGCGAAATCCCGCCTCAGCACCGAATGCTCGCGCAAGCGCTCCGCTGCCCTTCGTAGCTACATTGGAACGGGCGTCGTTGGAATGAAACCCACTACCGGAGTTGACGAACAGATTGAGATATTTTGTTGCTTCAATTTCAAGCGACAATTTCGGCAACACCATGGCGCGCCCCACGCTGCCGCCGGTTGTCGCAGCGGGGTCGTTCTGGGTCTTTGCGTCGAGATCTTCAACATCCCACACAAAGTGTTCGAATCGAAGGCCTGGCAATACGTGGACGTGGGGCAGCACGTGGACGTTCGTCTCCACATATCCCGCAACGTTGCGAATTCGATCGAATGTGTGATTGCACGGATTCGCGCCGCTAGAAAAGCAGTCGGATAACCGCTTCCGCCGTGCCGAGTGCGACAGCTCCGTATCCACGTCATCGTTGCGCACCTGCACTCCTGCCGTAATGATCGAATCCATGTGACCGAGCGAAAGACGACGATCGTAGGCCGCGTCAAGGCCCCATACCGTGCGCGCGTCGGTTTGCTCGATTTGGTCGCCATTCATGGGGTCTCGAGCAAACAACGTGAAATTGGAAAACAGGCGCAGCCGATATTCCATGAGAAATGCCGACGCTCGCCAGGTCCCGCCGCGCCCATCGCGGATGGAATAGCCGACCTGCGCCGAGGACCGCGAGGTGTTCCCACCTTCCGTGGGGTCGAGCGAGCCGAACCGACCGATCGTGCCCGCTGCCACCGCCGACTCGGGGATTTGACCGGATGCATTCCACGTGGCGGCATACCAATTTGTTTCGAATCGTAGTTCGCCTCGCCCGACATCCCCCCGCCATTTCACCAGCGCGTTGCCCTGCCGGAATTCCTGTGGATTCTCGAATGGCCCGTCGTTATTGGCGATCTGAACAGCGATTAGCGCTCGGTCGGTTTCATCGCCGCGCAAATGCGGACTAGCCATGCCGACAAGCCGCTGGTTGTAGTGCCGCCAGCGTTTGGGACCCGCGAGCGGAGCTCCGCCAGAGATCCACAACGTTGGCCCGTCCACGCTGTCGCGAGTCTTTAGCTCGAGTGCCCCTGCGGTGTAGAAGTCGCCGAAGCGCGCCGAATAAGGGCCTTTGTGAACGTCGACCGCCGCGATTGTTTCGGGAATGAGAAAGTGGGTGTCGGCGTAGCCTTGGCCATGGCCATGGCTGGGGAAATTCACTGGAATTCCGTCGGCGAACACCGCGATGTCGGTGCCGTGGTCTGCGTCAAAACCTCGGATGAAGTACTGATCGGATTTGCCGCCACCAGCATGCTGAGAAACCATCAGGCCGGGTACCTGACGCAGAATGTCAGAGATCTGCGTGCGCGACCGGTAGGAGAGATCTTTGTCCGTTAGATGAACTGACGAAGCGGACTCTGCCGGCGCTGAATCGTCGATTTCGATCACCTCGGAGCCCTGATCCGCCGCAACGGCGGCCTCGCCAGCAGCAACGAGCTCGTTAGACAACTTGGTTGAGAGCGCAGGCGCCGACGCTGCTGCTGCAGTTGAGAGCGCAGGCGCCGACGCTGCTGCTGCTGAAGCGGTGGGACTCGGGTCGATCGTTGCGTCGGAGACTGGAACGGTTGCAGCCCCATCCCCTGATTCCAGCGCGGGAGAAGGGAGGGGGCCTACGGTCTCCTGCTCGGCAGTGGGGTGCGCAAGGACCGGCGTGGCCAGAGCGTAGGTGATCAGCAACGTAGATGCGCGAATTTTCCGTTTCGACATGTCGCAGTAGCTCGCTAGGTGCAGGCGGTTCGATTTCCACAGCTTCCCGCGCGATAGGCCGAGCGTGAACGTAGTACGAAAGTCGCCATATTACGGATCGCCAGCCCAAAATTTAACAAGCTAATACCTAGAGTTACCGGAATCCCTACCCATAGGAGACGTCGGTGCGCCGGTCCCGGATTCGATGAAGGTGGCCCCCAGAAACTCCTAGGCAATGGCACCCTTAGCCCGTACGATGCGATCTATCGAGGGCAATGATCGCGCAGCGCTTCCCCCAGCTTCCGACTCGAGACAGCGCTAGCGCTGATGAGCCTCACGAGCCACCGGCTCAAGAATACGGTCGGGGTCAGGTTCTCCACAGGATCGCCAACCCCAGAATATGCGGCGTCGCCTCCGCACTTGGCTACGGTCTATGTCCAGAAGCCCAGGCTCCGAGCCCCAGCAATGAACCACTCACGCCCGAGGTCATGCAGCGCAAGGCCACCGCGTTCGTTGGGTACTGGGATGCCCACAGCCTGTTTACTCCCAAAGTTCGGGACGCCATCGCGTTGGTTCGTTCTGTGTATGAGTCGCCTGGGAATCAGGGTCCTGCCAAGATCGCTGACCTCAACGCTCGTGTAGAGGCGATTCTCCTCGCTCCGGACCGCCAACCAAAACTTTCGAAGCGCAATCTCGAACAATACGTCACGCCTGAAACGCCGCCATCACTCCGCGGATATTCCGCACTTTGGTATGTGATTCGCCGGATGACGTGGGATCGGGCAGACATCCACGAGTTTCAGCGCGCGATGGGTGTCGTCGACGTCAAACGCTAACAGCGTCGTCATGACGGCAGCCCAGGAGCTGCAACCGCCGCCTTCGGCTTGGTCCGGCGCGCCGTTACGTAGCCGAAAATGCCGCCCACCCCTCCACCTACGAGATGCGCCATATGAGAGATGTTGTCGTTCGATGCCGAGCGCACGATTTCTCCTCCCATATAGATCGCGGCAGCGGCGAGAAACGTCAGCGGAATTTCGCCGACCCGCACATTGGCCATCGAAGCGAGCAGAATCATCATAAACGCCAACCCACTAGCACCGAGCAGCAAATTGCTTCCGAGCAACAGGTTCGCGCCGCCGGTGACCAACGCGGTAACAACCATCATGAACAACAACCGCATCGAGCCGTGGCGCTCCTCGAGAATCGGCCCGATCAGTAAGATCAGGGTAAAGTTGCCCAACAGGTGCGCCCAGTCCTTGTGACCAAAAACGTGCGTCACCAAGCCCAGATACGAACGCGAATCCGTGATTTGCGGGTACGCGACAAACCAGGGAGCAAGCGCTTCGACGGTATGCGTTAAGATGTACACCGCGACCGCCGCCAGGGTCAGGGTGAGCACAACCGGAGCGTTGTAGGTAATTCGCAGTTTCACAACGTAAAACTAGCATTTCTGCGAAAGGTCGACGTCCCTTACATTCACCTTGCGTTGGGGCTGACAACGCGCGAACCTGCGGCATGGCAACCGTCGAAATTACGTCAGAGAATTTCAAATCCACCATTGAAAAGCCGGGGATTGTGCTTCTGGATTTTTGGGCGCAATGGTGTGGTCCGTGCCGAGCCTTCGCGCCGGTGTTCGAGAAGGCCTCCGACGCGCACAGCGATGTAGTATTCGGGAAGATCGACACCGAAGCGCAACAAGAGTTGGCTGGCGCTGCAGGAATTCAAGCAATACCCACGCTCATGTTGTTCCGAGATGGCGTGTTGTTGTTTCGCGAGTCCGGAGCGCTCCCTGCTGCCGCCCTTAATGAACTGATCGAACAGGCCAAAAAGCTCGACATGGAAAAAGTTAAAGCGGAGGCCGCGGCACACACCCACGAGCACGGCCCGGATTGCGATCACGACTAAAATAGCGCAGTTCATTTGCTGTGATGCTTCGTTGGCTTCGTCGCTCCGGTGCTCGAGTACTTGCTGTACACTCCGCTCCTCGCTCCTCGCCGCCTCGCCTCACGGCAAATGACCGTGCGCTATGAACTGTGCTTTAGACAAAGAAATCCGGCAGTAGCGCAACCGTTGGATCGACTGCATAGCTGTCCAGATCAGTTACTCCGGCGGACTTCAAAACCTCGTCGTCGATAAAGAAGTTCCCCGAGCATTCGCGCGCCGGCCGATTGAGGATGACGTACGCCGCATCGCCCACAATTTCAGGCTTGCGCGCCGCCTTCATCGCCGCTGCGCCGCCCAACAAATTCTGCACAGCCGCCGTGGCGATCACCGTTCGGGGCCACAGCGCGTTGAAGGCGATCCCCGCAGCCTTGTATTCGCCAGCCATGCCCAGAACACACATGCTCATTCCGAATTTCGCCATCGTGTACGCTACATGTGGGGCAAACCACCGCGTCTCCATGTTGAGCGGCGGCGACAAATTCAAAACGTGAGGGTTCTGAGCCTTTTTAAGGTGAGGAATGCACGTCTTTGAGACCAGAAACGTGCCGCGCGTATTGATTCCGTGCATGAGATCATAGCGCTTCATTTCAGTCGCGTCGGTCGTTGTGAGGCTAATCGCGCTCGCATTGTTGACGCAGATGTCGATGCCACCGAAGGTCTTCACGGTGCTCTCAACCGCGGTGTTCACTTGATCTTCGAACCGAATGTCGCACACCAGCGGCAGGGCTTTGCCGCCCGCCGCTTCGATCTCTTGGGCTGCGGTGAAGATCGTGCCAGGCAACTTCGGATTTGGTTCGCTCGTCTTTGCCGCAATGGCAATGTTGGCCCCATCCTTCGCTGCGCGAAGCGCAATGGCTAACCCGATCCCTCGACTCGCACCGGTGATAAACAGAGTTTTTCCACGCAGCGACATGCGGGAGTAGCTTACCACTAACGCAGCTTGTGCGACCTCGCCTGGTGTTTGGCCATCGAGCGCGAGGCTGGATGCTGTTCGAGCACGCGGCGAGCGAGCTTTTGCAATTCGGGATGAACGCGAAACTGAGGCAATAGGAATCGGCCGAGATGATTGAGGTCTTGATCCGCCAATTGCTGCAGCTCGGTGCGAGCTGGCCCCCGCTGGTTCGAAGCAAATTTCGCGAAAACTCGGGCGACTCGAGCTTGCAATCCGAGCTGCTGGGCATCGGCTTTCGGAATTTCGATGGTATCGAGCAAAGCCAGTGCCTCTTTCGGCTTCCCAGTCCTCGCCCATGCCTCGGCCACGATGCACACCGCCATTGCGCGGACCTCTTTGCGGTCGGGGTTGTCAACGTTGATGGTGTCCGCGGTTTTCCGCGCATCTTGTGTCCGCCCTTGCGCGAGATACAGCTGTGTCATCAGCAGAGCGACATCGTCTTGCATCGCTGCGTGGTAGGCCTTGAGTCCGAGCGGCTCCAACAGCGCGAGCGCCCCGGCCGGATCGTCGGAGGCCATCAGTTGCGCGCGCGCGAATACGTTTAGAGGAGCGTTGGCATCCTTCTTCGCCTCGAGCTCGGCGAGTGCGTTTTTCCGCGCCGCGGGAGAAGCCGCTGCGCCGCGCAACAGCCCAACAAGTCCCCGCTGCTTTCGGACCTGACGCAGCGCCCAGACCAGCACTCCGACAAGGAGCACGGTCAAAACGCCAACGACGATCAGCAGTGTCAGGCTACCGGTCTGAACGGCAAATGCCCAGATCGCAAGCGTGACCGCTCCAATGATGATCAGCGATTTTTTCTTGATTCCACCCACCTCAGGTGGACTCGCCTCAGGCGCCTCGGAAAGCTGTTCGCTCACGACGACGTACTAGCCTGGCATGCCCCACCTTGGCAATGCTCTTTATCGGACAGTTCAATGTCTGAGGCTCGATCTGAGTACTCACGTTCATGTGGCAGAACTTGCCATTCGCTTCACACAGCGCGCGATCCTAGACGGACTCGGAGAGCTCTTCCCCCTCGAGGAAAAACGCGATCTCGCTATGCGAAAACGCGTGTGGCGATGACCGCGCTGCACGGCGGCCTGGCCCCGTGGAGCTACCCGGCTCATCATCGACGAGAACTGCGGCAGGTAGGCGGTTTGATCGCCGCGCCGCGATGGGGCCCGCAGTGTGGTCAACGGCCAGCTCGTCGGTACGGCCCACACGCAGATACACCGAAAGCAGACGTCTGATGAGCATCAGCGGGGCAATCGCGATCACCGCGCATGCGCAGGCCCACGCTGCTCCTACCGAAGCAGCATTGCGAACATTCGCGATGTCCTCACCCGCGGCATTGATGGCGAGCAAGAAGCACGCCTGACCGATAACCTGAGAGGTCGCCATGGCAAGCAGCGACCGTCCCAGTAGATGATGCCCGTGCAGGGCCCGCCGCATTGCCGAAAAGATCCACGCATGGGAAAGGTGGGCAGCAGTCCCAAAGGCGACAAGCGCAAGAGGCCACGCGGTCGGCGGAAGCGCATCCGCTGCAAATGCGAGCGCCGCGACCGCTGCACACGCGAACACCGCGGCAAAGCCCAACGCATAGGCGCGTCGCGAACCGTACAGCTCGCATACGAGCTGGCTGACGAGAATTGCAACCGGGAACACCGCAACGCCAAAGGTGAGCTCTGCGGTTTGCGGCAGTCGCAGAGCGCCGCCGAGGTCGAGCACTGTTCCACTGGAAAACAACGGCAAGGCTATGGTTGCGGTCAGGATCAGCGTGGCAAACACCAGAAACATCGACTCCCGGCGCGCATGAAGCGCCGCCGCCGCCAGCAGGTCACGGCCCGGCAGCTCATATTGCCGCCCAGGAAGTAACCATCGGTCTTGCTTCGTAACTGCCATGGATCATCTCCGAAGTCGCATTGATACGAGCGACCATACCGCGATACCTCCGATCGTCCACATTACAAAATGAACTGCCATTTCTTCAGGATTCATGCCACGTGGACAAATTTCGCTAACCATGCGCAATTCCGAGGTTGAATTTGTCACACTACGCGACGGTCCTGTCGCGGTAGAGTCAACCTTGCATGGCGAGTCCGATCGATAGTCCCCGCTCCGCCGGGGCGCGCAGCACTCCCGCTAAGGGCCCGCCGGAAAGTAAGTCGTCGAGCGAGGCACAGCAGGCCGGAGCAGATCGCGAGCGCGCCCGGACC